>CAKRHP010000011.1 GCA_934339135.1 uncultured Lachnospiraceae bacterium | reverse complement strand
TAATCCAGCCGAGATAAATGATTTCACTGCCGGCAGGCACCTTGTTTTTTGCCTGCTGTAAACTATGTACCGGAAGAATCAATTTCTTTCCTAATAATTGTGCATACTCCGCTGTGCTTCCGGTATTTGATGTATATATGATTGCTTTCATTCTTATTTAACCTCCATAATATAAACAACTCAGTGCAAAACTGTAATATTACAATCTGCACTGTGTCTTAGCGTCTGGCTTCCTTTACTATAAATTTTTCTGCATTAATCAGGCTTTCTTCTTTGCATTTTGGACAAAACAAAGGAAAATTTGCAAGCACCGTATCTTTTCTTAATCTCAATCTTGTTTTGCTTCCACATTTCGGACAAAGAATCCATTCCTGATGCTCTGATTCATCGTTCAAATTGCTTCACCCTTTCAACTTATCTGCATTTCCTGTAAGAAATGATCCATATGCTCTTCCAGTAACTTTATCACATGACTTTTGTCTTCTGCTCCATCATATATGCTGTAAAGCAAAAAAATAGGTCCATAAAAATCAAGTGCTGTCTGTCTGGCTTTTCCTTCATCGCCCAGCATTCCTGAAAACAAAGCTTCCATATAAGTTAATGGTCCGCTTGCAAGATAATTCTGATATAGCTGTGCCATCTGTGGCTCTCTGTACTGTTCCAATGTCAACATCTTACGGAAACAGCATGAGAACTCTTCCTCTGTCCAATGAAGAAACTGCACCTTTGTGAACTGCTTAATCTTATCAAATGCCGTTTCTTTATACTCGGCTGTAACCTTTTCCAGATCACCCTCCGGCATTTCATACTGCTTTACTCTCTCAATATCCAATTCATTCATTTTTTCAATAATACTGTCCAATATCTCCTGCTTGCTTTTATAATGCTTATACAATGCAGCCTTGGTTACTCCAAGTTTTGAAGCAATATCATTCATGGATGTTCCCATATATCCACTCTGTGCAAATAACTTCAAAGCTTCTTCCAGTATTTTTTCCTTTGTGTTCTTTTCTTTGATTTCCATATTTATCTCCTAATTTAACTCTATTTGCAAGTTACCTATTGGTTACTTTTATTATAGTTACCTATCGGTCACTTGTCAATGGCTACTATTAGAAAATACAAAAGAACATCGCTATCTCGATCATCGTTTCTCGATAACCTGATCTATTAGTCCATACCGCAATGCTTTAGTACCATTTTTTCTTCGGCTGTTTCGACCAGATATACTGCACTGAAAAATCCCCCTGATAATATCTTAATGTTTTTTATTGCAACCGGATGTCCTAATGCGCGATCTGTCATTTGCTGTATCTGCTCCTTCGAAATCCGGTTCTTCGTAATTGCATTCATACTTTTTTCCTCCCCGAAATTTAGTTATCATCCTTTATAAACGGCATTCATATAACTGATCCGAATATGACATGGTGCAAATATAATTGCAAATATCACCAACATAATGTTTCCACTGATAATACCACTCTCAACAAATAGCACGGAAGGTATCACTGATAAATATAACGACTTTCGTATTGAATTCTCTCTCCAAAATATGATCCACCCAAAACAATATAATGCCACAAGCAGCACACCCAAAATCAGATAAACTGTTTCCCCATGATCAAACCAATACCCTTTACACATAAAAGGAATCGAAATAAACATGCTGAAAAAACATCCAAATCTTCCAATCTGCTCAAAAAGCTCAACTAGTTTATTCTGATAATGATTTGCAAAACCATCTTCACATGTTGCTGCAAACACAATATTGGGAATCAAAATCGCAATAACAAAAAACAATCCCCAATAATTCAAATACTTATCCATATCGCTGTCCTTCCTATCTTGTAACAAAAAACGCAGGCAAAAACATTCGTTCCTGCTCTGCGTCTTAGCGTCTGGCAATTGATTGATAGTCCACTATATGATCCTTCACATTGATAATAAAACTCTCCTTGCATTTTGGACAAAACAGTGGAAAATGTTTTAATTCCGTGTCGTCCAATATCTGTGTCCTGGTCTTTGCTCTGCATACCGGACATAAGATCCATTTATCCGTTACTACTGTCTGCATCTGAATCATCACCTCCCGATAAAGCCTGTAAAATATCCTCCCTGACACCTAATCCTTTTAAATATGTCATCCCCGTATTGTGAAGCATACGATACATATTTTCTTTTGTATCCTGAACGATTCCCGAAGCAATCAAGGTTCCTATTCCCTGTGTATATACTATCATCGTCATGGCAAAATTCATTGCCTGCTCCACCGTAATTTCCAACAGATCTGCTATCTTCTCATACACATTGGTTCCATCGGAAGGATCGGGCTTTAACTCGAAGCCATCGCTTAAAAGCTGGCTTCTCTCGCCCGTATAAAGGAATCGAAACAGATATGGTTTCTCTAACGCTAAATCTATGGTTCCTTTCCCTCTCTGCTCAAATGTGACAAACTCATTTTCACTGAAACTATAATAAGTCTTCTCCACATATTGCTCTGCAAAGGGAATCAATTCCTGCCGCAATCCATCCATGCCTCCAAACTGCCAGGAAATCGGTGCCGTGGAACATCCCAGTTTCTTTGCTACTGCTTTAATGTTAAGAGCTGCATACCCATCCTGAGCAACAATCTCTAATGCAGCCTGCAGCATATCTTCTTTTTTGATCTTAGGGCTACTAGGCATATATCAAATCTCCAATACTACAAATCAATTTACTGTAAACTGATTTGTAGTATACCACATTTTGTATGTATGTCAAGCATTAACGTAACTGTTCCGCTATACTCAGTTCAAGATTCATCAGATCAAAATCAATATATTCTCCATCGATTTTGAAAAAATGAGGAAATGTACACAGTTTCCGAAAACCATATTTCTCATACAAATGTATGGCGCGGGTATTGCTGCTGCGTACTTCAAGATTCAACTGCTCAAAGCCGTTCTCTTTGGCGAAAGCAAGAATTTCTTCCATCAAAGCCGATGCCGCACCGCAGCCCCACCATGCTTTTTTCAGACTGATTCCGAATACCCCACGATGGCTCATGCGATTGTGGTTACGATTCAAACTTGCTGTGCCAATGATCTCACCATCTACCTTGGCAAAAAACTGAGCATTATCCGTCGATCCGCACTGTGCCCGCAGATAGTCCTGCTCTTCTTCAAGGCTAAGTGGCACACCCTCCGCACCGAAGCTGAGGTTATCCGTTTCGCTACCTACGATTTTTAGATAATCCAACAGTTTCGCCGCCTCTTCCGGTCGTGCGCGTTCAATGACAAACAAATTGTTACTCATCTTTAAGACCTCCTTTCTCTGTTGTCTCACGAAGCCAGCTCAGGTTGTCCAAAACAAACGGGCTGTTTGATGCGATGCTTCCAAGCGTCGGGCATCCGTCCATCTGCGAACAATCAGCACAGGTATCCAATCCATTTTCCCGAACACAATTATGTACGGGACAGAGTTTGTCGCAGAACGGTGTTTTTACACCCTCTATGCGACATCCGACGCAGTTAATCATTTCCAGTGTGATCGTTACCCCGTTGAGCTTGCTCCACAGAGTGGCGGTTTGCTCACGCAGGGCATTGTCATCTGTAATTGTTGCGATCCTTGCATCGCACTTTTCGCAATCCAAACCGCAACAGCCAATCAGTTGGTTTGTGTTTTTATCTTTCCTGACAGCAAGACAGTAATTAACATGCTCGAAGGCTTTCATATCTGCCCCGGCCTTGTCGATAATGTCCTTTTGAATATCATCGGGCGTCAGCAATTCATAGATAAGGAAGCCATGCTTTTCAAGCAGTTTTTCAAGTTCCTTATAGGAAAATGCCGACTGCATCGGTTCACCGCCTGCTTTTGCCATCATAATCGTATTCTGCACACGCTTTTCGCGGGCATCAAAGAAGTCCTCATCCGGATAATCAAACACAATAGTACTGCCATCCGCGCAAAGTCTGGATAGTGCAGTGAGCATCGTGTCGATTGCTTCCGCTGAAAGATAATAAGTCACGCCAAGCCATGAGAAAAAGGATTTGACGGACGGATCAAAACCGGCAGTGATCAGGCATTCCGTTAGATTATCTTTCGTAAAGTCCACAGGAACAAAGGCAAGATTGTCGGGAACTGTCCAGCCGGTGCGGGTAATCCTTTCCCGTTTGTCTGTCTGGGTCAGAGGATGATCCACCTCAAATACCCTGTGTTTCGCCAAGAACTCTTTTTCCCGAAAAGCAAAGGTATCCATGCCTGCACCGAGGATGACATATTGCTTTGTGCCGGTCAGAGCGGCAGCTTTTAATGCCTGCTCCGTATAGGCCGCACGACAAAGCGGTGACGGTGCGATATGGACATTCACAATTCTGCGTAGCAGCTCTGTCGGTTCCTGCTTTGCCGGGTCAGTCTCCAGTTCAAAAAACTTTGCACCATCAAGGATATATCCCTGAATGGCTGCATATTCTTGTGCCGTCATCAGCTTCCCGGCCAGATGATCCTCAAAAACCGGATGTTCTTCCTTTTCTGCATGAAACGCCCGTCCGAATGAACTCATCAGGGCAGTAATACTGGCTTTATTATTCATTTTCATTCCTCCTCGACGATATCTGTTATCTCCTCTTTCATATCCAGAAACACATCTGCTATAAAAGGATCAAAATCCTGTCCGCTTCCATTTTCTATAATTGCAAAGCATTGTTCCAGCGGCATTGCATCTCTATAACATCTTTTCGCGGAGACTGCATCAAACACATCTGCAACAGCCATGATTCTTGCACAAAGTGGGATTTTCTTGCGTGACAATCCTTCCGGATAGCCTTTTCCATTCCATTTTTCGTGGTGAAATCTTGCTACCTGATATGCAATCTTTTCATATTCCTCATATCCCATAGATTGAAATGTTTCTCTAATAATTTCTCCACCTTTTGCTGCATGAGTCTTCATAACAGCAAATTCTTCTGCTGTCAGTTTTCCGGGTTTTTGCAGAATTGCATCGGGAATGGCAATTTTTCCAACATCATGCATTGGTGCTTCCATAACCAGATTTTTAATATAATCTTCTGTGAGTTCATCCTTATATAAACCTCTGTTTTTCAATTCCCTGGCAAGTATTTCTACATAGGTTGTGGTACGGCGTATGTGTCCTCCTGTGCTACCGTCCCTGTTTTCAACAAGAGTTGCAAAGCCCATGACCATGTCTTTGTTATGTACACTCAGCTTCTGAAACAAAGGATTCTCCCTATTCAGATATGCCCCTATGATCACAAATACCGATACCAGGCTTGTAAGGAGTGCCTCCGGATATATCATCTGATATATCGTCACTGCTATTGCCGCCACGATGCAGGTTGTTATTGTGATAAGCTTGTTGTGTCCCATGTTTTTTCTTCCAAATGCCAGAAGAGCTACACATCCAAGCATATAGACTGCCACCATAATATAGCAGGCGTACACCGGAATCCCCATGGAATAATTTGTGATCTCTCCATGTCTATATGTAATCTTTGGCATAAACAGGATCACTGCGGTCATGTTTACTACAAATGGCAATGATATGAGAATTCTCATTTTCCTCTTTTCCGGTAATCCTCTTGTAATATCCAGAATATATAGGAAAATAAGAAATACAATTGCATCAAGACTGCATAAAAAACAGGCATGAAACACATCATTGGCAAGTCCTGATATCTGCCCCAGCCTATTTACCGTATATGCCGTAATTCCATCAAACGCAATACTGAATATTCCGGTAAAAAGCAATAATTCAAACACGATTTCTTTTGTTTTAACCTTATAGGCATGTTGCTCACGAAAATATATAAACGCGATATAAATTACAAGAAGCATACATCCTAACTGAAGTTTACTATACTCAATCATAACGTTTTTTTCTCCTTCTGCGTTCTGCAATCCGCTGGTTTATCTTATCTGCCTCTTCTTTCTCCAGATACCACTTCACAAGATAGGATAACACATCACAAACTGCCGTGGAGATCATTATCGCAACATAGACTATTGTGGAAACGCGATCTCCCATAATAAGATAAATCACAACACACATTGCAATTTCCAAAACGACGAGTTCTATCCCTCTCTGCCACATGATCTGTGAAATCGTCATATCCTCCTTCAGATAGATAGGAATACATGGGATCATACAGATGAGTGCCAACCCAAACGGCAGAAAAAAATAGACGAAACTGATGCTGTTATTTCTTGCAAAAAGACTGCCGATCACTGCAATCGCAAATGTACATTCTGCCACAACCGTTATGTAATCAAACAGAAACTCTCTTTTTGGATCAAATTCTTTCATCGTCATCCTCCTCCATAAAACAATCTTCAATTTCCCTTGCATATCTTCTTGTAATCAATATTTCTTCTCCATTTTCCATCCTGGCATATAATCTTCCATTCAATGCAGTCCGGACAGAAGTAATATCCCCCGTATTCTTAATCGTAACCTCTGCAACATATCCATCCGACCAACTAGAAGTAATGAAAAAAATGACCTGGTATCCCTCGCCAGAATACAGATAACTATCCTCTACTTTTGCCATAGAATTTGATGTTTGCAGTAAACTTGAAATCATTGCTAAGATCAGTACAATTGAAATCAAGCTATTCTCTAATTTTTTTCTCTACATTTTCATTTTTTCCTTTCTTTTTAAAAAACAACCATGTAACTATAAATAATATCAAAACCCCGACAGAAAAAAGAATGTTTACTTCTAATTCGTATTCATCAGGGAATACATATGATGTCCGGGAGAGCGGGGATTGAAGCGGATAATGATTTACTCTTAAATGATCGTTGCATACTGATATAAATTGATAGATTGCAAATGCTGTCATCATATATCCTATTGACAGTATTCCTCTAAGCCATAAAAATATTTTACTTGTCTGTTTTTTTCTCCATTCCCTTAAACAGATGAATACTACAATCACATCAAAAAACAACTGCATCATAAGCATAATTTTCAAAAGAATTAGTCCTGGATTCCTTATATCTACCACAATATCATTACAAGCATTTACCAAACTGCCATGAAACAGCAATTGAAATCCATTATATGACCTTGTAGGCAATGCTGCTACTGTAGAAATACCAGCACCCATTCTAATTTCTAATATTGGCTGACTTAACCTCACAAGAGACAACACAGGCACTAAAAGCCAAATACAACACATTAATTTATGTACCTTATTTTCTTTCATTAAATTTCACCTTTCTTCCTAAAAAGACATTTTTGATTACTTTTATTTTCATATCAAACTACACATCAAAATATACTCAATCTGTCAATGATCGTAATATCACTTTTTCACCGAACATACCATTAACTGAATCTCATTTTCCGAGGAGGATCTTCCGCTGAAATCAGCATAACTGTCCCCAACACGTAACCCTAATCCGGAAAATATTTCCGTTATTTCATCCAAGGTATATAACCGGATCGTATTGCCCTCATACATTTCCGGCTTTGACAAAACTTCTCCATACGGATGATCGATCTGGCCGTATAACATCGTTCTACTCTCCCGATTCCACTCAAAGGCAGACAATGTCAGTCCATTTTCCCCTGCATCCCACAATTTACATGGGAAGTGTGTGTCCGCATAACTGCCATTCATAATATCAATAAAATGCTTTCCACCCTTTTTTAATGCTCTCGCAACAACTTCAAATATTTTTCTGTTTTCCGTCTCATTTTCCAGATAACCAATAGCTCCATCTGCCATATTGAGTACCACATCAAATTCATTTTCAAAGGAAATATCACAGATATCAAGCGTCTATATTTTTTTATACCAGTCCTTTTCCATAGCTTTCATTTTAAATCTCCTCCATTTTTCCAATGATCAATCATCCCGGCAGATGGAGCATACCGCCCGATCACACTGTTGTCCTCCCTCATTCTGTTAAAATTCTCTGATCATTTCATTTAATGCCGTTTCCAATTCTTTCGTCACTTTTTCCTTTTCCTTTGCCCCATCATAGATACTGTAATACAGATACATGACCGCATAAAACCGGACCGCCTTGTAATCTGCATCCGCAATGTCCATGCTTTGAAATAAATCCTTCACATATCCCACCGGTCCGGACGCAAGATACTGCTGGTACAATCCCTGCATTTCCTCGTTTCGAAACTGCTCTAAGGTAAGCATTTTACGAAACGAAGAGGCAAAGTCATCCTCTGTCCAATATTTGAACATAGACTTACTATATTCCAAAAAATCTTCCATGGTTGTTTCCTGATATTTTTCCGGATTCTTTTCCATTTCTTCTTCCGGTACATTGTTCTTTTCTGCCTGTTCACTATCTCCTTGTTCCATACGTTTTACAATATGTTCAAAGATATCCCGCTTATTTTGATAATGACGATACAAGGCACCCTTTGTCATACCCAATTCTCCGGCGATCCGGCTGACCGATACTGCTTCATATCCATCCCGCGCAAACAAATGAAGTGCCACGGTTAAGATTTCTTCCTTTGTGTTTCCCATAACACGCCTCCCATAACGATTCACTTTCCTGTCTTCCAACAATCTCTGCTTTATTTACCCCAAAATCTGCCCCGGAAGCTTTTTCTTTTCCTTCGTCGGAAATTGCCTGTCAAATTCTTCCACCGCCGTTTCATCAACAAGATAGCCTTCCGGTGTGGTATATTCTCCGGTAACTTCATCCAGATATCCCGGTATCAGCTCTTTACACAGGAAGAAAGAGGCATCCTCCCCCTCCGGAAGGCCGTGATAACGAATCCCAAATTCACCTGCCTCCCGAAATCCGCTTTTCCCGTAAAAGGCTATGTTCCCTTCAAAGCACAAAGCTCCGCATCCAAGCTCCTTCGCTTTTTCCAGAGAATAATCCAGCAAAATCTTTCCATATCCTTTCCTTTTCCATTGCGGTGCAATACAGATCGGTCCCATTGTCATGATGGGGATCTTGCTTCCATCATCCGCTGCGATCCATGCTCTCATAAACATATTCTGTCCGATGAGTTCTCCATCCCGCTCCATCACAAGATCAAGCTCCGGCACAAACGCGGCATCCTTCCGGAGCTGATGCAATACATAATGCTCCATACATCCCAGACGATATACATTCCAGAAACTTTCCCTTACCAGATTTTCTACTTTACGATACTCTCCTTTTTCTTCTGACCGAATCACAATATTACTCTTCATTTTATCTTCTCCTTCCAAAAAATAAACGACCGTTTACATTTTCATTTTAGTAAACGACCGTTTATTTGTCAAGAATTTTATTTATAAATTGCTCAAACTGATATGTAATGATGTGGTATACCTGTTTTGACTTTATATCCACAATATGCTATAAAATTAACTATGTTTATCTACATTTACGCTGGATTTATTGACAGGAGGCTTCCATGGCAGAGATTATCACAATCACCGATTTTCAGGCACCGGAGCTTGATATTTATGCCCGCTGTTCGGAAACGCAGCTTTTACATTACTACGAACCAAAGGGCGGCATTTTTATCGCAGAAAGTCCCAAGGTGATCGAACGGGCACTCCATATGGGCTGTGAACCCATTTCTATTCTTACGGAAACAAAGCATATTGATACACAGTTATCGGGGATTCTCTCCCGCTATCCGGAGCTTCCTGTTTATACCGCACCCTATGGGGTGCTGACACAGCTTACAGGCTTTGCCCTGACCAGAGGAGCGCTGTGTGCCATGCATCGTCCTGCCCTGAAATCTGTCGGGGAGCTTTGCCAGGACGCCAGACGGATCGCTGTTTTGGAGAACGTCGTAAATCCCACCAATGTCGGTGCGATCATCCGGTCCGCTGCGGCTCTTCACATGGATGCCGTTTTGCTGACACCAGCCTGCAGTGATCCCTTTTACCGTCGTGCCGCCCGCGTCAGTATGGGAACGGTATTTCAGATTCCATGGACTTATCTGCCCTCCGGTCCGTCTGCTGACGTTCCCCCGGGGAAAGGTGATTCTCACCACGGATCCTATGTAGAACAACTGAAAAATCTGGGATTTCTCACGGTTGCCATGGCGCTTAGAGATCAATCCCTGTCTATTACAGATCCAGCTCTGGCAAACGCCAAAAAGCTTGCGATCATCTTAGGCACCGAGGGCGAAGGACTGGCACAGGAAACCATTGACGCCTGCGATCACACGGTTATGATCCCGATGTCCCATGGTGTCGATTCCCTCAATGTCGCTGCTGCCAGTGCCGTTGCTTTTTTTGAGATCACAAAGGATATTACATAAACTTCATAACATCCTCTGTAATCTGCTCTTTCGTCAGACGGTTATCCTTCAAAACCTCCACCGCATCATAACGGTCCAAAAATTCCTTCTTCAGACCGTAGTTCAATACCTTCATCTCGCTGTCTCCGTAGAAACGGGTAATCTTCTCACCAAAGCCGCCGTCCAGGATACCATCCTCCAGCGTGATCACAATGTCGTGATCCTTTTTCAGATTCTCCAACATTTCCTGATCGATTCCGGTAATGTAATACGGATTGATCACCGTTGCCTTTGTACCGGTCTTTTCCTCCAGCTCCTTCGCAACACTCTGCCCCAGAGAATAAAATGTACCAAGACCGACTACGGCAACTCTGCTTCCCTTCTGGGTGATCTCATATTGATTCAGATCCGAGAAATCCTTTGTCACCTTCCGGCCATCCGAGATCACCGGACCACCCGGCAGACGGATGGCTACCGGATGGTCTGTCTGCTCCAGACTCCAGTCGAGCATCGCAAGATATTCTTCCTTTGTAGCCGGTGCCAGATAAACGAGATTTGGAATATTCGCCATCATCGGAATATCATATAATCCCAGATGTGTCACATCATTCATACCATAAATCGTCCCCCAGAAGGTAACGATGGTTGCTGCGTTATTGTTAATACAAAGATCCTGTGCGATCTGATCGTAGCTTCTCTGTACAAAGGTGCTGTATACGCCCCATACCGGCTTTCCGCCATTGGCTGCAATACCGGATGCCAGTGCCACTGCCGTCTCCTCTGCAATTCCCACATCAACAAACTGCTTTCCGGCTTCCTCTCTCTTGTCCTTTGTAAATCCAAGAACAGTCGGTGTCGCAGAAGTGATCGCTACCACAGAAGGATCCTTTTTCATCTTTTCTAGCAGAAACTTTGCCGTAATATCAGAATAATCCTCTCCCTGAGGTGCTTCCAACGGCTCTCCTGTCTCAATATCAAATGGACCATTATAATGCCAGCTTTCCTTATCCTTCTCTGCCGGAGCATAGCCCTTGCCCTTCTGTGTCTTAATATGGACAACCACCGGCTTTGTGCTGTCCTTGACACTCCGGAATGCCTTGATCAATGCATCCACACTATTTCCTTCGTCTACATAAACATAATCCAGACCCATGGCACGGAACAGATTGCACTCTGCCTCTCCCTTTGTCTCACGAAGCAGTTTTAAATTGCTGTACAGACCACCGTGGTTTTCTGCAATGGACATATCATTGTCATTTACTACAATGATCAGATTGCTTTCCAGCTCTGTCGCAAAGTCAAGTCCCTCCAAAGCTTCTCCACCACTGAGGGAACCATCACCGATCACAGCGATCACATTGCCCTTACCGCCGGTAAGATCACGGCCTTTTGCCAGACCGCATGCCAGACTGACCGAGGTAGAAGTATGACCTACCGTAAAATGATCATGCTCACTCTCCTGTGGACTGCTGTATCCGGTCACATCGTCATAATGCTCCTCATACAGATATGCATCCTTTCTGCCGGTCAGCATCTTATGGGGATATGTCTGATGGGATACATCATACACGATCTTATCCTTAGGGGATTCAAAGACATAATGAAGTGCGATCGTTGCCTCCACCATACCAAAATTCGGTCCAAAATGACCGCCGTGGATACTTGCACGTTTTAACAGAGCCTGTCTCATCTCCACTGCCAGCTCTGTCAGCTGTTCTCCTGATAATTTCTTGACGTCTTCCGGTCCATTGATCTGTTCTAAATACATATTTTACCTCCTCAAAACACAAAAATTGCGTTGACCATTACATCAACGCAATTATAACACCTAAAGCTGACTTTAAGTCAAGAACCTTTCCTGGCAAAAATTATAAATAATTTCTAAAGTTCTTTATAGCTTCCCAGCTATCTCTTTTTTGATCTCCACATATTTTCTGGTAGAGATCGGCACACTGCTTCCATCCACCATTGCAGCTTCAAACCGTTTCATGGATTTGACCATCAGGGGATTTAACAGATAACTTTTATGCACACGTACTAACAGATCCGGATACTTATTATGGATCATAGTAATGCCCTCTGAGCTTTCAAAATCATCATGAATACAATGAAACTGTGTATAATGACCTGTACTTTTTACCGAAATGATCTCATTTTCTGCCAGATAAAGAATACTGCTGTCCTTCCCTTTGATCGTCAAATGTCTGACCGATGGATTTACCGTAAATTTCTCAGCCAGAGGCGTCTCCGTAAAATGAACCGGATAAATGGTATCTCTGGCATCCATAGGGATCGCATTGGCAATAAAACAGGTACGGATCTTTGACCCCTGATACCGGCCACTCCTGTCATCCTTCTGCCACACCTGTCCCCAGTTAAAAAGCACTCTCTGATCACAGCGTATTACCTTCTGATCCGGATAAAAGGTATCTACCAGGAATGTTACTACTACCTCACAGCTATTCTTGTCCTTCCACAAAAGCTCTGATTTCAAATCATAAAGCTCAAAAGTCAGATCATTCTGCTCCTGCATAAAAGCCTGTTCCAATGCCTTTTTGGTGTGAATGATCTGTCCCTCACATGGTCCATACCAGTAAATATCCTGATGCATGGCATCGATAAACGGCTGAATATCATTTTGATAATAGCTTCTTAATATACTTACGCTTTTGGCGACAATTTCTGACGTGTTCATAATGGTTTCTTCCCCTTTTTTATTTTTTCCTCTTTTGTAATAATCTAAATCTTTCAATCATACTAATATATTATCTATTATCTTAAAAAAAAACGCAATAACTAACTTATAATATTTTGTTTTTTAGTAAGTAGCTCAAAAAGTTTGAGTAAATAAAAATCCCCTTATGAAATCCGGCTTTTCCACCAAATTTCATAAAGGGAAATATTTTTATTCCGCTTTGTTTTTATATATTGAATTTTTCTGATCCGTTCCTCCTTTTCTACTCCACCGGGCTGTCTTCTTTTGCCACATATTCAAAGAAATCAAAGTCGGCATAATGCTTATGCTTTACACGGTCCGCACAGGTGATGCCCACCATGGTTCCTGTAAATTCTCCGTATTTACAATACTCATCGGAAAACTTTGTGGTATCAAACGGAATACCGATCTTTTCATAATGCTCCCCATCATACCCCCAGTAAAACTGTGAATGCTTTCCCCGGATCTCCAGCCGGAAATAGACCGGCACATCATCCACTGCCTTTCTTGTATTGACAAACTCTGTTTTCTCTCCATTTTCCAGGGCGATAATGGAAATCGCACTCTGTCCCAGGGTTTCGCTGTAATATTTCCGCAGATTGATATAATTCATATTATCATAATAAATGATAAGTCCTGCCGAATGCTGATGTACCTCCGGCACAAATTCCATCTTTGTCGTTATGGTTGCATAAACACTTGTGAGCTTTCTTGCCAGAATACTCACCTTATTCAGAGAGGTTCTTGACTCCTGTCCCCTTAATCGGACATATCCCTTTCTGGCATGAATATCTGCAAAACTCTGTGGCATGATACGGGGTGCATAATAAAAGTTTCCAAGCTCCTCGCCGTCAAAATCATCAAAGTCCGGTATTACGGACACCTTATATTCCGGCAATGCACTTTCCTCACAGTACTCCTTGGCAATATTGCTTCCGTCTGCCATGCGGAGCCATCCGTCCTCCGTCCATTTCATTTTCTGGATGGCAGTCTCTCTTCCCAGGGTACAGCGAAGCTCCGGTCGGAATGGCCGGGAACAGAGATGTACCAGATACACTTCTCCAAGCTGCGTCTCCACATAACTTCCATGACCTGCCTTCTGCAGTACCACATCCGGGTTAAAATACTTCGGCTTTAAATGATCCGGATCGTGTCTTTCGTTGGACTCTACCGGATTAGAAGTGACGATCGGATTCTGCGGATCTCCTTCATAGGGTCCCCATACACTTTTGGCACGCCCCATGGTCACACAATGATTATATCCGGTCCCGCCCTCGGCACACATAATATAATAATATCCGTTTCGTTTGGTCAGATGCGGTGCCTCAATGCAGCCACGATCCGTTCCACCCTTCCAGATCCGTTTCGGATATCCGATGATCTCCTTTTTCTCCGGATCATACTCGGAAACTGCGATCACGCCCGGCTTCTCATAACCTTCTCTTGTCTCCCAGTCCAGAGATACAATGTATTTACGTCCGTCATCATCATGAAGGATCGAAGCGTCAAAACCGGAGGAATGCAGGTATACCGGCTCACTCCATGGTCCCTTGATATCCTTTGCCGTGATCAGAAAATTGTCCACATCAAAATAACGGGCATTCATAGAATTCATTACACCATAGATCACATAAAACATATCCTCTGCCTCGCAGTAGGTCAGACATGGTGCCCAGATCCCTTTCGCAGAAGGAAGCTTTTTGAGATCCGGATTGCTGTCATCTGTCAGCACATGGGTATAAAGCTCCCAGTTTTTCATATCGCGAGAATGATAGATCGGAATTCCCGGAAACCACTCAAAGGTAGATACGGCAATGTAGTAATCATCCCCTTTCCGGCAGATACACGGATCCGGATTAAAACCTTTTAAAATTGGATTTCTAAGCATTTCTATTTCCTCCATTTCATAAAACTGATCGATGCATTTGCTCGTCACTGATCACGCCACTGGCTATACTGTGGGCAGACAGCAGGATTTCTGCTTCTTTTCCCGAGATCCTTATATGAACCGGTACTTCTTCCTCTCCCCGGTTCAACAGGATCAATACGATCCTGCCATCCGGATTTTCCCAGACAGTGACATCGATCTCATCGGTATACCTGCTAAAACCGAGCCGCACTGCACCCGGTTTGATAAAATGTGCAAAATGCCAGTAGTAGTCTGCACTCATCCGCTGCAGTAGTTCCTTTCGCTCCTCATCATACAGAAACGGTGCATCACAGTAATTTCCCACATGATTTGGCCCGCCCTCTTTATTCAGAAGAATGTTCCAGTCATAAAATGCATTGAGACCATGGTTCAGATTTCCGATCATATCATGAGCGAGCCGGCCGGCATTGACCGATTCTGCATCAGAATCAAACTTGTTATATTCCAGGCAGCTTTCAGACAATATCAGCTTTTTCTCCGGGAACTGCTGTCGTACCAGATCCAATGCTTCAAAATGATCCCCACTGTACCAGTGAAATGCAGCTCCGGCAATCATGCCATCTGTCTCCGAATCGATCAGATCACAGGCTCTTTCAAAAACGCGTTCCTTATTGTGATCCCATATAAAGATCTCCACATGCTCCAGACCGGCCTGCTTCATGGCCGGATATAAATAACCGGTCAGAAACTCTTTCTCCTGTTCCGGAGAATACACACAGGAATCCCATATCTGGACAGCCTTTGGTTCATTCTGTATTGATATACGCTCTACCTCATAGCCGCATCTTTCGAACTCGGTGATATAGCGGCAGATACATTTTGCCCATAACGGATAATACTCCTTTTTTAAACTGCCGCCATTCTTACGGGAATTATTTGTTTTCATAAACTCCGGAGGTGACCATGGAGACAACATTATCTTTAACGGCTTTTGTGCCATCTTCTGTGCCGCTGCAAGAAGCGGCAGAATATATTTCTCTGTATCAGAAAAATCAAATGACTCCAGATCCTGATCCCCTGGATCCTTCAGGGCAGAATAAAGATGTGTTGAAAAATCACAACTGTCCATATGGATCCTTACTTTCTGATAATTCATATGATCCGGATGAAAATACATTGTAAGGAGTCTTTCCTTCTGTTCCGGATCCAGCTGCTGAAACACATAGCCGGCTGCATCCGTAACAGCCCCTCCAAACCCTTCAAAGCTCTGGTATTTCACTTGCGGATAAACATTTACCACCTGATTCTCTATACCGTTATCATCAACAAATTCCACTGTTTTTTCATGCTGTTCCAGTTTTTCCACTCCAACACTTTCCACATAAGTCAGTTTCATGCTGTTCCTCCTTCCTTCTCCCGCAGGATCATAACACCCCAGTCTTTCAGCGTCAGACTCTGCCCCTTTTTAAAACATTGCCCCGTGAGGATATCCTCCACCATCTCAAAAGGACATGGGATACTTTTTTCCTCTTCACTGTAATGAAGGACGTAGTGGATCGTTTCATTTTTGGCGTTGATCCCACTTCGAATGACTACCGGCCACAGAATATCGTCCTCAAAATAATTGTCAATGCCGGCACAAAGTACGGCATCCTTCAATATTTCTTTCAGCTTGTCCTTCGTCACATAACAGCCCACATAATATCCATATCCCTGACCAAACGCATTCTTTGTAACCGCCGCATATCTGCCCCAGTATTTGTGCTCATACTGTTCCATCACCTGAGCACCCTCCGGTTTTAACAATTCTGCAAAATATAAAACTTCTTCTCCGTCAACTCTGGTACGTCCCGGTTCCGTAAACTGGTTATAACTCATACCGAAGCACTCTGTCATGCCATGAGGCTGTGCATCCGGATACACGCTTAAATGGCGGTCTGCCACAAATGACTTGAAGGAGCTGACAAGCACACCCCCGGCCTGTACATACTGCTTCATTTTCTGCACAAATTCATCTGATACGCTGTATAATGCAGGAGTAACGATCATCTGATACGGCCTTTCTTCCTGTGCAAACCGTTCTTCCAGCTGATGAATATCTATCACATCGCATGGAATGTTCATTTCATACAGACAGTCATACATCCGGCGTACCACATCGTTATAGCTTAAGTCCCTGTCGATCGGAAACCACTTGAAACTGTTTAAAGACTGGTTATCCACTATCAGTGCCACCGGGCTTTTTCTTGAAATACACAGGACATCCTTCCCAATTTCCGCGATCTCCCTGCCAAGCTCTCCCGCTTCCTCATATGCAGGATTCGTTGAAAGATCATGGCTTAAAACACCCTTCCAGTATGTCTCATATCCGTTATGAATCGAATGCCAGTTCCAGTACATGATTCCCTCTGCTCCACTTGCCAGATGGCTGTATCCATGCAGCCGCAGCTGCCCCGGATACGGTGTCCAGTATTTAAATGCCTGTGCCTGACATTCCAGAACCAGATAGGAGCTGTTTTTCAGAGTGCGGATGGAATCGCCGCCAAATGCAATCTCTGCCCCGGTCAGATCATCCTGTGTCGGATGGTAAATATCTGTTCCTGCTATGGTCACTGCCTTAGACGCTTCATAATGATTTATGTCCGGCTGCACACCATATGAATACCCATCCTGTGCAATATCCGCTCCGAACTTCTTCCATTCAAAATCAAAATTATGTGTAATAAACTGATCCGGTCTCTTATATTTCTGTACAAGCTCCGACTGCCACATCAGATATTCCGCTGCCAGACTCCTCTGGAATTTGGCAAATTCACTGGCAAGCCCGCCGTGAATGCAGCCGGCCATATCCGGAAAATCTGACCAGTCGTGGATCGAATTACTCCAATAACGCAGTCCAAATACCTCATTTAACTGCTCCGTTGTATGGAACCGCTCCTTAAGATACTCCACGAACATTGCCTGCACCTGTGGAGAAGCTGTTCCGTAATGTTTTGTCTCATTGTCAATCTGAAATCCGATCACGCACGGATGCTTCGCCGTATGTTCAAGCAGCTTACAGATTACATTTTCCGCACATTGCCGAAACACCGGATGAACAATATCCATGATCTGGCGTCGTCCATATTTTGCCCTGGTATATCCATCAAATACCATCACCTCCGGGCATTTCTTCTCCAGCCAGGAAGGAATGGCATAGGTAGGCGTACCGATCACTGCGTACATCCCGGCTTTTTCTACCGCCGCAAGCACTTTGTCAATATAGGAAAAATCAAATGTTCCTTCTACCGGTTCCAGAGTGCTCCATGTCGACTCGGCAATACGGACCGTATTCATACCCGCCGCCTGCATCATGACAATATCCTCCTGCAGGCGTTCATAGGGCATATACTCCGGATAATACGCTGCTCCGAATATAATATCATTTCTTTCAAATTCTTTCATGACATTCCTCCATCACACATAAATTCATATAAGACAGACCTTCCAAAACCACAATGATCCCGGAAGGTCTTTTTTGCTTTTGTTTTGTACCGATCACTACTGATCGTTACGGTGCTTTCCCTGCTCCAGATCTGCGATCACCTGATCGTACTTCTTATCCAGATCAAAGAATATCATGCAGACTACAACGATCGCAACCATAATAAACGGGATCCATGCGAAAGACCAATTAATTGCAGCCAGTGCTTTTGCCGACTGTACTGTCTTCTTTGCATCAAATCCACCGAAACCTAAAACCCAGCCCAGTGCTGCAGTACCAATACCGGAGCCAACCTTCATACAGAAGGAAGAGGCTGCATTTCCCATACCGGCGGTGCCATATCCGTTATACCACTCTCCGTATGTGATCGCATCCTGCAAAAGACCGAACATAGAAGCTCCACCGCAGGCAAATCCCATACCTTTTACAACGGATAATACACATGTTACCGTGACATTGGTTGTAAAACCGGAAAGAAGAAATCCGATTCCGGAAACTGCCATTCCACACATAAACAGATTTTTCTTGGAAACCTTTTTCATGATAAACGGTGTCACAAACAGGAATGCAATCTGTGCCATGGACAGACAGTTTGAAATAATGGCATATTTCCCGGCATTTCCAACATTATATTGGGCAAAATATACAGCAGATCCAAAGAAGCAGGACATCATAAAGTACATAGCAAAGATTGCGATCACAAGCAGTACCCAGTACTTATTTACAAATAATCCCTTGAGCCCCTTGATGAAAGAAACCTGATTTTCTTTTGCTTCTTTCTGATCAGAGCCACCTTCAACGACACGCTCCTTACACATAAAGAATGTAAACATATTCAGGATCACAAATACGATCATCAGAACAACAAATGTCAGTGTCCAGCCCTTCTGGGAATAAACATCTCCACCACCAAAAGCTGCTGTCATCTTTAATACCACTGTGTTGATCGTCATCGTACCTGCTGTTGCCAGAAGGTTACGGAAGTTTCCGAGAAGACCTCTCTCATACTGGTTTGTTGTCATCAGTCCGTTGAGTGTAGCATATGGTACATTAATTCCTGTATAGAAGATCGTGGATACTAAGTTGTATGTCAGGAACATATATGCTAACTGTGTCTTGCCAACAAAGGATGCCGGAACGGTAAACATCAGAACCGTACATACCGCTAACGGAACGCATAATCTGGCGATCCATGGACGGGCTTTTCCCCATTTACTGTGAGTATGATCAATAATGTAGCCCATTACCAGATCTGAAATACCATCAAATATTTTTGAAATTGCAATGATCGAAGCGGCAGCTGCTGCACTGGCTCCCACCACATTGGTGTAATATACTAACAAAAATGCACTAATTGCAGAATATACTAAGTTTCCTGCATAGTCTCCTATACCATAAGCAAAACGCTCTAAAAAGGAAAGCCTTGCATTCGGATTCATCTTATTTTCATTCATAATCGTTACCTCCTGTTTTGTAATTATTTATCTAACGGAAACCATCCAAAATCAACACAGCGACCCAGATCCCAGCTGTCCCAGCCGACCCAGCCTTCGGTGTTGACTGTATCTGTAAGCAGCTTATAACTCCAGTAAAAATATCCGGATCCCTTGTCCCATGCCTCCTTCTGCATTCTGGCAACCGCCTGGTAGATTTCCTTTTTCTGATCCGGAGTATATGTCTCCACAGAAGCGCCCTCCAGTCCGTTAAGCACCGTCTGGCCTCCCTTGGTATCCCAGCCACAGGCAAGAGAATTAAACAGACACCACTCACCACAGATCACCGGGAAGTACTGCTGCATTTCCTCGATTTCCTTCATGAAATGCTCTTTTACATATTTTTCGTATCCCTCTACCGTCTGTTCACATCCCATCATTTCCGCCATCATCAGATACTGATGGGTATCCAGAACGACATTTTTATATTTTTCTTCCCGCATGAAATCTTTCCAGATGGTAAGCTCAAATCCGTCGTGGATAACAATGTATTTATCCTCTGACAGATACTTTTCAATGCGGTCATACGCATCCAGATAAAACTTCCGGATGAATTCTACCGTGATCGGAGCACTTCCTTTTGCCATCTCCTTGTCTACCGGTGGATATCTTTTCTGGATATTGAGAAGCTCCCATGCTCCCTGCAGTGCCGGCTCATTGATCAGTTCAATCCCCCAGAGTCCTTCTCTGTGTCCGTATCTTTGTGCCAGCCGTTCCAGAACAGTATGAACAAATTCCACCTCTTCCGGATTCTGTGCCCATTTACATACGCCGCAGATTCCACCGTTATCAGATCCATTCTGTCCCTCCGGTGCCGTATGCAGATCGATCAGGATCTTCAATCCATATTTCTCAGCCCAGTTAAACGCCTTGTCCAGATCCTCAATACATCCGATAAATGGCTCTCTGTCTCCAAAGATAAAATATGGTACCGGTATGCGGACCGCATCCAGCCCCCAGGATTTGATCGTCACAAAGTCGCGCTCTGTAATGTACTCACTGCGATGGATCTTGATCCTTGCCTCATATACCTCTTTTGATAACTGCCTCGGAAGCCAATACTCATCCTCTGCCGTGGTTCCTTCAAACAATGCCGGATTCATCCACTTTTCCAGAACAAGCCAGTTTCCTAAATTAACACCCTTTACTTTCATAAATGATCACCCTGCCTTTCTTTCATTTGACATATTCCGTTTCAGCTTTTCGGTCGTTTCTTAACTTGTGACTACATTTTATGATGAAAGCAGTTCCTTTTATATCAAAAATATTAGATTTTTAACATAATTATCAGATAATATGATATACTTCATATATGAATATGACAGATCAGGAGGAAACCATGATGCAGGATACAATTTTACTTCAATATCTTTCCAAAAAATTACACACCCATGCTTATAAATTTTCCATCGACGGGGAAATTATCTTTTCCTGTTGTAAAGTCCTTTCTTTTCAGGATTCCTATATCAAAAACAAGGATTTTCTGGCCTTTTTGCTGAAGGAACTGCCACAGAAATCTCCCTGTCTGAAATCTATCCACCAAAAAGATATTTACTGCGTCGTTCCGGATCAAAATGCCATTTATGTTGTCGGACCTGTCAGTTTTGCCTCCTCCGTTTACCTGATCTGCGACTACGATGATCTTACACTGGAAGAAGAAACCGAAAAATATGTTCCACAGACTGATCTGGCTTCCTATCTGGAAGATATGATTTTTCTGAACCATATGATCACCGGCGTGGAATTAACGGCCGAGCAGGTCATACAGAATAACTGTCTCAACCCGGAACATGAGGAAAAGGTACAGAAAAATTTCAACGATATACTGTTTGAAAACCATGAAAATAATATACATCATAATCCTTACGATCAGGAACTGCGGGAATTTGGAAGCATAGAAAACGGTGATCTGGTTCAATTGGAAAAAAGTATGCAGGAGGATTATGACGGATCGCTTGGCACTCTTGCAAAAGACTCCCTGCGCAATCTCAAAAATCTCGGTATTGTTCTGGTCACTCTCGCAAGCCGTGCCGCGATCCGCGGAGGTCTCTCTCCTGAAATTTCCTTTTCTCTGAGTGATTCCTACATCCAGCAGATTGAGGAGTGCAGGGACATTGCCCAGATCCCCCCTCTCGCTCACAAGGCAGAGTTCCAATATGCAGGAATGGTTCATGAGATCAAAGAGCAGCAGAAAGGGGTTTCCAAAAAACAGAAAAATCCCCGCATTAATAAATGCAAGGATTTTATCTTTTCTCATTTACATGACCGGATCACTCTGGAAGATCTGGCTGCCGAAGCAGACTGTAATCCCAACTACCTCTCCCAATTATTCAAAGAATGCGAAGGGATCAGCATATCCGGTTACATTCTTCAGGAGAAGATCAACCGTGCCAAAAACCTCCTGATCTATTCCGATTATTCCTATATTGAAATCGCCACGTATCTGGGATTTTCATCGCAAAGCCACCTGGGAACCCATTTTAAAAAACAAACAGGATATACTCTGCGGCAATACCGGGAAACCTACGGACGAAAGGAATGATCATTTCACTTTCGTTTCCCGTATGATCTTTCGTACCGGAAGTACAAAGGATGGCGATACGGAAAGCTCGTCAATCCCCATTTTCAGGAAAGTTTCCGTCAATGTGGTATCTGCTCCAAGTTCGCCACAGATGCCGACCCAGCAGCCGCCCTTATGACCATTCTCAATAGTCATTTGGATCATCCGCAGGATCGCCGGATGATGCGGATCATACATGGTGTCTAACTTCATGTTCTGACGATCCATCGCCAGGGTATACTGTGTCAGATCATTGGTACCGATACTGAAAAAGTCTACTTCCTTTGCCAGCTCCTCACTCATCATCACAGCCGCCGGTGTCTCGATCATAATTCCCTGTTCGAAATTGCCGTAACGGATGCCCTGCTCGTCAAGCTCTTTCTTGACATTCTCCACAATTTCCTTGATCTTTAACACTTCCTCCACGGAAATGATCATCGGATACATAATGGCGATCTCGCCGTAGGCACTGGCACGGATCAACGCCCGAAGCTGGGTACGGAAGATCTCCGGACGGTCAAGACAGATACGGATCGCACGGTATCCCATAGCCGGATTTTCCTCTTTGTCCAGATTAAAATAATCTACCTGCTTGTCAGCTCCAATATCCAGTGTACGCACCACAACCTTTTTGCCCGCCATATTTTCTGCGACACGCTTGTACGCCAGGAACTGTGTCTCCTCATCCGGATAATCCTCTGCCTCCAGATAAAGAAACTCGCTGCGGAACAGACCGATACCGGCGGCATCATTGGCAAGTACATTTGCAACATCGCCTACGCCGGCGATATTGGCATACAGCTTAATATGCTTTCCGTCCGCTGTGACATCCTCCTTGCCTTTAAGCAGGGACAAAAGCTCTCTTGCCTCCTGTTCCTTTTTCTGTGCCTCCTGAAGCTTCGCAAGCACCTCTTCCTCCGGATCAATGTACAGCTTTCCCTCACGGCCGTCCACGACCGCCATGTGGCCGTTCCATTCCTCTTTGATGTCCACTCCGATCAGTGCCGGGATATTCATGGTTCTTGCCAGAATTGCCGTGTGGGAATTGGCAGAGCCATGACGGGTTACAAATGCTAACAGCTTGTCCTTGTCCATCTGAACCGTTTCGCTTGGTGCCAGATCATCTGCCACAACGATCACCGGCTCTGCCCCGATCTCTCCGGCAGATTCCTGCTCGCTGAGAACGGAGATCAGACGCTCCGTGATATCCTTGACATCTGCTGCTCTCGCCTTAAAGTATTCATCATCCATCTGTGAGAACATCTCTGCAAAATTATCTCCTGTGGCTGCTACCGCAAACTCTGCATTGACATTCTGTGTCTCGATCATATTGGTGATGGAGGAAACATAATCATCATCCTCCAGCATCATCATGTGTACCTCAAAGACAGCCGCATTGGCTTCTCCAACCTCTTTGACCGCTTTTTCGTACAGTGCCTGAAGCTGCTCTGACGCCTTCTCATTGGCAGCCTCGTATCTTGCAATCTCAGCAGCCACGTCCTGAATCTTCTCTCTTTTGACCTGCTGCTTTCCCTTTTGATAATAAAAGATCTTTCCTATTGCGATCCCTTTAAAGATCGGCTTTCCCTCGTATATTTCCATCACAGCCTCCATTTCCGCATGATATCTTCACGCTTACTGTCATTTTGTCCTGTGACAGGATATGCAATCGAATTACAGTGTCTCCTCAAAAAACTTCTCCATGCCTGCAGCAGCAGCGTCCTCGTCCGGACCCTCTACCTCTACAGTGATCTCCTCACCGCACTTTACGCCGAGAGACATGAGCATCATCAGCTTGCTTGCGTCTGCCTTACGGTCTCCCTTTACGATCGTAACGGTTGACTCATATTTCTTTGCTTCCTTTACCAGCATTCCCGCCGGTCTTGCGTGAATACCTACCTCGTCTGTAATAACATAATTGAATGATTTCATAATGAATTCCTCCATTTCTTTTTATTATTTTAATATTTTATTGATCCACTTTATTGCTAAAGTGTTTATATTTTACATTTATATTATTTGCTATTTGACACCTTACCACTGCATCTTTGTAATCCCGATTGCTTAATCCTCGTCGCCATCCAGCTCACCGCTTGTCACACGACAGATATGCATTGCCAGATACCCGGTTTCCGCATCCTTTAAGGTACAGCCAATGGTTCTTCCGATCTGCTCACAGATCTTTTCTGCCATGGCAAACTCCTCCGGGTACTTTACACTCATATAATCATTTAAACTCATTTTCAGCTTCTCACCACTAAGCGCCCGCACGATCATATAACGCACATGATTCATCAGCCGGTTATAGGACAATGTCATAACATCGATCCGTTTCCCCATGGCATTTTCTACGATCTCAATGCATTCCCGCACTGCGCGGGCAGTCTTCATGGCATCAGATACTTTATCATCATCGATGGCAGAATGTACATGAAGTGCAATATATCCTACCTCATCATCTCCGATGGTAATTCCAAATTTTTCTTTGAGAACCGGCACCACGCAGCTTGCAGCCTTGTACTCCATATGGAAAAGGATCCGGATATCTTCCGTCAGTGGATTGCTGATCTGCTCATGCTTTTTGATCCGCTCCACCGCATAATAGAGATGGTCTGCCAAAGGAAACAGGATATTGCGGTCAATGTGGCCAAATACCTTTTCTGCTTCATCTAATACCAGATTGGAGATTTCCAGAAACTCCGGATCGATCGTTTTCACGATCTCATCTGCACTGCCGCGCTCATCCTTTGCCTGCAGTGCATAGATCCTGCTGTCCTCTCCCGGCTCTACCCTTTCACTGACCTTTTTACCAAAACCGATTCCCTTTCCCATCAGAAGATACTGTTTCCCATCCTCTGCATTTACCGCAAGCACTGCATTATGGTTTAACACCTTTCCAATTCTGTACATGTCCGATCCTCACATTTTCTGTTTATTCGTAGAAATCAACAGCAAACAGCTCTTCTCCTGCCTTGATCTCTCCGTTCTTCAAAAGACGGACCTTCTGGTTATCCTCTAACTCCGTACACAATACCGGTGAAGTGACAGATGGTGCATGCTCTTTGAGGTACTCCAGATCCAGCTTCATCATCGGATCTCCCTTTTTCACCTTCTGTCCGTTTTCTACAAATACTTCAAAACCTTTTCCATTTAACTGTACGGTATCAATGCCGATATGCAGCAGCATGCTGAGTCCGGAATCTGTCATAAATCCAATGGCGTGCTTTGTATCAAATACAAAGACAACCTCTCCGTCCTCCGGTGCCTTTACAATGGCATCCGTCGGTGTCACAACCGCTCCGTCTCCCATCATTCTTCCTGCAAATGCCTCATCCGGTGCCGTTGACAGATCTGCCGCCACACCGGTGATCGGGCTTGATATCACAATCGTTTTTGTAACCTTCTGTTCCGTCTTCTCCTCCTGTGGTTCTTCCGTCTCCTCCACAGAATCAATACTATCTTTAGTATATTCGATATCGGGAGCAGTTTCAAGATAATCTTCCAAATTCGACTTGATCACGGTTACATGCGGTCCATATACCACCTGCACACCATTTCCCTTGTGGATCACACCGCTGGCTCCGGTTGATTTTAACAGGGCATCGTCTACGAGATCTGCGTTGTAAACGGTACAGCGGAGTCTTGTGGCACAACAGTCCACGCCGTCGATGTTTTTCTTTCCTCCAAGGCCTCTTGTAATATCTGCACTAAGAGGATCATCCACTGCATTTTCACTGTCCCCTTTCTGGGACTTTCTTGCATTGACATCTGCCTTTGTATAAAGCTTCACATCACGGTCATCATCCTCACGTCCCGGTGTTTTCAGATCAAGCTTTTTGATCAGGAAATAGAAGATAAAGTAATACAGGAGAAAATAGATGATACCAACCGGTATAATACGCAGCCAGCTTGTCTTGTCATTGCCCTGAAGAATACCAAACAGGAACAGATCCAGAAAACCGCCGGAGAAGGTAAGTCCTACTGCAATATTTAACATATGTGCGATCATATAAGCGGCACCGGCCAGGATCACCTGTACCACAAACAGGATTGGTGCCACAAACAGGAAAGAAAATTCAATCGGCTCTGTAATACCTGTCAGCATGGAAGTTAATGCTGCGGAGAAAAGAAGTCCTCCTGCCTGTTTCTTCTTTTCCGGCTTTGCAGTACGGTACATTGCCAGTGCTGCTCCCGGAAGACCGAAGATCATGAAGATAAACTCACCGGAGAAATATCTGGTGGCATCCGCACTGAAATGTGCTACATGTGACGCATCTGCAAGCTGGGCAAAAAAGATATTCTGACCGCCCTGGATCGTCTGTCCTGCCACCTCCATGGTGCCACCCACTGCTGTCTGCCAGAACGGCATATAAAATACATGATGGAGACCAAATGGGATCAGGGCTCTCTTTACAATACCAAAGATCAAAGTTCCCAGATAACCGCTGCCGGTCACGAGGCCGCCCAGTGCGTAGATTCCATTCTGAACCACCGGCCATACAAAATACAACAGGATTCCCACAAACATATAGACGATCGTGGAAATGATCGGTACAAACCGGGAGCCTGCAAAGAATGACAACGCATTTGGCAGCTGGATCTTGTGGAACCGGTTATGAAGTGCCGCCACACCAAGACCTACGATAATACCGCCAAACACACCCATCTGCAGGGTATTGATACCGCAGACAGAAGCAATGGTTCCACTGAGCACATCCTTTGCAATGCTTCCATCCCCCAGAATCTTTCCGTTGATCTCCAGCATACCGCTGATGGAAATATTCATTACGAAATATGCAATCACGGCAGAAAGAGCAGCAACTTCCTTCTCCTTCTTTGCCATTCCGATCGCAACACCGACTGCAAAAAGTAACGGCAGGTTATCAAATACGGCACTTCCCACCTTATTCATGATAACCAGAAGTGCATGGAGAACCGTTCCGTCTCCAAGAATTTTTCCTAAATGATACGTGGCAATGGTAGTTTCATTGGTAAAGGAACTACCAAGTCCCAGAAGCAATCCGGCAACAGGCAGGATTGCGATAGGAAGCATAAAGCTTCTTCCGATTCTCTGTAAGACTTCAAAAATTTTGTCTTTCATAATTCATCCTTCCTTTCTTGGCGATATTTATGCAAAACGTCTGCTCTTTCGCATATCCTTTTTATTTTCCGCTTTTTCTGAAATTCTATACCACCGTTTTCCCGGGATCTGTACAATAACGGGGATAAAAATGGGAACAAAAAAAGGCACTAACTCACATAAATATCCTATAAAATTTATGTCTAGTTAATGCCTTGGGTTCGTTTCGAATCAAGTAACATACTATCTAAATTATTTATAACATTTTTCTGTTTCTTTGTCAATAGTATATTTTCATTTTTCGTTTCTCCATTTTACTTTTCATCCACAACCTGAAAAATGTAGAACTTCAGATAATAGGACGTATCGGCAGCCCACAGAATCGGGTGGTCCGGGGCCTGTGTCGCAAAGGACACCTGACGGAGTCTCTTGTGCACATTGGCTGCTGCCTGTCCGATGGTTTTCGTAAAAAGCTCGTAGGTCATAAAATGAGAACAGGAACAGGTGGCAAGATACCCTCCGTCCTTAATCAGCTTCATGGCACGGAGATTGATCTCCCGGTATCCCTTGACGGCATTTTTTACGGAATTACGCGATTTGGTAAACGCCGGTGGATCCAGTATGATCACATCAAACTTCTCTCCTGCTGCTTCCATTTCCGGAAGTTTTTCAAAAACATCCGCACATTCAAAGTCCACAATATGGGACAGACCATTTAATGCTGCATTCTTTTTGGCCTGCTCAATGCCAAGCTCCGAAGCATCCAGTCCCAGTACACTGGCTGCCCCTGCCAGTCCGGCATTCAGTGCAAAAGAACCGGTATGGGTAAAGCAGTCTAACACCTTTGCCCCTTTACAGATGGAGCGGATCGACTGACGGTTATATTTCTGATCCAGGAAAAAACCTGTTTTTTGTCCTTCTTTTACATCCACCATATAATGGACACCGTTTTCTACAATCTCCACATTGGTATCAAACTCCGGTCCCAGAAAGCCCTTGACGCGCTCCATGCCTTCCTTTAACCGCTCCTTGGCATCACTCCGCTCGTAGACGCCGCGGATCACGACACCGTCTGCTGCAAGGATTTCTTTCAAAAGCTCTACCAGATGTTCCTTGTAGCGGTCAATCCCCAGCGCCAGGGATTCCACCACCAGAACATCACTGAATTTGTCGATCACCAATCCCGGCAGAAAATCCGCCTCACCAAAGACGATCCGGCAGCTTGAAGTATCCACGGTAGCCTTCCGGTAATCCCATGCTGCCTGCAGACGCATCTTCCAGAAATCATCATTGATCTCCTGCTCCTGATGACGCGTGAGCATCCGGACACGGATCTTGGAATGACGGTTGATATAGCCCTTTCCCATAGGATAGCCGTCAAAATCATGGACCAGAACCACATCTCCGTCCTCAAAACTGCCCACGACACTGGCAATCTCATTGTCATAGATCCAGGCTCCGCCTGCCTTGATGGTACGTCCCTCTCCCTTTTTCAGGGTTACGATTGCGTGTTCCATTACAGTACCTCCTGAATCTCCTCGTAACGGATACGAAGCTGTGGCATTTTCGTCATAGTGGTATAATAATTGACTGCCCAGTCCTCTCCCTGAGACGGATCATTCTCTCCGGTTGCCGGCGGTGCAAAGATTTTCAGAGTCATCTCTGTGCCAGGCTCAACCGGTGTCTCAAAAAATGCAGACATCATATCAACGGTCTTGGTTCCCGGTGCTTTATAGAACCAGCGTCCGTTTAATTCCATCATGAGATTCAGATCCTCCTCAAAGGTAATCTCACAAAACTCCGGCGTCTTCTCGAAGGTGATCGGAATTGCAATTCCCTCCGCATCCTCTGCACCACCCCAGCGAAGGGTTACCGGCAGTGCTGTATCTTCTGTTTCCTCCAGTCCCGGCAGGAAGAACGGATCCTTCAGGATGTCCTTATAATCCTTGAGGATCGGCTGAGGAATACCCACTGCGGAATTATTCGGATCCTCGATCTCCAGTCCAAGACGTCCTCTGTCCCGGAACTGGTACATAGAAAATCCATCGAACCAGTCCGCATTTTCGGACTTTAATTTCTCCACAAAACGCTTAATGGAATCTCCCTGCCGCATCGGTCCTGTCACATCACCGTCTGTATTAAACTCAGAGATCACAAATGGCTTGCACTCTCCATGATTTACCTTTGTCATTCTCTTAGAAGTTTTATTCAGACGCTCAAAGAACGGATCTACCGGTGTCATGGCATAGCTGTCCCCGCCTTTCTCACATACATCAAAAGGCCATCCGTAATGAAGTGCCAGATAGCAGTCATTGGACCAGATATCCGCAATATCAAAGGCTTCCTTAAACTCCTCCTCATACTGTACCGGCGCATCCTCTGCCTCCAGATCTCCTACAGCTCCTCCGCAAAATACCAGCGAGATCTGTGGAGCTTCCTCCTTCACGATCTTTGCGAAGCGTACAAAAAACGCTCCGATCTCCTTGTAAGAAAAACGCTGATTGTGGGTAAACCAGTCACCGGCGCATTCATGGTTGATACGCAGACGCATTCTTCCAAAGGGCTTCAGATCCTTTGCGATCTGACGGAGATACTCATCCTCCAGAGAGCAGTCAATAGTCAGTGTCAGGGCAACATCCTGACCATGACGGCGGATATCTCTCATCTGCTCAAACGGCTCTCCCTTGGTATCACCGTCCAGACCGCCGCGATATGGGAAATAATCATCATACGGGTAATCCCACTGAAAATGAATCTCCATATCCTTGCATGCCACACTGATACGCTCCGGCCACTCCTTGTCCTTCGGATAATAGGTATACATGATACCGATATTTCTGTGAGGTCTTCCGAGAGTATTTAATATGTAGTCCTGATTTACGTACTCTGCTCTCTCACTTCCATCTCCCAGATCCAGACCACAGGCCGCCGGGGTTAATTTTACTTTTTTAATTTTATCCATCTTTTTTCCTCATTTCTTCATTGTAATTTTCTCATCACCTATAAATATACACGAATTCGTGATATAATTCTACCAAAAGATTGACGAAAGGACTGATTTTATGAAACGACGCATTTTGACTTATATGCAGCAGATTGATGAATTCCTCCGGACACCTCCCGAAGACACAGACTGGGACAAAGCCATCGAAAACCATCTGACGCAGATCCGTTTTTTTCAGCATGAGCGGTTGATCCATCTGATCGTCACAGTACTGTTTGCCCTGATGACCACCTCCGTTGTGGTTGGACTTGTTTCCAGCTCCAATATCTGGCTGGCGATCCTGTTGATCCCGCTGCTGATCCTGCTGTTTCCATACATCAATCACTACTATCTGCTGGAAAACGGAGTCCAGAAAATGTATGAGCAGTATGACCGCATGTTAGAATATCAAAATGACAAAAAGTGGAACCGTTTTTTCGCAGTTCCACCAAAAGAGTCATAAATTCTGTCAGACATATTTGGAAACCTGAATATTCAGGTTTCCTTTTTTGGTTTCTCCGGAAACTCCATCACAGATAAATCTGCCATGTCCCCGCACTGAGACAACATCTGTTTCCTTCAGAAGCCCGCTGTTATTTTCCTGTCCTCTTCCATTGACAAAGATTTTCTTTTCCCGGAAAAGTGCAATACTCTGGCTCCGGGACAAATGATAAAGCTTTGCGATCACCACGTCCAGCCGCATACTGGGAACGATCAGCTTCACCTCCTGAAGCTGTGGACGGACCACCTCCGGCATCTGATCCAGCAGACGACATTTCACATGTGTGTGCTTCACCTGATCCAGATTATCTACGATAAACGATGCCATCTTGTCCAGACAAAACAGATATGCCGTTTTGTCCCGGATCATAATATCTCCAAGAGTGCTGCGGTCTATTCCCAGATGCATCAGTGCTCCCAGATAATCCCGGTGATTCAGTGCATCGGAAAACTTCTCGATCAGCGGCCGGATCTCAATGCAGCAGATGGGAAAGCCTGCATCATATCCCAGACTTTCCTCATCTCCAAAACGGAGTACCTGCCGTTCACAGCCCTCCACACCACCAGACAATGTAGCAGTCACAGGTGCCGCATCCTTACGAATACTATCATATACCGCCTGCTCCTGCTGGTTCAAAAATCCTGTATAAGTATATAACCCGGTCCGGTAGGACTGATCTGCCAGATCAATCATTCTTTTTGCCAGAAATTCCTCATCACGGTTCATGGAAATCCTCACCTCTGTACTTACGCATTATCTACCCACTTTTTCATAGTCCAGTTTAATCCGGTAAACTCGCCCCAGGCATCTTCCTTCTCCTCCGGATTTACGGCATACATTGCCATGACTGTTCCGGTAAAGCCGCCTGCCACCTCAGAAGACAAATATTTGGTTCTTGCTTTTCCAAGCTCTTTTCTCTCCCCGGCGATTTCTACAAAGAAGGTATAAATCTCCTCATCTGACTCCACATGAAGCTTAACCTCCTGCTGCCCCTCCTCCAGAGGAACAGAAGCCTTAACACACTGTGCATCACCGGTAGTCAGACGAAGCTCTGCTCTGCTACCTCCATCTGCATGTGCCAGATACAGATCATAATGGTGATCCTCACACAGATAGAAGGTCACACCTGCCTCCGGAGAATTGCCGCCTACAGTCACATCAAGTGTGGTATCAAACTCAGACTGATGCACTCCAAGAAAGGTTGGCGCATCCACATCATCCAATGTGAAATGATTGCCCCGAAGCTTCACACCCTGCTCTGTAAACTGATAATTTGCCTGATCATATGCTCTTAAATGACACCATCTGAGACTGTCCGCTCCCAGCCTCTCAAAGGAAACATCATAGCAGGTATCCTCACCGGAAGCGTTGAGATCCATCTCCATCTCAGCCTCCACTTTGCCGTTCACACCAGCAGTAAACCATCCGTCCTGCTGCCACTGTACCGGCACCAGAAATACCTCGCGTCCCAGATGATGGAACGGCATCCACATGCCCTCCTGACGGAAACCAAGGCATACGATAAATGTCGTACCGTCCTCTGTCTGTACCAGATCACCATGACCAATACCCTGAATACGGCTCTGGTGTCCTCCAAGATCACGGTTTGTCACAACCGGATTCAGTGGATATGACTCAAATGGTCCGTACGGACTCTTTCCTCTTGCATAGGTGATCATATGACCATATTCCGTACCACCCTCTGCGGCTGTAATATAATACCAGTCCCCAATATGGTACAGATGTGGTGACTCCAGATAACGTCCGCCATTTCCTTTCCAGATCGGTTTGCTTTCGGTCAGACGCTCCCCTGTTGCAATATTGATCTCACACTGGAAGATACATCCGTTGCCATCCTCGTCACTGCCGTTGCTCATAAAATATGCCTTGCCATCCTCAAAGAACAGAGACGGATCGATGCCTCCCTGATCCACAAATACAGGCTCAGACCACTCCCCATAAATGTCATCGGTATATACATAGAAGTTTTTTTGATAGGTATCGTTGGTGGTCACCATGTAGAAACGTCCTTCATGATAACGGATCGTCGGTGCAAACACTCCACCGGAGCTGTTGATGCGCTCTAAGTCTACCTGTGTGCTTCTGGTAAGACAGTGGCCGATCTGTGTCCAATGCACCAGATCCTCACTCTCAAACAGAGGAACTCCCGGAAAATACTCAAAGGAGCTGCATACCATATAATACTTGCCATTTGCCCTGCATACACTTGGATCCGGGTAAAAGCCCCGGAGTACCGGATTACTGATCTTCATAATTTTAAATCTCCTTTATCTTTCTTAAATTTCACATTGCTTATTTTTTCATTCTATTGCATGGAATCTTTCTCACAAGTATCCCTGCATTTTTTCATTCCGTTTCATTGATCATTTACGGAATACAAACGCCTCCAGATCTAAAAGCTGTCTGCCCGTAAAACTGTTCTTTGCCCATCCACTATGTGCATCCTCTGCCACAAAATATACCGCATGTCTGCCTGTTACCATACGCATCACACCTTCTGCCACATGATCTCCTGTACCAAATTCAATCGTTCCGATTTTTTCTCCGTCGACCGGATCATCCAGATATACATGAATTCTGCCGCTGCATCCTCTCGGCTGCATCTTTAAGGATAATGTCATGGTTCCATTGGTAAAATCATCGCCAAAATCAAAATATTTCCAGCCCATCACACAACCCTCAGTAATATTGGTAATGACTCTGGTAAATGCATCCATCTCCGTGATCATGAGCTGTTCGCTGCCCTTAAGGACACATGCCGTATCCGCCTGTGTCAGCTCATACGGATTCAGGGAATCCTCAAAGCCCAGAGATGTCATTTCCACCGGTGGGATCGTTCCATCCGGCAGGATCTCGATCTTTTCCACGCAGCCTCTGCGGGACATGATCGTTCCGTTGGTCATGCGGTGATAGAAAATATACCACTGATCACCGATCCTGCAGATGGATCCATGGTTGTTGCCACCCGGAAAATCAATACCATTATCCACGATATAACCACGATAGGTAAATGGACCTGTTGGCGAATCAGCGGTTGCATACGCAAGCTGGCATCCTCTCTTTGGCGAATAGATCAGATAGTATGTATCTCCTACCTTTCTCGGAGAACATGCTTCAAAGAAATTCCACGGTTCATCGGTTGGAATGATATTTTCCTGATAAGTACCGTCGATCACCTGATACATATTGTCTCCGTTGATCTCACACATATAGGAGCCCAGATAACCACAATATACATAGACTCTGCCATCATCATCCACCAGCACACCAGGATCGATAAAGGTACCGTTATCATAATGCTTAGGGATATTATACTCATAACGGGACAATAATTCAAATGGTCCCTCCGGCTTGTCACTGACTGCCACACATCCCTTGGAATCCAGAACATATGCATAAAGATAATACTTACCGTCCTTTTCCACCACATCCGGTGCATAAAGACACTTCTCGGACCAGTCAATATCCGAAGCATGGTCTCTGTCTGCCTTCGTGTGGAATGCATCACCATGGCACACCCACTTGCCCGGTTCATTCACAGGTGCTGACCACACCTTCAGTTTATAATCACAAAATTCATCAGAATCCACTCTGTCGTGGGAACCATATACGTAAATTCTGTCTCCAAATACTCTCGGTTCTCCATCCGGGATATACTCCCAACTTGGTAAATACGGATTTGCCATTTCTTATGTCCTCCTGTTTCTTTCATTGATTTACTATGGATGATTTCCGTTTCCTGTGTCTGTCCAGAAACCTCCTGTTTTTCAATATTTCCAGGTATTCTCTGTTTTGACACATTGCTTATGTTGTAGTATAATCATACGAAATAAACAGCGGATCCGCTAGAATAATACGGACACTAATCTTGACATTCCGGACATGCATACAAAATATCAGAACGGGAGGATACAAATTATGAATTTAGAAATGCATCTTCACTATTTTACTGCCCAGAAGGATTTCCCTTTTTATATCCAGTACGGTCATCATGATGAAAATATGTTGCTCCATTCCCATGCTGACTTTTCCGAGCTGGTTTTTGTGTTGGGGGGGCACGCCACCCATATTGTCAACGACGAAGAATACTCCATCCAAAAAGGGGATGTATTTGTCATCAATGAAAATACATCCCACGGTTATACGAATCCGCATCATTTCCGGATCTGCAATATTATGTTTCAGCCGGACTATTTTCTGCGGGATTTCGGAGATATCAAATCTCTGCCCGGTTATCATTCCCTGTTCGTGATCGAACCAGCACTGACGCAGCAGAACGGCTTCCAGTCACGTCTCCGCCTCTCCCCGGAACGCTTCGAGGAATTTGACTGCCTGATCACCCGGATCCATCACGAATATATCTCACACACTGCCGGCTTCCAGAGTATGACAAGCGGTCTTTTCCTGCAGATGATCACCTCTCTGGCACGAATTGCCGGAGACGACCGCCGGGAACCAAACGACAATACCGTGTCCCTTGCCAATACTGCTGCTTATATGGAGTACCACTTCCGCGAAGATATCTCCATTGAGGATCTGGCTTCTATGTCCGGTATGTCCTCCCGCCATTTTCGCCGGGTATTCCACGACATTTACGGCACCAGTCCCCTGAAATACCTCCACACTCTTCGCATCCGCTCTGCCGCAAGGCTTCTTCGCAGCACCGATCTGCCGGTAACGGAAATCGCCATCCGGAGCGGTTACCCGGACGGCAATTATTTCTCCGGCAAGTTTAAGCAGTTCATGGGCATGCCGCCTCTGAAATACCGGAATGAACACACCCAGGAATAAATCATCCCAGATATTCACATGCTGCCAATGCGGCTACTGCACCATCCGCTGCGGCTGTGGTCAGCTGACGCACTGTCTTGGTACGACAGTCTCCGGCTACAAACACGCCCTCCGTTTCCGTCTTACAATCCTCTCCGGCATGGATATAACCCTGTTCATCCAGGGCTGCCAGCTCTGCAAATTCCTGATTATCCGGCATCTGCCCTACTGCCACGAAAAGTCCTGCCACAGAAAGGATCTGTTCCTTCTCCTGTTTTTTATTCCATACATGCAGCTGCTTCAGATTTCCATCCTCATCCTTATCCAGATCTGTTACCGTACAGGAACGAAGAATCTCTACGTTTTCCTTTTGCTCCAGATTTTTCAACTTCTCCGGCTCTCCACGAAATTCCTCCCGTCTGTGGATCAGGTATACCTTTTCACAATACTGTGATAAAAACAACGCATCCTCCAAAGCGGTATTGCCGCCTCCTGCCACTGCTACCGGTTTTCCCCGGAAAAACATGCCATCGCAGGTAGCACAATAGGATATTCCATGTCCCACCATTTCCTGCTCCTCCTTTAGTCCCAGAGGACGGTTTTTGGCTCCTGTCGCCAGGATCACACTCTGTGCCTGATAATTCTCCTGTTTGTCTCCTTTTTCTGCACAGATCTGAAAGACCGGTCTGCAGGAATCCTTTCCGTCACCGGATTTCTGTTCTCTGTCCCCATCCGCTGTCTCTTCCTCTTTCCATTCGGCCGCTTCCAGATCCTGATCACTGCATATTTCCTCGTTTTTCAGTATCTTCAACACTCTGCCGGTCTGATATTCCATTCCCAGATTCTTTGCCTGCTGATACAGCCCCTGTGCAAATTCAAAACCGGATATTTTGGCAATACCGGGATAATTTTCAATCTCCGGTGTCACCACGATCTGGCCGCCATACATTTTCTCCTCTAGTACCAGTACGCTCTTGCCTGCCCGCAATGCATAAATAGCTGCGGATAATCCCGCCGTTCCTGCACCTACGATCACAACATCATATATTTTGTCTGCCATAAGCCCTCCTGTATCAGGATTATTCCAAAATCCTGTCTCATATTAGTTTATTCACCCGATCGGTTAGCAAAAAGAGCAAAACCAGCGTTTTCCCTCCAAGAATTGCTTCGCTCTACATTACGAACATTTTCCTATGTCCCAAGAAAGCAGGCATATCTGCCTGCTTTCTGTATCTTCACTCTGTTATCATTGACAATTTTCACTCAGAAAATGCAACGCTTTTTCAAGTCTTTTACTGATGCATAAACTCCAAAAGCTCTTCCTTGCTCTTGACGCCGATATCCTTCGCCACAATCTGACCATTCTTGATAAGGATCAGCATCGGAATACTTACCACCTTAAACTGCTGTGCCAGATCCATCTGCTCGTCTACATTGACTTTACAGATCTTGACATCCGTCACTTCCTCCGCCAGCTCCTCTACGACAGGACCAAGCATCATACACGGACCACACCATCCCGCCCAGAAATCAATGAGTACCGGCTTCTCTGACTGCATTACTTCCTGTTCAAAATTATCTGTTGTTACATGAACGACTGCCATAATCATCCTCCTCTCGTTTATGATTGGATTGTCATTTTACAGTTGTGTTGTTACAAAAATATCATAAATTGCCTTGATGGCATCATCGAAGTCCTCGTTGCTGACACCGATGATAATATTTAACTCAGAAGATCCCTGATCGATCATCTTTACGTTGATATTGGCATGTGCCAGTGCAGAGAAAATACGTCCTGCTGTACCACGGTTGGACTTCATGCCACGGCCTACTACCGCGATCAATGCCAGATCCGCCTCCAGATCAATGGTGTCCGGATGTGCCAGACGGTGAATTGCGGAGATCACCTTCTGCTCCTTCTGCTCAAACTCCGGCTCATGGACAAATACTGTCATGGTGTCGATACCGGACGGCATATGCTCGAAGTTAATACCATTCTCCTCAAAAGCGGTCAGCACTTTACGGCCAAATCCTACCTCAGAGTTCATCATATCCTTCTCGACATTGACTGCAACAAATCCCTTCTTACCTGCGATACCGGTAATCGTATATGCAGAGTGATGACAGGTGCTCTCTACGATCCATGTTCCCTCATCCTCCGGTGCGTTTGTATTTCTGATATTGATCGGTATACCTGCCTGACGGACAGGGAAAACGGCGTCCTCATGAAGAACGCTTGCCCCCATATAAGAAAGCTCGCGAAGCTCACGGTATGTGATGATCTTGATCGGCTCCGGATGATCGATAATACGTGGATCTGCGATCAGGAAACCAGAAACATCGGTCCAGTTCTCATAGCTTGTGGCATGCACCGCTCTGGATACGATGGAACCTGTGATGTCAGATCCGCCTCTGGAGAAGGTCTTGATCGTACCATCTGCCTTTGCCCCGTAAAATCCTGGAACAACCGCTCTCTCCACTCCCTTCAGACGCTTCTTGAGCAGCTTATCTGTCTCCTCCGGCATAAAGCTGCCATCCTCATCAAATCGGATCGCATCTGCCGGATCTACAAATTCATATCCTAAATAATTCGCCATGATAATACCATTAAGGTACTCTCCACGGGATGCTGCATAATCCTCGCCGGCTTTTTCCGAGAAATTCTTCTCGATGGTCTTAAACTCCTCATCGAGAGAAAGCTTCATATGAAGACCGTTGATAATAGACTCGTAACGCTCCTTGATCTTCTTTAATGCGCTGCTGAAGCTCTTCTCCTCCTTCGCCAGTGCATAGCAGGCATACAGCATATCCGTAACCTTGGTATCCTTGTCATTCCGTTTTCCCGGTGCACTTGGAACAACAAACTTTCTCTCCGGATCTGCATTAATGATCTTGCCTACCTTTGAAAACTGTGATGCACTTGCCAGAGAGCTTCCACCAAACTTTACTACCTTAATCATTTTTCCGACTCCTTTATTCTCATTCTCGTAATCTGTCTGCCAGATTTTTTGTGATAATTTACCACCAATCTGACAAATTCTGTCTGTTATCTTTCGATAATGCTCCGACAATCAATTTATCACAAAATTACGCATTTGAAAACCCATTTTCCTGATTTTGTTTATTTTCAGCGTATGTGACAAGATAATTTGAATAAAACCGGCTCTTCGGTGGTATTTATACAGAAAACATGAGGGAACACATTCTGCGTCCGGTCTCTGTCCGGAAAATTTTGTCATATGCGTTCTTTACGGCATCCTTTGATACACCGTCCTCATAGAGATTGACAAGAAAATCAGCCTCCACCAGTATCCGGTAATCGCTGCCATTGATCTGATCATAGGTATGATGATGCCCCACCAGATAACACACTCTGTCAATCACTTCCGGTTCATAACCAAGTCTATGCAGCATTTTTTCTGCCACGTCAGGACCTTCCTGCTCCTGAAGCTTTCCACCACAGCTTCCGTATTTCTCTTCTGCCGGCTTGATCCCAATATCGTGGACGATCGCGGCTGTTTCCAAAATGTGCTGTAGCTCCTCTGGCAATCCCTCCATCTCTCCGATCATTTTTGCGAACTGATGTACCTTGATAAAATGCTGGATCCTTTTGGGATCTCCGGTATAATACTTCATCATCTCTGTTATTAATATATTATTATCCCTCATATCATGTTCTCCATTCCTGAATCATCAAAAATTTTCTGTCCGTAGCAAAAATAACGTTTGCACTCAATTTCACTATGTTGCGAGAATTTTTCCATACACTGAAAAAAGGAGGCTGCTGCATAAGTGCAACAACCTCCTCGTAGTTACTTATTTTATCAAAATCCTGTCACTGGACAAGTCTGATCCGATAGAATTATTTGTAAAGCTCTACCAGCTTCTGCAGATGCTCATAACGAGCCTTTGCAGCATCCTCAGACTCCTTGAACAGTCTCTCAGCTCTCTCTGGGAATGGCTTGATCAGACGAGTGTAACGAGCCTCGTTGTTCAGGAATGCCTGATAATCATCGAAGTTTACACCCTTCTCAGATGTGAAGCTGAATGGATTCTTGCCCTCTGCCTTCAAAGCAGGGTTGAATGAGAAGAGATTCCAGTAACCAGCCTTAACAGCCTTCTTCATCTCATCCTGGCAGTGGTTCATACCACCCTTAGCGATTCCGTGAAGCTCACATGGAGCATAACCGATGATCAGGGATGGTCCGTTGTATGCCTCAGCCTCAGCGATTGCCTTAACAGCCTGTGCAGGATTTGCGCCAAGAGCGATCTGTGCTACATATACATAACCATAGCTCATAGCGATCTCTGCCAGAGACTTCTTACCAATCTCCTTACCGGCAGCAGCGAACTGACAAACCTCACCGATGTTGGAAGCCTTAGATGCCTGTCCACCTGTATTAGAATACATCTCTGTATCGAATACCATTACATTGACATTCTCACCGGATGCAAGTACGTGGTCGAGACCACCAAATCCGATATCGTATGCCCATCCGTCACCACCGAAGATCCATACAGACTTCTTAGAAAGATAATCCTTCTTAGCGAGTACTGCTTTGGACTTCTCGCAGCCACACTTCTCAAGCTCTGCGATCAGTGCCTTTGTAGGCTCTACGTTTGCCTTTGTATCATCCTTTGTCTCAAGGTATTTATCGATTGCAGCCTTTACATCAGCTGATGCATCATCAGAAGCTGCGATCTCCTTCAATGTCTCAATAGCCTGGTCACGAAGATACTTCTGACCTACATACATACCAAGACCATGCTCTGCGTTATCCTCGAACAGTGAATTAGACCAAGCCGGTCCCTTCTTGCTGTCCTTGTTTACTGTATATGGTGAAGTTGCAGCCGGGTTACCCCAGATAGAAGAACATCCTGTTGCATTTGAGATGTACATCTGCTCACCAAACAGCTGTGTTACGAGACGAGCATAAGATGTCTCTGCACAACCTGCACAGCTTCCTGAGAACTCAAGGAGTGGCTGGTTGAACTGGCTTCCCTTAGGAGTAGTATCTGCAAATCCACTGTCTTTCTTGCCAACGTTTGCTACCAGGTAATCAAATACCGGCTGCTGATCTGCCTGAGACTCCTGTGGTACCATCTTGATCGCACCGTCTGCTGCCTTAGGACATACGGTGATACACTCACCACATCCCATACAATCCAGTGGAGACACGCTCATTACGAACTTGTACTCGCCAGCCTTTGGCTTTGTATCGGAAAGCTTGATCTGCTCCGGAGCAGCCTTAACCTCATCCTCTGTCAGAAGGAATGGACGGATTGTAGCATGTGAACATACGAATGCACAGTTGTTACACTGGATACATGTGTTTGGATCCCATACAGGAACTGTAACGGCTGTACCACGCTTCTCGTATGCAGAAGCACCTGTCTCGAACTGACCATCCGGATTCTCAACGAATGCGGATACTGGAAGGCTGTCACCATCCATCTTAGAGATTGGCTCAAGAAGATTCTTAACAAGCTTAACAACCTCCGGACGTCCCTCTAAATCCTTAGCCGGAGCATCTGGTGCAGGATTCTTCCATGAATCCGGAATCTCTACCTTATGAACTGCATCAAGTCCGGCATCAATTGCCTTGTAGTTCATCTCTACGACAGCATCACCCTTCTTAGAGTAAGACTTCTTAGCTGCCTGCTTCATGAACTCAACAGCGTCATCGATAGGCATTACATCAGCCAGTTTGAAGAATGCTGACTGAAGGATCGTGTTGGTACGCTTACCCATACCGATCTCGATAGCCTTGTCGATAGCGTTGATGGTGTAAAGCTGAATGTTGTTGTCAGCGATATATTTCTTTGCCTCTGCGTTCAGATGCTTGTCAAGCTCTTCATCTGACCACTGGCAGTTGATCATAAATACTCCGCCCGGCTTAACATCCTGAACCATCTTCATGCCCTGGATCACATATGCAGGGTTATGACATGCTACGAAGTCAGCCTGATTGATGTAATATGGGCTCTTGATCGGGTTGTCACCAAAACGAAGGTGAGAAATTGTAACACCACCGGTCTTCTTGGAATCATACTGGAAGTATGCCTGGATGTACTTGTCTGTGTGGTCACCGATGATCTTTGTAGAGTTCTTGTTGGCACCTACAGTACCATCTCCACCGAGACCCCAGAACTTACACTCCTTTGTACCAGGTGCAGAAGTGATAGGAGCCGGCTTAACCTCAGGAAGGCTGAGATTTGTAACATCATCCACGATACCGATCGTGAAACGTGGCTTAGGAGCATCTTTCTTCAGCTCTGTGTAAACAGCAAATACAGATGAAGGAGGAGTATCCTTAGAACCAAGACCATAACGTCCACCGGTCAGAACAACATCGTTCATACCAGCCTCACGAAGAGTAGCTGCTACGTCAAGGAATAAAGGATCACCAAGGGAACCAGGCTCCTTTGTACGGTCAAGAACAGCGATCTTCTTTGCTGTCTTAGGGATCACTTTCAGAAGAGCCTCTGCAGACCATGGACGATACAGACGAACCTTAATGAGTCCGACTTTCTCTCCGGCCTTTGTAAGATAATCAATTACCTCCTCTGCAACATCACAGATAGAACCCATTGCGATGATAACACGATCTGCATCAGGAGCACCATAATAATTGAAAAGACCATAGTCTGTACCAAGCTTCTCATTGATCTTGCCCATGTACTTCTCTACTACTGCAGGAAGCTCATCATAAGCCTTGTTACAAGCCTCACGATGCTGGAAGAATACATCACCGTTCTCATGAGAACCACGAGCTGCCGGATGCTCAGGATTCAGTGCATGTGCACGGAACTCCTCAACTGCGTCCATTGGACACATTTCCTTCAGATCCTCATAGTCCCACTTCTCAATCTTCTGAATCTCATGGGAAGTACGGAAACCGTCAAAGAAGTTGATGAATGGAACCTTACCCTCAAGTGATGCAAGATGTGCAACCGGGCTTAAGTCCATAACTTCCTGTGGATTTGTCTCAGCCAGCATAGCAAAACCGGTCTGACGACAAGCGTAAACGTCACTGTGATCACCAAAGATGTTCAGTGCATGTGTAGATACTGTACGTGCAGATACATCAAATACACATGGTAACTGCTCACCGGCAATCTTATACATATTAGGGATCATCAGCAGAAGACCCTGAGATGCTGTAAATGTAGTAGTCAGTGCACCTGCTGCAAGGGAACCGTGTACGGTACCTGCTGCACCTGCCTCAGACTCCATCTCTACAACCTTTACGGTAGTACCAAAGATGTTCTTCTGTCCTGCTGCTGACCACTGGTCAACGGAATCAGCCATTGGGCTGGAAGGTGTGATAGGATAGATACCTGCTACTTCTGTGTAGGCATATGCTACATGAGCTGCGGCGGTATTTCCATCCATAGATTGTTTAGCTCTTGCCATTTGTATAGAATCCTCCTTAATATAGTTTCTGATAACATTTTATCACTTAAAAAATCAAATGTAAAGAATGGGAGGTTCATTTTTGTCGGAAAAGTACGAACTTAACAAAATATTTACACTTTTTTCACTCTACTGATAATGCTGTTTTTTATCAATAACGGATCCTCCGATCACATATGACAGATCAAACCAGAACAAACACCGCTTTTCCATTGGATAGAGAAATACGGCTGCCCACGGGGATCTGCACCGGCTGTCCCGCCGGCAGCTCATCTCCGCCAAGAACATAGGTCCCATTAGTAGAAAAATCTTCAACCAAAAATCCTTCTTCCGATCCAAGATAACTGATCGAACAATGTTTCCGGCTGATCTCCGGTGTTTCAAAGATCACGTCGGCTTCCTCCGGATCCCTGCCTATGACAACATCCTCATCCCTGCGGATAGGAATCAGGGTTCCCTCATAAGTGCCGGAAATCCCCTGCAGAATCCCCCACTCCTCTTTTGTTCTTCTTTGGCGCAGCCACATCTGGAGTTCATCCACCTTGCTGCATATCACCTCATGATAATAAGGACTGATGGAGATCAGACGGTTATCCAAAAGGATGTGTGCCGGATAAATTGCCGAGATTGCCTTGCAGGACACCAGATAATTTGGATGACACCGGATGAAATGAGTACCATCCAGAAGTTCCCAGAGTTCATCCAGATTTCCATCAAAACTGATCTGATGTTCATCCATCATGGTGATAAAGATCCGCATGGCTCTTCCTTCAAAATATTTAATTTCTTCCAAAGCAATCTCCAGCTTATTGTTATGAAAATCAATCCTTAAATTTTCTCCATTTCTCTCCATCCGTATTTCCTCCGCTTCTGTTTTCTGATACTTCTTCCAAATAGTACACCCTTACGCAAATAATTTGGCAGCCCGGATCACTACCATTTTATTTTTCTTCCATATAGATGGATATTCCCATGACGGTCCCGGACAGGCTATTCTTCCAATTTCCAAAGTAATACCCGGTACACGTTTTATGTTTTGAATATATGTGAGATAGTTTCCATCTCCTCCGGAAGAAGAATGATAGCTTGCCGCACTGGCATATCCGGTAATTCTGCGCGTCTGATGGTATAGCTTATCTGTATTCTTCTGAAGTTTCCCACCCAGACCGCTTCCACCAAAAATGATCGAACCCATGGCATGATAACTGACAACCCCCTGCAGATTGTGGTTGGATGTCAGCCTGTCTGTGAGTCCCTTAATGGCACGAGTCTCACTCTCACTGCATGCTCTCGGTCCACTGTATCCCATATTGCCTCGTTTTCCCTGATGACGGAACCGCACCGGATAATTCCGGTTCAGATCGACTCCCCGGGCATTTGACTTCCATATTTTAGTACTTCCCCGGTTCATTTTATAAAGCTTTTTGCGAAGGGAAGCACTTCGAATACTCTTGATACCATATTGAGATATCGTAGTCCCGTCCGGATTAGCCATAGGAATATAATGAACGGCGATCCGGTCAAAGGTCTTTTTCCATGAGTTGCCTGCATAATAATTTTCCAGATAATATTCAATCTGATCCATACAAAGCTGGGAGGTCATATATTCTCTGGCATGAAGATTAGCAACCACAAGAAGAGTTTTGGATGCCTTGGAATTTCCAACCACTACATCATAAATATTTCTTCCATCTTCACTCTTTCCAATGATATTCGCCTTCACAATACCATGATATTTTTTCTGAATACTCTGAATGTCTCCCTTCATTTCCTGATAACTGTATTTCTGATGCCCCGTGTGTACGATAGTCTGATTGCTGTATACCGCAGTAACCCCGCCGGATTTATGGATTCCATCCGCATCATTCACCGCAATGACCTTATACTGGTACTTTTTTCCATATTTTAAGGAATGATCCAGATATTTCACATTTTTCACACGGGCCCGCTGTGTATACTTTCCTTTTCCTGCACTTCTGCGATACACCAGATAATAAGACGCCTTCTCAGAAGACTTCCAGGAAACCATGACTTTATGGCGTCCTCTTCCACAAAAATATATCTTTTTTACCGATTTCGGCCTTAGGTCGACCTTCTCCGTCGGCTGAGGTTCTGACGTTTCCCCCGGCTGTGATGGTATCGGTGTAGGTGTTTCCACTGCCGGTGGTGTAGAAGTCTGCGCCACCTCTGTCGCAGACGGAGTTGCAATCTGTGCTGCAGGCACCGTACCGTTCATATCTTCCGATATACCTGCCCTCCGGTCCTCTTTCTTTTTCTTATCGGCTGGTAACTGATCGGATGCATATACCCTCTTTACATTCATGCCAAATTCCGCCGCCAAATTCCTTTCTGGCTGTGGCACCCACTCACCACAGCACGTCTGTAGCAGCAAGATCACTGCCAAAACAAAACAATTCCATCTTTTCCGTCTGTTCAAAATATTACACTCTCCTTTAAGATATTCCGCTTATCCTGTCCCGGTACCCGGAGCGGTTGTCGATGTCTTTCCTCTGTCAACGAAATAATTATACAATAAAATACCGGTCTGCGAAAGTCCTTTCTCCATGCTTCTTTTGCATGACGAATTTTTGTAAAACCTCCGAAAACCGGTATCAAATTCACAAATATTTTATTGTTCGCCGGATAAATCCACAATAACTGTCAGATTTTGTTAGTCAATCACCTTAATACTTTTGATCACCGGCTGATTTTCAGCAGCTACCGTACCATTTTCATCCTCTACCTGCGTGTCCTCGCAGATCTTATCCACAACATCCATTCCTTTTGTGACTGTACCAAACGCTGCATACTGACCATCCAGTCCCGGATTGTCCTTATGCATAATGAAAAACTGTGAGCTGGCACTGTCATAATCCTGAGACCTGGCCATGGAAATCGTGCCACGCACATGGGAAATACTGTTCTCCACACCATTCTCAGCAAATTCCCCCTTAATGGTCTTCTCTGAACCACCGGTACCATTGCCAAGCGGATCCCCTCCCTGGATCATAAATCCGGAAATGATACGATGAAATGTAAGGCCGTCATAAAATCCATCCTTTGCAAGATCCACAAAGTTTGTCACTGTGATCGGAGCCACGTCCGCATCTAGCTCTACCGAAATGGTGCCATAGTTTTTCACCTTGATCTTGACGTGATGCTTTCCGGAAAGCAGATCGGCATCATCTGTCTGTTCCGGCTCTACTGTCTGGCTTTCTTCTGCTGCCGGAGACGAAACTGCTGCAGAAGATACATTTTTGTCGGAATCTGCCGCTTTGTCACTTCCACCACATCCCGTCAGGCATAACGCTCCCAAAAGTGCTGTTATCAAAATACTGCTTATCTTTCTCATAAAATCGAACCTTTCTTTATTAGAAAATATTATTAAAATGGTTTTTGACCTTTTATTACTATTTTGGCAAAAACCAAAAAACATCATACCATAAACTTTTTGATCTGTCTAATCCAAGTTATGAAACTAACGGGTGGGTTATGTTTTTCGTTACCAGATGTTAATCTCCATTACCGGAGGGACCATCTGCTATATGATCTTGATCCATTTTCTATTTTAAATCTTTACACAGCTCTGTCCGCAGCTCCCGATACTGCCCCGGCTCCAGACGATACCCCAGATAAGCAATCCCCCGGTAAATATCGTCTGTGACATGCTCTGTATATTTCAGTCTCTTGCGAATGGCTCCGATCAGCTTTTGCTTTTCTGTGAGAACCTCCGGATCCTCATCATAATACTGTGTCATATCGTAGTCAGAGGTATTTCCACAGGGATTTTTGCAGACGGCACAATCCGGGGCAATGGCATTTTTCACCGAGTGGATCTTCTGTACCATCTCTTCTTCTCTTTCCCTGTTTTCCATTTCCAGAAAAGCTTCCCGGATCACCTGGTCTGTCTCCTGCGTCCTGCCATTATTGGACACCGCTCCTGTGAGACCGATCAGGGCACTGATAATGCTGTCTCCCTGCATATTTTCCCTCCTGTTACAATATCCTTTTTCACACTACGTTACGAGCATTTTTCTAAATAAAATGTGTTGACACATGCTCCTCTGTTTCCGGCATGCCATATGTTTTCTTTCCAAGGGCAATGCTTTTCATAAGGAATGTCATATTTCTTGCAAGCACGCGCATAGTCTGTTTTCCCTCCTCGTCCATCTCTGCCTCGCCTTTTTCCCGTCCATGAATGCTGTTCCAGTACTGGCTGGAGGCAATGGGCATATTGGAAATGGTAAAATACTTATTCAGCTCGTCAAAGGTTGCAGAGCAGCCTCCTCTTCTGGCACACACAACACTTGCTCCCACCTTCATGGTTTTATCGAAGGACGTACTGTAAAACAATCTGTCCAGGCATGCGATCAGCCGCGAATATCCTGATTTCCAATCTGAACGGTTTCGACCGCCACACCCTCTTTTGCAAAGATCTGTTCCATTTCCCGGACAGCAATTGTTGTATTTCCATTGACTCTTGGACCTCCGTTTATGATAAGCACTTTCATCTCAATAACCTCCTATTTCCTATATGTGTCCTATATTTCGGACACACCATACAAACCCCTTGACACACCGTAGATCCGATTCCTGAAAATGATTTCCCTCATTCCACTCCAGAGCGGATGTGATCCCACTTTCAGTAAGCCGTTTGTATTGCCCCCGGATGCAGTCTCCTACTGTTGCCATGATCTTGTTTCTTGTTTTTTCTTCTTTTCTGCCCAGACTTAAATAAATCCTCACGGATTTAAGCGTATGCTCCTTCGCATAAGCATCCCACCCCGGAAACCATACGGACGGGGATACTGCAGCTATCGCAGAAAACTCCTCCGTCTGACAGGCACTCCATAACGCAAAGAATCCCGCCAGAGAATATCCTCCCAAAATCACAGGTAAGTTATCTCCTGATGCGTATTGTTCTGTCACAAAAGGAATCAGTTTTTCACAGATAAATCGCAGCGTTTCTCCGGCACCATCTCCAAAGCCCTCCGTCCCAAAGACAGGCGGTGCGTTCCACGGCGACAACTCCTGATTCCACTGTTCCACAAGAAATGCCACAAATATAAACGGCTCTGAGACCTCTGCCTTGATCAGAGACACCTGCCGGTCGAGGTTTTCCATTTCGTAGTCGTTTACCGGCTGGAGCAGGATATATTCCGGCTTATCGCTGTGATATATGAGACATTGCTTCTGCTCAATAAGGAATGTTTCCTTTTTCATGTGGCTTCACTCTTTCCAAATTATTATGTCAATATTCTGACACCAATTTTGACCCCAATATAGGGCAATACAAAAGCCCCAAAACACGATATTTCATGCCTTGGGGCTAATGGAGCTGAGGGGAATCGAACCCCTGTCCGAACCCGGATCCAATGTCCTTCTACTGTCATAGTCAGTGATTTCACATTCCCTCCGGCTGACGCCCACTAACAGGCTGCAGTCTTCAGTAGCTTCATGAATTTTCTGATACCGCAAAGCTTAGGCATCAGAGTTTCCCGCAGGTCGACACCGGCACCCCTAACGGCGGGACGCTAGGACCGATGGGCTGCAACTAGGCAGCCAGTGCTAAATTATCTTCAGCGTTTAATTTTAATTTCGAACTTTTAACGTGGTGTCCGACCACGGACAGCTTCTCCATCTTCAGCGAGCCCGTCGAAACCTGTACAACCCCTTAAAGTTGTAAGTTGCTGATTACTATAACACCCTTACAACATTTTGTCAATAACAGAATCAGCTTTTTAATATAGCCTGCCGTAATCATCTGAGGATTATTACTTTTAATACAGATTTTTCACCTTGAACTGCTTTTCTGCCTCCCGGCGCTGATCTTTTTTGGCAATATCCTGACGCTTGTCGTACTGCTTTTTTCCCTTTGCCAGCCCAATTTCTACCTTCATCAGACTTCCCTTGAGATAAACATTTAACGGCACCAGCGTGTATCCCTTCTGTGCGATCTGCCCTTCGATCTTGCGGATCTCGTAACGGTGCAGCAAAAGCTTTCTGGCACGAAGCGGATCCCTGTTAAATATATTTCCCTTTTCATAGGGACTGATATGCATACCGTAAATAAAAACTTCGCCCTTCTGGATCCGGACAAATGCCTCCTTGATACTGCACTTGCCCATGCGGAGTGATTTCACTTCGGTTCCCACCAGCTCAATGCCGGCTTCATATTTATCTTCAATAAAGTAATCGTAAAAGGCCTTTTTATTATTGGCTATGATCTTTTTACTTTCCTTTCCCATAATTCCTCCTTGCACAATATATGCTTTTCCTATGAAATATCATATACCGGCTATCAAACTTTTATTTTCTGCTGCGTCTCTTTGCTGCTTTTTTCATCGCTTTACGGTCCTTCATTCTGCGGCTGCCTCTGTCGGAACGATTTCTGCCACCCTTTCCATCCTTGTCCTTGGAAGCACCTCGTCCTTTTCCGGAAGCTTTCGCCGCCATCGCTTTTTTCTCTTTGGCACTGATGCGCTCCTTTGGTGACTTCTTTTCCAGCGGCGGCAGGATTGGATTTCCTTCCTCATCCTCCTGATACAGTACAAAATCAATGGTTCTGGTCAGCTTATCAACACCTGCCACAATGATACGAAGCGGCTCACCCATCTTATAAACCTTGCCTGTCTTTTCTCCCACCATCCGATGCAGATCTTCATCATAATAGTAATAGTCTCCCGGAATGTCTGCCACGCGGATCATTCCCTCAATGGTATTTGGCAGCTCCACATACATCCCCCAGGTAGTCAGACCGGAAATGGTTCCCTCGAAGTCCTTTCCAACAAACTGCTCCATGTACTCCGCCTTCTTCATCTTCTCCACTTCACGCTCTGCATCATCTGCACGACGCTCCAATGCACTTGTCTGCTCGGTCACCTCCGGCAGGATCTTCTGATAATGCTCGATCCGCTTCTCTTTCATGCCGCCATGGAGGTTCTCCTTAATGATCCGGTGGATCTGCAGATCCGGATAACGACGGATCGGAGAAGTGAAATGGCAGTAATACTTCATTGCCAGACCGAAATGCCCCTCGCAGTCTGTGGTATATCGTGCCTGCTTCATGGAACGAAGCGCCAGTCTGCCGATCAGTCCTTCCTCCGGCTTTCCTGCAATGGCACGCATCAACTTCTGAATCTCCTTCGGATGGATCTCATCCTCCTTGATCTTCAAAGTATATCCAAAGTTCTCAATAAATAACGCAAGATTCTGGATTTTTTCCATGTCCGGAGTCTCATGGGTACGATATACAAACGGAATCTCGCTCCAGAAATATTCCTCTGCCACCGTCTGGTTGGCTGCCAGCATAAACTCCTCAATAATGCGGTTTGCCTGGGTTCTCTCATACTCCTTGACATCGATCGGCTTTCCCTTCTCGTCTAAGATGATCTTTGCCTCCGGAAAGTCGAAATCAATAGAGCCTCTCTTCTCCCGCTTTGCCTGCAAAACCTCAGCCAGCTCATACATCAGTTCGAACATCGGAATTAATTCTTCGTATTCCTTGCGCTCCTGCTCGTCCTTCTCCTCAATGATCTTGTGTACACTGGTATATGACATACGGCGTGTTACGTTGATCACAGATTCGCAGATCTTATGCTTTACGATCTCACCCTTTTCATTGATGTCCATCATACAGGACAGTGCCAGACGATCCACTCCCTGATTCAGGGAACAGATTCCGTTAGACAATTTGTGGGGGATCATCGGGATCACGCGGTCCACCAGATAAATACTGGTTCCACGTTTCAACGCTTCCTTATCCAAAGGCGATCCTTCTGTCACATACTGGCTGACATCTGCAATATGTACGCCGAGATGATATATATTTCCTTCCTTGGAAAGAGTAATGGCATCATCCAGATCCTTGGCATCCTCTCCGTCAATGGTCACCGTCTGCAGATCACGGAAGTCTGCTCTGCCGGCCTTCTGACTCTCCTCTACCTCATCCGGGATATCCTCAATCTGCTTCATTACCTCATCCGGATACTCCTCCGGCAGACCATATGCTTTGATCACAGAGAGAATATCAACACCCGGATCATTCACATGTCCCAGAATCTCCAGTATACGCCCCTCCGGCTTACGCTGCTCGTCGCCAAAGTCCGTGATCTCCACAACTACCTTGTGACCGGTAACGGCTCCTTTACTCTCCGCTTTTGCCACATAAATATCCTTGGTAAATTTCTGATTGTCCGGTGTGACGAAGCCGAAATTTCTGCTGCGGGTATAGGTTCCCACGATAATGCTGTTGCCGCGCTCCAGAATATTTAACACCTGGCCTTCCCGGCGTTTGCCTTCTTCCCCTTCCTTTTTGACCTGTACCTGTACCGTATCCCCATCAAGAGCCCCCTTGGTATGTACTCCCGGAATGAAAATATCGTCTTCCTCATTTTCAACACGCACAAAACCAAAGCCTCTCTGGGTTGCCATATAACGACCTACCTTCACATCTGCCGGGAGCGGTTTGATCTTTCCCTTGAGATCAATGCTGATCTTTCCTTCCATGGCAAGGGCATCCAACACCTCACGAAAATCCTTTTTTTCACGGGATGGCACCTGCAACACCATTGCCATCTCCTTTACTGACATACTGCGGTATCCCTTTGTATTTACAAATTCATCGATCATTTTCTTTTTTTCTTCAAATTCTTCCTGTACCATAATCGTCTTCTTTCCTTTCTCTGCCCGCAAACTTTGGGACGCAGACACAACTTTCCATAGCAAACCACGTTCGCTTTATCTCTCGTAATTCCAAAAAACCGCCTCACGGAGATACCCATGAGACGGCATAATTTCTCTATCGTACTGATCATCAGCAAGACATAAATATCTTAACTGAAAATCTTGAGGTTCAAAAGCAGTGAAAATACTACGAAAAGTACAGCCATAATTCTGGTAGCCAGTACAAGTCCGCCCTCCATGGAACGACCTTTGTTCTTGCCCCAGTAGGACTCTGCTGCACCACTGATCGCACCTGTCAGACCAGCCTGCTTTCCCTCCTGCATCAATACAACAACCGTCAATGCAATACAATCAATAATATAAAGAATTAATAAAATACCATGAATAATGTTAATCATCAAAAAACCTCCACTTTAATCCAATGTAACAATAATCTGCTGTGATGTTACACAACAACTACTTAATGATAGCACAAGTATCCTATCATTTCAAGAAGTTTTTTCTATCACAGGTAGATTTATTATAAATCTGTCCGCATTTGAATCAAAATCATAATTATTTCTTGATCAGAAGTGACTTTCCAGTCATCTCCTTTGGCTGCTCCATACCCATTACTTCAATCAATGTCGGTGCAATATCCGCAAGGCATCCATCCTCACGAAGAGTATAGGACTCGTCGTAATTCACAAGGATAAACGGAACAGGGTTGGTGGTATGAGCAGTATGCGGCTCACCGGTCTCATAGTCGATCATCTTCTCTGCATTTCCATGATCGGCACAGATAAACAGAACACCGTCTGCTTTCTTCACAGCCTCTACTGCAGATCCAACACACTCATCCACTGCCTCGACTGCTTTAATGGCTGCCGGGATCACACCTGTATGGCCTACCATATCAGGGTTTGCAAAGTTGATCACAATCACATCATATTTGCCTGATCCAATCGCCTCATTCAGTCTTCTGCTGACCTCCGGCGCACTCATCTCCGGCTGCAGATCGTAAGTCGCTACGGAAGGAGATTTTACCAGAGAACGCTCCTCACCCTTGTTTGGCTCCTCAACACCACCGTTAAAGAAGAAGGTAACATGTGCGTACTTCTCTGTCTCCGCCAGACGAAGCTGTGTCTTTCCGTTGGCTGCAAGGAACTCACCAAAGGTATTCTCTACAGACTCTTTCTTGAATGCAACCAGCTTGTTTCCAATGGTATCATCATAATCCACAAAGCAGACATATGTCAGCTTCAGGAAACCTTTCTTTCTCTCAAATCCTGTAAACTCCTCATCACAGAAACTGCGGGTGATCTCTCTCGCACGGTCCGGACGGAAGTTAAAGAAGATCACGGAATCGCCATCCTTAATGGTAGCCAGTGGCTTTCCATCCTTCTCAATAACAGTAGGTACTACGAACTCATCTGTCACATCCTTGGCATAGGAATCAGCCATTGCCTGAACAGCATCCTCTGCCTTCTCACCCTCGCCATATACCAGAGCAGCATATGCCTTCTCTACACGATCCCAGTTGGTATCACGATCCATTGCATAGTAACGTCCATGCAGGCTGGCAATGTGGCCAACACCGATCTCGTCAATCTTTGCCTGAAGCTGTTCTACATACTCCTTACCGGATGCAGGAGGTGTATCACGGCCATCCAGGAAGCAGTGTACATAAACATTCTCTACACCGTTTCTCTTAGCCAGCTCCAGCAGTCCGTACAGGTGTGTATTGTGACTGTGTACACCACCGTCGGAAAGCAGACCATATAAATGAAGATCTGAGCCATTCTTCTTGACGTTCTCAATGGCAGCTAAAAGCTCCTCATTCTCAAAGAAATCGCCATCATCGATAGATTTGGAAATACGTGTCAGCTCCTGATAAATGACACGGCCGGCACCGATATTCATATGACCAACCTCAGAGTTACCCATCTGGCCATCCGGAAGACCAACTGCAAGACCACTGGCATTTCCCTTTACAAACGGATACTCTGCCATCAGCTTGTCCATCACCGGTGTCTTTGCCTGGGCGATTGCATTTCCCTCAACCTTATCATTCAATCCATAACCATCTAATACCATTAATACAACTGGTTTCTGACTCATAATCTCTATTCCTCTTTTCTGTGCTGTCTCTGTCTCTGATCGCCGCGCCACAGCACCGGCAGCGGTCTTTTCATTCTACCATCCTTGAGTATACAAGATTCCTTCTCATTCGTCAATAACAAGAACACCCGTCTCTGCTATGAAAACGTGCAAAGACCTCTTATTTGTTCCGAAAATAAAAATGCGGTCCGGAAAGCCAAAGACCCTCCAAACCGCATTAAAAAATATTATGACAATTTAAGTGAAATGCATATGATTACGCATTAACTACCTTACCGAAATCAGCCTTCAGGGAAGCTCCACCGATCAGACCACCGTCAATGTCCGGCTTTGCAAGAAGCTCTGCTGCATTTCCGGCATTCATAGATCCACCATACTGGATACGGACTGCCTCTGCAGTATCTGTATCATAGATCTCAGCGATAAGATCACGGATACCCTTACATACCTCCTGTGCCTGATCAGAAGTAGCAGTCTTGCCGGTTCCGATTGCCCAGATTGGCTCATAAGCGATTACCATGCTCTTTACCTGATCTGCAGTAACACCTGCAAGGTCAGACTTGATCTGAAGACGGATCCAGTCCATTGTTACACCAAGCTCTCTCTGCTCCAGTGACTCACCACAGCAAAGGATCGGTGTCAGACCAGCCTCGAATGCCTTCTTTACTTTCTTGTTCAGAAGGACATCATCCTCCTTGAAGTAATCACGACGCTCAGAGTGACCAAGGATTACATACTTAACACCTGCATCTACAAGCATTGGTGCAGAAATCTCACCTGTGTAAGCTCCGCTCTCCTCAAAGTACATATTCTCAGCACCTACTGCTACGTTTGTGCCCTTTACTGCCTCTACGACAGGAACAATATCGATTGCAGGTACGCAGTAAACAACATCGACATCATCATTTACTACTAAATCCTTTAACTCATTTACTAATGCAACTGCCTCACTAGGAGTCTTGTTCATTTTCCAGTTGCCGGCAATAATTCTTCTTCTAGCCATTGTACTATCTCCTTATCTGAATCTGATTATTTATCATCTGCTGCAACTACACCAGGAAGATCCTTACCCTCAAGGAACTCAAGAGAAGCTCCGCCACCGGTAGAGATGTGAGTCATCTTGTCACCGAATCCAAGCTGGTTACATGCTGCGGCACTGTCACCACCACCGATGATGGTTGTTGCACCCTCAAGCTTAGCCATTGCCTCAGCAACTGCGATGGTACCCTTTGCAAAGTTTGGCATCTCGAAGCAGCCCATTGGTCCGTTCCAGACAACCGTCTTAGCACCTGCTACTGCATTTGCAAAAAGCTCTGCTGTCTTAGGTCCGATATCAAGACCCTCCATATCTGCAGGGATCTCTCCACGACCAACAACCTTGAAGTTTGCATCGTTAGAGAAGTCATCAGCAACCGTTGTATCAACAGGGATCAGAAGCTTAACGCCCTTCTCCTCAGCCTTCTTCTCCATTTTCAGTGCATAATCCTTGTAATCCTCCTCAAGGAGTGACTTACCAACTTCCTCACCGTGAGCAGCCATGAATGTGTAAGCCATACCACCACCGATGATCAGTGTGTCAACCTTATCAAGAAGATTCTCGATAACAGAGATCTTAGAAGATACCTTCGCACCACCAAGAATTGCTACGAATGGACGCTCCGGATTGTTTACTGCATTACCAAGGAAGTCGATCTCCTTCTGCATCAGATATCCAACAGCACAGTCTCCACCCTTCTTGCGGATGAACTCTGTAACACCTACGTTAGAGCAGTGTGCTCTGTGAGCAGTACCGAATGCATCGTTTACAAATACATCAGCCAGGGAAGCAAGCTCCTCAGAGAAAGCCTCTCCGTTCTTTGTCTCCTCTGCTCTGTAACGTGTGTTCTCAAGAAGTACAACGTCGCCGTCCTTCATTGCTGCAACAGCAGCCTTTGCATTGTCGCCTACGACATTGGCATCAGCAGCAAACTTTACTTCCTGACCAAGAAGCTCAGTAAGTCTCTTTGCTACAGGTGCTAAAGAAAGCTCCGGCTTTGGCTCTCCCTTAGGCTTTCCAAGGTGAGAACAAAGGATGATCTGTCCACCGTCAGCGATCAGCTTCTTAATAGTAGGCAGAGCAGCTACGAGACGATTCTCGTCAGTGATGTTTAAGTCTGCATCAAGTGGTACATTGAAGTCACAGCGAACAAGAACCTTCTTGCCCTTTACGTTGATATCATCAACAGATTTCTTATTTAACATGTTAAATTCCTCCTAATTATTGATCTCTCCTGATAGCAGAAGAGTTTTGCTCTTTATAAAGCAGTCTTTCCTCCGGATACCCGCAGAAAAAGAAAAACGAGCCCGGTCCAATGAAAGACCGGACCCGTACATGGATCAACCAATGCACCGGAGTGTTGTCTGTCAGTCAATGACGACAGCCTGTCCGGCTTAAGCACCTCAGACCAGATTATGCAAGCTCTGAGAAGTACTTGATTGTTCTTACCATCTGAGATGTGTAAGAATTCTCGTTATCATACCAAGATACTACCTGTACCTCATAGAGGTCATCAGCAACCTTGTTTACCATTGTCTGAGTAGCATCGAACAGAGAACCGAATCTCATACCAACGATATCAGAAGATACGATCTGATCCTCGTTGTAACCGAATGACTCGTTTGCTGCTGCCTTCATAGCTGCATTGATACCCTCAACTGTGATATCAGAACCCTTACATACAGCTGTCAGGATTGTTGTAGAACCTGTAGGGGTAGGAACACGCTGTGCAGATCCGATGAGCTTTCCGTTCAGCTCTGGGATTACAAGACCGATAGCCTTTGCAGCACCTGTGCTGTTAGGAACGATGTTAACTGCTGCTGCACGGGATCTTCTGAGGTCACCCTTTCTCTGAGGACCATCAAGAGTCATCTGATCACCTGTGTAAGCATGGATTGTTACCATGATACCAGACTGGATAGCTGCATACTTGTTAAGAGCGTCAGCCATAGGTGCAAGACAGTTTGTTGTACAAGAAGCTGCAGAAATGATAGTATCCTCAGCCTTAAGTGTCTCATGGTTTGTGTTGTAAACGATAGTAGGAAGATCATTTCCTGCAGGAGCAGAAATAACAACCTTACGAGCACCAGCATTGATATGAGCCTGTGCTTTCTCCTTAGATGTGTAGAATCCTGAGCACTCAAGAACAACGTCTACACCAAGCTCGCCCCATGGGCAGTTGTTTGCATCAGGGAATGCATAGATCTTAATCTCCTTACCATCAACTGTGATGGAATCCTCTCCAGCTGAAACTGTATCAGCCTTCTCATACTTACCCTGTGATGAATCATACTTTAACAGATGAGCAAGCATCTTTGGGCTTGTCAGATCGTTGATAGCTACTACTTCATAACCCTCTGCACCAAACATCTGTCTGAAAGCAAGACGTCCGATACGACCAAAACCGTTAATTGCAACTTTTACTGCCATTTTTAATTCCTCCTAAAATATAATTTATAATATACTGTCACTGCTGGCGCTGTGCAGTAATTAAGCATTTCTCATAACTGCCCGATTACCTCGCAGTCACAACCCACTCATTATTGTAGCGGACTTGTCCTAAAATTTCAAGCCGTTTTTGGCATTTCTTTGGGATTTCATAGAATTTTATCAAATTCTTATGGATTTTCGGGATCCCAGTATACAATATGACCTTCTTTCAGAGACTCCTGCACCAGGATCGTTCTCTGGTTGGCAGACCCCTTAAAGATCAGTCCCAGATCCTTCTGTTCGATCTTAAACTCTCCGTCCACCAGCACATCCAGATAAGAAAGAAATTCTTTGGTTTCCTCCCATTCCGGTACCATTCTGCCCAGAACATCCTTTTCATAATCATATCCGGTAAAACACCATACGGTCTTGTGAGGCAGCTTCTCCCGAATCTGCCGCAGTAATGGCAGAAGGCCCTGCTGATTCACCTGCTCCATAGGCTCTCCCCCAAGCAGGGTGATCCCTTTGATATAATCAGGACTTAACAGCTCCAGAATCTCGTCGATCGTGTCCTGTGTAAATGGCTTTCCAAACTGAAAATCCCAGGTCTCCTTATTGAAACATTCCTTGCAGTGATGGGTACAGCCGCTGACAAATAATGACACCCGGACCCCCGGTCCGTTTGCCACATCACATTTTTTTATCTCCGCGTAATTCATATATGTCGTCTCCTATTCCGGTTTCGATTATTTTTCTGATATTTTTTGACCTGCCTGCCAAATAACATTATAATATAATATGATGCAAGGGTCAAAAGCAGATAGCATACAAGGAGTGATCTCTATGGATAAAAAATCATCACCTTTAAAATATATTACAATCGCTGTTGTTGTAGTTCTTCTCCTGGTAGAGGGAGTATGTCTGTACCAGCACCACCGTACTGCTGCTCCCAGAGACAACGTACAACAAAATGTTTCATCACAGCCATCCTCAGTCACTACCAGTCCACAGGAAGTGTCTGAAACACTAGATCCCGACTCCCCTGAAGGAAAGGTCTATTTCTCCTTTGAAAAGCTACTCTCCCAGTCCTCTTTCCGTGCAAAAACCGATGCTTCCATCAAACTCAAAGGAAAGCTGATCAAAGGAAAACGTCATATGAGTGCGGATGCGCTTGTAACCGGCGCCAATGATCATGATCATTTAACACTTGATATGACCACAAAAACCACCACTAAAGGTAAGACCGAGAAAAGTCATTCCACCTACAAAAACGGCTGGTATGTTACAGACAACGGAAAGGAAAAGACCCGCACCGAGCGTTCTCCGGAAGAGGTTCTTTCCATGGTTACCTTTATTTCGGATATTATGCAGGACGCTTCCTCCCAGCTTGAAAATATGAAGGTTACCCGGAAAGGCAGTGATACCTTATATGAATTTACTCTGTCCGGCGAAACGGCATCCTATTACTTCTGTCAGATCATCGAACAGGCATCCATGAGCACCGACGAACTGAAAAACGTCACCGGCACTGTTGATTCCCTGAAAATGACCTGCCGTCTCAACAAAAAAGGTTTGTTAAAAGAACAATCTGCCAGCGTAACCGGTAAGGTTTCAAAATCTATTTTTACCATTCCGGTCACCCTGACAGAAACCACTTCCTTTCCCCTTTATAAATGAAGTGTCCTTGCGTTGATCTCCTTTGTCTTTCCTACATTCCAGAAATTCTCCCCAAGATAACCACAGGTACGTCTCGTCACATTCATTTTATTTTTATCCTTATTGTGGCACTGCGGACATTCCCACTCTAGATCATCGTTAATAATGATCTCTCCATCATAACCGCAGACATGACAGTAATCGGACTTTGTATTAAACTCCGCATACTGGATATTGTCGTAAATGAACCGTACCACATCTTCCAGTGCCTCCAGATTATGGCGCATATTCGGAATCTCCACATAAGAAATTGCACCACCGGAAGAAATCTTCTGGAACTGGCTCTCAAAACGGAACTTCTCAAAGGCATCGATCTTTTCTCGTACATCTACATGGTAAGAGTTGGTATAATACCCCTTATCCGTCACATCCTTGATCTCCCCGAAACGCTTTTTATCGATCTCTGCAAAGCGGTAACAGAGACTCTCTGCCGGAGTACCATAAAGACCAAAACCAAGTCCTGTCTCCAGTTTCCAGGTATCGCATGCCAGACGCAGACGCTTCATAAGACGCAGAGCGAAGTTTGTTCCCTTCGGATCGGTGTGGCTCACACCTGTCATCAACTTTGTCACCTCATATAATCCAATATATCCTAAAGATATCGTCGAATATCCATTATGAAGAAGCTTGTCGATGGTCTCTCCTGACTTCAACCGGGCAATGGCGCCATACTGCCAATGGATCGGGCTGACATTGGAAAGGGTTCCTTCCAGTGCATGATGACGGCACATCAGGGCTTCAAAGCAGAGTGCCAGACGCTCCTCCAGAAGTGCCCAGAACTTTTCCTCATCTCCCTCTGCCAGAATACCGATCTGTGGAAGGTTCAGGCTGACAACACCCTGATTAAATCTTCCCTCAAACTTATACTCTCCGTTTTCATCCTTCCACGGTGTCAGGAAGCTGCGGCAACCCATACAGGAAAATACGTTTCCTTCATAATTCTCCCGCATCATCTTGGCGGAGATATAATCCGGATACATTCTCTTTGCACTGCACTTTACTGCCAGCTTCGTGAGATAATCATACTTGCCGCCCTTTAAGCAGTTATGCTCATCCAGCACATAGATCAGCTTTGGAAAAGCCGGGGTCACATAGACACCCTTTTCGTTTTTGATGCCCTCAATACGCTGCTTTAATATCTCCTCGATGATCATGGCATTTTCCTCAATATAAGGATCATCCTTGTCAAGATTCAGGAATAATGTCACAAACGGAGACTGGCCATTGGTGGTCATCAGTGTATTGATCTGATACTGGATCGTCTGAACACCGGAACGAAGCTCATCACGAAGACGGTCATCAATAAAACGCTCCCGGATCTCGTCCGATATGATATTGCCATATTTCTCTTTGTAATGACGCTCGTATTTATCACGAGTCTTGCGAAGATATCTGCCCAGATGACGAATATCCACGGACTGACCGCCATACTGGCTGCTGGCAACCGCCGAGATGATCTGTGTCATAACGGTGCAGGCAACCTGAAAGCTTTTGGGACTCTCGATCAGCTTGCCGTTCATCACAGTTCCATTTTCCAGCATATCTCCGATATTGATCAGACAACAGTTAAAAATACTCTGGAGATAATAATCCATATCATGAAAATGGATCACACCCTCCTCATGTGCCTTAATGATCTTCTCCGGAAGCAGAACACGCTTTGTCAGGTCCTTGGATACCTCACCGGCGATCAGATCTCTCTGCGTAGAAGCAATATATGCATTTTTGTTGGAGTTTTCCTCCATGACATCCTTATTGCTGTTTTTGATCAGACTCATGATCGAGTCATCAGTAGTATTGGCACGACGGACCATTTCTCTGGTGTAACGGTATATGATATACTTTTTGGCCAGCTCATACTTACGCTCTGCCATGAGCTTCTGCTCGATCATATCCTGGATATCCTCGACCATAAGGTTATCCGTTCTTTTATTTTCAATACTGGCAACAATGGCATCAATGGTCTCCTCCGATACCTGCTCATAGCGGTCCACCTCCACATTTGCCTTCTGGATCGCCAGTATGATCTTGTTTCTGTCATAATCTACAATTCTGCCATCCCTTTTTGTTACTTTCATTGTCCCAAAATACCTCTTCTTTCATTTTCTTTGTACTTTACACACTCTCCTCCGGTATCTCCCCCAAGTCCCGTGAAAATACCCGAATCCTCTGCAAGGCTCCGGGTTTCAGAATGTGTCCATGAATGATTATAGCAAACCTCATTCCAAAAGTCTACTATATATTGTATGTGTTTTTTGACTTTTTTACAATATATAGTAGAAATGCCGATTTCACTAAGTCCTACTCGTGTAGACTTAATATCCTGAAAAATTTTATTTCTTATCGATAATTCATAAATATTTTCTCATGTATAAACGGAAAAAGGATGCCATATCCATTCTCTTGGATATGGCATCCCATTCTCTAAGAAAGATTACTTCTCAGTAATTATTTTACCTTCTTGTATGCTTTCTTGATTTTCTTTTTGTTTGCTTTTTTGCTCTTACCTGTAACCTTAATTTTCTTCTTGCATCCCTTGAATGCAGATTTGCTTACAGATTTCAGTTTCGCATTACACTTAATGGTTGTAAGCTTCTTACATCCCTTAAATGCCTGAGCAGGAATCTTTTTCATCTTCTTGTTCAGTTCTACTGTCTTGAGCTTCTTGCAGTTCATAAATGCCTTAGAAGGAAGCGCCTTGATATTTGTAGCTTTCTTAAAGCTGAACTTCTTAAGCTTAGAAGAATTCTTAAATGCGCCGGCCTTTACAGATGTGATCTTGTAAGTCTGTACTGCAGGTGCAGAAGAAATTGCGCTTGGGCTTGCAGCTTTCACCTTAATTGTCTTACCAAGAGAAAGATTTGCTTTTTTCTTACCCTTCTTAGAAAGACCTACTACCTGTGCCTTATTCTTTGTAAGCTTATACTTGAAGTTTCCAACAGATACGACACGGCTGTTGAAGTCTACACCGGAAACCGTGTATTCTACTTCAATTGACTTGGTTGGAAGTTTCTTTAATGTCTTACCATTTGGATAAGCAGCATTCTTTGTTCCATCGCTTGGGGCATAAGCATCTGCCAGCATAAACTGATAATACTTGGATGCATCTCCCTTGTTTGGAACAACCTTGTAATTCTTAACGGTCTTTCCGTCAATCTTTAATACCGCATTCTTTACAGAAACACCCTTCATGGAAAGTGGAATATCCGTAGAAAGATACAACATGTTAAACTGTGTCGATTTCTTTGATGTCTTCTTTATATTCAGACCATCAATGGCAACTTTGTATTTCACGTTGTTCTTTGTCATCTTTGCATCTGTAATAGATACATCAATGGCTTTAACAGCATCGCCATGACTCCATGCTACCTGCTTCTTGTAGTTGTAGTCCTTACATTTCAAACCTGTATCTGCATGCCATGTATCACGGAACATCCAGTCGTCTGTCTGGAATCCCAGATATGACATATATGATGTAGATGCACCAATTGCCTCCGGTGTAGCGGTCTTAGCCGGTGCCGGAGCATCACCTGTTACATAGAACTTGAAAGTGATCTTGTCACCCTTATTTACACTGATTGCATCCTTTATTGTATTGGCTGCATCCTTCTCATTGGCCTGTGCCCACTGGTTACATACCGAAAGACGTACATCTCCCTTGGCATCCTGCATCAGCTGCGCTGTCCATGCATATTCCTGTGCGGAAGCACCCTCACCGACAATGATCTTTGTCGCTCTGAGGTTAAAATCCTTTGGCATTTCACCGGTGCTTCCATTAATAATAATCGGGAACCAGATCGCACCCTTTGCTGTAAGATCATCCATGGAGCTTCTTGCCGTAACGGACAGGGAATACTCACCGGTCTTGGAAATCGTAGCACAGGAGCTGTCTGAAACAATATAGTCCATCTGATCCGCATTATAGATTGCATTGCCGTCCGCACCCTTTGCTGCAGTAACCTTTGCCTTCATTGCCTCAGAACCAAAAATAGCAGACTGGATCATCTCACCTTTTTTGTTTGGATTTTCTCTCACTCCCGGACCGGCTGACGGTGTTAATGCTTCATTTACATTGGCACTCAGTACCATATCAAAAGGTTTGCTGAGTGGTACTTCCGCCGGAGGTGTGATCTCCGGTGCCTGCGTCTTGTCCGGCTCCGGTGTTTTAACAGGTCCATCCGGAGAATAAGACCAGTTGACACCCTGAAGCTTGTAAGTGATCTCTATTTTCACCTTACCGGTTGGAGCCTCTAATGTCGTAATATTATCATCCTTCGGATTCGTCTCTTTATTTGCATCATGTGGATAAAGAGAACTTGGCGTTGTATGATCACCAGGTTCGTATGCATTGGCAATCATAAACTTATAACACTGCCCCTTATCGATATCACCTTTAACCGGAAGAACCGTCTCCTTGTCAATAATCTCCTTATCATTGATCTTAATGGAAGATGCCACTGCTGTAACATTGCTGTTTACATCATCCTTCACGATGTTGGTCGCAACAGCCAGCATACGAAACTTTCCGGCCTCCTCCTTGCCAAAGTCAAGGTTGGAAATGGATACGGTATACTCACCGTCCTTATCCATAACCGCGTCAGAAACAGCAACGTCATATACCGGCTCTGCCTTAGCAGCGGAATCCAGATCCAAATTGCCCTTTACATATCCTTTTTTCGGAATATCTCTCTTATAAAGATCAGGACCATTACCATTTAGGTAGATGTTCGGAGCGTTATAACTTGGAACCTCTTTCCCATTCGCCTTTAACCACGCATTAAACTTTTCATCCTTATCTACCTGCTCAAAGCCAGAAGTATCCTGCTCATAGCCATTACGGTAAGCATATGAACTCGTCTGAAAACTAACGATCGCCCCATATGTAACGGTCGATGCAGGAGCAGTTTTGATACCTGCCTTTGCCCCATTTGCCGCATTTACAGAAGCAACGTCAAGCCCGGAACCGAGCGAAACCATCATTGCTGCTGAAAGCACAAATGACAAGGCCTTGTTGAAACCTTTTCTCATTGTAAATACCTCCTTTTGCTGCTATTTGGAGCGGTCATGAGAAAAACGCACTCACACACAGCTTATTTTATATCATATTATACCAAAATAAAATAAGCTTGGCTATAACAAACCTCTTTTTTTTTATAATAATTTTTCCACATCATTTACAGGAAAGATTAGATGTTTCAGCTATTGACACTCCCCCTCTTTTTCTCTAAAATCGAATATAAGAAACTGTCATTTTGTATTCCGTCACTTCTTGCGGACATCATAAAAATCACAGAAATGGGGATTATATCAATATGGATCAAAATAAATTATTAGAGTGTATGGAGGAGATCAAGACCATCGCACAGTCACAGCAAAATCAGATGACAAAGGAGGAAATACACCGGTATCTTTCCGATATGGAGTTGCAGGAAGACCAGTTTGATGCCGTCTACCAATATCTGGCGATGAATGGTATCACCATTTCCGGCTACCATCCTTCCACCTTCTTTCCAAGTGCACTTTCTCCGGATGATGATACTGCTTCTATAAATCAAGAGACAAAACACCGCATATCCAAAGCAGAACGTAATCTGGAGCTTTACCGCCGGGAGGTTTCCGCACTGACATCCCACAGTGGTGCGGGGCTTGCCGCACTCTGGGACTGTTTCCTTGCCGGTGATGCTTCCACCAAAGAAGCTCTGGTCCACGAACAGCTCGATAAGGTATTCCGGATTGCGAAATCCTACGAGAAACGGGGGATTGCTTTAGATGAAATGATCGCAGAAGGCAATATCGGTATTCTGATGGCGCTGGAACGGATCGGAGGCACTCCTGCTGATTTCCGTAAAGGGACTGCACCGGATCTGGACCGGATCCATTCTGTGATCGAGGAAGAGATCCGCCTTGCCATTGAGAATATGATCGATTCCGTCACCGCAGCCAGGGACTGGGAAAGCACCGTTCTTGCCAAGACAAATCTGCTTCACGAGGCAGCAAAATATCTAGCTGAGGAAAACGGCCGTGAGGCAACTCCGTGGGAGCTGGCAGAATATACCAAAATCCCTCTGACCGAGATTCACGATCTGCTGGATCTGCGTTCCACTTCAGAACGAAAAGCAAAACCATGAAAAGAGGTTTCCTTATGAATACACCTACTCCCAACCGCATAGACACATTACACCAGCTTACCACTCCTCTTCTGGAGTGGTATTCTTCTTCCGCCAGAGATCTGCCCTGGCGGACACCTGCAGGTGAAACATCAAGACCAGACCCTTACCACGTCTGGGTTTCTGAGATCATGCTCCAGCAGACCCGCGTTGAAGCAGTGAAGGGATATTATACACGCTTTCTGACAGCTCTTCCCAATATCAAAAGCCTCGCAAATGTACCTCATGATGAGCTGATGAAACTTTGGCAGGGACTTGGTTACTACAGCCGCGCAAACAATCTGCAACGTGCTGCCATAGAGATTGAAGAACAGTTTCGGGGAGAATTTCCCCGGACCTATCAGGAGATTCTGACACTTCCCGGCATCGGAGAATATACTGCCGGTGCCATCGCTTCCATCGCCTTTGGCCAGGCAGTCCCTGCCATTGACGGAAACGTCTATCGGATCTACACCCGTCTTTTTGAAGATGCCTCTGACATTACAAAGGCCGCCTTCAAAAAAATGCTTTGCTCCGAGCTATTAGAAGCGATTCCGCCAGAAACACCCGGAATCTATAATCAGGCATGGATGGATCTGGGAGCCACGGTCTGTCTGCCAAACGGTGCTCCTCTCTGTGACAAATGCCCTTTTGCTCCCCGGTGCCAGGCGCATTTTCGCAATTCATGGTCTGACTTTCCGGTGAAGCCTCCCAAAAAGAAACGGCGCATCGAGGAAAAAACCATTATTCTTTTGGAATATCAGGGAACCTATCTGGTACAAAAACGTCCTCCAAAGGGACTTCTTGCAGGTTTATGGGAGTTTCCATCCCAGGAGGGTTTCGTATCAACGGGAGAGTTGCAAAAACTTTTGGAACAATGGGATACCAGTGCCGACAGCATTGAGCTTCTCGGAAAAGGGAAGCACATCTTTTCCCATATTGAATGGCGTATGATCGGATATCTGATCCATCTGGACCGGGCTCCGTCCATCCCGCTTTCCGAGGACAGTATCTGGATCACTGCAGAAAAAATGCAGAGAGAATATAGCATTCCCTCTGCACTCCGGCTTTATTATTCTAAGATCATTTCAACGAAGTAAACTGCTTCAAAACCTTATCTACTGCATTCTTATCAACGGTAAACTGCATGATGCCATTGACACTGACACGGTAGAAGTTCTGTCCGTCATATGGATAAATGATCATTTTGGTATCTTGTTTGTCCTCGTGAAAGGTAAACTGTGCCACCGGCTTGTTACCCTTCACGGATACCTTCGGATCAATATTGCCGCCCGGCGCCAGATAACTGATCACACCATAGGCTTTGGTAAATTCGTCTGCATCCACTGTCTTTCCGTCACTCTTTACGGTATACGTATACTCCGTATCTGACTTTTTCTTTGTCTTGGAAACATCATAGGTATACTTTTTCCCCTGATAAGAAAGCTCTACCTGATTCAACTTCTGCTGGTCTCCTGCGTAAAGTCTCTGATATACACAATCAAGAGGATTGATGGTGATCATCTTGCTGACACTGGCAGCTTCCATCAGATAAATACCATCTTTTCCTTTCATCCTGACATAATAACTGCTCTTATCACTGTTTTCTTTTCCGACGTATAACGTCACATTCTTTTTAGCAGTCCGGAAGGTTACCGTATACTGAGGCTGATCCAGACCATATTTCTTTTCTAAGGCAGTGTCCCTTTTGTAGGACACACCTGCATTAAAGCTTATATTGGTATAGCTGCCAAATAAATTCTGCAATCCATCCTTATCCCCGGCTACCGGCTGTGTATACGGTTGTTTAATGGACCATCCGTAAATGTCCTTGTATGGAGAATTCTTTTCATCATACTCCGCCTCAAAATTCTTGCCCTTCTGCTTCTCCACCTTCAGATACCGGATCTCATCCGCCTGCACGGATGGAACATCCGGCACTGTCATAAGATCTCCCAGACTGTAATCAAAGCTGCTGTAAAGAGACGTAGAGATCAGATAAACTTTCTTTTCATCTCCACCGCAGTAAGCATACCGGCCACCACCGGACACCGACTCCATTCCTACATATATCGTTATTTTCTGTCCTGATGTATCTGTCACAGTAACCGTCAGATCCGGTTTGTCCAGATTGTACTGCGTCAGATCGTCACAGCTTGCAGTAACCGTTTTCGTTGCTTCCACACCGGTTGTCTCATCGACCATATCTGTAATTTTATCCTGATTTAAAGGATATTTCTTATCAGAAGACAGTTTCCAGGTTTTGCCGTCCTTTTCAAAGGTCAGGGAGGATTTTTCTCCCTGATATTCTACCTTGTTAATATCATCGGAAGAAAGCTGAAATAATTCTTTTGCACTCTCTTCGGCTTTTTGCGCCTTTTCCTGCGCTGCCTGATGACGTATTAATGCATAATATCCTACACCGGCAGCAATGAGCACCAGACAAAGCACCAGAAGTGTCACCGTTTGTCTCTTTTTTCTGCTCATAGTTTATTTTCTCCTCCTTGTAAACCAGATTGTAAAGCCTGCCAGTAATAATCCAACCGGTACAAGAATCACAAGAACAATTGACCAGAGAATTGCACTGCCGGCACTCATGGTGATCGTGGAATAAGATAAGCTCTTTGCCTCAATGGACGTTGCTGTGGCACCATCTTTGGAATCTCCCAGCATACCACTGATCACATTCTGCATGAGATCATCCTGTACCTCATTGGTAGCAATGACCGTCAGCTTCGTAGTACCTTCATCTACCGTCTCCTCCGCATAAACACCCGTTGCAAACGGTCCGTTCAGATCTCCCTTCTCTTTCTCGGTGTTCTGGGAACTTGGATCTTTCTTCAATAACGACTGCTTGGATGTAGTCAGAATGTCTGTTAATTTCAAACCACTTCTGAGAGAAGAGCCTTTCTGCTCTTTAATGCTCTGGGAAGAGCCAATTACCACATAGTCCTTATCTCCAAACTTTGACATAACATCTGCATCTGTATTGATGGTCGGAACGATCCAGTTGAGATAATTCTCGTAATGACCTACCCCTTCATAAATAATGCCCTTCTGAATACTCATGCCATAGTAGTCAAGGATCTCATCCATATTTGGAGTATCCTTCTCCACATATCCAGGCATCAGGATTGCCGTACCACCCTTTTTCAGATAATCCATGAATACTGTTTTTTCACTGTCACGCAGATCACTCTGTGGGCCATACTCAATCAGCAGAGAACAGTCATCCGGCACTTTCTTCTGGGTTACCAGGGAGATATCCTTGACATCCACATTCATCTTCTCCAAAGTTTTGGAAAGTGAATCACTGAGACTCTGCTCATCATGACCGGTTACAACATAAATCTTTTTCTTGTCCATGGAAAGCACATTCTGGATTGCAGAAGTAATCTGACCCTCCACATCCAGATACTGCTCTGAGCTTCCATTTGTATAATAAGAATACTGATCCGAATACAGCATCTCATCATTGGAAACATATTTTGCAGCCCCTGTTGTTTCATCTACCACGATCACATCATTGCTGGAAACGGCATCATCCACATACTTCTTCGAAAAGTTTGGATAAACCACCGGATCCTTCGTCACCACCTTAATATGATCGGAAACCTTATTGTACTGCTTGATCACACGCTGGATATAATCCTGCTCCTCCCCCTTTGTCACCATGTAGTAGATGGTAATGTCATCCTTGACATCCTTTAATACCTTTTGTGAATCCTTGGTTAATGTAAACAAGCTGTCTGATGTCAGATCTGTGGACAGATCCAGTTTATTAAATACCATATTTAAAACAACCACCAGCGCAATGACGATCACGGTGATCACGGAACTGTACGCCCCTGACTTAAACTGCCGGCTGGTAAAAGATTTTTTGATCTTTCCCGGCTCTTTATTCTGGGTCAAATTTTCTTTCTTTTCGCTCATCATTTACCTCATTTCCGCACTGCTTTCTGTGCCTGATATATTTAGTTATATCTCTTTTTCCGGATACTCTGGATCGTCAGAAATACAAACAAAAATGCAACGCTCACATAATACACGATCACGTCATATTTCAGGACACCCAGTGTAAAATCATCAAATTTGGATGACAATGCAGCGCAGTTCAGAATATCAGCTACAAGTCCCTCATACAGAGAAGATTTCACTGCATAGATGATCCAGATCGCTGCTTCTCCCAGCACTGCCAGAATCACTGCAACCGTTATATTATGCATCATATAATAAGCTACCGCTGCCACAATGATCCATACCACTGACAGAATCGCTGCCTGGGAAAGTTTATCCGATGGAAGTGCTCCTGCGATGCTGGATACCAGAACACTCATCAAAAGCACCAGGAATGATACGACCGCTGCGATCGGCTGACTCTCTGTCAAGGAGGACACGAATGTACCAATGGCAATATATGCCGCACCCAAAAGGAAGAATCCGATCAGAGCACTATAGGCCGGTGCAAGCTGCACACTGTCCGGACCATAATGTCTTAACAACAATGGATACAGTCCCACAAACAGGACACCGATTCCAAATAATGTAAGCAACGCAAGATACTTTCCAATAATTACACGACCAATGGAAATTGGCGCTGTATACAATAACTGATCCGTCTTCTGATGCTTCTCCTCTGCAAGAACCCTCATGGTAAGAATCGGGATCAACAGCACAAAAAGAAATGTAGAAGAACTTAAGGTTGTCTCAAAATTTCCTACCTTACCATAAAAATTATTTGCCCATGTATAAATACCAATGATCGCTATGAAAAAAGCAAGAAATACAAATCCGATCATGGAATGAAAATACTGCTTTAATTCCTTTTTATAAATCGCAAACATTATTCTTCCTCCTTTTCATCTTCTGGCTTCGGCTGTTTTTTCGCTGTCTTCTTGCCACCAAACTGACGGGAGCCACCCTTTGTCAATGCAATGAATGCTTCCTCCAGAGTCGTCTCCCGGCGATGCATCTCAAGGATCGGACAACCTGCCTCCGCCAAAGCAAAGAACACATCCTCGCGAAGATCCTTTTTGTCAATGGAATAAAGAGTCAGGCCAAGAGTCCCCTCCTCCATCTGCTCGTCATATACTACATTCTTGATACCGGAAACGGTACGGAGTGCTCCCTTGATCACCGGTACATCTCCCTTGATCACCAGATGGAGACCATTGGATGCCATATGCATCGTAAGGTTATCCGGTGTATCGCAGGCGATCATCTTTCCTTCATTGATAATAATGATCTCATCACAGACTGCACTGATCTCCTGCATAATGTGAGAGCTTAACAGGATCGTATGAGACTCGCTGAGATCCCGGATCAGTTCACGCATCTGAATGATCTGGTTCGGATCCAGACCTACGGTCGGCTCATCCAGGATCAGAATCTCCGGATATCCCATCATGGCTCCTGCTACGCCAACTCTTTGCTTATATCCCTTGGACAGATGACGGATCAGTCTCTCGGAGACATCCACGATCTTCGTCCGGTTCATGATCTCGTTGACCATGACATCCCTGTCCTTGCGGGGAACCTTCTTTAACTCTGCTACAAAATATAAGTACTCACGGACACGCATATCCGGATATAACGGCGGATTCTCCGGAAGATAACCAATATTTTTACGAACCTGTTCCGGCTCCTCCTCCATATCCACACCGTCGATCAATACTGTTCCCGAGGTAGGTGCGATATACCCCGTGATCATATTCATCGTGGTAGACTTACCGGCACCGTTTGGTCCCAGAAATCCCACTACCTTTCCTGTCTCTACAGTAAAGGAAAGATCGTCCACGGCTGCATGATTTCCATACTGTTTCACCAGATTTTTTACTTCAATCAATGTTTCGTCCTCCAATCTTTGCGGCTCTCCGCAACGTCAAAATCTACTCTATCATAATAATGTCAAAACTTTGTGAACAATCATCCTAAAAAAGCAAAATCGGCATTTTCTCATAAAAGCCGTGTCACAACGTCCCCAAAAAAGGAGACCTCCCTTTCGGAAAATCTCCTCTTCATCATTTCATTATAACTTCCACTCTAAATAAACTATATTAAAAGTTTATCCATCAGCATTTCTCCGGTTCCGGATAATCCACACCAAAAGTCTCTGCTGTCACCTTGATCATCATCTGTGGCTCCATTGGAGCATCGCTGTAATCTGTCTCCACCTCTGCGATCTTGTCCACAACATCCTGTCCCTTTGTTACCTTACCAAATGCTGCATATGCGCCGTCCAGATGCGGAGCATCCTTATGCATAATAAAGAACTGGGATCCTGCGGAATCCGGCATCATGGAACGTGCCATGGAAAGCACACCTGCCGAATGCTTCAGATCATTGGCAAAGCCATTCTGTGCAAACTCTCCCTTAATAGAATATCCGGGTCCACCGGTACCAACGCCATCCGGATCTCCTCCCTGGATCATAAATCCCTTGATCACACGGTGAAAGATCAGACCATCATAAAAGCCCTTTCCGATCAGGGATAAAAAGTTGTTTACTGTATTTGGTGCAATCTCCGGATAAAGCTCTGCCTCGATCGTACCCTGTGTTGTTTCAAATGTTACAATTGGATTCTGTACCATTGTCCTGTTCCTTTCTGACTCTTTATTGACCGTTCCATCTCCGAAAAGCATGCACAACGATCTGTTCCTTTCCATCATATAGGATATCCGTTGAAATGTAAAGGACTCTCCTTTTCCCGAGACCCTTTTCTCATTCTACATCATTCATTTCCAGTCCTTTCACGATGGCTCCAAGATTTTCCGCATCTACAGCCTCTCTGGATATTGTTGTAGCATTCACTCTGCCAGGATGATAGACAAGACCGCCTAAAAGAGCCGACTCCCACAAAGCATCTCCCTTTTTCATGGTACGACTGATCTGTGTTTTCTCATACTCTGCCCTTTCCCAGATACATGCCATATCAAGGGTTCCGTCACACACACTGCGAATACACTGACCGGCGGTAAAATCCCCGTTTTGAATCACAATCTGTGTGGGATTCACAGCCTCTCTGTCATAATAAGAATTCACCTGCAGACAAAGTGAATTGTTTTCTTTTTTCTGCAAAATATATGCTCCTGTGCCAACCGGCAGGCTTCCATCTGATTTTCCTATTTTGATCTCAGAGTCTTTTTCTCCTGAAATATCCCGGGAAATCTGGTGCGTAACCACATATATGTTTTGCAGCTTTTTGCGGTCATTTTCCCGATATTTTGTCGTCTCGATCTGTATCGTTTGATCATCCAGTTTTTGGATTCCCTGTATCTTTCCGTCTCCCACTGCTCTCCCCGGCCAGAAATATTGAATAGCCAGTCCCTGCAGCTTTGCTTCATAATCTGTACCTGTCATCTCTTCCAGATGCTCCAGATCTGTCCCATACTGCTTTGCAATATCCTGAACCGCCTGTTTCCCATTTCTTCCTTTTCCGGTATAAGAAGTATTCGGTGCATAATAATAGGCAAACAGCTGCACCGGTTCCGGATAACGTTCACAGAGCTTTTGTGCCGATTTGTTATAATATAATGTTTTCACCCAGTAATATTCTTTGTATAACACAGGAGTCACAAGCTCCGTTACCACCTGCTGCCGTAACTTTTTATCCGGCTTTCGGATTGCCTGCCTTACCTTTTTCATCCTCTGTTTTAATTTTTCCCCTGTAACCCCATAACGATAGGAGCAAAGCCCGCGAATACTCACCCCGTCGATTGCATCATCCCCCTGATATCCTGTCTGACATCGTATATAATAATTATAAAGAAGAGTATCCGCTGTCACCAGTTTTCCATCCGAATCCATTACATTCTTCTTTAAATGGATCTGATAAACGGCTCCCTTTCCTTTTTTCTTCCAGGTTACCTCTGCCAGATCACTGACTTTCTGATACAACAGGGACAGCACTCTCTGATCTCCGGCTGTCTCCCAATGAAATGCCGTAGCTCTCCCGCTCAGCTCCCCTGCATATAGCTTCAATGTTCCCTTTGTGCCGCCGGATTCCGCACTTTTCTCTTTACTGACCGCCCAGACTTCCCTGCGTTCTCCTTCCTTCTGCCGGTCCCCGGCAAGCTTTCCGCTGATTCCAAATAAGCCAGCAACCACCACACACAGAAGCACAAACAGCATAATCCAATTCTTATATTCTGTCCTCATTTTTCACAGCTCCTCCCGATGAATTCTTTCTCCACCTTAACGAATATCCATCCGGAATACAACAGAATTCCTTCGACAGATTTCTCTGTTCTATTTGATTTTTCCACTCCATATAATAAAAAAGACATTACATGATCCATCATTTCCTGTTATCGAAATCAACTGCAGAAGGAGTTTTCTCTATGAAAAATCAAACAAAAAAAACGCTGTCCAATACTTCTATCAGCGTTTTTCTTTTCGTTGCCGCAGGACTATCCCTGGGATGTATCATTGCTTTTCTCCTGCGCAGCGGCATATATGCATATATCTTTCATCTATACCAGACTCTGCTCTCCCAGCTTCAGGCACTGGAGATAGACCGGCAGGATTTCTTTCTGCTTGCTATCCGCAGAACCCTGAAATATTTTCTGCTTCTCTGGTTCTTTTCCTTTACCAATGTCTGGAAATATTATTATCGTCTTTTTTCCATATATATCGGGTTTCAACACGGACTTTTACTGGCATTTTGTATCCAGTTAAACGGACTCTGGGGGCTGGCAGGATATTTTTGTTTTCTTTTGCCTCAGGCATTTCTTGTAGTCCCTGCATTTTTGATCTGCATCAATCATTGTGATCATATCCACAACCAGCTTCACAGCATTACCATATCGAAGCACACCCTGATCCTGTGTGAATTTCCATTTTTCTTTCTCTCCACGCTTTTTTTGATCCTTGGCTGTGTGCTGGAGGCCTGTGCAAATCCTGCGCTACTGCGCCTCTATTTTCGATAATATCTGCCGCTCCAGCTCCTCCGGTGTCCCGTCGTTGCGGATCACGACGTCACTGCGCTTCTGAAACTCTTCCTCTGACATCTGTCTTTTCAATATGGCAGTAATCTTCTCCTGGCTGTATCCCCGGCTGTCTGCCAGACGTTGTCTGCGAATCTCCTCGGAAACAAAAATATACCATATCTCATCACAAAGACGGTCACAGCCGCTTTCAAACAAAAGTGCAGATTCCAGAACGATCACACCCTCCTGCTGTCTTCTTTCGGTAATATATTTTTCTACATAATCGATCACCGCCGGGTGGATCAACCGATTCAGCCAGTTTCTCTCCGCCTCATCCGCAAAGACCTTCTGTGCCAGCCTCGTCCGGTCAATCTCCCCCTGTTGGTCCGTAAGCTCTGTCCCAAAATGTCCGAGAATCTCCTTATAACAGCGGCTGCCCTTTTCCATCACCGTATGACCAAGCTCATCCGTGATCAAAAGCTCCGCATTTCTTTTCTCTGCCAGCATCTGGGCCGCCAGACTTTTCCCGCTTCCTACACCGCCAGTCAGACCAATCACGTACATATCATTATCCTTTCCCTGCCGCATATTTTGTCGCATTTTTCTTTCCCAATACGCAGCTTTTCTTTTCCATAGTGAGGCTTCGTATCTCAGAATCTAATGGGCTTCATACCAGTTACTTCCCTCTTCTACCTCAACCTCCAAAGGTACCGCAAGCTCTGCCGCATGAGCCATCTCCTTTTCCAGGATCTCACGGACCTTTCCGGTCTCCTCCACCGGAGCCTCCACCAGAAGCTCATCATGAACCTGCAACACTACCTTTGCCTGAAGCTCCTCCTCCAGAAGTTTCTGGGAAACACGGATCATAGCAATCTTAATAATGTCTGCCGCCGTTCCCTGAATCGGAGAATTCATTGCCACACGTTCCCCAAAGGAACGCTGCATAAAATTACTGGAAGAAAGCTCCGGAACCGGTCTTCTTCTGCCAAACATGGTTTTGGCATATCCCTTGTTTTTGGCATCCTCCACCAGTCCGTCCAGATAGGACTTAATCGCCGGATAAGTCTCAAAATACTGCTGTATAAACTGCTCCGCTTCCTTCCGGGACACATTGAGATCCTGTCCCAGACCGAAGGAGCTGATCCCATAAACAATTCCAAAATTCACTGCCTTGGCATTTCTTCTCTGGAGATCTGTCACCTCGTCAAACGGCACATGAAACACCTTGGAAGCAGTACTTCTGTGAATATCTTTATTTTCCCGGTATGCTTCGATGAGCTCCGGATCACCGGACAAATGTGCCAACACCCTCAGCTCGATCTGGGAATAATCGGCATCCAGAAATACCCAGTCCTTTCGCGGAGTAAACACCTTTCGAAGCTGTCTTCCAAGCTCCATCCGGATCGGTATATTCTGCAGATTCGGGTCGGTACTGCTGATCCTGCCGGTGGCAGTGATGGTCTGATTAAACTTTCCGTGAATCCGCCCGTCCTCCTCAATATAAACCGGAAGACCATCCGCATAGGTGGATTTTAATTTGGTCACCTGACGATATTCCAGAATCTTCGGAATGATCGGATCCTCCGTGCGAAGCTTATCCAGAATGTCTGCCGAAGTAGAATATCCGGTCTTTGTCTTTTTAGCAAATGGCAACTTCATTTTTTCAAAAAGGATCACACCAAGCTGCTTTGGAGAATTGATATTAAACTCTTCGCCCGCCAATGCATAAATATCCCTTTCCAGTCCCTGTATGGTTTTCTGAAGAGATGCTGACATATCCGTCAACACCTTGCCATCTGCGCATACCCCCAGCCTCTCCATCTGATACAGATAATATGCTGTCGGAATCTCAATCTCCTCATAGAGCTTCCACATCTCCTGCGCCTCCAGCTCTTCCCGTATCTCATGAAATGCCAGGCAAGGTACATAGGAAAGCTGTCCCAGATACTGCATCAGGACATCCTTCTGTGTTTCCTCCTCGTAAAGCTCTGCAATTCTTTTTTTGCCAAAGAGCTCTGCATAGGAGGATATGGTCATATCCAGATAATCTCTGGCAATATCATCCACCTGATACGTATCTTTCAAAGGGTTTAACAGATACGCCGCAATCTCCAGATCTGCAATTTTTGTAAACAGCCTTTTCTGCTCCCGCACGGTTGCCGCCGGGAATCCGTCCTGTCCTGCTGCTTCATGATCCCGGGACAATTCTTCTACAGGTGTCGTATGATGAAGCATATCCTTCCATCCCAGCACAGCAATATGATCGATGGTCTCCACCAGTTTTCGAAGCTCCGCCACGATCTCCGCAGAGCTTAACGCTTCCCCTGCCATAATACATGCAGTATGAACTTCATCCTCTGCAGCGTATGAAATGGAAATACCATAAAACGGATATTCCTTTTCCTGCTCCCTGGTATACTCCTCCATAATACCGGCATCCCCGTCATCAAAAACAAATGCAAGCTGACCTCCGGACTTTTTCGCCTTTTTCTTTCTGGCTCCTTCACTGGCCCAGTGGTCTGCCAGAAATCCTACACCGACAGTGGATGGATTGCTCTGATATAACTGCCTGAAAAATGCCTGGCACTGTTCTTTTGTTTCCAATTTCTGTATCTGCAGATGCTTCGTTGCCTGCTCCTGCTGTTTTTTATCAAATCGCTTCAGAAGAGATTTAAACTCCAGCCGCTTCACCATGGCAAAGGATTCCTCATTAAACAGCTCCGGAATGTGTGCCTCTTCCAGAGAATAATCCAGCTCACAGTCTGTCTTGATCGTCGCAAGTGCCTTACTGAGCATCGCCTCCTCCCGTCCCTTTTCCAAAAGGTCATGGGTTCTCTTTGGCGTCACCTCGTCCAAATGGGCATATGCCTCCTCCACGGTAGGAAATGCTGTCAGCACCTTCACAGCTGTTTTCTCTCCGACACCGGCCACACCCGGAATATTGTCGGAGGCATCTCCCATGAGTCCCTTGAGGTCTATGATCTGAGGCGGCGTAATTCCATATTTGTCAATGACTTCCTGTGTATGATAATTCTCAATCTCTGTGCCTCCACGCTTTGTCTTCGGAATCCGGATCATGATCCGGTCTGTCGCAAGCTGTAAAAGATCCCTGTCTCCGGATACTAGTGACACCTCCAGACCTTCCCTCTCTGCCCGACGCGCAATGGTTCCCAGGATATCATCCGCCTCGTATCCTTCCTTCATCACAAGACGCACTCCCATGGCACGTAACATTTCCTGGATCAACGGAACCTGTTCCTTTAATTCCTCCGGCATCCCCTTTCTGGTTCCCTTGTAATCCGCATACATTTCATGACGAAAGGTAGGATGCTTCACATCAAAGGCCACCGTCAGATACTCCGGCTTCTCCTCATCCAGTATTTTCAACATAATGTTCAGAAATCCATATACCGCATTGGTATGAAGTCCCTCTGAATTTGTCAGGTCAGGCACCCCGTAAAATGCCCGGTTCAATATACTGTGTCCATCAATCAATACAATCTTTCCATCCATCTGTCAGACCTCCTATAGCAGCAATATCACTCCAATACACAGCACTGCCAAAAGTATATATTTTTCTAATAAAAGAATGCGGTATTTCAGTAAATAATCTGCCGCCGAACGAAGTTTCTGCCCGGAATCCAGTTTAAACTCTGAAATGTTCTGTCTCTCATCCAAATAACGCATTCCCATAATTACTGTATAGTATATATCATATTCCTCCCGGCATTCTTTGCATGTGTCCATATGATCCAAAAATGCAGAAAGATCTGATACGCTGAGTTTATCATCAATAAATGGAATAAATAATTTCTGTATCTCCTTGCACTCCATCGTCCACACTCCCTTCGCCGAAAAAGAATAAGAAAAAAAGAGAAACCAATATGGCTTCTCTTTAAATGCCGGTGGCCGGACTCGAACCGGCACGGTGTTACCCGCATGATTTTGAGTCATGTGCGTCTGCCAATTCCGCCACACCGGCGCTGCATGTCGCAACAAATGAAATATTATCATTTTTTGTCTGTTTTGTCAATGTATTTTAGACAAAAAAGGAGATGTCTCTCGGATCAACATCCCCTTTAAATATACTATGTACTATCCAATAACTTTTTTCACCGCTTCTAATACACGATCCGCCTGGAATGGTTTTACAATGAAATCTTTCGCTCCGTTCTGAATCGCCTCGATAACCATAGCCTGCTGACCCATTGCAGAACACATGATCACATTTGCTCCGGCATCCACCTCTTTGATCTTCTTTAAGGCCTGAATACCATCCATCTCCGGCATAGTGATGTCAAGTGTTACAAGATCCGGCTTTAACTCTGCGTACTTCTGAACAGCAACCGCACCGTTCTCCGCCTCGCCAACCACATTGTAACCACCTTTTGTTAAAATATCTTTTACCATCATTCTCATGAATGCAGCGTCATCTACGATTAAAATATTATTGCCCATACTTTTTCTCCCTTATCTAATTTCTCTGGATATCTCTAATATGATCAACCTTTTATAATTATATCTTTTTTCTTTTCAAATGTCAATAAAGGCATTCACATAAACGAACTTATTAGAAATATTTTCGATTCCCCCACAAGTTACTTTTTTTCAGATCAAGATACTCACTGTACGCTTTTTCTAAAATCTGTTTTTCATTTGCAAATTTGAGCAAATGAACGGCTTCGTGATATTTGTAAAATCCGGAATCCACGAAAAATTCCTCGCGTTGTGGTTTGCTGTGATAGCTTTCACCCATCATCAAATACCAGTGTACATCCTTTACGACCGTATCCTCCTGTGTATTAAAAGTATACTGACTCTTTCCTACATACTTGATAATACTGGCATCCGCGTCCGTTTCCTCTTTCACTTCCCGCAAAGCGGTCTGCTTATACTCCTCGCCTTCTTCCACAGTGCCCTTGGGAAGCACCCATCCTTCATACCTGTTTTTATAATTCTTGTACAATAGCAAGATCTTTCCCCGAAAGATCACCACACCGCCACAACTTGTTGCCTCAATCATTGCAATCCCTCCTGGTGGCATACGTGCATTTGTTTTACTAAATTTAAGTATACCCTTTTTTGTTATTGAATGCAATGCAATTTCACAATCAATTTCCAAGATATTCTTCAAACAATCTGGAAGCAATGGGAACTGCATACTGACTCCCGGTACCGGCACCCTCCACGATCACACTGACTGCGATCTTCGGGGCGGCAGCCGGAGCAAATCCCACAAACCACGCATGAGAAGTTCCCTGGGCATCAAACTCTGCTGTTCCTGTCTTTCCTGCCACCGGATAAGACAGATTTTTCAGAGAACCGGCTGTTCCGTCCGAAACCACAGAACGCATCATCCCTGTGATCTGATTGGAACGCTTCTTGGAAAGCACTTTTCTCCGAGCCTCCGGTTCATACTGCTTCACAAGATTTCCATCCACACTTTCGATCCGATCCACCAGATACGGAATCATCAGATTGCCATCATTGGCGATCGTTGCACTGATCAGCGCATTCTGCAATGGTGTGATCGTTGTCTTTCCCTGACCGATGGCCGTCTGCGCCGCTTCTGCAACATCTGATTTTTTATCCAGTACAAACCGGCTTTTGCTGCTGGCAAAAGAGCCTCCCAGAGACTGATTAAACCCGAAACTTTCACACAGCTTACGATATGATGTACGGTTCAATCCCACCCCGATATGGGCAAAGGAGCCATTGCAGGAATGTGCCAGTGAACTTTTCAGATTCACCGTACCATGACGTTCTCCGTTATAGCAACGGATCACATTACCACCAAATTTATCACTTCCCTGACAGTTATATTGATATTTCGAATAAGATGGGTTTTCCCGCATATATTCAAGAGCTGTCAATATCTTAAAAGTGGATCCCGGAGGATACAATCCCTGCGTTGCACGATTCAAAAGTGCTGAATCTCCCTCCGGATCCTCCACCAGTGTATCCCATTGCTGCCGCACGGTATTGGGATCATAATCCGGTTTGGATACCATCGCCAGGATCTTTCCGGTAGACGGTTCTATGGCAACCACAGCTCCCTTTTGATTTCCGAGTGCCTCGTACGCAATCTGCTGCAGTTTGGCATTTAAGGTAGTGATCACTTTATCTCCCTGATTTTTCTGTCCCTGAAGCTGATTGGAAAGCTGCTTCAACGGATTGACATGGGAGGTCAATAACGGAAAGCTCTGTTCCCGTTCAATACCCGTTTTACTGTTCCATATGCGTCCTACTACATGACAAAATTCGTTTTTATAGGGATATACCCTTGTTTCTTTTCCCTTGTGATCCGTTTCTGTCGTTGCAAGGATCTTTCCGTCCGAGGAAACAATATCCCCCCGGACTACCCTCTTAGCCAGAAGCTCCTGTCGTTTATTGGCAGGATTGTTTATGACTTCACTGCTGTCCTGCACCATAAAACGGACCAGATAACCGATCATGCCCAGAAACACAAGAACAACACAATATGCCACAGCGATCACCTGGCGGTTTCCCCGTTTTCTATCTTGCTCCAGCCGGACGTTTCCGCCGTCTCTGCGCTCCCTGGCGGACATTTTTTTGCTGCGGGAATTCTTCCGGGATCTCCCCTTCTTCCTGCCGCTTTCTTCTGCGTCTCTTGTCCTCACCGTCTCCTGCCTCCTCTCTGTTTAATACGTACATTCCCTGAATGATACTAAATAAAACAACCGTACTGATCACCGAACTGCCGCCATAGCTTACCAGAGGCAGTGTCACTCCTGTGGATGGAATAAATTTAACAGCCCCTCCCACCGTCAGGAATACCTGAAAAATAAACTCCACAGCCAGCCCCAGTGCCGTCAGTTTATAAAAACGTCTTGTCATTTTTAATGCAATATTTACAAACATCACAAAACAGCTGATCTCTACCAGTATCACACAGATTGCAAAAAATACTCCAAACTCCTCACCTATAGCAGAAAAAATAAAATCACTCGAGGCTACCGGAATGGTATTTGGCATTCCCTCTCCCAGCCCCATTCCAAACCAGCCTCCGGTTCCCAGCGCAAACAAAGAGCGTGCCACCTGATATCCCTGCGCATCAATAGTACTCCATGGATCCCTCCATGCGATCACACGATTCTGCACATGCGTGAAGAGGTGGTATGCCACCACAGCGGCTCCCGACCCACACAACAGACCTGACACCAGATAGATCAACCGTTCTGTAGAAACATACAGGATCACCAGATATGTGATAAAATAGATCAGCGCAGCTCCCAGATCTTTTTCCAGAACCAGGATCAGCACATGAACCGCTGCTACTGCAGTGACCACCACAATATCTTTAAAATTCCTTGCCTTCGTTAAAAATGCTGCAGCAAAAAACACATATATGATCTTTACAAACTCCGATGGCTGCAATGCAAACCCTCCTATGGAGATCCAGTTTTTTGCCCCATAATGCTCCTCCCCGATCACAAAGACAAGTGCCAGCAGTAATATCCCCGCAACAGCATAAAACCAGCCAAAAATATCAAAATACGGAAACTTTTCTATGATATACGGAATAAAGAGTCCCAGCACACAGATTGCTGCCGCAAAGATCATCTGCCGCACGGCACTGGCAATATCAAGCCGCTCGATCATGACCAGGCCGGTCATCAGAAGCATGAGCATATTATTCAGCACAACCCTCGACATCCCCTCGTAAACAAAAGGGTAGGACTTACTGACAAACAAAAATAACACAACCTGCAGTACATATAACAAAACGATCTGTATATTCAGACTATTAAGAAACAGTACAAGAGAACAGATAAAATGTATCGTAAACATCAACTTGATCTGATGACGATAGACTCTCTCCTTACGCTCCCTATCCCGTCCAATAAACACGGTAAAACAATGCCATGTATAGACTGCAAAAAGAAAAATGATTATATATTTGGAAAGCTCCACCACCACGGAATGAGCAACACCCACTGCATTGACATTGCCCAACAGCTGCTGCAGTTTTTCCGCTGCACCTTGTTTATCCATATCCAAAAACCTTTCTACTACAATGTTTCCTCATTTATGAGGATCCTTCATACTAATCTACCGGAAGATAATAATGTCCTTTCTGTCCCTTTGGCAGCGTTCCCTGCAGAATCGCTCTCATATGTGCCGGATCCTCTATGGTAAAATCATAACGGAATCTGTGTATTCCCTGTTTCCGCAATTCTTCCTTCTCCTCACTAAGGGACAATGGTGTTTCATGGTATATGATATTATAACAATATTTACACCCGTTGAACACAACAAATCCCCGTTTCTTTTCATCGGTGATCCGCAGGAGTGAATCTTCGTCCCCTGTCTCCAGCCCACAGCCTCTGCTCAGGCGGTGAATACACTGTGCGGAAACCATCACTGGAATATAACCGTAAATCACTGCCTCCAGCCTGTCCTGATCAGCAAGCTCTCCACACTCTTTCCCTGTCAGTTCCAACGGCAGTGTACTTCCTGCCACCCCCTGATCCTTCCACCAGGATACAGCCTCGCGATTTGCTGTATAAAGGTTTGCATCCGTAATGATCCGTCTCGGTGCAATCCCGGCTTCTCTCGTCAGAAACACAAAAGATTCCATATTACGGATCACAAATCCTGTCAGTTCCGGCATCTCATAAAGACTCCTTCCGGCGCCAATTTTTTTCTTCTCCGTTTCATAAACAGCACTCCGAAAGATGACCGGCATCATCAGATACATCTCCTTACCTTTCTCTGCCCCCCGGCAGATCAGATCCCGGAGCACCTGATCAGACATATGTTCCATCCGCAGGTAGATTGCCGATACATCCTGTGTCTCCAATGCCATTTTCGCCTGCCACTCATATAAAACGGAAACCATCTTTTTTTCTTCCCCGGACGGAGTGAACGCTTTCCTTCTTAATTTACTATCCGTTTCATTTATTGTGCGGATCTCCGGAAGTATTTCCCGTCTGCCTCTTTGATCCAGCTTTTGCTGCAACCTGTCCAGTGCCTCTCTCCGCAGCTTCTTTAATGCTCCTACCGGAAGAAAAAGCTCCCCCTGCAGATTTACTTCACAGGCATGACACTCAAATACAGTGCCACCAGTCTGACTCAGCACCCGTTTTACCGCTTCCGGATCCGCAGGATTTTTTTCTGCCTTCTGGCACAGGTTTCCCTGCACCTGACAGGATATCTTTTGTCCGTCCTGTACAACAGATACCTGCAGCTCCATAGGCTGATCTATTTTTGCATTATAATGCATCGTAACGGAAAGCTTTGGATCCTCTTTCAAATATTTATCCCGGATCTCCTCCAGAAGGACCGCATCTTTTGTTCGATATACCAGATCTCCTGTGTGTATCCTGCTTCCCTTCAAGTAACGTGCTTTTACCAGCGCTCCCACTCTCTTTGCCTCTCCCAACGTATACTCATAGGAGGGACGAAGTCCGGCATCCCGAAACTCCACCACATCCTGCGCATGCACCTCCCGTTCCAGTCGGTAGGTCACCATATGCTTATCCACTGCTGTGACTTTCCCCACCAGAACGCCGCCATGATTGGGACGCTGCTGTGCGATCATATCTCCCTTTCCCTGCTTCTTCTCATAGGGAACGCCACTTTTGCCCTCCATATATCCCGAAGTAAAGCCCTGTCGGTTATACAGCTCTGCAAGCCGTCTCATATCCTCCTGCCACATATCCTGATGCGCCTTGAGATATTTCGTAAAGTCCTCCGTGCCGAGAGAAGCGCAAAGATCTACGTATTTGCGATATACCTCCGTGGTCAGGGCAACGTATTCCGGCCGCTTCATGCGTCCCTCCAGCTTCAGGGAATCCACACCGATCTTCATGAGTTCTCCAATATGCCCCAGACTGCAATGCTCCCGGGGACTCAAAAGATATGACGCTGATCTTTCTCCTTCAAGAGAATATCTCTGCCGGCACGGCTGTGCACATCGTCCCCGGTTTCCACTGCGTCCTCCCAGCATACTGCTGAAAAGACACTGTCCGGAATAACAGTAGCACAATGCCCCGTGTACAAACACTTCGATCTCTAAGCCGGTATTCCGGCGCATCTTTGCCAGTTCCTCCAGCGTCAGTTCCCTCGCCGGGACAATTCTCGTTACCCCATAGGGCTCCAGAATCTCTGTACTTTGTCCCATGGTGAGAGTCATCTGGGTACTGGCATGAATATCCAGATCCGGAAAGCATCGATGGAGATAATTCATGACTCCCACATCCTGCACAATCACCGCATCCATTCCCTCCAGATAATACGGTCTGATATAATCATACAGCTCCTGCCGCAGTTCATGTTCCTTCAGCAGAGTATTGACTGTCATATATACTTTCACACCATATCTGTGACAATACCGGATCACCTCCGTCATCTGATCCCCCTGAGGATTGTCTGCATATGCTCTGGCACCAAATCGGCTGCCACCAATATATATCGCATCACATCCGGCATTTACTGCTGCTCTCACACTCTCCATGGATCCTGCCGGCGATAAGATCTCCGGCTTTTTTAACTGCATTTTTTCCGAACTCATATATTGAACTCCTTCTCTGATCTTCCCTGTAATCTTTCACTTTCCACTTTTCTGTAAACAACCTTTTCTTATTGGAAAAAGGGTAAAACCTGCGTTTCACCCTTTCTATACGGTCAATTTTTGATTATTTTCTCTTATTTGGGGAACGTCTGGAATTAGAATTCTTCCGTCCCTTTCCGCCGTTTTGGCCTGCCTGTGCATTTTCCTCTTTAGGATCTTCTTCAAATTCAAATGCTGCGATGGACGGCTGCTTCTCTTCCTTTTTGTCCTCTTTCGCCGGCTGTATTCCCAACATGACATCCTCCACCGGCTTTTCTGCTGCAGCCGCTGCATTGACCACCGGTGTCGTCTTCTGATTTATACCGGGTGCCGCACCTGCCGGTGTTCCTGTAGAAGAAGAGGTCGTCTGGGATGGTGTTACCATCTGTGGTTTTGTACCTGCCGGTACAGGCTGTGTCCTGACCGACGGAGCCGGTGCATTATACACCTGTCTTACCGGCGGTTGGGCCTGCATAACTGCCCGCCTCTGCAGCTCTTTATTTTTTTCATCAATTTCCTTTGTCTTTTTGTCCAGTTCCCCGGTTCTCTGCTCAAGCTCCTGATCTTTTTGCTCTATTTCCGTTTCCAGACGAATCGTTTTCTTTTCCAGCTCCGCAACCTTATCCTTTGCTTCCTGAAGCTGTTCCTTTAATGATTTCATCTCCTCATCGCGAGATACGATCTCATGCTTCATCCGAAACATTTCCTGCTCCACTTCGCCCTGCTGCTGTTTATTTTCCTCTGCCAGTTTCTGTGCTTTAAAATAATCATCCGATAAATTGATCGCCAGAAGAATATTTTTCATGTCCATATCAAGATGGTTATATGCATCCTGTTTTTTAAACGACTGAAGCTTATCATTGATATAATTGGCAATATGCTGCAGATAATCACTGCTCTCATAACCGGATATCGTGTACCGCTTATCATTGATGATCACCTGCACATCTGTTTTTTCGTTCATGCTCACCCTTGCCTTCCTCTCACCATCTGTGTCTTTCGTTTATTCCTCTGTAGATTCCTCTAGGATCTCCTGCTGTGCGGCAGCCTCCTGACCTGCATCCCTGTCATCCGGTTCCTCCGTCACAAGCTCTGCCTTATTCTGTCGGATCACATCCAGATATCCCTGCATTGCCGCTTCTAATGCCCTTGCATTGCTGCTGGTAGACTCCAGAGCTGCCGCCAATGTCTTTTCGGACATTTCCAGAAGATCCTTTGTATAATAGATTGCCCCATTGCCAATCTCTGCAGCCTGGGCTCTGGCATTTGCAACAATCTGCTCTGCCTGTTCATTGGCTTCCCGTACCGTAATCTCAGCCTGCTGATATGCCTCCTGCATGATCGCATGCTCCTCCACCAATGCCTTATACTGCTCCTGTGCATCAGAAAGAATTGCTGCGGCCTTCTGTTCTGCATCATCCAGGATTTCCTCCCTCTGACGAAGAATCTTCTGATAGCGTTTGATCTCCTCCGGCACATCCCGGCGCAGATCATCCAGCAGATCATACAGCTCGTCCTTTGGAACTACCACTTTCGTCGAAGAAAGTCTCTGCATACGACAACTCTCAACAAATTCAAAAATATCATCAATCTCCTGCTCAATTCTGCTTGACTGCATATCGTTTCTCTCCTATCTGCAAATCTATTGATTATGATAAAACTATCTGGATACCATTCCCTGTTGTTTCATATATTGGAGAACTGTCTCCGGTACATACTCTGAAATATCCGCCTGATATCTCAAAAGCTCTCTCACGGCGCTGGAACTGATGTAGGAATATTCCGGTGCCGTTGCCAAAAATACTGTATCTGCATTTTGATTCATTTTATAATTGGCCTGTGCCAGCGGAAGCTCATATTCAAAGTCTCCCGACGACCGAAGTCCCCGGACGATCGCATCTGCCTTCTGCTGCCGCACAAAATCCACCAGGAGTCCCTCAAAGGAGCATACCGTAACATTGGTCTGGTCTTTAACAATCTCCCGAAGCATTGTCACACGTTCCTCTTTGGAAAACAACGGATCTTTGGCACTATTGACCAAAACTCCTACCACCAGCCGGTCGAACATCCGGGATGCACGGCAGATCAGGTCAACATGACCGGTTGTCACCGGATCAAAACTTCCCGGAAATACTGCTGTACTCATATCTATTCTCCTTCTCCGGCTGCCGGTTCCTTACAAATAAATATATGACAGTTGTTTTTATATTCCTTGACTCTCTCCACATACCATCCGGAAGACGGCGGCATAACGATAGGATCATCCTCCATAGATGCCTCCACTATGATCCTGGTATCATCATGAACCAGAGCAGATTCTGTCAGATACGGAAGAATCCTTCTCTCCAACCCCATACTGTAAGGTGGATCCATAAATATAATATCAAAGGCTTTCCCCTGCTGGTCCAGTCTCCGCAATGCCTGAAGCACGTCCATCCCCATCACCCTGGCCTGCTCCTCAAAATGAGTATGCGCCAGGTTGGTACGGATACAGCGCAGAGCCTCTCTGTCGTTGTCTACCAGCACTGCTTCTGCCGCTCCCCTGCTCAGTGCTTCAATCGCAATACCTCCACTGCCACTGAACAGATCCAGAAAACGGGCATCATATAGATCCTGTTGTATCATATTAAACAATGTCTCTTTAATCTTATCCGAGGTCGGTCTGGTATGACGTCCTGCCGGAGTTTCCAATTTCAAACGTCTCGCCGTTCCTGCAATCACTCTCATTGCATTCCCTCATTTCCTTTGAATTTCGTGCATTCACACAATACAAGATAGTATTTATTGTACCACATTCCATTAGGGTGGTCAATCATACATCTGCCTCTGTCAGTGTCATTAACTGGTCTCTTGTGGGCTCCTCCAGAGTAACAAGCCGGTTTGCCTGATTGACGATCATTTTTTCAAAAAGATTCCGCACTCCTCTGGCATTTCCAAAATCCTGTTTCTCCTGCTCGTTCATCGCTGCCAGACGAAATCCTATGCGTTTTAATGCATTCTCCTCCACGGTCATGCCTGCCTGTCCCGCCATAACTTTCAAGATCTCCAGCAGCTGCGTCTGTGTATAATCCTCAAAGGCAATAAATTTATTGAACCGGGAGATCAGGCCGGTGTTGCTCCGCAGAAAGTGTTTCATTTCCTCCGTATACCCTGCCACGATCACCACAAGGTCATCTCTGTGATCCTCCATCATCTTTACAAGGGTATCTACTGCCTCGGAGCCATAATCATTTGACGCGTCCGGACTGATCAATGCATAGGCTTCATCAATAAAAAGGACTCCTCCCAATGCCTGCTCCACAACTTCACGGACGTTGATCGCTGTCTGGCCCACATATCCTGCTACCAGTCTGGATCTGTCTGTTTCTACAAGCTGTCCCCCTGACAGTATTCCAAGCTCCCGGTAAATCCGTGCTACCAGTCTGGCGACTGTAGTCTTGCCGGTGCCCGGATTGCCGGTAAATACCATATGATAGGACATATCCATCATGGGAAGATCCATTTTTTCCCGCATTTCCCGAACCTTAATGAGATTCACCAGAGAATGTATTTCCTCCTTCACGGCCTCCAGTCCCACAAGACGGTTTAATTCCTCCAACAGTGCTGCTATCTTTTCTTCTCTTGCTTCTTTTTCTGCTTTTTCCCTCTCCAGAAGACGTTTCTTCACCTTTTGAAACTCCTGCCGGGCAGCCCTCTGTTCTTCCTCCAGTCTCTGCTTCTCCTTTTGGAATTCTTTTTCAGCCGCCCTGTGCTCCTCTTCCAAGCGCTGCTTTTCCTTTTCAAACTCCTGCCGGGCTGTTTTCTGTTCTTCCTGAAGTCTGTTCTTTGCTTCCCTGTGTCTTCCGGATCTTTCTTGCTGCGTTTTTTCTCCCATTAGCCAGGAAACTCCGGAGGAAATCTTTCCGGAATTCAGCTTATGCAATATGTAGCTCTCCTCACAGGTGCTGCCCGGACATTCTGCACATACAAACATCACTGTCTGTTGAAAAAAACCCCGGATGTATGCCTGTCCCCTCGGATCTGCCCGATCCGTCATCTCCATCATACAAAGCAGCACATTGATCAGCGTATCCATAAAAACAGCCGCATATTTGGTATCGCCCTTTGTATCATACACGCCGCATATCTGGATCAGCACCGGCGGCATTGCCGCATATTTCTCCGCATATTGCACCGTTTCTGTTGTAAATTCCTTTTGCTGCTCAGCCAGCTCCAGGGGATCCGAATCCGTAATACTGTGCATATACTCCCATTGCTGCTCAGAAAGTGCCCCCATATGAACCGCCAGTCCCACCATCAAAGACTGTACATACAGATCCAAAATCCGGTATACGGACTGTTTCATCACGGACTCAGCCTGTTTCCAGTAGCCTTCCTGTTCAATATCTCCACATATCTTGACCAGCTTCTGATAATACTGTCTGCCCATTGCGATGATCTCCGCCTGAGAATACATTGCACTGCTTCCCATTACGAACCCTCCTTTCCCTTTCGATAATGCATCATGACATTTGGTATGATTGTACTACAATTTGCATCACGAAACAACTTTCCTAAAGTAATTTTTATAAAGATTAGTAACAAAAAAAGAAACCGTGGATACGGTTTCTTTTGTATACCTATAATACCGAAAAGCGCCTACGCACGCTCTACTGCTCCAGAACGTAAACATCCTGTACATACCGGCATCTTCTTTGTGCCACCATTCACCTTGACCTTAACAGACTTGATGTTTGGCTTCCACATCTTGTTGCTTCTTCTGTGGGAATGACTTACTGCGTTACCAAAGTGAACGCTCTTTCCACAAACTGCACATTTTGCCATCGTAAGCACCTCCTTAGCATATTTAACCCTAATGGTCATCATTTATCAATAACTATTATGACTGTCTAATTTTGCCACAACAAATTTATTCTACCAAATCACAATGTAAAATGCAAGAACAAATTTAATTTTTTTCCGTTTCTTTTGAAGAACCCCGATCTGAACGGAATTTATCCACAAATTCCGGCACCATATCCAGCACTTTTGTCACGGCATCCTGATTCTTTACATTTACCAGCTTTGTCTGACCATCCTTGATGATCAGAATGGAACTGGGCTGGATCTTTCCTCCCATTCCTCCTCCGGCATTATTCTTCTTGCCATTTTCGGAAAAGGAACCTGCTCCTACTCCAAAGCTTACATCTACCAAAGGCAGAATGATCGTTCCATCGTCAAAGCGAACCGCATCTCCTACCACTGTCTTGGTTGTAAGAAACCCTTCCATCCCTTTCAAAAGAGAACCTACTGCCGTATTAAAATTATTGTCACTCATGCTATCACCACACCTTTCCTTGTATTACAAGACTCTGGGGATCCCGTCTACTTTCTGTCCAAATAACTCATCAGCTGTAACGGATGTATCCGTATCACAAGAATCAATAAAATGATCCCCATGAGAGAACCCCGCAGCTCAACTTCTCCTTCCAAAACAGCCCGGTCAAAATCCGGCACAACCCGGACTCCCTGTCCATACATCGCAAATAATATGCTCAAAGCTCCCAGTATCTCACCGGTCTGTGCCGGATCAGAAGTACCAAAATGAACCCAGCCACGAATCTTCCCTGGAAGAATATGCCTTAACAGCTTTCCTCCATTTATCAGTAAAAGCCGGACGATTTCCAGCCCTTCCCTGTCAACTGATTTTATTCTATCGAATATACCCCTGATTGACAAGAAGAAATTTTTCACCCGGTTCCTTAATACAGAAATACGAGGGAATTTTTCGTCTTTTGACATTTTCGTCTTTTTATTTTCAGCAGAATCCCTCTCTTGGGGAATCGGTTTCTCCTTCGCCACTGTCATTTCCTGTTTCGAGATTTCTTTTACCGTTTTTTCAGATTCTCTTTCCGCCTCCCTTTGAGACGGTTCCCTGTGTTTTGCCGCTTCTTTGGCAGATTTTTTCTTTTGTTTTCTTTTACTGTGTCCCCTGTGCCTTCCGGCAGATACCGGAACCCCAAAGATCCTGAGGCTTGTCCTCATCTCTCCATCTGTTCCAAAAGACAAATGCAATATATGAAACATCCAGCTGACCACACCTTGAACATTCCATTGATCCATACATGTCACAGATATATGATATCTCACCGGCACGAATAAAATACACAGACACAACACCAACAGCAAGGCAAGCACAATCAGCAGGACAATCCCAAGCCATTTCAGCATCGTTAACAGTATTGTCAATACGATCATTTCCGCGCCTCCTCCCGACATCAGTACCATTTATTTTATGGCATCCTGAAAAAACTCACGAACGATCCCGGGGGCGATATCTCCTTCTCTGCAGACCGTATCGAGACAAATCTGTGCAGCCAGACGTTCTGCCTTTTCCCGGCTTCCTGCCAGACCAATTACCGTAAGATCACGTTTCTGATACCAGCGGAACCACAACTCAGTAGAAGAATATATCTCCATCATATTTTCCCCATTCACCGGCAATATAATACAATACAACGGTCTGGTCCGCTTATTTTTTTCGAGAAGTTTCTGATAGTGTTTCTTTTTCGGTGCCAGATCTGCATCCAGATACATTTTTGAACTCCAATGCAGCATACTTCTCACCCTTTCTGCAGGATTTATCCCATCATTTCCTGGATCAACTGCTTTGATGCGTATTTCTCTGCTTCATCATCACACAGACTTAACGACTGGCTGATATAATCAGCCACCTCCTGAGGTGTAGAGAAGAAAACCGGAATCTTTTCCAATGTATTTGCCATGATCGCACGGCGTACCAGACGGGATTGTCCCCGAAAAGCCTGCTTCAGCTCCAAAACCAGTTCTTCCGCTGCTTTCTCAGCCGCCTCCGGTGTCACCTTTTCTTCCTCGTCCTTCCATTCCAGCTCCACAAAATCACTGCCGGAGGAAAGCTGTACTAACTGCTGTAATGCCTGAAAAGAAGACTCCAGTCCAAGCCGGATGATCATTTCCTTCTGGGTTTTCATGGTTTCCTCAAGAACAGCATCTGCTGTATTCATGGACTCATAAATACGCTCCTGCAGTCCTTCAATCTCCGGAAAATGCTCCCCCAGCTGATACAGCTTTTCTTCCTCGGTCTCCGGAACCGGCTCTTCTCCCCAGATATCGCTGTCCTGATGCAAAAACAGATCATTCACTCCACGGATCACAAGCTGTGCTGCCGGAATCTTATCCGCAGCCTTCACACCGCCATTTGTCAAATACATGGAATATGCCCCGTTGATCAGCTTCTGGATCAGCATGTAGAGATCAGATATATCGTTTAACTTAGAAGCATTGATTCTCAGCTTTTCCGCATAGATCTGATACATCTCTCCCGTCATCTTTTCGTAATCCAGCGCATCAAATTCCTTCATGACCGGAACAAACTCTGTAAAGTACTTCTCCATGTCATCCGTATGATACAGCATCGCATTGGTCCGGAACATATACAAATGTCCCTCCAGAGCACTACGGTCAGATCCTTTATATACCGATATACTCTCCCGGATCAGATCAAAATAATGACTTCTGGTCATACGCACAGGCAGCTGGCCGATCACCATACGAATATTATCGTTAATCGCCATATTATCCTTCGTGGAGAAGATAAAATTCAATACCTCCTGTGTAAAAACACTGTCCTCTGCAATCACTTCCTGATCCTCAAAGCGGTACTGGATCCGGTTTAAAATATATTCATAGATCACAAAGCGGTCTACGTATGCCGTAAGCACCTGCATACGGTCTGTAACCTGCTGACGAAGATCTAACAGCACCTCTCCCTGCTTTTTACGTTCTGTCTCATCAAACTTCACCGGATCCATCAACACACGTACTGCCTGATGCAGTGCATCCGCAATATCTTTTGCAGAATCAATGTATGGATTGATCCCTTCGGAGATCATCTCATAAAATACATAATATTCCATCATGAATTTCAGCCTTGCATGACTGTCATGAATATCCATGGCTTCCTCTAAATACTCTGGCAAAGCTTTTTCCAGATCTGTTCCATGGGATATTTTTTTTACGCTTTCCCGTATTTTTGTACTCATATTAAAACTCCATTCCACCACCCTTTCCAGTGGTATGACCAATGAATCCCATTGGCCTTTCATTTATTTTACCAGGTCTGCAATAATACCCAGTTTTCAAACCACTTCAAATATGTGGTCACATAATGTATCGTCGTCGGTGTTCCGCTTAACACCGGATAAAACATTGCAAACAGACCAACCGCAAGGGCTGCATACACATATGCAAACTTCTTCGCCTTTGGATGCTTCTTTACGATCAGGTACATACTGTAGCCAACCATTACTGTCACAAATGGTACACTTGGAAAATAGTGATAGATAAATACCACTCGTGTAACCTTAAACCAAGGTGCATACTGTGAAAGATAACCAACACTTAAGAAAGCTGCTTTTCTATCTTTCTTCGCAAACATCCGATACAGCATAAAGACAAATGCCGGAATACCGGCCCACCATACCAATGGATTACCAAATGCACTGATACCTTCTCTGACTGTATCCGATACAACTCCGGAATAATACCAGATCGGGCGGTACATGATCGGCCACTGATACCACTTGGAACCATATGGGTGGGTAGCATCCAGATGACTATGATAGTTGTACATTGTCTTCTGTGCTTCAATCACCTTCTGGATCAGATTTCTGTCTGTACCATCATGAAACGGAATATACGACAATACATAAATCACGGCAGGAACCACAATAAAGAATACACAGCACCACAATAATGTAATAATTAATTTCTTGTGAAAATTCTTCACAATATATTGGTGCGAAATTTCTCCCGTCCCGCCTTCCGGATGCTTCGCTGCATAGATATATTCCCGGAAACGCCGGATCATCTGTGCAAAGAAGATAATCGCAAGACCAATTGCCGAATAGATACCGGTCCACTTGGAAGCCCAGCTGAGTCCCATGGAAAATCCACAAAGTCCCAACGGGATCAACGTCTTAGACAGTTTGGTATCATAAAAACTCAACCTTGTATAACAGTACATAAAGAAATAAGAAAGCATGATAAACAAGGTGACATATACATCGATCGTGGAGATTCGCGTCTGAACAAAGTGCATAAAGTCAAACGTGAAGAGTATCGTAGTGAGAATACTGATCCATGTTTCCTTAAAAAACTTCTTGGAGAAATTATAAATGATCGGCACCATTAAAACACCAAAAAGGGTACCCACAAATCTCCAGCCAAACGGACACATACCAAAGATCAATACACCGACTGCGATCAATTCCTTGCCCAGTGGTGGATGCGTGTTTTCATAACAATACAATTTGTGGATCATCTCATAGGCTGTTCTACCATGATAGATCTCGTCAAAATATGTACCGTTCAGATTGGTTGCTCTCGAAGCATACAGATCCTGCTCATCAAAAAGGGTCGAATAATCCGATGCATTCACCGGTGTGACCACATTTCCTTCCGTATCTGTAAATACCAGCTCCATGATACTGTCATTCGTATTGTCTGCCGCAGGAGATATCCGCACATAACGGGCCGTAATGTTAAGATCCGTATAATTCCAACAAAATACAGAACCCGCATCCCATGGATTCTCTGCCCCATATAATCCGTTCCAGTTTGTGCCATCAGAAGAATAATCCACGAGATACTTAGGATTGTTTTGATATCCCAGATATTCTGCCATCTTTCCAAGGCTCACATCCTGTCCAAAATCCGCCACAACAGCCCCCTGCTTCACAACGGAATATTCCGTCTCCGGCGCAGTAAGATTTCCCAGATGTACAAATGCGATGACCCCATATACCAGTGTGATAATGAGCATAGCAATATAATCCTGTTTTGTCATCCGCGCCAATTTGGAAGAGGGGCGGATAATTGATTTTTCCTGAGGTGTTTTCTTCTCCCTGTGCCGTAAAGAAAAGCCGGCCGCTTTCGAATTGGCTGTCAAAATAGCCTGCCGTTCCTGTTCGGTTTCCTCATGACTAAAATGTTTGACTGTAACGTAGATCAGGTAACCAGATACGGCTAACGTAGCCAATGAAAATCCCATAATAAGCTGGGAATTCGCATCATATCCCTCCACATTGGAATATTTCAATACATACGCCACATTATAATAGCTTGTACAACAATACCCCACATACAGCAGGAAAACCTCTTTGACCGGCCGCGCTGCATAAGCTAAGAGAAGAAAGGCTGCTACCGGGAAGATATATCTCTCATGCATACGCACGGAAAGCGTAAACACACTCGCAATAATAAATGCTCCAATGTAATAATATTTTCCCGTCGTTTTTTTGCATCGGAAATTAATGAATGCGGATGCCGCCACAATAAGAACAATGGCAATCTTTCCCCATGTCTGGCAGGAAAGACCAAAACGGATCGTATCCTGCGCTCCCCAGTTTAATCCAAGCACAGACCATATATTGTAAGCATTTACTGAAGCATACGGATAGGAAGAAAGTGTATCTTGATATTGAGCCAATGCCTCCTTAAAATGAAATGGCACCATCAATAAACCAATCATTGCTATGGCTAAAAGACCCAAAAACAGGTTTTTATAAAATTTCTTCCATTCAAAATCTTCTAAAAAGACCTGATCGATAATTCCGTAGATCAAAACCGGTGTAAAGATCAACGACTGTGGTTTGATCAAAACGGCGATCGCAAATACATAATACGACGGAATCAGCTTTTTCTCACTGACCAGATAACACATCAATACCACAAAAAAGGTAAAAACAGAATCTGTCTGTCCCCACACCGCACTGTCCAAAATCACTAATGGGCAAAATAAATACAGCATGCTTAAAAATGCCGCTCCAAGCTCTCTGAACTTTTTGGACGCAACACGATAGATCAGATATCCTGTTCCCAGATCTGCCAACATCGCCGGCATCTTTGTCAATATATCACTCGTCACAGAATTCCATGCAATGTGAAATACATCTCTCAGCCATCCGATCACATACAGTATATAAATATACCCCGGTGGATAGTCCGTAAAAGCCTCCGAGATATAAAAATTGGAAAGTCCATCTTTATAAGCCATGTCAGCCCAGGCAATAAAACAATTCATATCGTACTCATGTCCATGATATATTCCTCCCATGACCACACGCACAATAAAAGCAGCGATCATTGCCGCCACAAATATTGTCAGACCAATCGCCCGATCCTGCGAAGTCACGGGACTGGCAACAGACACTCTTGCTTTCGTCTTATTTTTCCGGTTACGCGAACGCATCTCTGCGCCACTCTGCTCCATAAACATCTTACGGTCCCGAAGGAATCTATTGATCGGAATATACATCACAATCATGATAATAACCCCTAAGACCGCTACTGCATTCATCATCCCCATAGTTTTTCTCCTTTATCAATTTATATCAGCATGCTTTTTTACATGTTGATGAGTAAACAAGTGATCCGAACAATATTCGTAACTTCCCTCGCATTTCGAACAGAAGCGAAAATCCAGATTCTCGTCATCCAGTTCTGTTCTGCCGCAAACAGCACACCGGTGTCTGGCTCCACCATTCTGTCTGCCCGCCTCCTTTACCTGCTTCCGGAAATGTCTCCGGCGTTTTATATCGGCGGGCGATATTCTGCGATAGTCACGACTTGACAAAAAGTATATCAGGAAATTGCCCATCGCCACAACGATCGCTAATGCCACACTAAAATAAATGCCTGCCGTTGCCGGACTTCCACCTCTGCTCAGATAAGACAGACCGGATATAATATTCTCAAATACATTGTAAAGCAGATATGCCGCATCTAATATCGCAAGCCATTTCACCTTGATCGGAAGCACAAACCAAAATAAAAATTCCATATTGGGATTCTCAGCTGCAAAAGCAAAAAACATAGACCAGTAAATATACTGAAAGCCGGACATATAATATGTGGAATGAAGCGTCCCGTATAAAATGAAAGCCGCCACAATGTTTAACAGCCATCCACTGATAAAATACATATTAAACCGGAATGTTCCCCATGCCCGTTCCAGCGACCGGCCAAATAAAAAGAACAGATTCACCTGTATTGCAAAAAACAGGATACTTATCACAAATCCCATGCCCGGATTAAATCCATACGGTTCGATCAGATAGGTCACCAGTCTCCATACCTGTCCATGAAGAACCGCTTCTATATTTAATGAAAGATAATTATAATAAATATTTTCGTTGATCAGTCCCAATGCCGCTCCGGCACAATAAAGTACGATCACATACTTGATCAGATCCGGTACTGCATATTTTCCATATTTCCTCTCCAGTTTATTTAGTAATTGATTCATAGTCCTCCCATCCCTGCAGTTTCTTCCCCTGAATGCCCTGCAGGTACTGTTTTATAAGAATTTCTCTACAATAAATTATGGTATTGGAAATGCATATTCCAATACCATCTATTCTATTGATACGTGTTTTCTTTGTCAAGCCGAAGATTATTCTACTTTTGTCGATAAATAGTCATTCCGGGCTGCAGCAATATTTTATCCACACCAAGAATCTTCTCCAGGCTGTCCCCTTCCTTTGTCACATATACATTTTCTCCGGTTTCCTCCTCTTGCATTGCAGTCCCCTCCATCACCATATTATCCGATTGTTCCGATGCATTTTCTGCCATTTTATTTACCGGCTGCATTTCCTCCGTCTCCTTCTCCGTTGTATTTTCCTCCGTGACCTTTTCCTCATTCCTGTCTTTTGTCATGGGAACAGCATCCCTTACCTCCCACTTGCCACAGGTTCCACCATAAGGAGGCATCCCTCCCTGCGGATTTCCCTTTACCGGCACACATATGGTTTCCCCCACCTGAAGATTATACACATCCACATAAGGATTGGCGCGGAGCACAAGTGCCAGCGGTACTTTATGTTCCATACTGATCGAATACAGAGTATCTCCCGATTTGACTGTATGCATAATACCATTACAATGTTCCATATTTTCATGCACCTTTCTATGCTTTCCTTTTTCATTATATTCCCAATTTATGTTATTGGTGACAGACTGCTTGCAATCAATTTTTTTTTGTCATATAATAGGAAAATATGGCGATATTTTTGATATCGCATTTTCCTATTAAAAGGACAGCGAAGGAAGAAAGGAAATATCTTATGAAATTACCATGTCATACACTGGGAATCGATATCGGTTCCACAACAGTAAAGATTGCTATTTTGAACCCTGAGGGTGAGATCATATTTTCTGATTATCAGCGTCACTATGCCAATATTCAGGAGACACTGGCTTCCATTATCAAACAGGCGTTAAAGGAGCTGGGAGATCTTCCGGTTTCTCCGGTCATTACCGGTTCCGGTGGTCTGACACTTTCCAAGCATATGAATGTTCCCTTTGTTCAGGAGGTTGTCGCTGTAGCAACATCCCTGAAGGACTATGCTCCCCACACCGACGTTGCCATTGAGCTTGGTGGCGAGGATGCAAAGATCATATATTTTACCGGTGGTATTGACCAGCGAATGAACGGAATCTGTGCCGGCGGTACCGGTTCCTTTATTGACCAGATGGCTACCCTGCTTAAGACAGACGCCGCCGGTCTGAATGAATATGCCAAAAATTATAAATCCATTTACCCGATCGCGGCCAGATGCGGTGTATTTGCCAAAACAGATATCCAGCCTCTGATCAACGAGGGTGCCACCAAAGAAGACCTGTCGGCTTCTATTTTCCAGGCGGTAGTCAATCAGACCATCAGTGGTCTCGCCTGCGGTAAGCCGATCCGTGGAAATGTTGCATTTTTAGGAGGTCCTTTGCATTTCCTCACGGAGTTAAAGCAGGCTTTTATCCGTACATTAAACCTTTCCGGAGATGCGATCATTGCGCCGGAGCATTCTCATCTGTTTGCGGCATCCGGTGCTGCAATGAATGCAAAAACCGACGAATGCATGTCATCTCTCAGCCAGTTAAATGATGTTTTAGCGAAAAAGATCGATATGGAATTTGAAGTTGCCCGTCTGGAGCCTTTGTTTAAGGATGAGGCAGAATATAATGACTTCTTAAAGAAACATTCCGAGAACGATGTCAAGAAGGGAGATTTCGCTTCCTATCAGGGGGATCTCTTTCTGGGTATCGATGCCGGTTCCACCACCACAAAGGTGGCAGTGATCGGGGAGGACGGAAGCCTTCTGTATTCCTTCTACAGCAATAATAACGGCAGTCCGTTAAAAACGGCCATTAAATCCATCAAGGAGATTTATGAATTGATGCCGGAGGGTGCCCGGATCGTGCGTTCCTGCTCTACCGGTTACGGCGAGGCTCTCTTAAAGTCCGCCCTGCTGCTGGATGAGGGTGAGGTAGAAACCGTTGCCCACTATAATGCTGCTGCCTTCTTCGAGCCGGATGTGGACTGTATTCTTGATATCGGCGGACAGGATATGAAGTGCATTAAGATCAAGAACCAGTCCGTAGATAAGGTCCAGTTAAATGAGGCCTGCTCCTCCGGATGCGGTTCCTTTATCGAAACTTTTGCAAAGTCACTGAATTATGAGGTGGCTGATTTTGCGAAGATTGCTTTGTTTGCGCAAAACCCGATCGATCTGGGTTCCCGCTGTACCGTTTTCATGAATTCCAAGGTAAAGCAGGCGCAGAAGGAGGGGGCATCCGTTGCCGATATCTCCGCCGGTCTTGCTTACTCTGTGATTAAAAATGCCCTATTAAAGGTGATCAAGCTGACCGATCCGAAGGATCTGGGGGAAAAGGTCGTGGTTCAGGGTGGTACCTTCTATAATGATGCGGTACTGCGAAGCTTTGAGCGCATCTCCGGCTGCAAGGCAGTCCGCCCGGACATTGCCGGTATCATGGGAGCTTTTGGCGCTGCACTGATCGCCAGAAACCATTATGAAGGCCAGGAGACAACCATGCTTACCATTGACCAGATCAACGATCTGAAGTTTGAGACCTCCATGGCAAGATGTAAGGGATGTACAAACCACTGCCTCCTCACCATCAACCGCTTCACCGGCGGCCGTCAGTTCATTTCCGGAAACCGATGCGAACGGGGACTTGGCAAGGAGAAAAATAAGGATCATATTCCAAACCTTTTTGAGTATAAAAACAAACGCCTTTTCCAGCATTATACTTCTCTTGACGAGGAGCATGCGGTCCGGGGCACCGTTGGAATTCCACGGGTATTAAATATGTACGAAAACTATCCATTCTGGTTCACCTTCTTTACGGAGCTTGGATACCGCGTTGTTGTATCACCGGAATCCAACCGGAAGATCTACGAACTCGGTATTGAGTCTATCCCAAGTGAATCCGAATGTTATCCGGCAAAGCTTGCCCACGGCCACGTAACCTGGCTGATCCGTCAGGGCATTGACTATATCTTCTATCCTTGTATTCCTTATGAGCGTACTGAGGTAGAGGACGCCAATAACCATTACAACTGCCCGATCGTCACCTCCTACGGTGAAAATATCAAAAATAATATCGAAGAACTCCGTGACGACAAGATTACATACCAGAATCCATTTCTTTCCCTGGAAAGTGAAGCGATCGCCACAAAACGTCTGGTAGAGTATTTCACCGAGGAAAACGGCATCTCCGCAGACGAGATCCGCCACGCCGCCGCTGCTGCCTGGAAGGAAATGCAGGCAGTCCGCACGGAGATGGAGCAAAAGGGCGAGGAGGTATTACAGTATCTGAAAGAAACAGGCCGCCGTGGAATCGTTCTGGCAGGTCGTCCATATCATACAGATCCGGAGATCAATCACGGTATTCCTGATCTGATCACATCCTACGGTGTTGCTGTACTGACGGAGGATAGCATCTCACACCTTGGCAAGGTGGATCGTCCTACCATCGTTATGGATCAGTGGATGTATCATTCCCGTCTGTATCAGGCAGCATCATTCGTAAGTACGCAGTCAAATCTTGATTTAATTCAGTTGAATTCCTTTGGCTGTGGCCTGGACGCGGTAACAACAGATCAGGTCAGCGATATTCTGACGAAACGGAACAAGATCTATACCGTATTAAAGATCGATGAGGTGAATAACCTGGGAGCGGCAAGGATCCGTATCCGTTCCCTGCTGGCAGCCGTCAAGGAACGTGCCGCCAAGAATATACAGCCACAGCCGAATGTGGACACCGCACATCACAGAGTTATCTTTACCGAGGAAATGCGTAAGGAATACACGGTTCTTGTGCCACAGATGTCTCCGATCCATTTTGACATTCTGGAACCGGCACTGGCATCCTGTGGTTATAAGCTGAAGATCCTGCCTAGCACACCGGCTGCTGTGGATTACGGTCTGAAATATGTAAACAATGACGCCTGCTACCCATCCCTGATCGTCATCGGTCAGTTTATGGAGGCTCTGTTATCCGGAGAATATGATCTGGATAAGGTGGCACTGATCATTACCCAGACCGGTGGCGGATGCCGTGCTACCAATTATATTGGTTTCATCAGAAGGGCTCTGGAAAAGGCAGGCATGGGACAGATCCCGGTTATTTCCATGAGTGCCGGTATCGAGAAGAACCCCGGCTTAAAGATTAATCTGAAGATGGCACACCGTGCCATTCAGGCATTGATCTACGGCGACGTATTTATGCGTGTTCTCTATAAGACAAGACCTTATGAAGCGGTTCCGGGCTCTGCCAATGCTCTTCACGAGAAATGGAAAGCTATTGCACAGCGTGCTGTCCGTAACGGAAGTAAATCAGAATTTAAGAAGAATATCCGTCAGATCATTAAAGAATTTGATGAGCTTCCACTGAAAGATATCCAAAAGCCCCGGGTTGGTATTGTAGGAGAGATCCTCGTAAAATTCCTTCCACTGGCCAATAATTATCTGGTAGAGCTTCTGGAAGCAGAGGGAGCAGAGGCCGTTTGTCCTGACCTTTTGGACTTCTTTATGTACAGCCTGTATAATGCCAACTTTAAGGCAGAATACCTGGGCAAAAAGAAATCCTCTGCACATATTAACAATTTCCTGATCTCCTATCTGGAACATTACCGTAAGGTTGCCAATGACGCGCTGGCTGCCAGCAATCGTTTTGAGCCAACCACACGGATCAATAAGCTGGCAGAATATGCAGAACCGATCGTCAGCGGCGGGAACCAGACCGGTGAGGGCTGGTTCCTGACCGGCGAGATGCTGGAGCTGATCCATTCCGGCGTGCCAAATATCGTATGTACCCAGCCGTTTGGCTGTCTGCCAAACCATGTGGTAGGTAAAGGCGTTATCAAAGAGCTGCGCCGCCAGTATCCGGAATCCAATATCGTAGCCGTTGACTATGATCCGGGTGCCAGCGAGGTAAACCAGTTGAACCGTATCAAGCTGATGCTTTCCACCGCTGTCAAAAACATGCGCGAAGGCAAAAGTGAGCATGACGCATAGGCAGATGTATTATTAACAAAACAGGGATACCGATGTTATCATCGGTATCCCTTTATTATTCCTAATTATGATATGGAGGTTAAAAGATATATGCCCCATCTGATGCAACGGATATGACGTTTTACTCCTCATCCTTTTCCCTGAAATAATCCGCATTAAACACGGTATTTCTTGGATATGTTACCGTTTCTTCAGATGGCTCTTTCCCAATCCCCGCTTCCCGTTTCTGTGTTTCAATACGATTTAACGTATCCAGATTCAGAGGCATTGACGTGTAATCGTCCTCTTCCTTCGGATAACCCGGCTGACCGGAAAGATTTTCTGTTTCCTTCTGCTGCTTTGGTTCCGCTGCTGCCACCGTCTGATCCGGATTTCCATACTCCTCCGGTTCCACCAGCATCCCTTTTCTGTCCATACGGCGATACGTGATATAAATGCCAAGAGCAAGTACCACGGTTACCGCAATACCGCCTTCGATTCCAAAAGCTCCGCCATTGATCAGACTTCTTCCGTCCACAAAGGTGGTCGTAAAGACCGAGTTTCCCTGCGTCATACCACTGACCGGTATTCCAAAGAGATTATTCTGCAGGAAATTCCATCCGGCATGAAGAGCTGCCACCATCCAGATATTCCCCCGCTCTACAAAGATCAGACCAAACAGCAGTCCACACAGGAAAATATTAATAAAGGAAAGCAGTGTCACATGATCGTTGCTCATATGCATTGCCATAAAAACGCCACTGCTGATGACCACAGAATACCAGACGGAATGATTCCGTGAAATGGAAACCAAAAGATATCCCCTGCAGATCACTTCCTCTGCCATCCCCTGTATCATATATCCTACAAAGTAAAGTACGATATAACCGGGGATCATACCGGCTGACACTCCTTCAAAGTGCAAAGCTCCGGTTCCCACGCAGAGCAGATACGCCCCGCCAAAAAGAACCACTGCCCACAAAAGCCCCTTCACATATTGAGAAAACATATGATCCTTAATAAAGCCCATCGAAGAGAAGGAGCGTTTCTCAATCAGGCGGCAGTATCCGGCATACAGTGCGATCAGCAGAATCTCCGCAAACAGGGTATAGATCATCAGCCATTCCGGCTGTGCCTGCAGCAATGCACTGTATTTATCCATATCTATGCTGCCGCTCCATAAACTCTCTGCCGCCCCTGAGCTGCCAGCCTGTCCAAACCAGGATGCCGCATCCGGTCTACTGACTATATATACGAGAAGCCCTGGCACCATGGCCATGGCTTCTACGAAAATAGATATCACATACAACAGGACAAAGATCACCATCTCTCCCCACATACTATGTGCTTTTGTATTCCCGGCATCCTTCATAAACACCGGCATTTTTATCTCTCTCATAAATTATTTCAATTCCTTCAGGAAAGTCTCGATACGATCCAGTCCCTTCTCAATCTGCTCCAGTGAGATTGCATATGACAGACGGATATGATCTGCAAATCCAAAATCAGCACATGGAACTACTGCTACATTATACTCCTCGATCAGGATCTCTGCCATCTTGGAAGTATCCTCGATCTTTGTTCCCTTATAATCCTTACCAAGAACATCACTGACGTCCACGAAGACATAGAATGCACCCATCGGCTCAATGGTACTTACATGAGGCATTGCACAGATTCTCTTGTACATATACTGGCGACGCTTATCAAACTCCGCATGCATCTTTGCCACAGAATCCTGTGGGCCGTTCAGAGCCTCTACTGCTGCTCTCTGGGCGATCGAGTTTGGATTAGAGGTCTGATGACTCTGTACACTGCTCATCATCTTTGCGATCTCCCTGGATGATCCTGTATAACCAATTCTCCATCCTGTCATGGCATAGCTCTTTGCCAAACCGCTGCAGGTAATGGTTCTGTCATAAATTTCCTTACCAAAGGAGGCAATGCTGATATGCTTCTGATCACCATAAACAAGATTTTCATACATCTCATCGGCAACTACATAAATGTCGCTCTCAACAACTACATCAGCGATAGCACGAAGCTCCTGCTCTGTATAAAGCATTCCGGTAGGATTGTTTGGTGTATTCAATACAACCGCCTTTGTCTTATCGGTAATGGCTTTTTTCAGATCCTCTGCCTGAAGCTTATAACTCTGCTCCTTGGTTGTCTTTACGATCACCGGTACACCGCCGGCCAGCTTAACGATCTCCGGATAACTGAGCCAGAATGGTGCAGGAATGATCACTTCATCTCCCGGATTGATCAGTGCTGTAAAAATATTGGTCAGAGAATGCTTTCCACCATTGCTGATCACAATCTGATCCGGTGCATAATCAAGACCATTGAATGACTTAAATTTCTTGGAAACAGCTTCCTTGAGCTCGTTCGTTCCGGAAGCCGGTGTATATTTTGTAAATCCATCATGAATTGCCTGAATTGCAGCATCACAGATATTCTCCGGTGTATTAAAGTCCGGCTCTCCTGCGCCGAAGCCTACAACGTCCTTTCCCTGCGCACGCAGTTCCTTTGCCTTTGCGGTGATCGCCAATGTTGAAGATGGCTTTACCGCTACTGCTTTTCTGGATAATTCTAATGACATAATAATTGCCCCTTTCCTTGGTAATACTTGGTAAAATATGAAAATCTCCTTTCAAATTTATACCACAAAGCTTGGATTGCGTCAATGTATAATTGTATACAATTTTAATCTTTTTAACTGAATTCCCACATTTTTTTAATAAATTACTGTCCCACCGTAATATCTGCGCCTTTACCATTCTCCTGTCCCAAAGCACTTCCATAGATAAATTTCTGCATGGCCTTGACATTTTTATCCAGAGAATTTGGCAAAATGACCGACATACTACGTACCCTGGTAATCTTATAGGCTCCTTCTACCGGAACATTGAGGGTCTCCAGCTTGGAATTACGACTTCGAACCTCTACACCCTGATACAGATAATTGACCAGATCCGCCTTATCAATATTTGTTTTAACCAGCGGCATCAGCTTTGGCACCATGGCAATGAGTTCCAGCGCAGACTTATTCATCAGCTTTTTGTAAATGGCTGACATTACGGTACGGTGACGAAGTGTTCTCGCAAAATCTCCATACTGTCCATCCTTCTGAACGTAACGGATCCTTGCATATCCCAATGCCTGATTGCCGTTCATATGATTTACACCCACATGAAGGGTACGGTTGGATTTTTCAGAAATATAATTGGTCTTATTCAGGTATGCCACCTCATCCTCAGCCAGCTTAATATCCACGCCCCCCAGTGCTTCGATCACCTGCTGGAAAGAATCAAAATTTACAAGTACATATCCATCCACGTCAATGCCAAAATTTTTTCGGATTGTTTTTAACAGAGTTTTCATACCGCCATTGTGATAAGCTGCATTGATCTTATTGTCGGAAAAGCCCGGTATCTGCACATAGGTATCACGCATGATCGAGGTCAGGCGCAGAGCTCCGTCTTTCCGATTCACTGTAGCGATCATAATACTGTCTGTTCTGCCACGGCCTCCGCCGATGGCTTCCTCACCGCAGACCAGAATATTGATCACGTCCTTTGACTGGGTCACACCGTCCGCACTGTCCAGATGGATCTTGTCCGGATCGATCTCCTTCAGATCCTCAATGCCGGTGTCCTGATCAAAATACTCTTCCTGCGCCTTTTCATCGTCATTATTTTTGACATAGATCTTATCATAATTATAGCTGAACACACCATAAGCAATCCCAATAATAACAGCAAGTGCTGCCACGACACCGATCACAATTTTGGCCCACACAGGTATTCTCTTTGTCTTTGGCATATCATCCGAAATCTCCGGAATCTCTTTTTTTTCTTTGTCTTTCATAGGAATCTCCATTTAGTTTTGTCAAATCACAACAGGACAGAGCAGTGCCCTGTCCCATCTGAACTTAATTTTTAAAGCTGTGGATTGGTGCCGGAATACGTCCACCTCTGTTAATGAACGCACTGCAATCAAAGGAATTAACCGGCATAACCGGTGCGTAACCCAATAAACCGCCAAACTCAACGGTATCTCCAACCTTCTTGCCGATCACAGGGATCAGACGAACCGCAGTCGTTTTCTGGTTCACCATACCGATCGCCATCTCATCCGCAATAATACCGGAAATCGTGGTTGCCTTAGTATCTCCCGGAATAGCGATCATGTCAAGACCTACCGAACATACGCAGGTCATCGCCTCAAGCTTTTCTAAGGTCAACGCTCCATCCAGCACTGCATTGATCATGCCCTGATCCTCACTGACCGGAATAAATGCACCACTTAAGCCGCCCACGTAAGAGGATGCCATAACACCGCCCTTTTTCACCTGATCATTCAAAAGAGCAAGTGCTGCTGTAGTACCAGGGGCACCGGCACGCTCCAGTCCCATCTCCTCAAAGATATCCGCGATACTGTCACCGATCGCCGGAGTCGGAGCCAGAGAAAGATCAATAATACCAAACGGAATATTCAGTCTCTTAGACGCCTCTCTTGCCACCAGCTGGCCTACACGGGTAATCTTAAATGCTGTCTTTTTTACGGTCTCGCAAAGAGAACCAAAATCGGTGCCATGCTCTGCCTCCAGTGCCTTTCTCATAACACCCGGTCCACTGACACCCACATTGATGATCGCATCTGCCTCGGTAACACCGTGGAATGCACCTGCCATAAACGGATTATCATCCGGTGCATTACAAAATACTACCAGCTTTGCACAGCCAATGCTGTCATTCTCCTTTGTGTATTCTGCTGCCTGCAGAATGATCTCGCCCATCATCTTGACCGCATCCATATTCAGACCGGTCTTGGTGGAGCCCAGATTAACAGAACTGCAGACAAAATCAGTCTCTGCCAGAGCCTGCGGAATAGAGCGGATCAACAGCTCATCCGCCTCGGTCATTCCCTTGGACACAAGAGCACTGTATCCACCAATAAAATTGATGCCAAGGGTCTTTGCTGCCCTGTCCAGAGTCTTTGCGATCGTCACAAAATCCTCCGGCTTCTTACATGCGGCTCCACCCACCAGTGCGATCGGAGTTACCGAAATTCTCTTGTTAACGATCGGAATTCCATATTCCCGCTCAATCGCCTGTCCGGTCGGCACCAGATCCTTTGCCACCGTCGTGATGCGGTTGTAGATTTTTTCATTTAACGCGTCCAGATCACTATCGATACACTCTAAAAGACTGATACCGATCGTAATGGTACGCACATCGAGATTCTCCTTCTCGATCATATTATTGGTCTCTAAAACTTCATTTATGTTTATCATTGTCATCCTCCACGTCTCTCCAGCCCCAGATTTCGGAGCCATCAGTGTAACATCACTAGTACAGCGAAGTTGCGAAGCAACTTCTAATATGAACTCGTCAGAGTTCATTATATTCTGTGCATCTGGTCAAAAATATCCTCTCGCTGTGCATGAATGATACAGCCAAGATCTTTCCCAATCTCTTCCAGGTCTGCCGCAAAGGTATCAAAATCACTACTGCACTTTGCTGTATCCACGATCATCATCATGTTAAAGAAACCGTCTACGATGGTCTGGGAAATATCCAGAATATTTACCTGATGATCCGCAAGATAGGTACATACTCTTGCAATAATTCCAACACTGTCTTTTCCAACTACTGTAACTACAATCTTTCTCATGATTCCCTCATTTCCGCCTTGCGGCTGTCGCCACTTCGGCTTTTATTTTCTTATATTTTAAATTATTTATTAAAAAACATAATTTATTAATTGGTATCTGTTATATTACAGGGCTGATTCCAGAAAATCCAGAGACAACTGCCCGGTCTCCATATCCTGCTCACTCCCGCCTGTCAGCACAAGCTTGGAAGGCTTGTCTCTCTTCGCCACTGACAGATCAAAAGGCAGTGTATTCATCCCCAGTTCTTCCCACAGCTTACACTTGACTGCCTCATAGGCAAGCTCCGGATAATTATTCTCCTTCGATAAATGTGCCAGAAAGATATATTTCAGATCATCATGCAGAAGCCGGCATAAAAGCTCTCCCGCATCCTCATTGGACAAATGACCCCGCTCACTTAAAATACGGCATTTTAACGAATACGGATATGGTCCTGTCTCCAGCATACTGATATCATGATTTGCTTCCAGAAGAATGACCTCGCTTCCCTCCAGATGAGAGATCGTGTAATCATCATACACACCTAAATCTGTTGCCATGCTAACCTTATGTCCTGATGCCTCCACCGTATAACACACCGGATCTGCCGCATCGTGGGACATATGAAACGGTGTAATCTCCAGACTACCGATGGTCACCGGGCGATCCGCATAAACCTGATATAAATGCTCCATAGTCACAAGACCTTTGCTGTCCTTCTGACGGATCCCATCCAAAGTACCTGCCGTGCCATAAATCGGTACATGAAAATACTTTGTCATCATGGGAATCCCCTGGATATGATCCGTATGTTCATGTGTCACAAAAATCGCATCAAGACTTTCCGGCGATACATGAATTGACTTGAGACCATCCACGATCCTTTTGCGGCTGACTCCCGCATCGATCAGAATTCTGGAATCTCCGTCTCCTATATAAATGCAATTGCCACTGCTGCCGCTGGCAATACTACATACCTGCATGCTCCTGTCTTCCTTTCCTTTTCCATAATTCAATACACACGATCTGTACATATCGTGCCTTTTATAATCTAATCATCATACCCAGTATATTTTGATCTCATCGTTCTCATGGACCGGTGACGTGAAATCAGAGGATACACCGTTGATCAGGGTTTCCAGACGATTGCCTTTCGCCACAGACAGATCGAACGGATAAAAATCAAGAACATCTACCAGAATGTATTCCTTTTTATTTCTGAGTATCACTGTGTCTCCATTCACTGTTACCGGCAAGTCCAGGCTTTCCGCAGGCTCTTTCTGCAAACCGGAAACCGGCTGCTCTTCTCCGGCAGCATAACCTTCCGCCACCTGTTCCGCTTCCTGCATCTGACCATTCAAAACAGCTTCCGGAACCTGGCCTTCCCCATATTCTTCCATCAGCTTCTGATAATTTGGCTCGTCCTTTTTGATCTCACAGGCGATAGTAAAATTATCATACACCTTCGTCTCCATATCTGCCAGTGCATTATTGACATACGCCTTTCCTCTACAGACAATGTCCATAAATTCCAGCACCTGTTCCAACGTATAATACTCCAGAATTTCTATCTCATCATTTTCTTTTATCTCATAATACTGAGATACCAGTTCTCCGTTCACCTGTACAAATCTCGGACAGGTAATGGGTTTTCTGTTAAATATAAAATGAATCGCAGACTGATATTCCGGAATCTCTCCTATTGTCATCATGGCATTTTTTCCTGACGTCGATGCCTGGATCTCAATCTTATCATTTTGTGAAAGAGCATCACTTAATGCACTTTCCCTGCCATTGAGAATAATCACTGCGGAATCTCCCGATTCTCCCCGTTTCATCCGCTTTTCTCCATTCACAGAATAATTCAGTGCATTTCCTCTTTTCGGGAAAAGATCCTCGTTAGGATATCCCATCTGCATCGCCGCATCTACAACCGTAAGCTTACTGTTGTCATAGAGTTTGATACGCTCCCCATTTATTGTCACAAAAATAAAATTATTTTTCTGCTCATAATAGTTGAGACAAATACCAACCGGTGTCACCAACAGAGAATCTACTTTAATGTTTTTTTGCAGAAACTCAATCTGTCCCATGACCTCGGAACCCCTCAGTGCTACACGCTCCTTCGGTAGACCAAGTGCCTCTGCAAGATTTTCCTCAAAACCTGTTATCTTACCTCCACCACCTACCACAAATACCGCACTGACTGTCTTGCCGCCATTCAGCTCTTTAATCCGTTCTGCAACCTTGGTTGTGATCTCGCGAACCACCGGTTCCGCAACCTCTGCGATCTCTTCGGAAGCAACTTTATGAGACATCCCCATAATATCATGCACTGTCACCTGCTTTCGCAGAGTACTCTGACATTTCATTTTCTCCGCCTCGCCAAAGTCCAGCAGATAATGTCTTGCCAGCGTCTCCGTGATCTCATCTCCCGCCGACGGGATCATTCCATAAGCAATAATGCTGCCATCATTAGTGATGGATATATCAGAAGTTCCCGCTCCCACATCCACCAAAGCAATATTCAATAAACGAAACTTCTCCGGTATCGCTACATTCATGGCCGCAATAGGCTCCAACGTAAGATTCGCCACATAAAGTCCCGCTTTCTCCACTGCTGCATAAAGTCCATCCACCACCTCATCCGGTAGAAAGGTGGCAATCAGCTCTGTTCGGATCGTATTGGCTTTGTGCCCTTCCAGATTTGTAATCGGATAATCATTCTGATAATACCGAATCACAGAATACCCTACACAATAAAAATGAATATCCTCTTTCTGCTGTTCCTGCCGCAACAGGTCATATGCCTTTTCCACACCAAGCATGTCCAAAGAATAAACATGTTCATTGGTCACAACCGTTTCATAATTGAAATGCATCTCTGCGGACGCTACCACCGTCTTTAAAACACGCCCTGCTGCTGCAATACAGACATCTGTCAGCTTTCTGCCGCCAAGCAGCTGTTCCAGTTTCTGCTTCACTTGAATGATCGTATCCGCAACAGCTTGTATATCATGGATCTGTCCATCCAGCATCGCTCTGGTTTCATGTTCCACCGACTCTTGCGCCACTACAACAAATCTATTAGTGGATGTACGATATCCTACGGTTCCAACAATACTGCGGGTACCTATATCCAGACCAAACACAAGGGGCTCTTTCAATTTCTTTACCACTGCAGCAATATTCACACTGCTTTGTGCCGGTTTTGCGGCGGATGTCTTTCTTTTTCCTGATCTTGAACCAGACGTTTTTCTGGTCTGTACCGTCTTTTTCTCTGCCATGGACTTCTCCTTTCCAACATTTTTCCCATATTGTTTAATTATAACATGAAACAAAGAATGTGGTCAACAAAATTGAAGGGCCGCTGCTTTTACACAACGACCCCTCATTTATAATAGAGAAAAGAGTAAGCAAATTCACTTTGCATTCATTTTCTGTCTGTCATTATTTAATTGTAAGTTTAAATGTAACAGAAATGCTCTTCTTAAATTTGAACTTCTTACCATAACTTGTCGGATAACCTGCAGTCTTATCACCATTCTGCTTATTTCCTACTCTGTTGTAAATAGAAATACGATATTTGTTTGGATCCTCTTTCTTCTCAAGCTGACCTGCAGCAACAGCCTTCATACCGGAAACAGTCTTACCATCGCATTTTACAGAAACACCGGAAACCTTAATCTTATTTGCCTTATGATCCTTAAGAATATTCTTGATATCAACATAGAATACCTGAGCAGCCCGATTCTTTGACTTCTTATTCTTAAGAACTACTGTATAAGTATTGGTCCCCTTCTTGTTCTTTACTGTAACTGCAGTCTTGTTGGTATCCTTAGAAGAATCGTTACCACCATCCCAATTCCATTTGTCATCTGCGTAACCCATAACTGCCTTATAGCTTTTGGCTGCACTAGCCTTTGCTCCTGTATAAGCAACACCTGAAACAGCAACGGCAGCTGCTAATGCTACTGAAAATACTCTCTTAATTGTCTTTCTCATTGTATCGTCCTCCTGTGATTATAATATTTTTGCGGAATACCCTTTGATTTTCAAAAAATATATCAAAGTTGCACACCTCATTTACATAAATATTGTATCGCCGATGTGGCATTTTGTCAACTTTTTCTTGTAATTTTTTATATTTTTGTGTATTTTGACCGATTGACCACTCCAAGAATTGCTTTGCAATTCTCATTGGCTTTCCTTTATGTTACAAGCATTTTCCTATGCTCTAAAAAAGTACCCCGGCAGGACACTTTGTCCCGCCGGGGAATTGATTCTTACCTGCCAATCTCCTTATCATACGTAAGAATATGGTCCACAAGCCAGTCTGTCACAATGGACAGAATCTCATCAATCGTTTTCTCCTGATGCTCGTCAATGGAATCCAGATCCCACTCTGCCATCTGCCGGCGCAATGCATCATGCTGTACCTTCTGCATAAACATGTTTTTGTAGCCAATAGACTCCATATAGGCTTCCTCATGTGCAAAATGTGTATCTGTGTAATCCCGAAGTTCCTCTAAGATCGAACGGATCTCATCGTATTTGTCGTGAACAAATTCTTTATTCTTTAATTCATATATCTGATCCGCAATCTCAAAAAGACGTTTATGCTCCTGATCGATCTGATCAATCCCTGTCTTAAACTCCTCTTTAAACTCGTACATATTAAGCTTTTGTTCCTTTCTCTACCCGCAAGCTCCGGATGCGGACCGCAGGCACAAATATCTCCTATCCAAAGTATCCCTGTGATTTCTTTCCGTCTTCTTTTGCCTGGCCATAGGTTTTATAGTGCTCGATCACCTCTGCCATCTGCTCGTCCGTAAGTACATTCGGAGTCGAAATCGCCATTGCACGCCACTCAACCTGCGCACACCACTCACATGTCATGGCAACTGCAAATGCCTTCTCCAGAGAATCACCATAAGCAACCATACCATGATTTGCCATGAGAAGAGCCTTGCTGTCTGTTCCGCGGAGACACTCACGAACCGCATCGGCAAGCTCCGGTGTACCATATGTAAAATAAGGCACCGTAGGTACGGTAGCCACACCGGTATCTGCGATCGCATAATGCGTTGCTTTCAGATCAACACCGGCACAGGCAAGTGTGGTGCAGTACATAGAATGTGCATGAACCACTGCACGGGCATCCGGCTTTTCCAGATAAAATGCTGCATGAAGTCCATTCTCACTGGAAGGCTTACGCTTTCCATCCACAACGTTGCCCCTGAGATCCATAACAACGACATCCTCCGGAGTCGTCTGCGCATATGGTATGCCGGAAGGACTGATCGCCATATATCCTGTCTCCGGATCATAAATACTGATATTTCCGGCGGTTCCAATGGTAAGGCCGGATGAAATAAGCTGATTTCCATAATCTACGATTTTCTTTCTGATTTCTTCTAATAACATAATATCCCTGTCCTTTTCTCATAATTTTCAGCCGGTAGCTGTTCTTTTTATTTTAACATACCGGTCCTGATTTCTCCATATTAATTTTTCGTGTTTGTTGTTCTACAAATTATTAGTGTCTGCTTTCCTGTATCGGTACTTTACTACTGGTCGATCCGGAAATGCATCGGAATGCCGTTTTTGTACTTGAGCACCGTCTCTCCCTTGATCAGCGGCAGAAAATAATTCAATGCATCTACCGTGACATTATTGCCCTCCGGAGAGATCCATTCCACCGGGAACTTCTTTTCCTTATTGGCTACATCCTGAACAGGACATGGAATGATCTCTACCCGGTAAGGATTATTGCTGATCCGCTTAAAAGCAGCCATAATACCGCTCTGATGATACTCAATGCCAAACTCTGCGGCAGCTCCGCCAATACGCTCCGACTCCTCCAGGTCTGTCAGAGAAGCGGCGTGGCTGCTGCACCGCTGCATCACATTCAATTCAATGGAGCGCACCTTACACTGAAAATGCTTTGCCGTGTACTCCTCCAGCTTCTTTCCAATGCCGGCATTCTGTGTATGACCAAAGGCATCCTTTGCCTGATTCTCCGTCCCACCATCCGGAAATGTCACTCCCTCCGAAACAGCAATGATGACTGCCTTATATCTGGTCATAGCATTTTTCACATCCTGAATATACTGCTCTAAAGTAAATGGACTCTCCGGCAGATAGATCAGATGTGGTGCCGGCTCGCCATTCGCCCGAAGGACACAGGATGAGGCAGCAAGCCATCCGGCATCCCTTCCCATGATCTCCACAATAGTAACCGATGGAATGGAATAAACACGGCTGTCTCTGATAATCTCCTGCAAAGAGATCGCCACATACTTCGCCGCAGAACCAAACCCAGGCGTATGATCCGTCTCCATCAGATCGTTGTCAATGGTCTTTGGTACACCTACAGCACAAATGTCAATCTGCTCCCGCTTAAGATACGCATCCAGCTTCATCACGGTATCCATGGAGTCATTGCCGCCAATATAGAAAAACACCTTGATGTGATGCTTCTGAAGATTCTCCACAATGATTTTATACTGAGAGTCATCCTCCTCCAAAGCCGGAAGCTTGTACCGGCAGGAGCCAAGGATCGTAGAAGGAGTCTTCATCAGAAGGTCCTTATCCTCCTCGTTCATAATAATGTGCCGGAGATTAATGAGATGATCGTTCAAAATCCCCTCGATGCCATTGAGGGCACCATAAATCTCATCGACCTCCTCTGTCTTTTCTGCCCTTGCAAATACTCCAGCCAAAGTCGCATTGATCGCTGCTGTCGGTCCTCCGGATTGTGCGATTGCAATATTAAACATGTTACTTGCCCTCTCTTTCTGCGATCAACGCTTCATACTTTAATTGATACCCAATTAACCGTGGAATATACTCCGGTGGAGTACGTCTGGCTGCCTCCCAGTCCTCCAGTGTACGTAACGGAATACCGATATGCTCTGAAAACTGTCTCTTCGACATTCCGGTTTCTTCTCTCAACTCTCTGATAACCTTTGCTGTGTCCATTGCCCTTCCTCCTCGCGCTGCGTTTTTCTTATTGTAACACAAATGGGATGATTGTGCAATGCGTGAAAGGGACAATATAAAATTACCTAAAAAATGCTAATAAAACACAGAACAAATATTTCGTAATTTTCCTTTCGTCAACCATTTCGTTGTTTCGGTTGACAATTTACTTTTTTCTGTGTTACAGTAAAAAGCGTGCAAATTGTTATGTTATTATGCGAATGGAGGATATTTATGAATACAACATATGATAAAGAGGCAGACCCTGTTCTTACCAGAGAGGATGCCATTGCCATTTTAAATACACCGGATGATCAGCTTCAGGAATTGATCGACCGCGCTTCCGCTTTACGATACAAATACAAGGGAAACCGTGTCAGCATCCATATCCTGACCAATGCACGAAGCGGCAACTGTTCCCAGGACTGTGCTTACTGTGCCCAGTCCTGCCGTTCCAAAGCAGATATTGATAAATATAAATGGGTCGATGAGGATAAATTGTATCACAACAACGACTTTGTCAATGAACATCATTTGTCCAGACATTGCATCGGCTTAAGCGGTATGAAATTTACCGATCAGGAAATCGAAGAATTAGCCCGCCGCATCCGCAAAATGAAAGAAAACGGAACACACCTTTGCTGCTCCATCGGATTTCTGACAGAAAAGCAGGCAAAAATGCTTAAGGATGCCGGACTTGACCGTATCAACCATAATCTGAACAGCAGCCGTTCCTTCTACCATAATATCTGTACCACGCACACCTTTGAGCAGCGCGTGGAAAATATCCATATGCTCCAGAGACTCGGCTTTGAGATCTGCAGTGGCGGTATTGTGGGTCTGGGCGAAAGCAAAGAAGATATCGCAGATATGCTTCTGGAGCTGCGGGAGATCCAGCCGGAGGCACTTCCGATCAATTTCCTGCTGCCGATCAAGGGCACTCCCCTTGAAAATGCCGACACTTCCGGACTGACCACCGAATATTGTCTGAAGGTACTCTGCCTTGCCAGACTTCTGGTTCCAGAGACAGATATCCGCTGTGCTGCCGGAAGAGAAGTCTATTTTAAGGGACAGGAAAAGAAGCTTTTAAGCGTGGTGGATTCTATATTTGCTTCCGGGTATCTGACAGAGGGCGGTCAGAGCATTGACGGTACTCTCAAAACGATCACCGATGCCGGATTTACCTATGAGATTGAATCTGCATAGGTACAAATGTTTTGATTTTATACCCTTTTATAAATAATAGGAGCATCATATCCAAATGTACGTTTTCCATTCACTTCCATACTCTCCGATACTTCCAGACATGTATCAGAAAATTTCTCCCATAATCGAAATATCATTATCGGCGAAAACTGGCTTACACTGCCTCCTTCCCATGTACCATCCTTTTCGTGATACAAAGCCGGAGTAAATTTTTCTGACTTTTTCAATGAGCTGTATTTTACATTTTTCATTGTTTCGTAGGAAAATGTATTCTTATCCTCTCCTTCCGGAATTTCATAGGAAGAAAGCATAATCCCCTCATCCTGCTCTGTCAACAAAAACAAATGTGGCGAAGAATGACGTTTTCCCTGGCTTTGATAATAACTTTCTTCCACAATGAATATGCCGGAAAAATCTGCCGGCAGATCTTGTATTTTATTGTTACACGGTGTATTAACATGCTCCGCATACGGATATATCTCTCCTGCTTCCTTCATTTTTTGAAACTGTTCCCGATTATCAAAGTGACCTGTCATCATTTTAATAAACTGCTCCAATCTGGTTATATTTTCTGTATGGCTCATATAATTCTCCTCTCTCAACGATATTTTCTCTCTGCGGGCAAAATATTCATCCTCCAAAGTTTGAGTTTATAAGTTCAGCTCAAACATTTTGAACTCTGTCCATCCGGTGTCTTCGTAATACATTTCTTTGGCTTCTACAAATTTGAATCCGCAGCTTATATAAAGTCGTTCTGCCGGCTTGCAGGCACCAAGGACATCCAGGCGTACAGCTTTTTGTGTTCTGCCCTTGCAAGGTTCAATATATTTTCTACCACAACCTTACCGATGCCTTTCCCTTGCAGCTCCGGATTTACAGCAAGGGCATGGGGCGTTAAAACTGCGTCAGGGGCACAGGTGATACTCCATGCACAGTTATCGTATGTTTTATAATTGCTTTCACTCTGTTCAGATATTCCTGCTCGTTCATATTCGATGTCTTCTCCGTTTCGTGTTTCCAACATGCTTTGCCAATAAAGACGTATTTTTCACACATTCACCTTGCCTTTAATCTCCTTCACCAATTCATGTACCGTTGTACACGGGCACATTTCAGATGGTTTTGTCTTGCCTTCTCTAATACACTGTTCCTGTTTCTGTTGTGCTATCTGAATTGCTTTTTCTTCATCCCCATCTTTACACAGTTTTTCGTACATTTGCTCATCTGCTTTTGAATACTTCTGTCCCGTTTTCTTTTCATATACTCGTCCAAAATCCGAGCAGCAAGTCCATGAATCCTGGATCGCCGGCATTGCACCAAAATATGCATACATCCATATTTCAAAGCACGGATTAGACCATCCCACCTGTATCCCCTTGCTCATCGCCTCTGTAATAATTTCATCAAATCCCTGCACCTGATCTCTATCAAATACAATCCATGGAATACGATATTGTGCATCGTAAGCAGTGAGTTCCAAACATTTGTCAATCATTGTACGCGTCTTGGTCTCTACAACCTTTATTACAATTTTATTCTTAACCTCTTCCGGCAACTCCTTATACAAACCGGCAAAATAACACCGTTCCGTAGCCTCTGTATCCGTTACAATTAAATAATAACCCAATTCCGGTACCTTAAATCGTTTTCTCTGTTCTCGCGTCTTTCTGTTACCTGTTCTGTCCTTTTTGGCCATACTTATTCCTCCTTAAATATATCAATGCTCTTTAAGGTCGGAACTGCACCATATTTTCCAAGCAGATAATTTTTCTCATAACTTTCGTCCTTACGGATGCGTGAACCATCTTCATCCACAAAATCTGCCAACGAATACAAAGTAGATACACCCCTTTCATCCTTTTCAACAAACCAGATTTCATCACGGCGAAGCAACTGATTCGACAGTTGCCAGGTATCATGGGTTGTAAACACAAGCTGTGCATGATTGATATTAATTTCCGGATTCAAAAATGTAAGCAGGAAATTTCTTACAAGCAGCGGATGCAGACGGGCATTTAATTCATCTATAAAGAATACACTACCTTTTTCTATTACTTCCTGCAATTCCGGATATAACGCAAACATTTTCAAAGTTCCTGCAGACTCCAGCCCCAAAGGAATTTCTGCCATTTCATCAGAATCAATTTTCTTGTGAAGTGCAATAATCTTATATCTCTCTTCCTTCGACTCATCCTCCTGCGGAACCTTTTCAATTCTAAAGTCCCTGATATGCTCATCAAAAGATGAAAAATACTCCACAACCTTCTGTTGTACACCCTTATCCTCGACAAATCCCTTTGGCAATCTTCGTGACATAAAAAAATTAGTAAAAGGATCGCCAAAATCAGCAAATTCGTTTATTAGAAACCAATCTCTGATCACCTTACACTTCTCTATCTTCAACTTCGCTCCCAACGAAATCACAAGCACCTGCTTTTCCAAAGCAACCTGAATATTATCCCTGCTGGCTTTTGGAAATCCGGATAAGTCAAGCTCCTCTTCCTTTGTTCCACGATAAAATACTGTACTAAATTTTCTGGCTGTTTTTGCTCTGGAATTAAGCCACTCTTCCGTCACGCCTTCCTTATCAAGACAAAAGCCATAATTATAAGTTCTTTCCGAATCGTCTCCCGGTAATGTGAAATAGACCTCGAAGCTGGATTCAGCATCAGTAGAAGTAGAATCAAACAAGAATGGAGTCGGCCTAAATTCTTCGAATTTCTCCTCTTCATCACCATATTTGAAGGACTCTGCAACATATTCAGACATATATTCAAACGCATTGTATATGTTGGACTTTCCACTTGCATTTGCACCATAAATAGCTGCAACCGGCAAGATTTTCTCACCACCAACAATCACTACTCTCTCGGAGAATTCTGTCATCTTTGTTGCAGACAAATCCAAAGAAACTTCTTCTCTAAATGATTTGAAATTTTTAAAATTAAATTGAATTAACATGATTACCACCTCATCTTTTCTACTTACTAGTATATACAGTTTTCCCGAAAAATCAACATTTATATGTGAATTCTTCTCACTTTTGTGTATTTTGTAAATTAAATCTTTATAAAAATGTGGTATATGATTGACATTTTCTTAAATACACTGCCTCTGTCAGCAATCATTAATAATTACACCGTACAGATTCTAATAAACAGAATACTTTCTCAGACAGAAATCTATCAAATTATTTTTCAGAAAATTTTAGAGGCTATGCTCAGATGAACACTTTAATTTTCTCAGATAGTTATGAAGATGTCGATGGAAATAATAAAAAGCTTTACTTACTGACTCAAAAAAATCCAGTTATGTCAATTGTTACGCGTTAAATTATAGTTCCCACCTACGGCAAATATACCGCAGAATAAATTCTGAATCTGAATAAATTTTTTTAATGTGTTCATTAATTGTACGAACATTCACATCATATAACGTGGCCATCATCTTCTGTGTCAGCCATATATTCTCATCCTCGTAGCGCATTTCAAAACTGTCCTGTTGGTCGCCAACAGTGGCAACATAGGTCAGATATTCTGCTGCACTGGAACGGATTGTTACTTCATTTTTTTCTTTTTCAAATAGGATTTCCTCCATTCTTTATTTTTGATACCTATCAGCATGTACAATTTTCCCTCTGTATTAGTCTCCTTTTGAGACAACATTATTTATGCTCCAGTAATATAAATCGAGTTTTTATTTATCTTTTCCATTATACTGCTCCTTTTCCTTCACCGTCATATTTCATATTGGGGACATTTCGTTACTATCCACATTTGTGAACTTTCTCACAAACTCTGCCTCTCATAATCTTCAATCCTTCTATCGCCTGATCAACAAGTTTATTCAAATGCTCCGCCTCATACAAATCATAATACGCATCGTTACATTTTTTAAAATCAGGCTGTGATCCATCTGTCTCCGTATCAAAAGTAGGAAGATAGAACCAATCCACCCACCATCCATTTCTATGAAACACCTCTCCTTCTTTCAAAAAGAAATATTTTCACGTTCCAAGCCGGCAAAGGAACATAGGAAACGGAGAAGACGAAAACCGAAATTATAAGATTTAAATTAACCATTTTCAAAACAAGCCACCGAGCATTATCCCTATGTGGCTTGTTTCATCTA
>CAKRHP010000010.1 GCA_934339135.1 uncultured Lachnospiraceae bacterium | reverse complement strand
GACGTCGCCCTCTCACGGCGAAAACAGGGGTTCGATTCCCCTACAGACTGCTAACTGTTATTTATAACAGCCCAACCCGAGGAAAGAACCTATTCATTGATGTGGATAGGTTCTTTCCTATATAAGGAATTAAGAACGCTGCAGAATGGAGATTTTTATGTTTGTAACATTATCCCGGAATCAGTTGAAAGGGATCGCCATATGGACCATGGTGATCGATCACATTGGATATATGTTTGTATCACAGCACAGAATGCCGGTGCTGTATTTTCTGCTGCGCGGAATAGGCAGGCTTTCCTTTCCATTGATCTGTTTCCTGCTGGTGGAAGGGTTTCAGTATACCCACAGCAGAGGAAGGTATCTGGCACGTCTCTGGTGCTTTGCTCTGATCTCAGAGATTCCCTATGATCTGGCGTTTTCCGGCGTGGGGGCTGACTGGAGCAGGCAGAATGTATTTTTTACCCTGGGGACCGGCCTGACGGTGCTCTGGGGGCTGGAAGCGGCCGGAAGGCGGTGGAAGGGAACCCGGAGGTACGTGGCGGATATTTTGCCGGTGCTGGCGGGAATGGGAGCTGCGCTCCTTCTTCGTTGTGATTACAGTGTGTGGGGAGTTTTGATGATCGTGGCATTTTATGTATGCCGGTATGACTTTGGAACATTGCTCCGGGTATTTCCGTTGATCTGTCTGTGCCAGAGCTGGCTGGAGACAGCGGCAGTGCTGGCATTACCTGCTGTGCGGCTTTACTCGCCCCGGAAGCAGGAGGGAGCGACAAAGCTTCCGAAGGGCTTCTTTTATTGGTTTTATCCGGTGCATCTGCTGGTGCTATGGGGGATAAAGCTGTTGTGTGTATATGGGATAGGACGCCGATGATGGGGGAGATACACGCTACATAAAGGAGAAAATTCAGTTGATTCCATAAAGCTTCTTGCTTATAATAATAATGGGGCGATTTTATATTAGAATATCGGTAAAGAGATCAAAGATAGAAAAATGAGGTGTAATAATGCTGTTAAAGTATAGTGTATCAAATTTTAAATCAATCGGACATAACATTGATTTCAGTATGTTTCCAACAAAACCGGATATAGATGAAAAGTACACAAAAACGATTCAGACAAAGGCAGGAACCTGGAAAATATTGAAAAGAGGAGCGTTTTATGGACCTAACGCTTCTGGAAAAAGCAGCTTTGTTGAGTCCATTGACTATGCAAGAAGCTTTGTGGTAGATGGGACACCTTCAGGCAAAGGGACAGGACTAAATCAGTTCAAAGGTGATTTTGAGGATTTGGATGGGCAGTCTGTCTTTCAATTTACATTTTTGGCAGAGGATAATGAAATATACGAGTACGGCTTTTCTCTTGACGGCAGGCAGGTTTATGAGGAATGGCTGATGCTTCTTACGCAGAACGGCTTTGCTCCTCTCTTTGAAAGGCAGACGGATACAGAAGAAAAAACAAAAATAGAAATTACATCTACCTTTGCACGTAAGAATTCCAAAAATCGGAATTTAGCAGAGCTGTTAAAGGAAACAATTAAAGAGAAACAAAAAAATCAATTGTTTTTATATAAATTATATGACAATGGAATAAAGCGTGTAGAGCCGGTAATGGAATGGTTTCGGTCGATTCAGGTGATTTTTCCCAATACAAAAATAAGATTTTTGCCTATTCGGATCAGCAGAGATACCGATTTTCAAAAATTTATATCTGACAGCTTAAATAAAATGGATACCGGTGTCGTGCGTGTATCAGCAGTAAGTGATGAAATTGATTTTCATGATTTTGCTGAAAAGTCACATTTGCCTAAAAAATTAATACAGGATGTTGAAGAGAAAGGACATGGCATGTTCCACATCGGTGGAAAGTATTACCTGTTTGGCGAGAAAAAAGAAAATCGTATGATGCTTGTCCAAATTAAGTTTGAGCATAGATTAAATTCCAAAAGTGTTGAATTTGATCTGGAAGATGAATCTGATGGGACTCAAAGACTATTGGATCTGCTGCCTATGCTGTTTGCTATGGACAAGAAGGCAGCAAGCCTTTATCTTGTAGATGAGATTGATCGGAGTCTTCATACAAGATTATCGAAATACCTGCTTAATTTATTCCTGGATCGCAGTGCAGATACCAATAACCAGATTATATATACAGCGCATGACGTAAATCTTATTGATTTAAATAGTTTTTCTCAGGACGAGATATGGTTTGTCGAGAAAAAACTGACGGGAGAAACAACGATAAAGCCGATGTCTGACTTTGATATAAATGAAGACAGCGATGTGCTGAAAGCATATCTGAATGGGAGATTTGGAGCAGTTCCTGTTATAAGGGGGGAGATGGATGCAGTTAATTCATAGAAGAAGTAAACCGTTTACAATAGAAGATCCCTATCGGATCAAGCGGCCTTCCACATCTAAAATTATATTTTTATCCTGTGAGGGCAGTGTGACGGAGGAGGAATACATTGAGATTTTGTCTCAGATATATGATGGGGTGAAAAGCAGGGTTCAACTGATTTCGGTTGCCGAGGATGAGGTACACACCAATGTCCAAAAAAGAACTGTGGAACAGAATCAAGTCTTGGGAAAGTCAAAGCCATGGCAATTGGTACAGAGAATCGATAAATTTAAGATGGAAAAGGAGTCTATATACGAATTTTCAAAATATCCGGAGGATGAGTTTTGGATTGTTTCGGATGTCGATGATAATTTAGATAATCATAAAGACGAATTTGAAAACGCAATCAAAGAATGTGATGAGAAAGGTTATAAATATGCCATTAGCAATCCATTTTTTGAGATATGGTTATTGCTGCATCATGATGATGTAAATGAACAGGATAAAGGATATGCAGTAACGAAAGAGCACAAATATGAGTCTACGGATCATTTTAGAATCCGGCTGGCTGCGAGTGGTGCTCCGTTAAAGGATAAAAAGCATTTGAAGCTGGAACATTATTCTGACGAAAAAGTGAAAATAGCAGTAGAACGTGCAAAGGCTTTGATGAATGGACGAGAAGAGAAAATACCATCTGAGCTTGGAACCACTTTTTATAAGATTGTGGATGAGATCTTAGAAGCGACAGAGAATATGTAGGTTGATCGCAAAATATTACGGATACGATCGGTTTTAGAACAGACAAAGGAGGCTTCAGAAAATGAAACAGCAAAGAAAAAGAATTAGGAAATGCATCGCCATACTCACGACACTGGCGATGGTGCTCTCGCTGGGAGCAGGGATCACCCTGCCACGGCAGGCGCAGGCGGCAGGATATGGATTATCGAATCCGGTCACGGACAGTAGCGGTGTCACCACCTGGGACTGCGTATACTTTGGAAACTATTATCAGAGCGATGCTACAGGTACTACCAAAGAGCCGATCAAATGGCGTGTCCTGTCGGTAGACGGAGACGATGCTTTCCTGCTGGCAGACCAGAATCTGGATGCAAAGCCGTACAATACATCCTATACATCAGTTACATGGGAAAACTGCACCCTGCGAAGCTGGCTCAATGGGTATGGAGCCTCGGATAACGTGGAGGGGACGGATTACAGCAGTGATAACTTCCTGGATACTGCTTTTACCGCGGAGGAGCGAGCAGCAATCCGCCAGACTACGGTAGTCAATGAGGACAACTCATATTATGGCACCGAGGGCGGCAATGATACACAGGATAAGGTATATCTGCTGTCCATTGCAGAGGCGAGTAATGCATCCTATGGATTTAATAGCACATTAGATACGAGTAGCAAAACCCGTGTATCAACGAATACAGCATACGCAAAATCACAGGGGGCTTGGACGTCCACGAGTACGGAGTACGAGGGGAACGGCAATTGGTGGCTGCGTTCGCCGGGCAACGATAGTAATGGTGCCTCGAAGGTCCTTTGCAGCGGCTGCCGCAACTACAGCGACGATCGTGTCTACGATGTTGATGTCGCAGTTCGGCCCGCTTTGCATTTGAATCTTTCCTCTTCTCCTCTTTGGTCCTATGCGGGGACAGTATCCTCCGAGGGAGGGAGCAGTGCTACCGCAGCCCCGGATCCTGGGGAGGATTCGGAGCGGAAGCTGCAGTGTGATGCCGTATGTAATGTTGACGTGGGGAAGACGAAATCCCTGTGTGCCCATGCATATGAAAACAGTCTGGAGGCACTGAAGGAGGTGACAGAAAATGTGACCTGGACCTCCTCCGATATGAAGGTGGCACAGGTGAGCGGCTATGGCTTTATCCTGCCCACAGCCGCAACGACGTATGCCACACAGAATGGTTCGAAAGAGGTCTGGAGTGCGACGGGGCTGTTTTCTGTAAAAGGTATTGCACCGGGGGCAGCGACCATCACCTGTGAGGCTGCCGATGGCTCCAAGACGACCTGTGAGGTGACAGTCAGTGAGGCGGATACGGGGAGTGGAACCGGTTCAGAGGGAAATGGCGGTGCCCTCACCCTTGGCGAGGACAGGAATTTTACCGGCCAAGAGGGGACATCGACATTCTTTCCGGCCAATTGGACGATGAAGTCTACTATCTTCCCGGTGGAGATCAGCAGAGCAGTTGATGATCAGGACGGTTCATATACCATCAAAGGAAGTGTCGGCGTTGGCAGAAGTGATCTTTTGGATGACGATACAAAATGGAACCAGTTTAAAAAGAATGTCGAGGATGCCAGAAAGTATACCGGAAAAGTGGATTGTCTGGATCAGTATAAGAAAACTTGGGGAGTGCGGTCTGTTACTGCTGTTACGACAGATAAATTTGACAAACTCCCATCCGTTTCCATGATGGGATACTTTGAAAATACATATGACAAAAACGGAAACCTTATCTCCAGGCAGGGCGGACTGGCGGCAGATGCAACTTGGAAGGGAAGCATTAGCTGGCAGTTTACGACACCGGTGGGACCAGTTTATCTGAATCTGACCGGGAAAGGGAAGCTGTCCGGAAATCTGCAGGGACAGTATGATTATACGAAAAAGAAATATGATCCGGTGGGAGGAAGCCTGAAGTTTACGCCGTCAATCTCTTTAGAGGGTGGTTATGGTATTGACAAGGTTGCGTCCATTGGTGCACAGGGCACCCTGTCCGTGCCGATCACATTGATCCCGGCATCCAAGGGAGAGTTTTCGGCGAAGGCATCCCTTCATGTAAAGCTGATATTTGTCATTGATTATACCCATGATCTGGCAGAGTATAAGACAACCATCTGGGATACCTCAGGAAACAAGAAAGCAGCCGCCGGAAATGTCATTTCGCTTTCGGAGGGAAGCTTATCGGAGATGGATACCTCCTTTGCCAAGGCAGAGGGAGCATGGAATCCGGGAGATCTGAAAAAAGGAAAGAAAAAGGCACTGCTGAAGGGCATTGGAGATGCACTTGCGGAGAATCTGACGGTGCTGCAGACAGGAATCCTGCCATCCTCTCTGCCACGGCAGATACAGATCGGCTCCAAACGGGTGATGATATTCCAGGCGTATGACAAGGAGCGGGATACCTTAAACAGCAGTGTGCTGAAGTATTCGGTATATGAAAATGGAACCTGGTCGGAGCCAAAGAACGTGTCGGAGGAGGCAACGGCAGATCTGTATGCGGATATGCAGGTGGTCGATGGACAGCTTGTGCTTGCATGGCAGAAGGAGAAGTGTGAGATTACCGGAGATGTGGAAAGTGACAGCACAGAGGTGCTTGCCTCCATGGCACAAAATTCAGAGATTTATTTTTCTACATTTGACAAGGAGAATGATACCTTTACGCAGCCGGTTCTGGTGACAGATAATGCAGATTATGACTGTATGCCGAGGATCTGTGCGGACAGCGATGATATTATTGTATCCTGGATACGCAATGACAGTGCCTCTCTGATGCAGGAGGAGGGCACGAACAGGATCTATACGGCAGAGTGGAACGGCACCTCCTTTGAGGAGGAGAAGGAGCTTGGGGAAGCACCGGGCACCATCGATGACTATGTGGTATATCAAAAGGATGGAAGCGTGTCTGCCGTTTATACCGGTCAGGCAAATGAGCTTCGGGCAGTTTTTGATACAGAGGGACAAGTGATCCCCGCACTGACGGATGTAATGACCGCCGCAGCGGATGGAACGATCTCCGGACTGCAGTATGCCGATGGAGTGGTTCGGCTGACCGCCAATGGCAGCTTGTATCAATATGACGTGTCAGAGGACAGTGCACAGTCCTACATGGCAGGGCAGAGTGCTTTTGGTGCAGAGGCGAAATACTGCACCAATGGAACCAAAAGCGGATATATCTGGAGTACATACGATGAGGAGACGGATACCGGCAGGCTGGTTGCGTCCATGGAGACGGAGGACGGATATTCGGAGCCGGTCACTCTTTGGGAACAGGAGGGCGTGATATGGAGATATTATTCTCCACTGCTGGATGAAGATGGAAACTGGCAGGTTGCAGCGAATGTCCAGAACACAGAGAACGATATCAATACCCTTATTTATGCAGAGAAGAAACAGGAAACCAAACTGGAGCTGGCGGGAGCATCCATCGATGAGGATAATACAAAGGATGGCCTGACCGCCGTGGATTATTTTGTGAAAAATACACAGGATACTGTCCTGGATCAGATAGAGATTTCCATAAAGCTGGCAGATGGAAGTACGATAACAAAGCGTGTTCCGGCCAGCCTGCAGCCGGGAGAAAGCCTTGCCGGTACGGCATATGTGGATCTGAGCGGTGTGGATGCGGCACAGGATGTGACCATATCGGTATACGGAGACGGACAGAAGGATACGTCGGAGTGTGAGGTGTCTGACCGGGTTGGTCTTGCAGATCTTGCCGTGGAGGCATCCCATGAGGAAACAGAGGATGAGATCCGGATAACGGCAACTGTGAACAATACCGGTGCCGCTGCGGCAGATACCACGCTGTATCTGTATAAAGATGCAGAGAAGTCCGAAGTGCTTCAAAAGAAAGAAGGACTGACCTTTGCGGCAGAGGATTTTCAGAAAGTGAGCTTTACGGTCAGGAAGACAGATCTTTCCTACAACGAAAATGATGCGGCATATCTTACGGTATATGCACAGGCAGCGGATGGAGACTACAACGAGGATAATAATACGGCATATGTCGTATTGTACCGGGAGGATTTAGAACCTTCCCCTTCCGTCACATCAACAGCGAAACCAACGAAAACTCCGGTCGTTACGCCAACGGCAAAACCAACGAACAAGCCAGCCATTACGCCATCAGCAAAACCGACGAAAAAGCCGTCGGCTGCTCCGTCGGATAAACCGGATGCAGATGCATCAGAGATCCCGGCAACCCCGGAGGCTTCCAACGCACCGGAATCGGCAGCACCATCCCCGGCAGCTTCTGCCTCCACGCAGCCGTCGCCGTTATCCTCTACCCGTCCGGGCGGCACTACATCGCCGTCTGCAGGCACCCGCATGACAGCGGCGCCGGGAGCCAAAGTATCTCCGTCCACCGTCCCGGCAAAGGCACAGACACCACGCAAGGGACAGGTCTTTAAGGACGTAAAGACAAAGGCGTATTACAAGATCCTTTCCGTGACCGCCAAGGGAGGAAAGGTGGCTTATCTGCGGCCGGCCGGTCAAAAGGCAGGAAAAGTAACCATAAAGGCGTCGGTGACCTGGAGGGGCAGAAAATTTCAGGTGACGCAGATTGGAAACAAAGCGTTTAAGGATTACAAAAAACTGCAGAAAGTCACGATTGGCAGAAATGTTTCCGTGATCGGGAAGAAAACCTTTGCGGGCTGTAAGTCATTAAAGCTGGTCATCCTGACAGATCCAAAACAGAAGCTGCCGAAAAATGCCTTTGCTGGCTGCCCAAGAAAGCCAAAGGTACGGAAGGATTTTTAAAAGTCCGAATGCAGCCAAAATAAAAAAATAACAGATATTATTTGTATAAAAACTTCAAAAAAGTCAGGCAAAACAGTTGACAGAATGAAGACGAAATGCTAAGATACTCTAGTGTGCCGCTCAACGAGGTTTTGTGAAATGCCGGAAATGCTTCCGGATACCATAGTTGGCGAGTAATGATAAGGAGGTGCAAAGATGTACGCAATTATTGCAACAGGTGGAAAGCAGTACAAGGTAGCCGAGGGTGATATCATTAACGTAGAGAAGCTTGCAGCAGAGGCTGGCGAGACAGTTACATTTGATAGTGTTCTGGCTGTAAACGACGGAGCTATGAAGGCAGGTGCTGACGTAGCAAATGCAAGTGTTTCTGCAACAGTTGTTAAGGAAGGCAAAGCAAAGAAAGTTATCGTTTACAGATATAAGAGAAAAACCGGATATCATAAGAAGAACGGTCACAGACAGGCTTATACACAGGTTAAGATCGACAAGATCAACGCTTAATCCGGTCTGATGACGGATAAAGATTCTGTGAGATTCACAGAAGGGTGACAGTATGATAGATGTTAAGATATTTCAGACTCCTTCCGGAGAGTATACAGGATTTCAGATGTCGGGTCATGCCGGATATGCTGAGTACGGTCAGGACATTGTATGTGCTGCCGTATCCGTCCTTGTGATCAATGCGATCAATTCCATTGATCAGTATACAGAGGATACTTTTGAAAATTCCGTTGATCCGGACTCCGGTTCCGTGCTTTTTCGGATCATGGACAGGCCGGTCAGTACATCATCACAGCTGTTATTGAAATCACTTGTTCTTGGTTTGAATGGGATTGAGGACGAGTATGGAAAGAAACACATTAAAATTCGATTAGAAAAACAGGAGGGATAGAACCATGTTAAAGATGAACCTTCAGTTGTTTGCTCATAAAAAGGGAATGGGTTCTACCAAGAACGGTAGAGATTCCGAGTCCAAGAGATTAGGAGCAAAGAGAGCCGATGGACAGTTCGTACTTGCTGGTAACATTTTATACAGACAGCGTGGTACAAAGATTCATCCGGGCGTAAACGTTGGACGTGGCGGAGATGATACTCTGTTCGCACTTGTAGACGGCGTTGTTCGTTACGAGAGAAAAGGTAGAGACAAAAAGCAGGCTTCCGTATATCCGGTAGAAGCTAAATAAGACTTTTTGACCGGGAGATCCGGTTACCGATAAGGGGTTGCCACTGGCAGCCCCTATTTCTTACTTTGTAGAAAACAGAGGCTTTTCTGTAAAGTAAAAAACAGGGGCACAGTGAAAAGTGCCTGCGATGCACTTTACTCTTTTGTTATTAGGGATTTTGGTTTTTGAAAAGGAGGATATGATGTTTGCAGATAGTGCGAAGATAACAATACGATCCGGAAAAGGTGGAGACGGTCATGTGAGTTTCCGTAGAGAACTGTACGTAGCAGCAGGTGGTCCGGACGGTGGAGACGGCGGCCGGGGCGGCGACCTGATCTTTGAGGTAGATCCCCGTGTCAATACACTGAATGACTTTCGTCATATCCGGAAATATTTTGCCGGGGATGGCGAGCCGGGGGGCAAGCGAAGATGCCATGGAGCCGATGGCGAGGATATGGTGGTTCATGTGCCGGAAGGAACCGTTGTGCGGGAGGCTGAGACCGGAAAAGTCATTATTGATATGTCTCACGAGCACAAGAGAGAGGTGGTCCTGAAAGGCGGCAGAGGTGGCAAGGGAAATATGAACTATGCGACGCCGACCATGCAGGTGCCCAAATATGCCCAGCCGGGAAAGCCCGGCAGAGAGCTTGAAGTTATTCTGGAGTTAAAGACCATTGCGGATGTGGGACTTATTGGTTTTCCGAATGTCGGAAAATCCACATTCCTGTCAAGAGTCAGCAATGCAAAGCCAAAGATTGCCAATTATCATTTCACCACGTTAAGTCCGATCCTTGGTGTGGTTGATCTGGAGGGAACGGATGGATTTGTGATCGCAGATATTCCGGGACTGATCGAAGGAGCTTCCGAGGGAGTGGGACTGGGACATGAGTTCCTGCGTCATATTGAGAGAACAAAGCTTTTTATTCATATGGTGGATGCGGCGTCTACCGAGGGAAGAGATCCTCTAAATGATATTCTGATCATCAATAAAGAGCTGGAAAACTACAGCCCGGAGCTGATCAAACGTCCACAGGTGATCGCCGCCAACAAGACCGACGTATTTTACGGAACCGAGGAGGACACCGTGATCACTCTTCTGAAGGAGGAGTTTGAACCAAAGGGCATTCCGGTATTTCCGATTTCTGCAGTCAGTGGAAAGGGTGTCAAGGAGCTTCTTTATTATGTGAAACAGCAGCTTGACCAGCTGGATCAGGAGCCGGTGGTGTTCGAACAGGAATATGATCTGGAGCAGGAGACCTTTAAGGATGAGCCATATACTGTGGAGTATGACGAGAAGGAAGGCATGTATGTGGTGGAGGGACCACGGATTGAGAGAATGCTTGGTTATACCAATCTTGATTCCGAAAAGGGCTTTGAGTTCTTCCAGAAGTTCCTGCGGACAAGCGGCATTGTAGATGAGCTGGAGAAGCTTGGCATCGAGGAAGGCGATACGGTGCGGATGTATGGTCTTCAGTTTGATTATTTGAGGTGACAGGGTGAAAGAAATCCTTTTAGAAATTGGCATCTGCCTTGCAGCGGCGGTATTTCTCATGATCTACCACGAATGTGTGCGCCTGGTCATTTATATGGTTTGCCAGCGATCGGTAAAATGTTTCCGAATAGCACCGTGGAAGGTTTGGCGGTATATTGATCCCGTTGGATTGATCCTGTCCCTGACAAGTATGGTACCCATATCAAAGCCGTATTTTTATCGTATCAGGGACCGGAGGACTAACCTTTTTGTGGGAATTGCAGGGTTTATTTCATTGCTGGCTGTTCTGGTGGGAAGTATTGCCGTTTTGCGGATCGGATATGGTGGCATTGACGGATTAAACCATCTGGTGCTTCCACACTGGTGGAATGCGATTGTCCCGATTTTGGTACAGTACCTTGCGATGCTCAGTGCCGGAATGCTGGTGGCCAATTTATTCCCGGTTTCGACCTTCGATATGGGAATGATCGTTGCAGGGGCGTCTCCGGCAGGATATCTGGGCATGCTCAAAGCGGATGGAACCGTGAAATTGATATTTGTTCTGGTGGTTTTATTGGATATGATCCATTATGGAGTCTCACGGTTGATTGTTCTGTTTTTATAGGATATTTTACTTGCTATTTTCACGAAAAATGTCCGGGAATAAGGATTTTATGGAAAGGAATGCAGGATTGGTATGAGTTTATCAGTAAAGCTGGAAGCGTTTGACGGACCGTTAGATCTGCTGCTTCATCTGATCGAAAAAAATAAGATTGATATTTTTGATATTCCGATCGTGGAGATCACAGAGCAGTATATGGATTACGTTTCGAAAATGGAAACGAAGGATATGGACGTTATGAGCGATTTTCTTGTTATGGCGGCGACTCTGCTTAAGATCAAGTCCAAAATGCTTCTTCCGGCACCACCGGCAGAGGAGGGCGAGGAGGAGGATCCGAGAGCGGAGCTGGTAGAGCGTCTGCTCCAGTATAAAATGTATAAGTATGCTTCTTACGAACTGAAGGACCGGCAGTTAGATGCCTCTCATATGATATTCAAAAAGCCGACGATACCAAAGGAAATTGCGGAGTATCAAGAGGAAGTGGATGTGGAAGCTCTTCTGTCGGATGTTACATTATCAAAGCTGCAGCTTATTTTCCGGGATATTATGAAAAAACAGGTGGATAAGATCGATCCGATCCGAAGCAAGTTTGGAAATATTGAGAAGGAAAAGATCAGTCTCACGGACCGGATGCTGCATATTGAGGAATATGCCATGGCTCACGGCAGATTTACATTCCGGGGGATGTTGGAGGAGCAGCACAGTAAGCTGATGCTGATCGTAACTTTCCTGGGGATTCTGGAACTCATGAAGGTGGGCAGGTTAAAAATAGAGCAGGAGAATATTTTTGATGATATTCTGATTACATATGTACCGGGCGCGAAGGATGTAGAGGTTGTGCCATCCAGCGGTGTGTGACGTGACTCATAACCTTCAAAAAGGGATTGGAGGTGTACCATCTAAAAACTCCGAAACAGCATGGTGTGAAAAGCAATTTTATACACGGAAGACTTTATGACATTGGGAATAAAGTTTACAGTTTCAGAAAGGAATGTAGGATTCGTATGGATAAGGAAATGAAAATAGCAGATTTGGAAGCGGTGATCGAGGCAATCCTGTTTACCATGGGAGAGGCAGTGGAGCTGGAGCGTATCGCAGCGGCAACGGAGCAGGATGAGGATACCTGCCGTCATGTGATCCGGAATATGATGGACCGCTACGCCGGGGATGACAGAGGGATACAGATCATTGAGTTGGACGGAGCCTTTCAGATGTGCACCAAATCCTCTATGTATGAGTATCTGGTCAAGATCGCCCATGTGCCGAAGAAGCATGTGCTGACCGATGTGCTTCTGGAGACCTTATCCATCATAGCCTATAAGCAGCCAATTACGAAGCTGGAGGTAGAGCATATCCGTGGTGTAAAGAGTGACCATGTGATCAATAAGCTGGTGGAATACAAGCTGATCTGCGAGGTGGGCCGCCTGGATGCACCGGGACGCCCGATCCTGTTTGCTACCACAGAGGAGTTTTTGCGCAACTTTGGTATTGAATCCCTGGAGGATCTGCCGGTGGTCAATCCGGAAAAGGTGGAGGACTTTAAGCTGGAGGCAGAGGAAGAGGTTCAGTTGGAGCTGGATATTGAGTTAGACCACAAAGAAAATGAGGAAAAGGCATCAGAAGCTGATGGAAACCCGGTTAATGAATGAAAATAGAAAAAATCAGACGAACCTGTTTACAAACACATTTCAATGTGTTATTCTAAATAAGTTGTGATTACCGTCACTCGGATTTCGGAAACTCCAACCGGTTCTTAGTGACAGGCATATAATAAATTTTAGGAGGAAAAACAATGATTAGCAAAGAGCAGAAAGCAGAAATCGTAAAAGAGTATGGACGTACACCAGAGGATACAGGATCTCCAGAGGTACAGGTAGCAATCCTTACATTCCGTATCCGTGAGCTCACAGAGCATCTGAAGGAGAACAAGAAAGACCATCATTCAAGACGTGGTATGCTGAAGATGATCGGTCAGAGACGTAACCTTCTTGAGTACCTCAAGAAGAAAGATCTCGACGCTTACCGTGCACTGATCGAGAAGCTTGGTCTTAGAAAATAATTTTACACAATGAGGGATGAGGCACCTGCAAGGGTGCCTTGTTTTGCTAAGCCCCACAGGGCAAAAGGAAAGGAGATAATCATGGCATACAAAACATATTCCATGGAGCTTGCCGGAAGAACTCTGTCCATCGACATCGGACGAGTTGCAAAGCAGGCGAATGGTGCTGCTTTGATGCATTACGGAGACACAACGGTTCTTTGTACTGCCACAGCATCCGAGAAGCCACGGGAGGGAATTGATTTCTTCCCTCTGTCAGTAGAGTTTGAAGAAAAAATGTACTCTGTCGGAAAGATTCCGGGAGGTTTTAATAAGCGTGAGGGAAAGGCATCCGAGAATGCAGTTCTGACAGCGCGTGTTATTGACCGTCCAATGCGTCCTTTGTTCCCAAAGGATTACCGAAATGATTGTTCTCTGAACAATCTGGTACTTTCTGTTGATCCGGAGTGCCGTCCGGAGCTTGTTGCTATGATCGGTTCTGCTGTTGCAACAAGTATTTCAGACATTCCGTTCTACGGACCATGTGCTACCACACAGATGGGTATGGTAGACGGTGAGTTCATCGTAAACCCAAGCCAGGAGGTATGGGACAATGGTGATCTTCGTCTGACGGTTGCTTCTACTGCAGAGAAGGTTATTATGATCGAGGCCGGAGCCAATGAGATTCCGGAGGACAAGATGATCGAGGCAATCTACAAGTGCCACGACGTGAACCAGACCATCATTGCACTGATCAATCAGATGGTAGAAGAGATCGGCAAGCCAAAGCATGAGTATACAAGCTGTGCCATTCCGGAGGAAATGTTTGAGGAGATCAAAAAGATCGTTCCTCCTGCTGAGATGGAAGAGGCTGTATTCTCTGATGATAAGCAGACAAGAGAAGAGAATGTACGTCAGGTAACCGAGAAGTTAGCTGAGGCATTCGCTGAGAAGGAAGACTGGCTGGAGATTCTGGACGAGGCTGTATATCAGTACCAGAAGAAGACAGTCCGCAAGATGATCCTTAAGGATCACAAGCGTCCGGATGGCCGTGAGATCACACAGATCAGACCACTGGCTGCTGAGGTTGACCTGATCCCTAGAGTTCATGGTTCTGCCATGTTTACCCGTGGACAGACTCAGATCTGCAATATCACCACACTGGCTCCTCTTTCCGAGAAGCAGAGAATTGACGGACTGGATGCCAACAAGACTGAGAAGAGATATATGCATCATTATAACTTCCCTTCATACTCTGTTGGTGAGACAAAGCCGAGCCGTGGACCGGGACGTCGTGAGATCGGTCATGGTGCTCTGGCAGAGAAGGCACTGCTTCCGGTACTTCCAAGCGAGGAAGAGTTCCCATATGCAATCCGTTCCGTATCAGAGACTTTTGAGTCAAACGGTTCTACATCCATGGCATCTACCTGTGCATCCTGCATGTCATTAATGGCTGCCGGTGTACCGATCAAGAAAATGGTTGCAGGTATTTCCTGTGGTCTTGTAACAGGCGAGACAGATGATGATTTTGTACTGCTCACAGATATCCAGGGACTCGAGGACTTCTTTGGCGATATGGACTTTAAGGTAACCGGTACTGAGGATGGTATTACAGCTATTCAGATGGATATCAAGATCCACGGTCTGACCCGTCCGATCGTAGAGGGTGCCATCGCAAGATGCCGTGAGGCAAGAATGTTCATTATGGATACCTGTATGAAGCCGGCAATCAGCGAGCCTCGTGAGAAGGTTGGCCAGTATGCACCGAAGATCATCCAGATCATGATCGATCCACAGAAGATTGGTGATGTTGTGGGACAGCGTGGTAAGACCATCAACGCTTTGATCGAGAGAACCGGTGTGAAGATCGACATCAACGATGAAGGTCAGGTTTCTATCTGTGGTGAGGATGAAGCAATGATGAATGAGGCAAAGCGTCTCATCGAGATCATTACAACAGACTTCCATCAGGGACAGATCCTGGAAGGTGATGTGGTAAGCATCAAAGAGTTTGGTGCATTTGTCGAGTTTGCCCCGGGCAAAGAGGGAATGGTTCACATCTCTAAGATCGCGAAAGAGCGTATCAACCATGTAGAAGATGTTCTGACTCTTGGTGACCATGTAAAGGTTGTATGCCTTGGCAAGGACAAGATGGGCAGAATGAGCTTCAGTATCAAGGATGTAAAATAATTTATCAATGAATAAATAGCCATAAAAAGGCAGAAAATGATAATGAAATATCATATCATTTTCTGTCTTTTTTATATTTAGGAAAATGCTCGTAACGTAGTGTGATGCCAACGAGAATTGCGAAGCAATTCTTGGAAGGCAAAACGCTGGTTTTGCCTTTTTTATAGAGACGCAAGGGAGGAAGCAATGGAAGAAAATATCAAGGAATATGGAAATATGATGCTGCAGGATGAAAAAGGGCATAAGATACAGATGATCTCTATCATTGGGGAGATTGAGGGACATGAATGCTCCTCAAATACGACAAAGACGACGAAATATGAGCATCTGCTGCCGATGCTGGCGTCTTTAGACTGTACCAGACAGGTGGACGGAGTGTTGTTTGTGATCAATACCATCGGGGGAGACGTATCCTGTGGCCTTGCATTGTCGGAAATGATCGCATCCCTGTCCAAGCCGTCGGTTGCTTTGGTGGTGGGCGATAGTCATTCCATTGGTGTTCCTCTTTCCGTGGCGGCGGATTATACGGTAATCGCACCGTCGGCAACGGTCATTATCCATCCGGTGCGTATGAGCGGTCAGGTACTGGGGGCTCCGCAGACCTATGAATATTTTCAGTTGATCCAGGACCGGATCACGGGGTTTATTGCGGATCATTCCGGAATTCCACAGGACAAGCTGGAGAGCATGATGGTAAAGCCGGGAATCCTGACGAGGGATCTGGGAACGATCCTGGTGGGAAAGCAGGCGGTAGAGTGCGGTCTGTTCCAGCAGGTGGGAGGCATGCATGATGCGTTAAAAAAGCTGGGAGAGTTGATTGGAGACTGAGATATTCTTGGATGCAGAAAACGATTGACAAAGAGTACGAAAATGATTATCATGATTTATATAAAATTCGGCAGATAATATAAATGCCGAAAATAATTAAAATATAAAGTGGATTATTTGGATATACTAGGATCAGAGGTGAATGAGAATGGGAAAGGATACACACATTTCCAATGACCAAATGATTTTTTCGATTGATGAGCTAAAAGCGAAAGGCTTTTCATATTACAAAATAGGTCAGATGGTCCGGCAGGGAATACTAATAAAACTGAATAAGAAATATTATGAGAATACAAACTATGATGGTGAAGAATCAGATTTTTATTATGCGTATGCATATGTTCCCAATGGGGTGGTTTGTCTTCTGAGTGCGGCTGTATATTACAATCTTTGTAATTATCGCCCTGATGCCGTAGATGTTGCGATACCAAGAAAAGCAAAGGTGTCAACACTTCCGGATTGGCCGGAACTTAATGTGTGTTATTTTACGGATAAACGTTTTGACGTAGGAATTGAGACTGTAGAGGACGGCAATAACAGATTCCGCATTTATGATATAGAGAAAACAGTTGTAGATATTGTTTTTTATAGAGAAAAAATAGGAATAGAAGAAACAAAAGAAGTTCTTACAACCTATTTGCATAGAAAGGATCGGAATCTGAATCGACTGATTCGATATGCGGAAATGCTGAAATGTGGGGATATAATGAAAAAGTATCTGGAGGTACTTGTATGACAAATGCAACATCTGTTAAGGATAGATTAAAGAGACAGGCGATAGAAGAGAAGAAAACAATGCAGGACAAAAAGTTGGATTAAATGGATTGGGATAAATATAAAAAAGTCTGAACGAAGATATAATATGAACCCATGGGCATTGATAGGGACAAATGATTGTATAGTTATTAGATGTAGTGTAGAAACAAGAAAATCAAACCATTGATCTTATGGAAGCTACAGGGAGGTTTTACATGCGGATTGCTTTAGCACAAATGAAAAATATAGGAAGTATGCAGGATAATCTGAACAAAAGTATAGAACAAATACGGGAGGCAGCCCAAAATAACACGGATCTGATCTTGTTCCCGGAGGTTCAGCTGACAGAATTCTTTCCACAATATGAAGGAAGAGATGCATCAAAATATCGTTTGAAGATTGATTCGGAGGAAATCCAAAGGCTTCAAAATGCCAGCAGAGAATGTTCCATCATGACCGTGCCCAATATCTATCTGGAAGAAAACGGAAAAGCCTATGATGCAAGCTTATTCATCGGGCGGGATGGTGAGATAAAAGGAATTCAGAAAATGGTTCATGTTGCGCAGGCGTATCAGTTTTATGAGCAGGATTATTATACGCCATCGGATGATGGATTTCAGGTGTTTGATACATGCTTTGGAAAAATAGGGATTGTTGTATGTTTTGACAGGCATTATCCGGAAAGCATCCGGACGGAAGCTCTTATGGGGGCGGATCTTATACTGATCCCTACTGTAAATACAAAGTCAGAGCCATCCGAGATGTTTGAATGGGAGTTAAGGGTTCAGGCATTTCAAAACAGTGTTATGGTTGCCATGTGCAACAGAGTTGGACGTGAGGGAGAGATGGACTTCTCCGGGGAGTCGATCGTGGTGGATGCCAATGGAAATGTGGCCGCAAAAGCAGGAGATCAGGAACAGATCCTATATGCGGATATTGATCTGTCTGAATCGGGGAAGATCAGAAGCAGCAGACCATATACGAGTCTTAGAAGAAATGAATGGTATATATAGTAAAGAAAGTTTTAAGATTAGAAACGCCGGATGTCTGTATTTTTGCAGGACATCCGGCGTTTGTTAGATTTAAATTTAGTTGAACAAGTTTCTTATGTTTGAAACTACAATCGTATAATGGTAATGGACATGTCTATTCGTCATCATCTTCAGGATGGATGTAAAGAACATTACCGGCACTATCGACAACTTGTTTTGCCCACCAATCATAATAATCATCATTGGTGAAATTATTATTATCACAGATTACCTGTGGAACATTTTTAAATGCTCGCATTTCAATGGTGGTAACACTATCCGGAACTTTGATGGTCAGACTGGAACAGCCGTGAAAAGCATCCCAGTCAATATAGGTAACACTGTCCGGAATGTTAATGGAAGTCAGACTGGAGCATCCTTCAAATAAACTGTCCTCTATGCCTGTAACCTTATCTGGAATATTGATAGAAGTGAGACTGGAACAACCGCAAAATACAGCTTCTCCAAAACCAGTAACACTGTTTGGAATAGTAATTGAAGTGAGACCGGAGCAACCGTTAAATGCGTAATTTCCTATGAAGGTGACGCTATCCGGAATATTGATAGAGGTGAGACCGGAACAGCCGGCAAATGTGGTTTCATCAATATTAGTAACCTTATCTGGAATATTAATGGAGGTGAGACCGGAACAGAAAGAAAATGCACCTTCACCAATATAAGTAACCTTGTCTGGGATATTAATGGAGGTGAGACCGGAACAGTCGGAAAATGCACCTTCATCAATACGAGTGACATTGTTTGGAATAACCAGGGAAGTAAGACTGGTACATTCTCTAAAAGCATTAGCATTAATGGATGTGACACTGTCTGGCAGGGTGACGGATTTTAAATTTTGGCAGCCCCTAAATGCGCTTTCCCCGATAGAGGTGATTCCATCAGGAACAGAATAGCTAGTCAGAGTGGTGTTGTTCGTGCCACAACATAACAAACTATTATTGATGATGACAATATCTTCTGTTTCACACAGATGGGTAAACCATGGAGTGTTTTCAAAGGCAAAGGAGCCAATATAAGTAACACTGTTCGGAATGCTGATAGAAGTTAAATTTGAGCATCCAGAAAAAACAGAGTTTCCGATATAAGTAACATTATCTGGAACACTGACAGTAGTCAGACCGGAGCAATTATAAAAGGCAGAATTTCCAATGTAAGTTACATTATTTGGAATATTGATGTAAGTCAGATTAGAACATTTGCTAAATGTGTTGGAGTCAATTTTGGTAACGTTATTGGAAATATTGACAGAAGCCAGATTAGAGCACCCGAAGAATGCCATTTCACCAATATTTGTCACACTATCCGGAATATAGAGGGAAGTGAGATTAGAACATCCGAAAAATGCATTGGAACTAATATCAGTAACACTGTTTGGAATATTCACAGAAGTCAGGCTGGTGCAATTATTGAATGCGTTGGAACAAATTTTAGTAACACTATCAGGAATCGTAATAGAAGTTATATTTTTGCATTCGGAAAAGGCATTTTTGTCAATATCAGTTGCGGTATTTGCAATAACAAATTCTCCAGATAATTCTTTGTTGATTACACTTATGGTCTTATCGTCTAGTTTTGTTTTTATCGGTGGATTAACAGTATCACCGGGAAAAGCAGGAACCTGAATTATACAAGAGTAATGATTAATATCAATATCTCCGTCATTTATCAACTGATCCCATGATTTAAGCAGGGTTGTATGATCCTCAGAACTATACAATCCCGGTGCACGATGGTCTGCCGGTAGAGGCGTGATTGTGGCAGCCGGTTTGTTACTGTTGGTTGGAACTGGAGCATTTGTGGTGTCGGGCTTATTGCCAGGATCCGGAGTATTTCCACCCGATGTTACCGTTGTTCCCGGTTTATTGGAATTGCCCGGAGCTGTCGAAGCCGCTGTATTTGCTCCCGGGGTATTCGTTGCTTTGCTGCCCGGTACCGCAGATGTTGTAGCGGTAGTAGTCTTTGCTTTTACCGTTACCTTGCATTTCAAAGTGGTCTTTTTGGTCACTTTGGCTGAAGTGAATTTTACGGTTACTTTAATGACAGCTTTGCCGGCTGTTTTTGCAGTTACTTTACCTTTTTTCGTAACGGTAGCGACCTTTTTGTTGGTGCTGGTAAACTTCTGGCTGCGGATCTTTACTCCGGCAGTCTTTTTTACTTTAAGTGTCTTAGAAGTCCCTTGCTTCAGAGTAAGGCTGGTCTTTGCAAGTGAGACCGGCTTTTTGGCTGCCTGGGCAGCAGATGGATCTACGGTCCCGCAGACGATCAGTGATGTGGCACACAGCCACGCGATTAGTTTCTTTTTCATTTGTTTACTCCTTTCGGTATGATAATGTAAAATAGTATCAACTATTATTTTAACAAATTAACACGGCAGGAGGATTGTTAAATGTGTCGGAACACAGGGTAATTGTGCCATGTTATCGTGTCACACACGGCAAATATTTAAATCTGCCGTGTACAAAACGGCGTTTCCCGGAACGCTATTGTCATGTATTTGTTTCCCTGTTATACTGGCAAAAATCAAAGGACAACAGGAGGGTTTCACAGGCGGGCAGGTGTTGATTTGCAGGACGGATATATGATATGATTAACATAGAAGCCAACCCTTTCCTGTTTCACGGAAATTTTGCGATAAGCAGAGAAAGCGAGGCAGGATAATGGATTACGGACAATATTCAAAAGCTACGAGAGAAACGGCAGAAAATCTGAGGATCATAGACGATGCTATGTTTCGTCTGGTGGCAGAACGAAAAGAGGTCTGTCAGGAAATACTCCGTACACTTTTGGACAGACCGCAGTTGACGGTGATAAGAGTAACGCCGCAGTGTGTTGTGACGAGCCTGCACCGGGAGATCATTCTCGATGTTCTGTGTATTCTGGAGGATGGAAAGTATATGAACATCGAAATGCAAAAAGGCACCGGAAATGACGATATCAAGAGGAACCGGTTCTATGCGGCATCGACTACGGCAGCATATACACCAAAGGGGACAGATTTTTCAGACATCCCGCAGGTGACTATCCTGTATATCACGGAGTATGATGCACTGCACAATGGGCAGATGATCACGCATGTGAAGCGGTGCATGGAAACAGATAAAGGATATGTACCTGTCGATGACGGGGAGGATATCTTTTTTGCCAATACAGTGGTTCAAGATGGTTCGGATAGATCCGAACTGCTTCAGCTGCTTTTGCGGACAGATGTGTTTGAGGATGCAAAATTTCCTGAATTAAGCAAAGCAGTCAGATATTTCAAAGAGACAGAAGGAGGTTTTGGAGAAATGTGTAAAACGGTAGAGGACTATGCAAGAAACTATGCAAAAGATTACGCAGAGGAACGCGAAAAAAAGGGACGTTCTGAGGAAAGAATGAATGCGATACGCAAAATGCTCCAAAATGGAATATCCAGAGAGATGATTCTTTCTATGGATTATTCTGAAACCGAGCTGGAAGCTGCCGAGAAAGAGTTACTGACGCAGATATAGGGGATTAATGTTTGAGAAGTGGCTGTCTCACAGATGTGGGACAGCTTTTTTGATATATGCCTCATGTGTCGATTTGCGGCAATCTGCCGTATTTTTTCGAATATGAGTGTATTTGCAATTACAAACAAAAAACGCTATAATAAGAAGCTAAGGTTAAAATGAGATGGAAAGCACAAAGGAGGAAATGATATGTCTCTATGGAAGGCAATTTTGCTGGGATTAGTACAGGGTTTGACAGAATTTTTACCGGTGAGTAGCTCCGGGCATCTGGTGTTGATCAAACAGCTTCTTCATGTGGATCTGGAGAGCGGTGGGATGTTTTTTGATGTCATGCTTCATTTTGGTACATTACTGGCAATCTTTGTGGCATTCTGGAATGACATCAGTCATTTGATCCGGGAGGGCTTTCATATCTTAGGAGACAGTTTTTCTAATGTGGGACGTTTTTTTCAGAATCTTTCCGGAAAGCAGCGTCCTTATCATAAAGTAGTCCGAAGCTCCTATCGCAAATATGTGATGCTGGTGATCGTTTCAACGATACCCACAGGACTGATCGGCGTGATCTTTAAGGATTATGTGGAGCAGGCCAATGAAATTGCATTGGTGCCGGCATGCTGTCTGCTTGTGACGGCAGTTTTTCTTGTGATTGCAGATCTGGTGGAGCCGGGGAGCAAAAAGCCAAAGGATATCCGTTATGGAGAGGCAGCGCTGGTGGGAGTATCTCAGGGAATCGCAACTTTACCGGGAGTGTCCAGATCAGGAACCACGATCACAGCATGTCTTCTTTGTGGTTTTGATAAGAGGTTTGCGGTGAAGTATTCCTTTATTATGTCCATACCGGCAGTTTTGGGAGCAGTATTATTGGAGATCGGAGATCTTTCTTCTCTGGCATTGACACAGACGGATGTTTTGTATTGTATTATTTCCATGCTGGTGGCGGCGGTTTCCGGTTATCTGGCGATCCGTTTTATGATGGGATTGATCAGGGGAAAAAGATTTAAGTATTTTGCAATTTACTGTGCAGTGGTTGGAATTGTATCGATCATTGCATCTGTTCGGGCATAGAAGACAGTTATATAAAATGTAGAAATGAGGAAGAGTATGGCAGCGGCAAGGAAATCATCAGCAAGGGCAACCGGGAGCCAGACGAGATCCGGGACAGCGGAGAAGAGCAGTACGGTGAAACGCAAAAGTTCCGGAACGGCGACCAGAAAGAATACATCGGGAAGAAAAGCGTCATCTAATGGAAAAAATTCTGCCGGCAGAAAGAGTACGGCTGGCGGAAGAAAAGCGTCCGGGACGAAGAATACAGCGAGACAACATAAAAGAACTGCCGATGAGATCAATACATATAGGGATCAGCTGGCGTTTGAGACGGGGATTACGATCCTTGTGATGTCAATCATCAGTATCTTTTTTTATTTGTGCTTTTTGGGTGTATGTGGAAAGATCGGCATTGTTCTCACAGGGATTCACTTCGGATTATTTGGATGGATTTCCTGGCTGATGCCGGCAATGGCAGTCATTGGCTATGTATTTGCGGTTGTCAATGCCGGAGATCGCAGGGTTCCACGCAAGATCATCAGTGCGGGAGTTTTAGTTGTTCTTTTGGGGGCGTTGACGGAACTGATCTTTCAACAGGAGATTCTGACGGAATATTTTACGAGCAATCACGTATTGCACCATGAATATTTCAAATGTCTTTATATGTCACTGGAGGATGTGGCAAAGCACGGAAAGAGCAGCGGTGGTATCATTGGACGCGGCATAGGGACAGCATTGTCTTCGGTGATCGGTAAGGGAGGCGCGGCTGTTGTGCTCCTTGGTCTGATCCTGCTTTGTGCATATATTTTTCATGGATTGGAAATGATGGCATCCCTCCGTAAGAAAAATGCTTATAAGGAGCAGATGGAGGAGGAATATGACCGTTTTGTGCAGGAAGAAACGGATTATAGGGAGCCTTCTTACCGTGTCATTCCAAAAAGCAGACGGGCAGATCAGGCTGCTTCAAATAGACCCGGAATGTCGTTACAGGCAGTAGATCTGCAGGCGGCTGGCAGACGGCTGGATGAAATTGAGGCCAGAGAGAAGCAGGAGCGGATTGCTGCCAGAGAACAAAAGGAACAGCTCAAAAAGATAGAAAAAGAGAAGAAAAAAGAGCAGGCGGCAGCCGCAAAGGCATGGGAGGCAGCGAAGCCGGAGAATCAGAAGGAGACACCGGAGCTTAGTATTCCTGTGGGAATGCAGGAGATTGTCAGTGAGGAGAATGCTGCTTCGGAGTTTGATACGGAGCAGGAGCGGTCGGAGCCACAGAAGATGACGGCGAAGGTTGAGAAGAGGTCTGCAGTTTCCGCTTCGGAGCCTTTGATGGAAGAGCCGGTACCTGAGAAAAAGCCGGAGATGGATATTCCAATCTACCGGGAGGAAATGAATCATAAATTTCGTAATGCGACGGAGGCAGCACGGGACGAGCAGACTGTATCTGAAAAGTCTTCGGTGGGAGAAGGTTCTGTTGGAGCCGGTTTATCAGGGTTGACGCCTCCTGTGACAGGAAAAGTAACTGCATTAGATGCTGAAACAGCCGTGTTGGAACCGGCAGCTGCAGGAGTAGATGCTGCATTTGACGGAGAGCCGGTATCTACAGCGGCAGCGGTCTCTTCTAACGTGCCGGGAAGTGTACCGCGCAAGAAGTCTGCTCCAAAGAAAAGGTCCTCTCATGGGCGGATCGGAGGCGACGATTATGTGTCAAATTCCGATACGTTTAATGCATTAAATGACAGCAAGGTAGAAAATGAAACGATTCCATATCAGTTTCCTCCAATCGACCTGCTCAGTCTGCCAACGAAGCAGGAGAGCAGTGGTGCCAGCGACAAGGATCTCAGAGAAACGGCCATGCGCTTAAAGGACACTCTGCAGAGCTTTAATGTGGAAGTGGAGATGGGGGCGGTGACCTGCGGTCCAACTGTTACCCGATATGAGGTGCTTCCGGCGCAGGGAGTACGTGTCAACAAGATCACCAATCTGGCGGATGACCTGAAGCTGAGCCTGGCAGCTCCAAGTATTCGTATTGAGGCACCGATCCCGGGCAAGTCGGCAGTGGGAATCGAGGTGCCAAATGAGAAGCCAAGCTCCGTACATTTCCGGGAACTTTTGGAGGGCGAAGCGTTTGAAAAAGCAAAGAGTCCGGTGGCATTTGCCGTGGGCAAGGATATTGGAGGCAAGGTCATTGTGACGGATATTGCCAAGATGCCCCATCTCCTGATCGCCGGAGCAACCGGTTCCGGTAAATCGGTCTGTATCAATACGCTGATCATGAGCATTTTATATAAGTCGGATCCAAATGAAGTGAAGCTGATCATGATCGATCCGAAGGTGGTAGAGCTTAGCTGCTACAACGGTATTCCGCATCTTTACTGTCCTGTTGTGACAGATCCAAAGGAAGCGGCCGCTTCCCTGAACTGGGCAGTCCGGGAAATGATGGACCGTTACAACAAGTTTAAAGAGCTGGGCGTCCGGAATATTGCCGGATACAATGAGAAGATCAGGTCGGTTGAGAATGCAGAAGCGGCAGGATATACCCATATGCCGCTGCTTGTGATCATCGTGGATGAGTTTGCAGATCTGATGATGGTTGCGTCCAAGGAAGTGGAGGATGCGGTATGCCGTCTGGCACAGCTTGCCAGAGCAGCCGGCATCCATCTGATCCTGGCGACCCAGAGACCATCAGTGAATGTCATTACCGGTGTGATCAAGGCAAACATTCCGTCCCGTATTGCATTCTCGGTATCCTCTGCCATTGATTCCAGAACAATTCTGGATAAGGGCGGTGCAGAAAAGCTTCTGGGAAAGGGTGATATGCTTTTCTTCCCGTCCGGTTATTCGGAGCCGGTACGTCTTCAGGGTGCCTTCGTGTCGGATAAGGAAGTGTCGGATGTGGTTGCATTCCTGTGCAATAATAATGAGACACCGGTATACAATGACAAGGTAACGGAGATCGTAGATATTCCTGTCGGAGCAGACAGTGCTTCGGAGGAGAAGAAGTCTGATGTGGATGAATATTTTGAGGATGCGGGACGTTTTGTGATTGATTCGGGAAGAGCTGCGGCAGGACAGCTGCAGCGGAAATTCTCCATTGGATTTAACAGAGCCGGCCGTATCATTGATCAGTTAAATAAAGCCGGTGTTGTGGGACCGGCAGTGGGTACAAAGCCTCGTCAGGTGTTGATGACTATGGAGCAGTTTGAAGCGTATCTGGGACATGGTGACAGCACAGGTGATGCTGCAGCGTCTGAGGATGAATTTGCACTAGCGCAGGAATTTGCGGATCAGGAGGAGACTTATCATGCAGAATAATGATAAGGAGAATGGGTATAAGGGTCTGCTGGTGACCAATGCATTTCTACGGACCGGAAAGTTTGTGGAGCATTATGAATGGCTGCGGGAGGCGGCACTTCAACGGGACATGACTCTGGATATTATAGAAAATGCGGAGAGACTTCTTTTGATCGAAGAGAAGCCGTTGTGGCTGGCAGATTATGATTTTGTGATTTATTGGGATAAGGACATTCCCTATGGAAAAAGCCTGTCCCTGTTTGCGGACAGACATGGGATTCCTGTCCTGAATCCGGTGGAGGCAGTGGGAGTCTGTGATGATAAATGTGAGACATATTTACGCCTCGCTGCATGGAACGCAGCGCATCCGAAAGAAAGGATCCGGCTGCTGCCGACGATTCCGGCTCCTATGACCTATGCAAATATCGGATATACAAAGTCCTATTTTTTGGACACTGTGGAGGAGCGGCTTGGATATCCCATGATCGTCAAGGAATGTTTTGGTTCCTTTGGCATGCAGGTATATATGGCTTCGGACCGGAAGATGCTGGAGCAGCTTACGGAAAAGCTGGCAGGAAAGCCATTTTTATATCAGAAATATCACTGGTACAGCAGTGGCCGTGACGTGCGTCTGCAGGTGGTGGGTGATGAAGTGGTGGCTGCCATGGAGCGATATTCGGAAAACGGAGATTTTCGTGCCAATATTACCAACGGTGGCAGTATGAAGCCATATACACCGTCCAAGGAGGAAAGTGCTCTGGCTGTGTTGACCGCACGGGTTCTTGGTCTTGATTTTTGTGGTGTGGATCTGTTGTTTGACGAAGAGAGCGGCCGGGCGGATATTGTATGTGAGGTCAATTCCAATGCGCATTTTAAAAATATTCATACCTGTACCGGTGTTAATGTGGCAGAAAAGATTATGGGATACATTTATAATATGTTAAATAACCATGATGACCCGGCGGATAAGGCGGTGTTCCCATGAAAAAAGCGTATCTGATCTATGAGGACAAAGAAGCGCAGAAAAATCATGGATTTATCGAAATGTTCCAACAGGCAGGAAAAGAAAGAGACATTGATTTTTCTTTTGTTTCAAAAAAGGATCATCAAATATTTTCCGAAAAATCAAATCCTGATCTTGTGTTAAACCGGACAAGAGATCCGGGGGTAAGCCGCTGGTATGAAAAGCGGAACATTCCGGTATACCATAACAGCAGTCTGGTGGAGCTTGCCAATCATAAGTATAAAATGATGGCATATTTTCAGGAGCATTTACCGGAGGAGATCTTAAAAGAAAAGTGGTGCCCGGCAACGGTTTTTCTGACGGATCCGGCACAAATGGGAAACATAAGTAACAGCAACATAGAAAATGCAGAAATAATGAAATGCTTCCCGGATCATATCGGTGCTGTTACACCGGAGAAACTGCGGCATGGTGTGATCAAATCCGTATCCGGCCATGGAGGAAATGAAGTGTTTCTGGTGGAGGATCAGGAAAAATGGAGAAATGTTCTGGCGGGACGGGAAGTAGTGTTTCAGGAAAAGATCGAATGCCACAGCAGGGATCTGCGGGTCTATGTGCTGTCCGGTGAGATTTACTGTGCCATGCTCAGGGAAGGGAAAAAGGATTTCCGGTCAAACTTTTCTCTCGGAGGAAGTGTTCGTGAAATGGGACTCACCCCGGCACAGAGGGAGTATGTTGGCTGTTTTATCAAGTGTCTTCCGGATCATTCTGCGGGGATGTACAGTATTGATTTTCTGCCGTTATCCGATGGCAGGCTGATCTTTGACGAGGTGGAGGAAATGGTGGGCTGCCGTATGCTTTATCAGTATACGGAGCATGATATTGTGAGGGACTATGTTGCATATCTCTCCGAAAAGTGTTGATTGTGTTTTGTTGCGAATTTGTGATATAATGTGCGCGAAGGCAAAAGCAAAGCTTTTTCGAACCTTTTGCCCTTGCGTTGCGAATTTGTGATGTTATATGAATATACGAATGGAGGACTAATATGAAGACTGATATTGAAATTGCACAGGAAGCAGTGATGAAACCGATTCAGGATGTGGCAGCACAGCTTGATATTCCGGTAGATGAGCTGGAGTTTTACGGAAAGTATAAGGCAAAGCTTTCGGATGAGCTGTGGGACCGCGTGAAGGATAAGCCGGACGGCAAGCTGATCCTGGTGACTGCAATTAATCCGACTCCGGCAGGAGAGGGAAAGACAACGACGACGGTTGGTCTTGGTCAGGCATTTGCAAAGCTTGGCAAGAAGGCTGTGATCGCCCTTCGTGAGCCATCCCTGGGACCATGCTTTGGTATAAAGGGTGGTGCAGCCGGTGGCGGTTACGCCCAGGTGGTACCAATGGAGGATCTGAATCTTCATTTTACCGGAGATTTCCATGCCATCACATCAGCCAACAATCTTCTGGCTGCGATGTTAGACAACCATATCAAACAGGGAAATGCATTAAATATTGATACAAACCAGATCGTATGGAAGAGATGTATGGACATGAATGACCGCGTACTCCGTAACATCGTCGTTGGTCTGGGCCGACCGGTAGACGGTGTGGTACGTGAGGATCATTTCATTATATCAGTTGCTTCAGAGATCATGGCAATCCTCTGTCTGGCAGACAATATGAAGGATCTGAAGGAAAGACTGGGACGCATTATCGTTGCATATAATTATGATGGGGAGCCTGTATTTGCGAAGGATATTCATGCGGTTGGATCTATGGCTGCACTGTTAAAGGATGCGATCAAGCCAAACATCATCCAGACGGTGGAGAATACACCGGCTCTGGTTCATGGAGGTCCATTTGCCAATATCGCCCATGGCTGCAACAGCGTGCGTGCTACCAGAACAGGTCTGAAGATTGCAGATTACTGCATTACCGAGGCCGGCTTTGGTGCAGACCTGGGAGCAGAGAAGTTTATGGATATTAAGTGCCGTATGGCAGGTCTGAAGCCGGACGCTGTTGTGCTGGTAGCTACGGTACGTGCATTGAAATATAACGGCGGTGTTGCCAAAGAGGATCTGGGAGCAGAGAATCTGGAGGCGTTAAAGAAGGGCATTGCCAATCTGGAAAAGCATATTGAGAATGTATCAAAATTCGGTGTACCATGTGTCGTAACATTAAACCGTTTTGTATCCGATACTGATGCTGAGCTGGCATTTGTCAAGGAGTTCTGCGAGGAACGCGGTTGTGATTTTGCCCTGTCTGAGGTATGGGAGAACGGCGGTGAGGGGGGTATCGCCCTGGCAGAGAAGGTGTTAAATACTCTGGAGAACAAGGAAAGCCACTATGCCCCTCTGTATCAGGCAGAGCAGCCGATCAAGGATAAGATTGAGACGATCGCAAAAGAAATCTACGGAGCAGGAAGTGTCAGCTATGCACCTGCCGCATCTCAGGCAATCGCACGTCTGGAGAAGCTTGGCTATGGTGATCTGCCGGTATGTATGGCAAAGAACCAGTATTCTCTGTCAGATGATCCGAAGCTGCTTGGCTGTCCGAAGGATTTCCCGATCAATATCCGTGAGGTATATGTATCTGCCGGTGCAGGCTTTGTGGTAGCGATCACCGGTACGGTCATGACCATGCCGGGACTTCCAAAGCATCCGGCTGCTGAGGGGATTGATGTCAATGAGGACGGTGTGATCACAGGTCTTTTCTAGAGCATCCGGATACCACAGACATTTTGGGGATGATCCTTAAACAATACAAATCTGGCACCATAAAAAATATAAAAACTGGCAGTTTTCATACTGTCAGTTTTTGCTTATTATATATAAGATCTTTAACAAGAAATACAAATGAAAGAAGGATTTTATTATGGCAAAAGAGACAACGACAGCAGCAGGGATGAATGTTACGGAGACAGAGACTTCTCGCAGCAAGACCCTTGAGCTCACAATGGCAGCATTATTTATCGCATTGACGTATGTAGCAACGGCATTTATTAATGTACGGATTCCGTTTTTGGCAGCCAATGGTGGTCTGATCCATCTGGGCAATATTCCTCTTTTTGTAGCAGCAGCAATTTATGGCAGGAGAACGGGTGCTTTGGCAGGTGCATTTGGTATGGGATTGTTTGATCTGACCTCCGGATGGGTTTCATGGGCTCCGTTTACCTTTGTGATCTGTGGTCTGATCGGGTTTGCGTTTGCGGCAGTGGCAGGCAAAAAGGCCGGAAAGGTGCGTTTGATCCTGGCTGTTTTTGTGGCGGCGATTATTAAGGTTGTCGGTTATTATATTGCTGAGATCATTCTTTACGGAAGCTTTGTGGCACCGGTCACATCAATTCCGGGTAACCTGGTGCAGATCTTTGTTGCAGGACTGATCGCAGTTCCTGTGATCCTGGTATTACAGAAAGTACTACATAATTAATTAAGAAGGGTGATCTTATGAAAACATTAGAAAATACTTCCATCAAAATAATGACTCCGGGACCGACACAGGTGGCAGACAGTGTGTATCATGCCAGAAGCCTGCGGACTACTAATCCGGATCTGGATCCGGCATTTTATGATTTCTACCGGGACACATGCCGTCTGTTTGGGCGTCTGATCCATACGGAAAATGAATGCTTTATCCTGGGAGGAGAGGGAATCCTTGGACTGGAGGCAGCCTGTGCTTCTCTGACGGAGCCGGAAGACCGCGTTCTTGTGATCGACAATGGGATCTTCGGAAAAGGTTTTGCTGATTTTGTGACTATGTATCAGGGAGATCCGGTAACATGGTCTCTGGATTACCACAATCCGTTGTCGCCGGAGACGCTTCGGGATTATCTGGAGAAGGACCATGATTTTAAATATGCAACGCTTGTACACAGTGATACGCCAAGCGGTCTGTTAAATCCGGTAGAAAAGCTGTGTCCGGTTCTGAAAGAATATGGCATCCTGACTGTGGTGGATTCGGTGACAGGAATGTTTGCGGATGAGCTGGATGTCGATGCAGCTCAGATCGATATTGTCTGCGGCGGATCCCAGAAAGCATTGTCTGCACCACCGGGACTTACTATGGTAGCTGTCAGTGGGGATGCATTCGCAGCTATGCATGAGAGAAAGACACCGATCCGGTCGTTTTATGCGAATCTTCTCACCTTTGAGAATTATTATCAGGATCAGTGGTTCCCTTATACCATGCCGGTCAGTGACATTATGGGACTGAGACAGGCTTTGGAAAATGTGGCGGCAGATCCGGAGCATCTGGATCGCCATGCAAAGATTGCGGCAGCAACCAGAAAGGCATTGACAGAAGCAGGTCTTACGTTGTATCTTGAAAGTGGCTTTGCATCTTCTGTTACGGTGTTTTATGTGCCGGAGGGAATGAAAGCACAGGATATTTTGAATACAATGGTAGAAAAGCACCATATTATGATCGCAGGCTGCTTTGATGTGCTTGCGGGTAAGGTGATCCGGATTGGTCATATGGGAAATAATGCCAATGAGGCGGATATGACAGAGACGTTACAGGCTTTGGCGCAGACGCTGCAGGAGCTTGGCTTTGATGTGAAAGCAGACCCGGCGGAAAGCTTTCAGACATATATGAAGTAAATTACAGGTGCTGACCATGGGAAGGGTTAGGTCGTATATATGAAACAGCTGAAGGAAGATCTGAAAAACCAGACATTTCATCCGGTATATCTTCTGTATGGAGAGGAAGATTATCTGAAAAGAATGTATCGTGACAGGCTGAAAAAGGCAGTATTGGGCGATGGGGATGAGATGAACTATTCCTATTTTGAGGGAAAGGATATTGATTTTCCGACGCTGCGGGAAGCGGCCAATACCCTTCCTTTTTTTAGTGATCATCGTATCATTATTGTGGAAAACAGCCGCTGGTTTAAGAATGCATCTGAGTTGGCAGATTATCTGCCGACGATGCCGGACACCACAGTGATGGTTTTTGTGGAGAAAGAAGTAGATAAACGAAATAAACTATATAAATATGTTAATAAAAACGGTCTTGCTGTTGAGATGACGACAATGACGGAGCGGGAATTGAAGGCATGGGTAGCGCTGCTTCTGAAGCAAAGCGGCAGGAAAATACAGGAGAGTACAGCCTCCTATCTGCTGGAGCAGGTCGATAATTCCATGACCAATATAAAAAATGAGCTGGATAAACTGATCGCCTATACAGAGGGACGGGAGGTCATTACGAAAGAGGATATTGATGCGGTGTGCAGCGTTCAGGTTACCGGAAGGATATTTCAGATGATGGATGCAGTGGCATCCGGCAATCAGGGGGAGACTCTGCGGCTGTATCATGATCTTTTGACTCTTCGGGAAAATCCTATGTCGATCTTGTATCTTTTGACCCGTCATTTTAATGTTTTGCTGCAGATTAAGGGGATGGCAGGAAAATATGACCGGTCAGAAATGGCAAAGAAAGCAGGAGTTCCGCCGTTTGCGGTGGGGAAGTACCAGTCCCAGTGTCGGCGGTTTTCCGAAAAAAGGATCCGTTCCATGCTGGATTCCTGTATTGAAACGGAATACCAGTTCAAAAGGGGAAATATTGGAGACCGGCTTGGAGTGGAGCTTTTGCTCATCTCCTTTGCGGAAATATAAAAAAAATAAAAATAATAGTTGACAACCACACACAAAGATGATAATATACTAATCGTGCTTGCGAGAGATGCTCGCAGGCAGACATGCGGAAGTGCTGGAATTGGCAGACAGGCTAGATTCAGGTTCTAGTTCGGATTTCCGAGTGAGGGTTCAAGTCCCTTCTTCCGCATTACATAATGATGATTTTATTTAAGAAACCTTTTGAGGTTTCTTTTTTTAATAAGAAATGACAGAGGGATATTTTTTGTTTCCGCGAGGATTATTTATTTATGTGTTTTGTGTGAATTCGGAATAATTTCTTGACTTCTCCTGTATTTTCGGTAGAATAGAAGATAGCGTTTTGTTTTTTGAACGTGATAATTACCAAGTGGAGGAGTAAACATGAATTCATCAAAAAAAATCATGAACAAGCAGAATAGTGAGAGTGCAAAGGCACCTTCTCAAGCATCTGCAGCAAAAGGAAATAAGAGGTTGTCCGATGGCGGATTAAGTGATACGAAAAAGATTGTGATCGGTGCAATCTGTGTCATTATTGTGCTGGTACTTTGCATTGGTGTAGGTATTCAGCAGTTTCAGCCAAAGGTTGTATTAAAGGTCAATAATACCAAGCTGACCATGGATGATATGATGTATCCGATCTATGAACGTGAGAGCGCATATCTTCCGTACAATGAGATGTATCAGATGTACACAGGAAAGTCTATCTGGGAAAATAACTACATGGGCAGTGACAGAAATATTACTTCTACTGTAACAAATGCCATTGGTATTAAGCAGGAGGTCATTGATACAGAGACAGAGTATGAGATCCTGTATCAGGAGGCCAAAAAGGCAGGATATAAGCTGAGTGCAGACGATAAAAAGGATGTGCAGGAAGAGGTTTCCAAGGCATTGAAGGGACTTTCCTTTACACAGAAACTTCGCCTGAATATTTCCAAGGGCAAGCTGACAAAGCGTTTCGAGCGTCGTAAGCTGGCAGATAACTATAAGGATGCGGAGACAAAGGAACTGGACAAAACGGTGGATGAGAAGGCTGCTGTTAAGGATATTTCCAAGAAGGATTATAGAGAATACAAGGTTCAGTGCTATGCATTCTCTAATACAACAACGGATTCTGACGGAAATACCAAGAAGTTATCTGACAGTGAAAAGTCCAAGCTGGGAAAGGAACTGCAGGCTTTGTATAAAAAAGCTGCAGATGCCAAAGATTTCTCTAATCTTCTGAAGGATGACAGCAAATCAGATATTAAATTCTCTGACACAAGCTTTACAGAGAAGGATGGCTGGAGCATGGTAACAGATAAGAAGCTTCTGAAGCAGATCAAAGCCATGAAGAAGGGGGAGATTTCTGAGGTCATTAAGGATGAAAAGAGCGGATATGTTCTTTTCGTTAAAATGGTAGATAATAATTCTCAGGACAGCTATAAAAAAGCATGCGATTCAGCGGTTGAATCTGCACAGAATGATGCTTATGATAAGTGGTATCAGGGAATTCTTGAAAATTATAAGGTATCAACCAATTCTGACGTATGGGAAGATGTAACAATTGGTTCTGTAACGACAGATATTGTTACTGCTGCTGATCTGGAGAAGATGAATAAAGATTCTTCTGATGCAACTTCCGGCAAATAATAAATCAATCTCATATGGCATATGTACGGCGTTGATCACAAACAGGAGGAAAAAATGGGACAGGTAAAAAGAATTTACGTGGAGAAAAAAGCTCCTTATGCAGTTCGGGCAAAAGAACTGAAGGAGGAAGTAAGACAGTATCTTGGCATTACCGCTTTGCGTAACGTAAGGGTTTTGATTCGTTATGATGTGGAAAATCTTAGCGATGCCACATATCAACAGGCATTGATGACGGTATTTTCAGAGCCGCCTGTAGATGATTATTTTGAGGAGACCTTTGAGATGGATCCGGATGCATTCTGTTTTTCGGTGGAATATCTTCCGGGACAGTTTGATCAGAGAGCAGATTCCGCAGAACAGTGTGTGAAGCTTTTAAATGAAAAAGAGGATCCGGTGATCCGTTCTGCAACAACGTATGTTTTTGAGGGAGAGATTGGCGAAGAAGACCGCGCAAGGATCAAGGAGTACTGTATCAATCCGGTGGATTCCAGGGAAACTGATGAAAAGAAACCGGATACACTGGTTCAGAAGTTTGACGAGCCGGCAGACGTAGCTGTCTTTGATGGATTCCAGAGTATGCCGGAGGCAGAATTGAAGGAGCTTTATGATTCACTGAATCTGGCGATGACCTTTAAGGATTTCCTGCATATCCAGAAGTATTTTGCAGGGGAGGAGAAGCGTGATCCTTCCGTGACAGAGATCCGTGTACTGGATACATACTGGTCTGATCACTGTCGTCACACCACATTCCTCACCGAGTTAAAAAATGTTACCTTTGATGACGGTTATTATAAGAAACCGATCGAGGATACATATCAGGAATATTACGCAGCTCATAAGGAGATGTTTGCTGGCAGAGATGATAAATTTGTTTCTCTGATGGATATTGCACTTTTGGCAATGCGCCAGTTAAAGAAAGCCGGCAAGTTGGACGATATGGAGGAGTCTGATGAGATCAATGCCTGCTCCATCGTGGTTCCTGTTGAGATTGACGGAAAGGAAGAGGAGTGGCTTGTATTCTTTAAGAACGAGACACACAATCATCCGACCGAGATCGAGCCGTTTGGTGGGGCTGCTACCTGTCTTGGTGGTGCGATCCGTGATCCGTTGTCAGGCAGAGGCTATGTATATCAGGCAATGCGTGTGACCGGCGCAGCAGATCCTACGGTTTCCATGAAGGATACCCTTCCGGGTAAGCTGCCACAGCGTAAGATTACTACAGGTGCTGCTCATGGATACAGCTCTTATGGTAACCAGATCGGACTTGCGACCGGACTGGTCAATGAGGTTTATCATCCGAATTATGTGGCAAAGCGTATGGAGATCGGTGCTGTGATGGGTGCCGCTCCGAGACGTAATGTCATTCGTGAAAACAGCGATCCGGGTGATATTATCATCCTTCTGGGTGGCCGTACCGGACGTGACGGTATCGGTGGTGCGACAGGATCCTCCAAGGCACATACTACAAAATCCATTGATGTCTGCGGTGCAGAGGTTCAGAAGGGTAATGCTCCGACAGAGCGAAAGATCCAGCGTCTGTTCCGCCGCCAGGAGGTTAGCTCTATTATTAAGAAGTGTAACGATTTCGGTGCCGGCGGTGTGTCCGTTGCCATCGGTGAGCTGGCAGACGGTCTGGAGGTTAATCTGGACAAGGTGCCAAAGAAATATGCCGGATTGGACGGCACAGAGCTTGCGATTTCCGAGTCACAAGAGCGTATGGCTGTTGTTGTTGCCAAGTCCGACGTGGATAAAATGCTTGCTTTTGCAGCAGAGGAAAATTTAGAGGCTGTTGTTGTGGCTGAGGTAACAGAAAGTCCGCGTCTTGTACTGAAGTGGAGAGGCAAGACCATTGTAGATATCTCCAGAGCATTCCTTGATACCAATGGTGCGCATCAGGAGACCGATGTCGAAGTGACAATGCCGGATCAGGACAAAAACTATTTCCGGGAGAAGAAGGATACAAGAGATTTGAAGCGTGCATGGTTAGATACCCTGCGTGATCTGAATGTCTGCTCCCAGAAGGGACTTGTGGAGATGTTTGACAGCTCCATCGGTGCCTCTACTGTAACGATGCCTTATGGTGGAAAGACACAGCATACACCGATCCAGACCATGATCGCTAAGCTTCCGGTGCTGGAGGGCAAATGTGATACCGTTACTATGATGAGTTATGGCATGGATCCATATCTGACAAGCTGGAGTCCGTATCATGGTGCTGTTTATGCCGTGATTTCATCTGTAGCAAAGATTGTTGCTTCCGGTGGAGATTACAGTAAGATCCGTTTTACATTCCAGGAGTATTTCAGACGTCTCGGAACAGATCCGAAGCGCTGGGGTGAGCCAATGGCAGCACTCTTAGGTGCTTATGATGCACAGATGAAGCTGGGACTTCCGTCTATCGGTGGAAAGGACAGTATGTCCGGTTCCTTTAATGATATTGATGTACCGCCGACATTATGTTCTTTTGCAGTTGACGTGGCTACACTGCAGGATGTTGTCAGTCCGGAGCTGAAAAAGGCAGGCAATGTTCTTGTGAAGTTTGATATTGAGAAGGATGAGTTTGACCTTCCGGTATATTCTCAGTTGATGAGTCTCTATGCAGACATTACAAAGCTGATCCAAGAGAAGAAGATTGCTTCTGCATATGCCGTTGGATTTGGCGGTATCTGTGAAGCTGTCAGCAAGATGGCATTTGGTAACGAGTTTGGTGTTACATTAAATGATCAGCTTTCCATTGACGAGCTGTTTGCAAAGGATTACGGTTCTATTATCGTTGAGATGGATCCGGAGGATTATGCAGCATGTAAGCTTGCAGGCAAAGAAATCGGTACTGTAACGGAGCAGCCAAACTTTGTGGCAGGTACTACATCTATCTCTATGAAGGAAGCCTACGAGGCATGGACAGGACGCCTGGAGGAAGTATTCCCAACCAGATCCGGTGTAGAGCAGAAACCTTTGGAGGATACCCTGTTTGATGCAAAACAGGTTTATACCGCACAGAGAAAGCTGGCAAGACCGAAGGTATTTATCCCTGTATTCCCTGGCACAAACTGTGAATATGACACCACTAAGGCGTTTGAGCAGGCAGGAGCAGAGGTAGAGACAATTGTATTTAAGAATATGACAGAGGGACAGATCGTTGAGTCTGTCAATGCTTTTGAAAAAGCCATCCGGGAGAGCCAGATCCTGATGTTCTCCGGTGGATTCAGTGCCGGTGATGAGCCGGATGGTTCTGCGAAGTTTATCGCATCTATCTTTAGAAATCCAAAGATCATGGATGCCGTTCATGATCTGCTGCAGCAGAGAGACGGTCTTGCACTTGGTATCTGTAACGGATTCCAGGCATTGATCAAGCTGGGTCTTGTACCATATGGTGAGATCAAGCCACAGACAGCAGGAGCACCAACTCTGACAACCAACAGTATTGGACGTCATATCTCCAAGTCTGTTTATACAAAGGTTGTCACCAACAAGTCTCCATGGCTGATGCGTGCAGAGCTTGGTGGTGTTTATGCGATCCCGGCTTCTCACGGTGAAGGTCGTTTCGTTGCACCGGAGAATGTGATCAGGGAGCTCTTTGCCAATGGACAGGTGGCAACACGCTATGTGGATCTGCAGGGCAATCCGACTATGGATGAGGAATTCAATCCAAACGGCTCTTATGCGGCGATTGAGGGTATTACCAGCCCGGATGGAAGAGTTCTTGGTAAGATGGCTCATTCCGAGCGTATTGGTGACGGTGTGGCGGTCAATATTTATGGCGATCAGAACCAGCATATCTTTGAATCCGGCGTATCCTATTTTAAGTAAAATGATGGTAAAACCGGAGAAGATTTTGCAGAAGAAAAATAAAAACAAAAAAAATAAAAAAAGTGGTTGACAAATCATACGCTTTCCGATAGAATACTACTTGTGCTTGAGACAAGAGTTTGTCGGAAAGCGAAATGCACGAGTGGCTCAGTGGTGGAGTATCGCCTTGCCAAGGCGAGGGTCGCGGGTTCGAATCCCGTCTCGTGCTTGCTGTATAACAGCAGACAATTACATAATATTTCAATCATCTGATTGAGAAAATGCACGAGTGGCTCAGTGGTGGAGTATCGCCTTGCCAAGGCGAGGGTCGCGGGTTCGAATCCCGTCTCGTGCTTTTTTTGTACCCAAAAACAAAATGTGATGTTTGTTTATAGAAGTTTTAGAAATATTTTTATTTTAATTCATTGCATTTTCTCTGTTTGCTAGTATGATTAAATTAAGAAATAATTATAGTGATTTATGGATATGGAGGTGCCGTATGCGGGATTGGTTTCGCCGGTTTATGCAGGGACGTTATGGAGTAGACCACTTTTCTCACTTTTTGGTAATATTAGCGTTTCTTTTAATGTTTATTCAGTTGTTTATACATCATGATGTGATTCGACTGGTCATCAGTGTTCTGGTTATGATCATTCTGGTCTTTTCTTACTACAGGACATTTTCCAGAAATCATTATCAGAGATACCGGGAAAATGAATGGTATTTAAAATATCACAATCGTGTGAAGTATTTCTTTAGCAGAGAGCGGAATAATATGCAGCAGAGAAAGACGCACAAGATTTTTCGCTGTCCGAACTGCGGACAGAGTATCCGTGTTCCCAAGGGGAAAGGAAAGATTGCGATCACCTGTCCGATGTGTAAGACGGAATTTATCAAAAAGAGCTAGAGGATGATTTCATGTTTGGATATGTCATTCCAAATAAGGAAGAATTAAAGGTCAGAGAGCTGGAGGAATATCAGGGATGGTATTGTGGTCTTTGCAGGAGATTACAGAAGGATTATGGCTTTTCCGGCAGATTATCGTTAAACTATGATATGACATTTCTGGCGATGCTCCTGTCTTCCTTATATGATGTAGATAAAAAGATTACATATGGAGGCTGTGTGGTACATCCTTTTCATAAAAGAAATAAAGTCGACACGGTCTATGTATCCTATGCCGCATCCATGAATATTCTTTTGACATATTATAAATGTCTGGATGACTGGGTGGATGATCGAAATTTGATACGGGGTGCGTATGGTACAGTGCTGCATCTGGCAGGCAGGCGGGTTTCAAAGCAGTATCCGGAGCAGGCGGAGATCATACAGCAGTGTCTTGAGAAACTGAAACAGGCAGAGTTTCGCCGGGAGGCATCTTTGGATATAGTTTCCGGGATTTTTGGCAGGATATGTGGAGCATTATTTGCGCCGGAGAAGGATGTCTGGTATCAGGATCTGTATCATATGGGATTCTATCTGGGGAAATACATTTATCTGCTGGATGCATGGGATGATCTGGAGGAAGATTTCCGTAAGAGGAGTTACAATCCGTTTTTGATGGTGGACAGGCAGATACAAGATATCGGGGTGAAAAAGGAAAATCAGAAAGAGCAGGTAAGACAGATCCTTACAGAAATGATATCAAGAGCCTGTTATCACTTTGAGAGACTTCCGGTGGTTGAAAATGTAGAAATTATACGAAATATACTATATTCCGGAGTCTGGACAAAATTTGATCCCAAAAAAAATAGAACGGATAAAAAGGAATGGAGAGAGGAAGGATGATCGATCCGTATCAGGTCTTAGGTGTTCCGAGAAATGCCTCTGACAGCGAGATAAAAAAAGCATATCGGACGCTGAGCCGGAAATATCATCCGGATGCCAACATCAATAATCCTCATAAGGACGAGGCAGAGGAGAAGTTCAAAGAATTGCAGCAGGCATATCAGCAGATCATTAACGAGAGAGAGCATGGTGGTGCGCAGAGTGGTGGTTATTACGGCAGCTCCGGTTCCGGTTACGGAGGGTTCCGGGGATTTAGCGGAGGCTTTCAGACGGAAGGGCAGAGTGAAGAGTATGTGATGCATTTAAAATCCGCTGCGACATATATTCAGAACCATTACTATAATGATGCGATCAATGTCTTAAACCAGATGCAGGAGAGAACCGGACAATGGTATTATCTCAGTGCCGTAGCCAATATGGGACTGGGAAACAATCTGATGGCACTGGAGTATGCGAGGCAGGCGGTCATGCAGGAGCCATATAACCAGCAGTATCAGCAGTTGGTGCGGATTCTGGAGTCGGGAGGTGCCTGGTATCAGGGCATGCAGCGGAATTACCAGCCGGCTTACGGCTGCAATTCGGATCTTTGCATGTATCTGTGCATTGGAGATATGTTCTGTAATCTCTGCTTTGGCGGAGGATATTACTGCTAATGAAATGTTATATAAACGACCAATTTGTGTCTGAGGTTTCAGAGTTACAGGATGAGAAAGGAATGTGGGATTCGTATGAGAGAAATGCGCTTTAAAATGGAACGTCCCGGTCTGGTCAAGGCCGGAGACGCAGTCAATGTTACAGAAAAGAAAACAGCGTTAAATTACAGTTATATTATTAACCCGGCAGTGGCGATGTCCGGCTGCTATAAGCTGCCACAGCGTCTGAAAACTCTGGATGGTGTGGTGAAGGATGTAGAGAAAACGGAGCGGGGCTATTACGTGATTGTGGAGTTTGACGAGGATCCCGTAGAAGAATAAAGGAGGAATGCAGAAAGATGATTACATTTGAGAGAACATCTGTGATGAACATGGAAAATGCCATGCGTGGTGCCAGAAATCCATTGAACAGCTGGGCGAGAGGTGACAGCTATGTCAATGATAAGGGAGAATTCATTTTTGGGGAAAATGATCTGCAGCTGGCAAAAAGGCTGTGTCAGGCGGGTAACGATCACCGCAAATTTATCCGTCAGATATTTATCACAGTAGATATTACCGCACCGATTTACTGGTGGAAGGAGTATGATACTTACAAGGTTGGAACGGTAGCCAATTCCACAAGTACCATGCATAAGATCCACAGCAAGCCTTTTGAAAGAGCGGATTTCAGCATGGATCATATGGTGCCGGAGGCAGAGGCACAGATGGATCAGATGATCGATTGTCTGGAGCAGATCCGATTGAAATATATGGAGACAAAGGATAAGGCACTCTGGTACAGCATGATCCAGCTTTTGCCGGAAAGCTATCACCAGATGAGGACATGTACCATGTCCTATGAAAATGCAATCGCTATGTACCGTGCCCGTCATGGTCATAAGCTGCAGGAATGGCATACCTTCTGTAACTGGGTTTGTGAGCTTCCGTATTTTCAGGAGCTTTTCCCTGAGGCAGTAGAGGTATAATATAAATAATAAATCGCAGGGTATAATGAGCCCTGCCGGGCTCATATTAGGAGTTTCTTTGAAACTCCGTCATGCGCAGGGATCATGCGCTGTATACAAATATATGAAAATATATCCGGCTGCGTAGAAAGGACACAGAGATGTTAGAGGTAGGATTAAAGGGTCATCAGGAGATGACAGTAACAGATCAGTTTACAGCAAAAACCATGGGAAGCGGTGTGATGGATGTATTCGCAACACCGGCAATGCTTGCTTTAATGGAAAAGACAGCATTTATGAGCGTAGCAGATCACCTGAATGAAGGTTGCGGCACTGTGGGAACCCGTGTGGAGATTGAGCATGTGGCATCTTCTCCAATTGGCATGAAGATCACATGTGACAGTGAATTGACCGCTATTGAGGGACGTAAGCTTATATTTAAGGTGGAGGCGTATGATTCCAAGGGGCTGATCGGTAAGGGAACTCATGAGAGATTTATTATTGAAAGTGAGAAGTTCCAGGAGAAGACAAACCGTAAGCTGGAGCAGTAAGCGGCAGGTCAGAAGCGGTGAAAACTGTTTAGGTTAGGAAATTCAAAAAGAAATCTTATTTTAAAAACAAGATTTAACGACAGAAAAATAGAAAATAAAAAACAAATAAAAATAAAACAGAGGTATCCGCTGAAATGGACGCCTCTGTTTTATTTTGTTTAAGATATCAAATGTTATGCGTTGTTTTGATAAATAAAACGATTATTATCGTTTGTTGCTGTTTCTCCAGATATGAAGCTTGTCTGCTTCGGCGATCAGCTGGTCACGGAAATCAGGATGCGCCACAGAGATCAGAGCCTCAGCCTTCTGCCAGGTTGATAAGCCCTTGAGATTTACGATACCGTACTCAGTAACAAAATAGTGGATATTTGCTCTGGTGTCGGTAACAATGGAACCGTTGTCAAGGGTTGGCTTAATACGTGATGTCACTGTACCGTCTTTTGTTTTGAATGTAGATGACATACAGATAAAGCTCTTACCACCGTTAGAGAGATAAGCACCCAGTACGAAGTCGAGCTGTCCGCCTGCACCGCTGATGTGCTTGATGCCGGCTGACTCTGCATTCACCTGTCCGAAAAGATCAATATCAACGGCATTGTTGATGGACATGAAATTGTCCAGTGCAGAGATAGAACGGATATCGTTGGTGTACTCTACAGGAGCTGCCATACAAGCCGGATTATTATTCAGATAATCATAAAGCTTTTTGGTTCCTGCTGCAAATCCGTAAACCTGACGTCCTTTGTCAATGTTCTTCCTCATACCTGTGATCTTGCCGGCCTTTGCAATATCAACAAAGGCATCTACATACATCTCTGTATGTACACCCAGATCCTTCAGATCGGACTCTGCGATCAGGGAACCAACGGCATTTGGCATACCGCCGATACCAAGCTGCAGGCAGGCACCGTCCGGAATCTCATCAACAATATATTTAGCTACAGCATGATCGATATCTGTTGCAGCACCGCCACCGCCAAGCTCGTAAAGATCAGTGTTAGAGCCTTCTACGATCAGGTCTACATCATTGATGCTGACACAGTTGTCAAATCCACCAAGGCAGATTGGCATCTTCTGATTGACTTCGACAATTACCTTTTTGGCGGAACGGATACATGCCATTGCGTGGGAAGGACTTGGTCCGAGGTTGAAGTATCCATGCTCATCCATTGGTGCTACCTGAAGCATAGCAACATCCGGTGGGGTCTGGGAATCGCGGTAATATCTCGGAAGCTCAGAGTAACGGATCGGAGCGTAGAAACTAAAGCCCTTTGCGATTGCTTTACGCTCGATGCCACCCATATGCCAGGAATTCCAGGCAAAGTGAGCTGCGGGATCATCGATCTTGAAAATTTCCGGTTCTTTCATTAAAATTCCGCCGCGGATATTGACATCCGTAAGCTCCGGCATGCGTTTTGCAAGTGCTTTATCGAGATCGATAACGGTGGTAGCCGCCCAACCGTAATCAACCCAGTCACCGGATTTGATCTCGCGTACGGCATCATCGGCACTGACAAGTTTCTTAGAGTACATTTCTCTGTAATCCATGATTTCCTCCATTCCGTGATGAAATTAAGATCATCACATATGATTATTTAGATGTACTGCATAAAAGCAGTTGTACAAAATCGCCTGTTTCTGAGAAAACTTTTCATTTGCTTTGTACATTCTACACATATAGATATAGGATAACACTTTTATATATCGTGCGTCAAATGTAAAATACTTGCAGAAGAGGAGATGGGGAACGGTGTCGCCTGTTTGTGCGGTTTGCATGGGAATGTCGGAAAAAGGCTTGCCATTTTTGGAAGTTTGATATATCATTGAGGGTAGTTAGGTCACTAATGTGATTAATAACGATAAAAATAGTACATACATTTTTCGTCATTTTTCACAATCTGCTCAGCAGAGAAGTGGTCATAAAAAAAGAAGGAGGATTTTTTATTATGGCAAAGAAAATTGTTTTGGCAGGCGCTTGTCGTACCGCTATCGGAAAGATGGGTGGAGGTCTCAGTAAGACTCCGGCTCCTGTATTAGGATCTGTAGTAATCAAGGAGGCTCTGAACAGAGCCGGTGTTCCGGCTGATCAGGTTGATCACGTATACATGGGCTGTGTTATCCAGGCAGGTCTTGGTCAGAACGTAGCACGTCAGGCATCTATCAAGGCAGGACTTCCTGTTGAGACACCTGCTGTTACAGTTAACGTAGTATGTGGTTCCGGTCTGAACTGTGTAAACATGGCTGCCCAGATGATCGAAGCAGGAGATGCTGACATCGTTGTTGCAGGTGGTATGGAGAACATGTCTATGGCTCCTTACGCTATGATGCAGGGTCGTTACGGATACCGCATGAACAACGGTAAGCTCGTTGATACCATGGTAAACGATGCTCTCTGGGATGCATTCAACCAGTATCATATGATGATCACAGCAGAGAACGTTGCTGATGAGTGGGGTCTTACCCGTGAAGAGCTTGATGAGTTTGCAGCAAACAGCCAGCAGAAGTGCGAGGCAGCGATTGCAGCAGGCAAGTTTGATGATGAGATCGTACCTGTTCAGACAGGTGTTGACCGCAAGACAAAAGAGCCGATCATCTTCTCTAAGGATGAGGGTCCACGTCCTGGTACAACAGCAGAAGGTCTTTCTAAGCTGAAATGCTGCTCCGGCAAAGAGGGCGGTGTTGTTACAGCCGGTAATGCATCCGGTATCAACGATGGTGCAGCAGCAGTTGTTGTTATGACAGAAGAGAAAGCAAAAGAGCTTGGTGTTAAGCCAATGGCTACATTCGTAGCCGGAGCACTTGGTGGTGTTCGTCCGGAGGTTATGGGTGTTGGTCCTGTTGCTTCTACCAAGAAGGTTCTTGCTAAGACAGGTCTTACAATCGATGACATTGATCTTATCGAGGCAAACGAGGCATTCGCAGCACAGTCTGTAGCAGTTGCAAGAGACTTAAACTTTGATATGTCTAAGGTAAACAAAAACGGTGGTGCTATCGCACTTGGACATCCTGTTGGAGCTTCCGGATGCCGTATCCTTGTTACACTTCTTCATGAGATGCAGAAAGAGGGAGCAAACAGAGGTCTTGCTACTCTTTGTATCGGTGGTGGAATGGGCTGCTCTACAATCGTTGAAGCTTACAAATAATTAAAAAGGAGATACACTACTATGGATTTCATTTTATATGAAGCAGATGGTGCTGTTGCAACCATTACGATCAATCGTCCAAAGGCACTCAATGCTCTGAACAGCCAGGTTCTTGATGAACTGGATCAGACACTGGATGCGATCGATCTGGATACGGTAAGATGCGTGATCCTGACAGGTGCAGGAGACAAGTCTTTTGTTGCAGGTGCTGATATCGGAGAGATGAGTACACTGACAAAGGCAGAGGGAGAGGCTTTCGGCAAGAAAGGAAACGATGTATTCCGCAAGCTTGAGACTCTTCCAATCCCTGTGATCGCTGCAGTAAACGGTTTCGCTCTTGGCGGCGGCTGCGAGATCTCTATGAGCTGCGATATCCGTATCTGCTCTGAGAATGCAATGTTTGGTCAGCCGGAAGTTGGTCTTGGTATCACACCTGGTTTCGGTGGAACACAGAGACTTGCAAGAACTGTTGGCGTAGGCATGGCTAAGCAGTTGATCTATACTGCACGCAATATCAAGGCTGACGAGGCATACAGAATCGGTCTTGTAAATGCAGTTTATCCACAGGAGGAGCTGATGGAGCAGGCAAAGAAGATGGCATCTACCATCGCAAAGAATGCTCCAATTGCTGTCCGCAACTGCAAGAAGGCAATCAACGATGGTCTTCAGGTAGATATCGATCAGGCAATCGTGATCGAGGAGAAGCTTTTTGGTGACTGTTTTGAGACAGAGGATCAGAAGGCAGGAATGGGCAACTTCCTGGCTCCAAAGGAGCAGAAGGTAAAGGTTGTACCTTTCAAGAACTGCTAGTTTGATCCGTAAGGATTATCATCATACAAGGGAGGGGCAGGCGTTTACCGGCTGCTTCTCCAAATAAAAAAATGGAGGTTATAGACAATGAAAGTAGGCGTTATTGGTGCTGGTACTATGGGACAGGGCATTGCTAAGGCATTTGCCCAGAACGAAGGCTATGAAGTAGCACTCTGCGATATCAAGCAGGAGTGGGCTGAGGGCGGTAAGGAAAAGATCGCTAAGGGTTATGACAGACTTGTTCAGAAGGGTAAGCTGACACAGGATGCAGTAGATGCAATCCTTGGAAGAATCACACCGGGCTTAAAGGAAGACCTTTGCAAGGACTGTGATCTGATCGTAGAGGCAGCATTTGAGGATATCAATGTTAAGAAGACAACATTCGCAGAGCTTGACAAGATTGCTAAGCCGGAGTGTATCTTCGCATCAAATACATCAAGTCTTTCCATCACAGAGATCGGAAATGGTCTGACTCGTCCAATGGTTGGTATGCATTTCTTCAATCCTGCTGACCGTATGAAGCTTATCGAGGTTATCGCCGGTGTAAATACACCTGCTGAGACTGTTGATGCCATCAAGAAGATTTCCGAGGAGATCGGAAAGACTCCTGTACAGGTAAATGAAGCTGCCGGTTTCGTAGTAAACCGTATCCTGATCCCTATGATCAACGAAGCTGCATTCATCAAGATGGAAGGCGTTTCTGATATCGCCGGTATCGATGCAGCTATGAAGCTTGGGGCAAATCATCCAATGGGACCTCTTGAGTTAGGTGATTTCATTGGTCTTGATATCTGCCTTGCTATCATGGATGTACTTTACAATGAGACAGGTGACAGCAAGTATCGTGCATGCCCACTTCTTCGTAAGATGGTTCGTGGTGGAAACCTCGGTGCAAAGAGCGGAAAAGGTTTCTATGTTTACAATGCTGACCGTACAAAGACTCCGGTTGATGCTCAGTAATTAAATAAGAATTAAATTAGGAAAGGTGGTAAAGCAAATCATGGATTTTACATTAAGTAAACAGCATGAGATGGCGAGACAGCTTTTTAAGGATTTCGCTGAAAATGAAGTAAAGCCTCTGGCACAGGAAACTGATGAGACTGAGGTATTCCCACAGGTTACAGTAGATAAGATGGGAAAGAACGGATTCCTTGGAATCCCGGTACCAAAGGAGTTTGGTGGACAGGGTGCAGACATCCTGACATATATTATGTGTGTAGAGGAGCTGTCTAAGGTTTGTGGTACGACAGGTGTTATCGTATCTGCACATACATCTCTTTGTGTAGACCCAATTCTCACATACGGAACACAGGAGCAGAAAGAGAAATTCCTTCCTCCTCTCTGTAATGGTGAGAAGCTTGGTGCATTTGGTCTTACTGAGCCGGGTGCCGGTACAGATGCACAGGGTGCACAGACAAAGGCTGTTCTCGATGGAGACGAGTGGGTACTGAATGGCTCCAAGTGCTTCATCACAAACGGTAAGGTTGCTGATGTTTATATCATCATCGCTGTTACTGATATTACAGAGGACAAACGCGGCAGAAAGAAAAAGAACTTCTCTGCATTTATCGTAGAGAAAGGAACTCCGGGATTCTCCTTCGGTACAAAGGAGAAGAAGATGGGTATCCGTGGATCTTCTACATACGAGCTGATCTTCGAGGATTGCCGTATTCCAAAGGAAAACCTGTTAGGCGCCCGCGGTAAGGGATTCCCAATCGCTATGCATACTCTGGATGGTGGACGTATCGGTATCGCTTCCCAGGCTCTTGGTCTTGCTGAGGGTGCTTTAGAGAAGACGATCGAGTACACCAAAGAGAGAAAGCAGTTCGGACGTGCTATTTCTGCTCAGCAGAATACACAGTTCCAGCTTGCAAATATGGCTACAAAGATTGAAGCTGCTAAAGCTCTTGTATACAAGGCAGCTCTTAAGAAACAGGAATTTGCAAATGGTGCAAAGGTTTCTTACTCTGTTGAGGCAGCTATGGCTAAGCTTTATGCTGCTGAGGTTGCAATGGAGGTTACTACCAAGTGTGTTCAGTTGTTTGGTGGTTATGGATATATCAGAGAGTACGATGTAGAGCGTATGATGCGTGATGCAAAGATCACAGAGATCTACGAGGGAACTTCAGAGGTTCAGCGTATGGTTATCTCTGGTGCTCTTCTCCGTTAATAGAAACAATGGATTCACTGAATAAAAATAAAAGACAAGGAGTGACAAAGCTGTGAAAATAGTAGTTTGTATTAAGCAGGTTCCAGATACAAAGGGCGGAGTTAAGTTTAATCCGGACGGTACTCTGGACAGAGGTGCTATGCTTGCCATCATGAACCCGGACGATAAAGCTGGTTTGGAAGCAGCACTCAGAATTAAAGACGATATGGGCAAAGACAATGTGGAAGTAACCGTTCTTACAATGGGTCTTCCAAAGGCTGAGGAAGTTCTTCGTGAAGCACTTGCTATGGGTGCTGACAAGGGTATTCTTGTAACAGACCGTGTACTCGGTGGTGCTGATACATGGGCAACTTCTACAACAATTGCCGGCGCTTTGAGAAATATTGATTATGATTTGATCATCACAGGCCGTCAGGCTATCGATGGTGATACCGCACAGGTTGGACCACAGATCTCTGAGCATCTGGATCTTCCTGTTATCTCTTATGCAAAGAACATTAAGGTTGAGGGTGACAGCGTGATCGTTGAGCGTCAGTTCGATGACAGATATCACGTACTGAAAGCAAAAATGCCATGTCTGATCACTGCTCTTTCTGAGCTGAATGAGCCTCGTTATATGACACCGGGCGGAATCTTTGACGCATATGAGAAAGAGATTACAGTCTGGGGCAGAGCTGACCTTAAGGATGTAGATGATTCTAACCTTGGTCTGAAGGGTTCTCCTACAAAGATCGCAAAAGCATCTGATAAGGTAAAGAAGGGTGCTGGCGAGGTTGTTACTCCGGATTCTCCGGATGATGCAGTATCATACATCATGGGCAAGTTAAAAGAGAAGCATGTAATCTAATCAAAATAAGGAAAAGTGGTGACAATAATGAATTTAGAAGAATATAAGGGTGTCTATGTCTTTGCACAGCAGGTAGACAATGAGCTGAGCAGCATCGCATTTGAGCTGCTTGGAAAAGCAAAGGAGCTCGCAGCTCCTCTGAATACAGAAGTTACAGCTGTTCTGATCGGTTCTGGCGTAAAGGGACTTGTAGATCAGCTGGCAGAGTATGGTGCAGACAAGGTTATCGTTGTTGATGACCCTGAGCTCAAGGAATACAGAACAGAGCCATATGCACATGCATTATCATCAGTAATCAACGAGTACAAGCCGGAGATCGTTCTGGTTGGTGCTACAGCAATCGGTCGTGACCTTGGTCCTCGCGTTTCAGCAAGAGTAGCTACAGGTCTGACAGCAGACTGTACTGTACTTGAGATTGGTGATTTCCCTCTGAATGCAATCCCTGGACAGGAGCAGAAGCACAATCAGCTTCTTATGACTCGTCCTGCATTTGGTGGTAACACCATCGCAACCATCGCATGTCCTGACAACCGTCCTCAGATGGCAACGGTTCGTCCTGGTGTAATGCAGAAGATCGATCCGATTGCCGGTGCTAAGGCTGAGGTGATTGAGTACAATCCTGGATTTACTCCGGACAACAAGTATGTTGAGATTCTTGACATTGTTAAGGAGCTTTCTGATACAGTTGATATCATGGACGCAAAGATCCTCGTATCCGGCGGCCGTGGTGTCGGAAGCGCAGAGAACTTCAAGATGCTTCAGGATCTGGCTGACGTGATCGGTGGTACTGTAAGCTGCTCCCGTGCCGTAGTAGATAACGGATGGCTTCCAAAAGAGCTTCAGGTAGGTCAGACAGGTAAGACGGTTCGTCCTAATGTATACTTTGCAATCGGTATTTCCGGTGCGATCCAGCATACAGCAGGTATGGAAGAGTCTGACATCATCATCGCGATCAACAAGGACGATTCTGCTCCAATCTTTGATGTAGCAGATTACGGTATTGTTGGCGATCTGAACAAGATTGTTCCAAAGCTGACAGAAGAGCTGAAGAAGGTTGTTAAATAATTTGTTTCATAAGAAATCCTTCTTTCATATGGAAACGTGAAATGAGTACCCTGTGGAGTTTATTCTCTGCAGGGTACTTTTCTGCTGTATAAGGAAATACCGGTAATGTAGTGTGAATAAGTGCAAAATGCTGTTTTTGTCCTTATTGCTGTTCCAGCAAAATTAAGGGAATGTTAAGTTCTTTCTACTTGTACTTTAAGGTATATTTGGGTATAGTATAGTAGTATTTATGTAGAGCATAGGAAGGATTGTGTATATGTAACGTTTAGTGATATACAAGGCTTCCGATGACAACATGCAAAGAATGCAGGTGTCCCTGAAAGGACACAGGACGGAGGAAAACGTGTTAGAAATATTAAAATCATTGTTATTTGGTATTGTAGAGGGAATTACCGAGTGGCTGCCGGTCAGCAGTACAGGTCATATGATCCTGTTGGATGAGTTTGTACAGCTTTCTATGTCAGAGGCATTTAAGGAAATGTATCTTGTGGTGATTCAGTTGGGAGCGATTCTGGCGGTCGTTTTGTTGTTCTGGAAGCAGATCTGGCCATTTCAGAGAAAGTCGGATGGCAGCAACAAGGTTCTTCCCGGGTGGATCAAAGAGGATATCTTTGTGATGTGGCTTAAGATCGTGGTTGCATGTATTCCGGCAGTGATCATTGAGCTTGCAGCAGGAGATTATCTGGAAGCGCTGTTTTACAATTACAGAACCGTTTCCATTATGCTGATCATCGTAGGTGTTTTATTTATTCTGGTAGAGGACTGGAATAAAAAGAGAATGGCAAAGATTACATCTATTAAAGATATTACATATCAGACAGCGTTTCTCATCGGTGTGTTCCAGCTTGTGGCAGCGGTATTTCCGGGAACTTCCCGTTCCGGTGCAACAATCATCGGGGGACTGATCCTGGGGCTTTCCAGACAGATTGCGGCAGAATTTACTTTTTATCTGGCAATTCCGGTGATGTTTGGTGCCAGCCTCATTAAGCTGTTAAAATTTGGTGTTCATTATACTGCGTTAGAAGCAGGTGTTCTGGCAGTGGGAATGATATCCGCTTTCCTGGTATCTGTTCTTGTGATAAGATTTCTGATGGGATATATTAAGAAACACGACTTTAAGATTTTTGGTTGGTATCGTATTGTTCTCGGTATTGTTGTGCTTGTAAGCTTTGCACTATTCCTGTAGAGGAAAATTTATGGAAACAAGTTTTATTACGAGATGGTAAGACGGGGAAGAATATGAAATCTTTGTGTTTTTTTGTTGGATGATTTGACAGATGGAGGTTCGTGCATTAAGATAATGATGAGTAGCTGTATATCGGGAAGATCATTCGGGACAGTATATACAGCATAGATAGGAGGAATGTACATGGATTTTCGAAGGATTGATAAAAATACCGTACAGTGCATTTTGTCCGAGGAAGAAATGAATGCATATGGATTTCGAATAGAGGATTTTTTTTCTGATCAGGATAAGGCACGGGAGTTTTTGGAGCATCTGGTGGAGCGTGCCGAGGAAGAGATTGGCTATGAGGCACATAGTGGCATGGTTTCAATGCAGATTATGAAGATGCCGGATAATGGTATTGTGATCACGTTGTCGGAGCGGGATAACAGTGCGGATGGTTTCCAAAATATGTTGCAGCATATTCACCAGCAGCTGGCATCCCTGATTGATCCGGAAGCGGAAGATAAACCGATGGAAGCACAGGAGGAGTTATCCGCAGAGCTTGCGGCTGAGGTGGAAAGTGCACAGGAACAGGATCTTCAGGAGATGTTCCGGCAGGCAGAAAAAAGAAAATCAGAAAAAGAGACAAAACTTCTCAGTGCTCCAAGGTTATTTATGTTTGATTCATTGAAGGATCTGGAACAGCTATCTGCCGGTATTGCGATGGAGAAACCCATCAGCAGTGCGGTTTATTATGAGCAGGAGAAGAATAACTACTATCTCCTGTTGAAAAAGGGAAGGCTTACGGTAAAGGAGTATGGACTTTTGTGTAACCGGTTAAGGGAGTATGCAGAAATCTGTACAGTTCAGCCATATGCGGAGCAGTTTTGTAAGGAGCATTTTGAAATATTTATACCAAAACATGCATTGCGCATTTTGAAAAATATAGAGACAGGAAATTAAAAACATGAAATATGATTTTGATCTGGAGGAACGTCGTTTTTCAAAACAGTTTATCTTAAAATTACTGATCACGCTGGTAGAAGCAGTTATTGTGGTGTTTTTGGCATTTGCAATCACCAGATACGGACTGGAAAAGATGACGGTATCCGGTGAGTATATGAGTCCCACCTTAAAATCTGGAGACTGCGTTTTGGTCAACAAACTGTCCTATCGTTTCCATAAGATTCATCGTAATGATGTGATTGTTGTAAAACAGACGGGCTCGGAGCACAGTTATTTTACTTTGGAACGAGTGATTGGTCTTCCGGGTGAAAAGGTACAGATACAGGAGGGACAAGTCTATATCAATGGAAAGAAATTAAAGGAAAAACTGGATTTTCCATTGATGGATAATGGTGGCTTGGCAGAGGATGCGTTTACGTTAGATCAAGGGCAATATTTTGTGCTTGGTGATAACCGGAATGAGTGCGAGGACAGTCGAAATGCGACGGTAGGAAATATTTCCAGAAAATCCATCGTTGGAAAAGCGTGGATACGTATGAATTCCTTTACCTTTGTTGGAATGATCAATAATTTCCAAAAGTCAGATACCAGCAGCAGTTTATCATGATATATCTGTGATAGCGCAGATCATAGAAAGGTTGGATTATTCACATGGAATTTCAATGGTATCCCGGTCATATGTCAAAAGCGAAGCGGGCAATGCAGGAGGATCTTAAACTGATCAATGTGATCATTGAGTTGGTGGACGCCAGAGTTCCCTTAAGCAGTAAGAATCCTGATATTGATCCTATGGCAAATGGTAAATCCCGTATTATTTTATTGAATAAATGTGATCTGGCAGATCCTTCCGTGACTGCCCGATGGAAAAAGTATTATGAAGAGAAGGGCTTTTTTGTTGCCCTCGTCAATTCCAAAAACGGAAAAGGTGTAAAACAGGTGAATGAAGTGATTCAGAGTGCCTGCAAAGAAAAGATTGAGCGTGACCGGCGCAGAGGAATTTTAAACCGGCCGATCCGTGCGATGATCGTAGGTATTCCTAATGTGGGAAAGTCTACGTTTATTAATAGTTTTGCAGGAAAAAACTGCACCAAAACAGGAAATAAACCAGGTGTCACAAAAGGTAAGCAGTGGATCCGTCTAAATAAAAATGTGGAGCTATTAGATACACCGGGAATTTTATGGCCGAAATTTGAGGATCAGACAGTTGGTCTGCGGTTGGCTTTTATTGGATCCATCAAGGACGAATTGTCCAATCAATATGAGCTTTGTATGCTTTTGATGAAGTATCTTCGGGAGCATTATCTAAAGGCAATTCCTGAAAATTATCAGATTGAGCCGGCAGAGACTGATGTGGAGCTTCTGGAACGTGTAGCGAAGCGCAGAGGATGCTTAAAAGCTGGTGGAGAGTACGATCTGGACAAGGCGGCAAATTATGTGATAGATGATTTTCGAAATGGCAGACTGGGCTGTATCAGCTTGGAACAGCCTGAAAAATAAAGTGCTTTTGTAGGGGGAACAGTTATGTATGACGAGAAAATGATCGAAGACAGTCTGGCATTTGCAGAGGAGATCAGAGCCAGACTGGAGGGCAAAAAGACGGGGGAAGCCTCATCCTCTGTACCCATACATAAGGCATCCCCACAAGGACAGTCGGGGAGTCAGAGCCGTCCGGTACAGCCGGGGACGAGTAGCCTGTCCCGCCCGGTACAGCAGCCGTCAACCGGACAGTCCCGCCCGGCACAGCCGGGGATGAGTAGTCAGTCCCGTTTGATGCAGCGTGCATCATCACAGGGAGTGGCTGTACAACAGACCAATATACAGCAGCCCGGTCAGAGAGCCGTACAAGGACAGGTCCGTCCATCACAGCAGTCAGCAGCCAGACAGGCTCATCCGGCACAGCCAAAGGCAGTAAGTCAGTCACGGCTGGCACAACATACATCATCACAAGGGAACTCTGTACAACAGGAAAGTGTACAGCAAACCGGACAGAAAATCGTACAGGGACAGATTCGTCCACCACAGCAAGCGGCAGTGGGTGTAAACAAACCGGTACAGCAGGTTGCACCACAGCAGCCGTCAACGGGTGTAAATAGACCGGTACAGCAGGCTGCATCACAGCAGCCGACAGCGGGTGTAAATAGACCGGTACAGCAGGTTGCATCACAGCAGCCGACAACGGGTGTAAATAGACCGGTACAGCAGGCTGCACCACAGCAGCCGACAGCGGGTGTAAACAGACCGGTACAGCAGGCTGCACCACAGCAGCTGACAGCGGGTGTAAATAGACCGGTACAGCAGGCTGCATCACAGCAGCCGACAGCGGGTGTAAATAGACCGGTACAGCAGGTTGCATCACAGCAGCCGACAACGGGTGTAAATAGACCGGTACAGCAGGCTGCACCACAGCAGCCGACAGCGGGTGTAAACAGACCGGTACAGCAGGCTGCACCACAGCAGCTGACAGCGGGTGTAAATAGACCGGTACAGCAGGCTGCATCACAGCAGCCGACAGCGGGTGTAAATAGACCGGTACAGCAGGTTACACCACAGCAGCCGACAGCGGGTGTAAACAAACCGTCACAGACGGTTATTGCACAACAGAAACAGAGTGTGCTGCCCGAGGGGCAGATCACACGACAGAGTATGCCGGATCAGACGCCTCTTAGATCCGCAGAAGTAAACGCAATATCCGGATCACAGCAGCCGGAACTTTCGCAGGTTGAGGTGCCAAAGCCGGAACAGCCCAAGAAAGAGCATTTAATCTCGGTCAGTACATCCACATCCAGACCGGTCAGACCGAAATCCTCAGCACTGGAGACCGTTTCAGAAGAAACAAAACCAATGGATGGAGCCCAGGATGAAAATCATACAGTAGAGATTACGATCAAGCTTGATGTCGCAGGTATCAAAAAAAAGTTCGCTGATTTAAAGAAAAAGCTTGCTCCGGAAGAAAGAACTCTGGAGGAAGTCAATGCTGCTATGGAGGAAAATCGTCAGCTTCAGGCAGAAAAACAGCAGGAAAAGAACGAAACTGCAGCAGAAAAGGGGGTCGAGTTTGCCCATAGGGCAGCTTCAACAGCAAGCGGTATCGGAAAGAAGGTATCGGGCTTTCTACGGAAGAAGCATGAAACGGCAGCTACCATGGAGGGAGAAGCTGTGGAAGCAGGAGAAATGTATGATCCGGCCGATGGAGAGGCAGTTGATGCCCAGATCGTACAGCTGGAGGGAGAGGCTGTTGAACAAAATCGTTTTTCCGAAAAATTGCAGGACATGAAAGAAGCAATTCCACAAAAGGCCGGAAAAGCTTCTCATCTGCTGACCAATATTGTTATCATTGCTTTTTGCATTGGAATTGCCTATTTTCTGGCTTCCTTTGTGACAAATTATGTAGCATATCAGACTCCGGTAGAGGGGGAATCCATGGAACCGACCCTCACCGACGGAGACAGTGTAGTGATCCAGCGCCTGTCATATTATTTTACGGATCCGAAACGATATGATGTTGTTGTATTTCCGGTTAATTACGACAGTGGTTCCACTGAAAAGACATATTATATCAAGAGAGTCATTGGTCTGCCGGGAGAGACGGTACAGATCATTGACGGCAGTGTATATATCAATAACGAGAAGCTGGCAGATGATAAATATTCTTCCACAACGATCAACGAGGCAGGAATTGCAGAGAATCCATTGGTATTGGGAGAAAATCAGTATTTTGTGATGGGAGATAACCGCAACATGAGTACAGACAGCCGTAATTCATATGTGGGACTTGTAAACAAAAATGACATTGTGGGGGAGGCATGGATCTGTACATGGCCGTTAAATCATTTTGGAGGTTTGAAGTAAGGAGAAAAATATGAAATCAATCCGGGATATTAAGGAAGAATTTCAGACAGCGGCAGATATTGATGCAAGGGAAAAGCTGGCGGAATATTATCGTTCGGACAGCAGGAAGGGTGTTCAGGATCTGATCGCCAAAACAGTCAAAGAAAGAGAAAAGCTGCAAATTGAGCTGGAGCGTCTGGAAGGCATGCAACAGTTTGAAAAGAAATATGCAGATTATACCGCAATCTGTGGAATAGATGAGGCCGGAAGGGGACCATTGGCCGGTCCGGTAGTAGCCGGAGCCGTAATCCTTCCGAAGGACTGCTCGATCTTATACCTCAATGATTCCAAGCAGGTCAGCACTTCCAGAAGAGAGGAGTTATTTGACGAGATACAGGAGAAAGCTGTCGCATGCGCTGTAGGGATCGTATCGCCACAAAGGATTGATGAGATCAATATTCTTCAGGCAACCTATGAAGCGATGCATCAGGCGGTAGAAGGGTTAAAAGTAATACCGGATCTGCTTCTGGTGGATGCCGTGACAATCCCGACAATGCCTATGAAACAGGTGGGGATCATCAAGGGTGATGCCAAAAGTGTGTCTATTGCGGCTGCCAGTATTTTGGCAAAGGTGACCAGGGATCGGATGATGGTGGAATATGATGCGCTTTATCCGGAATATGGCTTTGCAAAGCACAAAGGATATGGCTCCAAAGTGCATATTGAGGCGATTCAGGAATACGGACCATGTCCGATCCATCGGCGGACATTTATTAAGAACTTTTACTAGAATGTCCGGGAGAATATATAAGGATACAAATGATCAAATATAAATTCTGTTTATTTGATTTATGAACGAAAGCAGGTGATTTTCGTGGCAGAAGATGGATTTCAGTATTTTCATCGACCGGAGAAAGAAAAGAAAACGGCGGTTGCGCTGGAATATGAGCCGACAGATCAGGCACCAAAGGTCATTGCCTCAGGGCAGGGGTATGTAGCGGAAAAGATCATACAGACGGCCAAAGAGGAGGATATCCCGGTACATAGAGATGAAAAGCTGGCGGGAAGCCTTCGGGAGATTGAGATCGGAGAATACATTCCGCCGGAGCTTTATCAGGTGGTAGCAGATGTACTTGTATTTGTAGATGCCATGGATAATATTAAAGCTAAGGTCATGGATCATCAGGATAAAAGAGTCCATGATCGTTTGGATAAAAGGGGAAGGAATGCATAATCGACGGGAGATTGGAAACTATTATGAAAAAATAGCCGCAGAATATCTGGAAAAACAGGGATATATCATTCTGGAAAGAAACTACCATGCCGGACGTCATGGGGAGATCGATATTATTGCGGAGGATGCGGCAGGCATGCTGGTGATCTGTGAGTGCAGATACCGTGGAAAGGGCGGATTTGGAAATGCTCTGGAATCGGTGAATGCTGCCAAGCAGAGACAAATATGCCGAACGACGTTGTATTATTACAAGAAGCGTGGTTTTGGCATGGACCATGCCTGCCGTTTTGATGTGATCGCTGTATCCGGGGATGGTACACTACAGCATGTGAAAAATGCATTTGAGTTTATATAGGAGATTTAGACTATGGATCTGATACGAAAAAGCAGGGAAGAATTTGTGGCAGAAGGAAAGCCATATGCTGTTGGTTATGACGATAAAGAAACTGTTCTGGAGAAGGAAGCGAAAGTGCCATATCTTCACTTTCGTTCCTTCGACCGGCAGGAGTGGCTGCAGCTGACTTTTTCTACCAGACTGGGGGGTGTCAGCAAAGGTTATTTATCCACTCTGAATCTGGGCTGGGACAGGGGAGAGCCACGGAAAAATGTCTGTGAGAATTATCGTAGATACTGTGCATCTGTTGGAAGCAAAGCAGAAAAACTGGTGTTATCCGATCAGGTTCATGAAACAACAGTCCGGTATGTGGATGAAAGGGATTGTGCCGGAACAGAGATTGTAAAGAAACTAAAGGGTGTGGATGGAATGATCACAGATATTCCGAAGCTTCTGTTAGCCACTTCTTATGCAGACTGTGTACCTCTGTTTTTTTGTGATCCGGTAAAAAGGATCATTGCATCGTCTCACTCCGGCTGGAAAGGAACCGTGGCAGGGATTGGAACAGAGACGATCCGAAAGCTGCAGAAGATGGGATGTCAGTCCGAGGATATTGAGGTTCTGATCGGACCCTCCATCTGTCAGAAATGCTATGAGATCAGTGAGGATGTGGCAAAACAGTTTGCAACAGCATATGAAGCAGATGAAATGGAACAGATCCTGCAGAAGGGCAGAGTGACCGAAGAGGGAGAGCAGAAATACCAGCTGGATCTCTGGGCGGCAAACTGGTTCCAGTTAAAAAGAGCAGGGGTACAGCCAGAGCATATTCATCTGGCTGGTGTATGTACCTGCTGCAATCATGAACTGTTGTTTTCCCACCGGGCAAGCCACGGCAAACGGGGAAACCTGAATGGTTTTCTGCGAATTTTACAGTAGCTTACTTTCCCTGTTCCTGCAGACGTTTTTGCACAAGCTCCTGAATCCGGCTGGTCGCGTCCAGAATATTATTGACCGAGGTGTCATGGTTTAAGGTGTCAATGATCAGAGAAATATATGCACTCATATCGACATTGACATAATACTGCTTGTGGAGCAGTTCATTTGGACAATGTACCAGGTTTGTGGTGTAGATATTATCGAAAATACCCTTTTCGTAGGCTTCGTCAATCTTTTCCAGTCCGTTGGAGAATAAACCGAAGGTTGCACAGATGATCACCTTGGCAGCTCCGCGTTTTTTCAGCTCTTCGGCAGCATCCATGATAGTCTGGCCGGATGCGATCATATCATCTAACAGGATAATATTTTTGCCGGAGAGATCATTTCCGAGAAATTCCACCGAAACGATCGGATGCTCTCCATTTACAGTAATAGAATAATCTCTTCTGCGGTAAAAGGTGCCCATGTTCACGCCTAACAGGCTGGCATAATAAACAGCGCGGCCCATACCGCCTTCGTCAGGGCTGACGATCATCAGATGGTCTGCATCCACCGGCATCTTTGGGTTTCGCTCGAAAATTTCGCGGATAAATTGATAAGAGGTATAGAAATTGTCAAAGCCGTGGATCGGGATCGCATTTTGTACACGGCTATCGTGTGCATCAAAAGTAATAATAGTCTCAACACCCATTTCCGTCAGCTCCTGCAGTGCCTGTGCACAGTCAAGAGATTCATTGGCGGTACGGACATTCTGGCGTCCCTCATACAGATACGGCATGATCACGGTGATACGCCGCGGAGCACCGCCACAGGCCATGATAACACGCTTCAAGTCCATAAAATGATCGTCAGGAGACATCTGGGAGATGCTACCATGCATTTTGAAAAGCTCGCTGTAGTTGACCGTATCTGCAATGATAAAAAGATCGGTTCCCCGGATGGACTGGTTGATCACCGCACGTCCTTCGCCGGTACCAAAACGTGGACAGTCGTAGGAGACAAGATAATCGTCTCTGTCATATTCCTGCATTTTAAAAGAAGACTTGCAGGAGTCTGCCTCAGAAAGAGCTTTGTGACGTCGTTCAATGATCAGCTGGTTGATCTTTTCTCCGAGTTCCTTGCAATTATTTAAGGCAATAATACGAAGAGGTGCCACTAATAACGAATCATGATAATTTATGCTTGACATATTTTTTCTCCAATCTGAAAAATTTCAATCCTATTCAAAAATATATCGCTTTTCGGTGTATCCGTCAATGGTTGCTTTTTGAATTCTCGGTGAATTTTTCTCAAAGGGCTTTTCATTTTTGGTGGTTTATGATATAAATTAGTATGGTGTTGTATGATTACGGATTATTGTATTCGTTAATAATTTATTAGATCATTGGAGGTATTATTTTGAGAAAAACAAGTCAGATCGCACTTTCGGTGCTTTTATGTGTAACCGTAGCCTTTACTTCAGGCTGCAGCATAGGAAAGAAGAAAACAGTCGAAAAGGCAGATTCAGAGTATGTTACATTGGGAGAATACAAAAAGATTTCTGTGAAAAAATCTGAGATTGATGAACAGATACAGAAGCAGATTGATTCTACCCTGGACACTTATGCGGAGTATAAAAAGAAAAAGACCGGCAAGGTGAAAAAAGGGGATACTGTCAATATTTATTATGTGGGTAAGGTCAATGGCAAAAAGTTTGATGGTGGATCCTGCACCAAGAAGGATAATCCGGATGGATATAATCTGACCATTGGTTCCGGCACATTTATTCCCGGTTTTGAAGATGGTCTGATCGGGGCAAAAGTTGGAGAAAAGCTGGATGTCAAGGTGACATTTCCGGACAGTTATTCCAATAATCCGGATCTCGCAGGCAAGAAAGCGGTATTTCATGTAACGGTAAATTATATTCAGGGAAAAAAGATCCTGCCGGAACTGACAGATGAATTTGTGACAAAAAATCTAACCTCTTATAAGTCTCTGGAGGATTATGAGTCAACACTGCGTCAGAAATCCACAGAGGATCTGGCATGGGATAATGTATACAACGCATCCAAGGTAAAGGAGTATCCGAAAAAGAGAACGAAAGAGATGTACGATCAGTTATATACCTCTATCAATTATTATCTGGAGCAGAATAATTACACAATTTCGGATTATCTTTCTGCACAGAAGACGACTTCGGCAGATTTTAAGAAGGACCTGAATAAGACGGCCAAAGAGGATGTGGGGAAGCAGCTTGTTTACGGAGCGATTGCAGAAAAAGAAAATATAAAAATTTCCGATAAGGAATATAAAAAAGAATTGAAGAGCTATCTTTCCACTTATAACTGTAAAGATGAGGATGCATTAAACAAGCAGTTTCATAATTTTTACGGAACCGATGCAAAGGACCTGATCATGGATGATCTGTTGTACAAGAAAGTAAAATCCTATCTGGCAGATCATGTTGTGGAGAAATAAGTTTCGGAAAGGAGACTGCTTAAAATGGCAAAACCGATTGTAGCAATTGTGGGACGTCCCAATGTAGGCAAATCCACATTGTTTAATATGATGGTGGGAGAACGTATCTCCATCGTCAAGGATACGCCGGGTGTCACCAGAGACCGGATCTATGCGGATGTGACCTGGCTGAATCACAGCTTTACCTTGATGGATACCGGTGGTATTGAGCCGGAGACCAATGATCTGATGCTGAAGCATATGCGGGAGCAGGCGGAGATGGCCATTGAGATGGCAGACGTCGTTCTTTTTCTGACCGATGGAAAGACAGGTCTGGTGGATGCAGATTACCAGGTGGCGGACATGCTTCGGAAATCTCACAAAAAGGTTGTTCTTGTGGTCAATAAGATTGATAACTTTGAAAAGCAGAGCATGGATGTTTATGAGTTTTATAATCTGGGGATCGGGGAACCATTCCCAATTTCCTCCATTGGTAAGATCGGTGTGGGAGAGATGTTGGATGAGATCGTACATCTGTTTCCAGAGGATCTGGAGGAAGAGGATGATGAGCGTCCGAGAGTTGCCATCGTCGGAAAGCCAAATGTTGGCAAGTCCTCTATTATCAATAAGCTTCTGGGGGAGAACCGTGTGATCGTATCCGATATCGCAGGCACCACCAGAGATGCCGTGGATACAGCGGTAACATGGGAAGGTAGGGAATATGTCTTTATTGATACGGCAGGACTTCGGCGCAAAAATAAGATCAAAGAAGAAATTGAGCGTTATTCCATTCTTCGTACGGTGTCTGCTGTGGAGCGTGCCGATGTGGTAATGCTGGTGATCGATGCCACCGAGGGCATTACAGAGCAGGATGCCAAGATCGCCGGGATCGCCCATGACCGTGGCCGTGGTATGATCATTGTGGTCAATAAATGGGATGCCGTGGAGAAGGACAATAATTCGGTGAAGAAATATACCAATGATATCCGTAAGGTGCTTTCTTTCCTTCCTTATGCAGAGATCGTATTTGTATCGGCAAAGACCGGACAGAGACTTCCAAAGCTGTTTGATACGTTAGAGGTAGTTATTCAGAATCATTCCCTGCGTATTGCGACAGGTGTGCTGAATGATATTCTCGCAGAGGCTGTGGCAATGCAGCAGCCACCGTCAGACAAGGGACGCAGGCTTAAGATTTATTATATGACACAGGTCAGCGTCAAACCGCCGACATTTGTTATCTTTGTAAACAGTAAAAAGCTGATGCATTTTTCATACACCAGATATCTGGAAAATAAAATACGTGAGGCGTTTGGATTTTCAGGAACACCTCTGAAATTCTTTGTGAGGGAAAGGAAGGAAAATTAATCATGGCTGCTTATCTTATCTGCCTGATCGTGGGATACTTCTGCGGATGTATCTCGACGGGATATTTTGTGGGAAGATTTTATCATATGGATATCCGGACCAAGGGGAGTGGCAATGCGGGAACAACCAATGTACTGCGTAATCTCGGCAAGCTTCCGGCACTGATCACCTTTGTGGGAGATCTGGCAAAGGCGATCGTACCGATCCTTGTGATCCGTCTGGCGTTTGCACCGGAGCAGTGGTATCTCTGGTGCCTGTACTGCGGTCTCGGTGTGGTTTTGGGACATAATTATCCGTTTTATCTGGGATTTAAAGGAGGCAAGGGGATTGCTGTGACAGCAGCGGTTGTAATGTCTGCGTGTCATCCATTGATGATCCCGATCGGACTTGCCATCTTTATCATTATGGTGGCACTGACCCGTTATGTATCGGTAGGATCTCTTTTTGTAGCATGGTATATTCCTGCCAATACACTTGTACTGTACAGGGACAATCCCTATTTTGTACATATGATGGTACTCAGCCTGATCTTTACGGCACTGGCATATTTCCAGCACCGCAACAATATCGTCCGGCTGATCCATGGAAATGAAAATCCGCTTTGGGGCAAGAAAAAGAACGAACAATAGGTGTATTTATACAAGATTGGAGAATGGCTTATGAGTAAGGTGAGTTTTCTGGGGGCCGGAAGCTGGGGGACAGCACTGGCAATTATGTTAGCAAAAAATGGACATGATGTGACTCTTTGGTCTGCCATCGAGTCAGAGATTGATATGCTGGCGGAGTACCGGGAGCACAAAAACAGACTGCCGGGAGCAAAGCTGCCAGATTCTATCCGGCTGACAAAGGATTTAAAGGCAGCGTGTACCGGATATGATCTGATCGTCTTTGCGGTGGCATCTCCTTTTGTACGCCAAACGGCGAAAAATGCCAGTCCGTATATTGGGGAGGGACAACGCATTGTAAATGTGGCAAAGGGCATTGAGAATGATACCCTCTGCACGTTGAGAGATGTGATCCTTGCTGAGATACCGCAGGCAGATGTTTCCGTTTTATCCGGACCAAGCCACGCAGAGGAGGTCGCAGTAGGTGTTCCAACGACCGTTGTAGTTGGTTCGGTGAAGAGAGAATCTGCGGAGCTTGTGCAGGAAATTTTTATGAATGACAGATTTCGTGTATATACCAGTTCCGATATTATTGGGATTGAGCTAGGAGGATCTATTAAAAATGTCATTGCTCTGGCGGCAGGTGTCATTGATGGGATGGGATTTGGAGATAATACCCGTGCGGCACTGATTACCAGAGGAATCACAGAGATCAGCCGTCTTGGTGTGAAGATGGGGGGACGGATGGAGACCTTTATGGGACTTTCCGGAATCGGAGATCTGATCGTGACTTGTACCAGTGAGCACAGCCGGAATCATACGGCCGGTTACCTCATTGGCAAGGGATATACCACTGAGGCAGCCATGAAGGAGGTCAATCAGGTAGTTGAGGGCGTTCATTCGGCAAGGGCAGCAATGGCACTGGCACAGAAGTATCAGGTCAGTATGCCGATCGTGGAGCAGATCAATAAAGTTTTATTTGAGAATCTGCCAATTCTGGATGCGGTACATGGTTTGCTGGTAAGGGACAAGTGTAACGAATATCCGGGACTGGACTGGAACGAATAAACAGCTTTTCCATTCATATAATATGATACAAGGAGGCAGGCAGACAGACAGCAGTGTATGTTTTCATATAAATTGCTGTTTACCGACCTCTGTATCATGGGAATGGAGGAGATTATATGCAGCAGATGGATCAACAAATGACTCGTCAGCAGAAAATAATGGCGGCAAAGGCATCTTTCCAACAGACAGGTGACAATGCCGGCTTTTTCTATAAAGGGGATTTCCAAAGAAACTTTAAGGGAAATTCCTTTGAGGAGGCCGGAGCGATAGGAGAGGATAATCCACAGACAACGGTATTTCATTTTGGTTTAGTGCGTTTTATGGCATCCCTGATGCTGCTGTTACTTCTGCTGGCAGCATTTTCCGGGGATTATTCTTATCGGGGCTTTGGACAGGAATATGTTCAGAAATGTATGGCCGATGAGTCGGCATGGAATCGTCTCGAGAGCAGGGTGCAGAAGATTTATCAGGATGTCAGACAAAAGCAGCTTCCGGGGGAAGCAATTGGAACAGAAAGGACTTCAAAAATACATGAGTAAGAGAAAATTAGCATTGTCGGATGAGATACTTTTATCGGTGGAAAAACCGGCGAGATATATTGGAAATGAGATCAATATGGTCAAAAAGGATCCGGCAGAGGTGGATGTGCGGTTTTGTATGTGCTTCCCCGATGTGTATGAGATTGGAATGTCTCATCTGGGGATTCAGATCCTGTATGATATGTTTAATCAGTGGGATGATGTGTATTGTGAGAGAGTTTATTCCCCATGGGTGGATCTGGATCGTATTATGAGAGAAAAACATATCCCGCTTTTTGCACTGGAAACACAGGATCCCATCAAAAATTTTGATTTTCTTGGGATCACGCTTCAGTATGAGATGTGCTATACAAATATTCTGCAGATCCTCGACCTGTCGGGGATCCCTCTGAAAGCGTCCGAGCGTACCATGGAGGATCCCTTTGTGATCGGAGGCGGTCCCTGCAGCTACAATCCGGAGCCTATCGCAGACTTTTTTGATATGTTTTATATTGGAGAGGGAGAGACACAGTACCGACGGATGATGGATGAGTACAAGGAATGGAAAGAGTCCGGAGAAAACCGTATCGCTTTTTTGAAAAGAGCAGCGCAGATTCCGGGCATTTATGTGCCGATGTTTTATGAGGCATCTTACCATGAGGACGGAACACTGGCGTCCTTTGAGCCGATTGTGCCGGAAGCACCACGGACGGTCATGAAGGAAGTCGAAATGGATATGGAACATACCTATTATCCTGAGAAGCCTCTGGTACCGTATATTAAAGTGACACAGGACCGCGTGGTTCTGGAGATCCAGAGAGGCTGCATCCGTGGCTGCCGTTTCTGTCAGGCAGGGGTGCTTTACCGCCCGATCCGTCCCCGCAAACTGGAGTTTTTAAAAGAGCGTGCCATTAAGATGTTAGAGTCCACCGGTCATGAGGAGATCACCCTCAGCTCTTTAAGCTCCAGTGATTACAAGGAACTGCCGGAGTTAGTGTACTGGCTCATCGACGAGTGCAGCAAAAACGGGATCAATATTGCACTTCCTTCTCTGCGAATTGATGCGTTTTCTCTGGACGTTATGTCTAAGGTGCAGGATGTGCGAAAGAGCAGCCTGACCTTTGCTCCGGAGGCAGGATCCCAGCGCATGCGAAACGTCATTAATAAGGGACTCACCGAGGAGAATATCCTGAATGGAGCCATGGATGCTTTCCGGGGAGGATGGACCCGCGTGAAGCTTTACTTTATGCTGGGACTGCCGGGAGAGACTTACGATGATATTGAGGAGATCGCTATTCTGTCGGACAAGATTGCCAGAGAATATTATACGATTCCGAAGGAAGAGAGAAAAGGCAAGGTTAATATCGTAACAAGTACTTCGATCTTCGTGCCAAAGCCATTTACACCGTTCCAGTGGGCAAGGATGAATTCCCAGCAGGAGGCAGTAGAAAAGAGAAATTTCCTGCTTGGCAAAGTCAAGAGCCAGCTCAATGCAAAGAGTATCAAATATAATTGCCACGATGCGGATGTATCTGTGCTGGAGGGCGTATTTGCCAGAGGAGACCGCAGACTCAATGATGTGATCCTGCAGGCATATAAAGAAGGCTGCATTTACGATGCATGGACGGAGTATTTCAAATATGATGTATGGCAGAAATCTTTTGCGGATCATGATCTGACCATGGATTTTTACAATGACAGAGAGCGCAGTGAGGACGAGCTGTTTCCATGGGATTTTATTGACTGTGGTGTGACAAAGAGCTTTTTGCTGCGGGAGTATCACAGAGCGAAGGAGGCAGTAGTGACACCAAACTGCCGTCAGCAGTGTGCCGGCTGCGGTGCCGCACGTTTTGGAGGCGGTGTCTGTACCGAGAAGAGGGAAAATGCAGTCTGACAAAGCTTATCAAGTTGATATGGAAAGGCATGGTTATAGAACATGAAAGCAAGAATTAAATTTTCAAAATGCGGATCGATGCGGTTCATCGGACATCTGGATGTGATGCGTTATTTCCAAAAGGCATTTCGGCGGGCGCATATTCCGATAAGCTACAGTAAAGGATATTCGCCGCATCAGATCCTTTCTTTTACCTCTCCGCTGGGAATCGGTCTCACCAGTGATGCAGAATACATGGATATGGAGCTGGAGGAGTGCCCGGAGCCGGAACGTATGGTAGACTGGATCAATTCCCAGATGAATGATGAGATCCGGGTAAAGGATTTTGTCCTGCTGCCGGATGATTCCAAACCATCTATGGCGATGTTAGCGGGCTGTGATTATCTGGTGGCGTTAAAGCCGGACAAGGTGTCCGTATTTCGGGACAGAGAAGATATGGAACAGGTATTGGCGGATTTTCTGGCACAGCCGGAGATCCTCGTGACCAAAAAGACAAAACGGTCCGAAAAGCAGGTAGATATCAAGCCGAATATTTATTATCTCAGTGCATCCATGGAGGAATTTCAGACGCAGACAGGCCGGGAATATGGCAATCTTTGCTTTGACACAGAGGAATATCAGCCGGTGATCTACTGCCAGCTGACAGCAGGAAGCGTTCTGAACATCAAACCGGAGTTAGTGATGCAGGCACTGTGCCAATTTGTGGACACACCATATGATCCATTGGATTATCAGATCCATCGTCTGGAAATGTATGGGGATGCCAACGGCAAAAAGGGAGAGATCCATCTTCTCCATGATGAGGTGCCGTGTGAGCTGGTGCCATTATCAGAGTATCAGAAATAATATTATTTGAATGATGTAATGCATAATAACATCACCGGAGACATGTTCAAAAATATCCGTAAAAGGAAAGGAGGAAGCTGTCATGGAGCTTTTACTTACCAGAAGAGAAAACAAAATATTGTCCATTCTCGCCGATGAGAGACGGCTTCTACAGATACATGCAGAAAACATTACGGAGGATGAGAGGACCGCTGTGGTGGGTGATATTTATGTGGGAAAGGTCCGCAATGTGGTCAAAAATATCAATGCGGCCTTTGTAGAGTTTGCCAAAGGACAGATGGGTTATCTTTCTCTGGGAGAGAAGGTATCGCCTCTCCATACGGCGGGGGGCAGACCGGACGACGGACGGGTTCTTATCGGGGATGAGATCATTGTCCAGGTGAAACGGGAGGCGTTAAAGACAAAGCCGCCGGCACTGACAGGGGCCATTGACCTGACCGGCAGATATGTGGTCCTTACCATAGGAAAAAGCGGATGCAATGTATCCAAAAAGATAAAGGATAAGGAAAAGAGAGCATATCTGCTGGAGCTTTTGGGAGAATATCAGCAGGAGGGCTTTCTGCTGATTGCCAGAACAAACAGTGCCGGGGCGCCGGAGGAGACTCTCCGGCGGGAGATTGCAGGGCTGTTGCGGCATTATGAGGCAATCTGTAAAGACGGAATGCATAAAGTGGTTTTTAGCTGTCTGGAGCAGGCACTTCCGGCGTATCTTGCAGATATCCGGGATGGTTATGCCACTGAGGTGGTGCGGATCGTGACGGATGATCCGGAGATTTATGGGCAGGTGTCCGGGTATCTGACGGAGAATGATCCGGGCCAGCTTGGGAAGCTTGCAATGTGGGATCCGGCACATGGAAAGCTGGATGCGGTTTATAACGTCACTAAGACGCTGGAGCATGCCATGATGCCAAAGGTGTGGCTTAAAAGCGGGGCATATCTTGTGATACAGCCCACAGAGGCTCTGGTATCCATTGATGTCAATACCGGAAAGGCAATCTCCAAAAAGAAGGATGTGCAGAAGACTTTTTATAAGATCAATGCGGAGGCTGCCAGAGAGATCGCAGCGCAGCTTCGTCTTCGCAATCTGTCCGGGATCATACTGGTGGATTTTATTGATATGGAGTCGGAGCAGGATCAGAAAAGCCTGCTGGAGCTTTTAAGACAGGAGGTCCGGAGGGACCCGGTGCAGACAACCGTGGTGGATATGACAAAGCTGGGACTGGTGGAGATCACACGAAAAAAGGTCCGCAAAAGTCTTTACGATCAGATAAAAGAAAGGCAGGGTGAGTGATTTGACACAGGATGAGATCATTATCAGAAAGGGAATTGTGCATATTCTGGATGCAGAGCTGGGATATCCGGTATTTTCCGAGGAGTTGTTAGAGCTGTCACCGGATACAAACGATTTCTTTCGTGGATTAATATATAAAATTATGTCCGGAGATGAGATGAAGAAGTGCTTCTTTGACGGCTTCGAAGAAAGTGGTGAATTCATTGATGGATCAGGAGCGTCGGATACAGAGGATATGCCGTGGGACAGTGATGAGAATGGTCCGGATCAGCAGACTGGAGAAACAGCAGAATCGGTGGATTTTCTGATGGAAGCCGGAGATGCTGAAGCAGACGGGCTGAAGACGGCAGAGAGTATGTCTTATGTGCAGACGGATGTCTATGCCCTTGTGAAGGAGTTTTCTGAGGATAATATGGTGCAGGACAGCAAAAAGCTTGCCCAGGCATTATATGATATTATGAATGCCAATGTGACAATTCCATCGGCGGATTTTGCGGTTGTGACCTTTCAGGTACACTCTGTCCAGTATTTGGGACTGCTTAAAATGAATTACAAGGAAAGCTATGTGCACATGACACAGAACGAAGAGGGACGAAATGTTAATCAGATCATCCGATATCGTTCCATGCTTCCCTCCGCAACCACAAAGCTGTCAGAGGCAGTGATCATTGATCTGTCCGATTACAGTGTACAGGTGATCGAGAAGAAATACGAGATCAATGGAAGTAAAGTAAATTATCTGTCGGAGCTTTATCTGCATTGTCATGCGGCAATGTCCTCCAAGACGAAGCTGGACATAGTGGTAAATGCCGTGAAGCAGGTCAATAACAAGCACTATTCCGAGGAGCCGGTCAAGCAGTTGGAGGCAAAGCGTGTGATCAAAGAGGAGATGGAAGAGACCGGTACCGTCAGCGTGGAAAAGGTCAGTGAAAAGCTTTATGGGGATGTGCCGCAGATCAAGGAAGAGTTTGATAAAAAGATGGAAAAGTACCATATGGAGACGGCGGAGGTGACACCGCAGAGCGAACGTACTACCAAAAAGTTTGAAAAGCAGTACCTGAAAACGGACACCGGCATTGAGATCAATATTCCGATGGAGCAGTACCAGGACGCAGATCAGGTGGAGTTTATTACCAATCCGGACGGTACGATCTCCGTTTTGATCAAGAATATTAACAAGATCACCACAAGGTAAGCATGGATTTTATGATGGTGGGGTCAAAAGGTAGTTTGTCCCCGGCAGATAGCAACTTGTATGTAAACAAACATAAGAAACAGGAAAGGTACAGGGATTTGCATGTTTCGCTTATGGGCAAAAATATTTAAGGAGAACCGGATGCTCCGGGATCTGACAATCTGTGATGACAGCCGGGAGAAAAACAGGACCAAAAAGGTTTTTGATGCGGTGGATGAGGTGTGCTATGCTTTCGATCTGAGCCGGCCGATCTGGCTGGATTCCAATATTAAGGAATTTCAAAGGGTGGACAAGACGAGATTTCGGAAGGATAATTTTATAGACGACATTGATTTTGATTTTCTGGAAATACATGTCATTGAGGAAGATGATACTTATGTTTAAGAGGCTTCCTGTGGGGAAGAAGAGGGAACACGGTGCGGATCCTTCTTTTTGACCGTTCCGACTTTACTTTTCCCGTCCCTCGTGGTAAAATGGGCGTTGACGAGCAGCACAGACAATCGCAGCTGCAGGTGCCGAAAGGCCGCAGGTGAGGAAAGTCCGGGCTTCACAGGGCAGGATGCCGGATAACGTCCGGTGGAGGTGACTCCCAGGCCAGTGCAACAGAAAAGAACCGCCGGCTTTGGCTGGTAAGGGTGAAAAGGCGAGGTAAGAGCTCACCGCATCTCCGGTAACGGAGATGGCTGTGTAAACCCCATCCGAAGCAAGACCGAACAGGAACCATACGGCTGCCCGCCGTGTTCCGGGTAGGTTGCTTGAGGCTGCCGGTAACGGTAGTCCTAGATAGATGATTGTCTGATACAGAACCCGGCTTACAGTGCTGCTCCTTATTGATTGATAGAAAGCGGAGAGATAAAGATATGGCACTGACACCAATGATGCAAAAGTATCTGGAAACGAAGGAGGAATACAAGGATTGTATTCTTTTTTATCGTTTAGGGGACTTTTATGAGATGTTTTTCGATGACGCAAAAATTGTATCCAAGGAACTGGAGCTGACACTGACCGGAAAAAGCTGTGGACTGGAGGAGCGCGCACCTATGTGTGGCGTTCCTTTTCATGCTGTGGACGGTTATCTGGATAAACTGATCAGCAGAGGATATAAGGTAGCTATCTGTGAGCAGGTGGAGGATCCGAAGCTTGCCAAGGGACTGGTGAAGCGGGAGGTTGTCCGCGTAGCCACTCCGGGAACAAATCTTAACATGCAGGCGCTGGATGAAAGCCGTAACAATTACCTTCTCTGTGTGGTATATACGACCAATGCCTACGGTGTTTCTTATGTGGATGTTACCACGGGAGATTATTATGTGACCGAGTTTGATTCGGAAAACAAGCTTCTGGATGAGATTGGCAAGACCATGCCTTCGGAGATCATCTGTAACGATTCTTTTCTGGTGTCAGGAGTCGATCTGGAGGATTTAAGAGGACGTCTGAAGATTGTAGTTTCTGCTATTGATCCATGGCATTTTGATGAGGACCGCTGTGTGGACAGCCTTTGCCGCCATTTTCATGTGGGTTCTCTGGACGGACTTGGTCTTGGGGACTATTCCATTGGTGTGACTGCGGCAGGAGCCATTATGCAATATCTGGAGGAGACACAGAAGATCTCTCTGGATCATATTACGACGATCAAGCCGTATGTGCCAAACAGCTATATGCTTTTGGACAGAGCTACCCGGAGGAATCTGGAACTTTGTGAGACCATGAGGGAAAAGGCCAAGAGAGGATCTCTTTTCTGGGTGTTGGATAAGACCAAGACGGCTATGGGAGCCCGCAAGCTTCGTAATTCCATCGAGCAGCCGCTTTTGGATAAGGATCAGATCAACCGCCGCCTGGATGCCATTGAGATGTTAAATAATAATGCAATCTCCAGAGAGGAGCTCAGAGAGTATTTGTCTCCGATCTATGATCTGGAGCGTCTGATCAGCAAGATCAGTTACCGCAGTGCCAATCCAAAGGATCTGCTGGCATTTCGTCAGTCTCTTGCTATGCTGCCACCGATCAAATATCTGCTTAACAGCTTTGAGGGGGATAAGCTGCTTGCTTCCTACGGAAACGATCTCGATGATATGGCAGATATCTGCAGCCTGATTACGGATTCCATTGATGAGGATGCGCCTCTTACGGTTCGGGAGGGTGGCATGATCAAGGACGGTTACAACGAGGAGATTGATAAGCTTCGTTCTGCGAAAACCGATGGCAAGAAATGGCTTGCCGGGCTTCTGGAGGAAGAGAAGGAAAAGACGGGTATTAAAAACTTAAAGATTAAGTTTAATAAAGTTTTTGGCTATTATCTGGAGGTGACCAATTCCTTTAAGGATCTGGTGCCGGAGGACTGGATGCGCAAGCAGACCCTTGCCAATGCAGAGAGATATACCACGCCGAAGCTCAAGGAACTGGAGGATACCATCCTTGGGGCGGAGGATAAGCTTTATACTTTGGAATACAATGTGTTCTGTGAGGTAAGGGATACCATTTACGGTGAGATCGGCAGGATCCAGAAGGCGGCAAAGATCATTGCCGGAGTGGATATGCTTGCTTCCTTAGCTGTGGTTGCAGAACAGAACAATTACGTGCGCCCGGAGATCCGCAAAAAAGGCGTCATTGACATCAAAAACGGCAGACATCCTGTTGTGGAGAAAATGATCAAAAACGATATGTTTGTGGCAAATGACACATATCTGGACAATGACAAGCACCGCATCAGTATTATTACGGGACCGAATATGGCAGGAAAGTCTACATATATGCGTCAGACGGCACTGATCGTGCTAATGGCACAGATCGGTTCTTTTGTTCCGGCGGACAAAGCAGTGATCGGTATTGTGGATCGTATCTTTACCAGAGTCGGCGCCTCCGATGATCTGGCGAGCGGCCAGAGTACCTTTATGGTGGAAATGACAGAGGTTGCCAATATTCTCCGGAATGCCACCAGGGACAGTCTGATCATTCTGGATGAGATCGGCCGAGGCACCAGTACCTTTGACGGACTGGGCATTGCCTGGTCTGTGATCGAACATATTGCCGACAAAAAGCTGTTGGGAGCCAAGACATTATTCGCGACTCACTACCATGAGCTGACGGAGCTGGAGGGAAAGCTGGACAGTGTGGATAATTACTGTATCGCCGTAAAGGAGCAGGGGGATGATATTATTTTTCTGCGCAAGATCATCAAAGGCGGTGCGGATAAGAGCTATGGTATTCAGGTGGCAAAGCTGGCAGGTGTCCCGGAAAACGTATTGAAGCGTGCCAGAGAGATCGTGGATGAGCTGAGTAATAACGACATTGCCGAGAAGGCGAAGGATATCGCAGTCGAGTACGAAATTCCGGACTATGAATATGGGATAGAGCAGCAGACTCAAAAACCGCGGAAGGTACGAAAGAAAACAGAGTCGGAGATCGAATCGGAGAAAATGGGACAGATTTCGCTGTTTGACGGTTACCAGCCAAATGTCAAAACAGATGATATTATTTATGAGCTGCATGATCTGGATCTGTCCACAACAACACCGATCGATGCCATGAATATTTTATATAAAATGCAGACAAAGCTGCGGGAGAGGATGTAGGGATTAAATGTCTAAGATACATGTTCTGAATCAGGATACCATTAATAAGATTGCTGCCGGTGAGGTGATCGAAAGGCCCATGGCAGTGGTAAAGGAATTGACGGAAAATGCAATCGATGCCGGAGCAGGTGCGATCACCGTGGAGGTAAAGGACGGTGGGAAGGCACTGATCCGCATGACAGATAACGGAGTGGGAATGAATGAGGAAGATGTCCGGCTGGCATTTACGCCTCATGCCACCAGTAAGATTGACGATGCAGAGGATCTGCTCCGGGTATCGACGCTGGGGTTTCGAGGTGAGGCACTTGCCAGTATTTCGTCCGTATCCCAGCTGGAGATGGTGACAAAGACCAGAAATGAGCTGATGGGCTGCCGCTATGAAGCGGACGGTGGAAAGGAACGGACACTGGAGGCTGTGGGATGTCCGGACGGCACTACGATCCTGGTCCGCAACCTCTTCTTTAATACGCCGGCACGTTTGAAATTTTTGAAATCCTCCCCGACAGAGGCAGGATATATCAATACCCTGATCGAGCGTCTTGCGTTATCTCATCCGGATATTTCCTTCCGGTTTATCAATCAGAATCAGACAAAGCTTCATACTTCCGGAAATGGCAATTTGAAAGACGTAATATATCATATCTACGGAAAGGATATCACGTCAAATCTTCTGGAGGTGGATGCCAGCGAGGTGAGCTGCCAGGTGAAGGGATTTATCGGCAAACCGATCATTTCCAGAGGCAACCGCAATTATATGAATTATTTTATTAACGGCAGATATATTAAAAGCTCTACGATCCATAAGGCGATTGAGGACGCTTATCAGCCGTATAACATGCAACACAGATATCCCTTTACGGTGCTGCATTTTACGGTGGCACCGGAGTTAGTGGATATTAATGTGCATCCACAGAAAATGGAGATCCGTTTTTCAGATGCGCAGGGGATTTATCAAAGTGTTTATCATGCCATCAGCGAAGCATTAAAGCACAGGGAATTTATACCGGAGGTATCGCTTGCAGCACCGGCTCCGAAAGCGGTACCGAAAAAGGGACAGAATACGGCAAAACCAGTCCGGGAGCCGGAGATGTTTGAAAAAAAGAGAATGCAGTCCGTCCAGATCCTGGAGGAGATCAAAAAAGAGGATGAAAGATTAAAACAGCAGGGGATAATGCGGGAAAGTGCTGTGTACGGAAAACAGGACAGCAAGGCAATAGCAAGAGAGCCGGGACAGACAGAAACAATCGGAAATTCCGTTCCAAATACAGAACACACAAATGAAGTTAAGTACAATGTCCATAATCCGGTACAGGAATCTTTCTTTGATAACGGCATTCTTTCCGAACAGGCTCAAAAGGAAGTAAAGATCATCGGACAGGTATTTGACACATACTGGATCCTGCAGTATGACAGTGCCATGTATATGGTGGATCAGCATGCGGCTCACGAAAAGGTACTGTATGAGCGTTTTATGAGACAATTTTCGGAGAAAAAGCCTATGGTTCAGCTTTTACAGCCTCCGGTTGTCCTGACGCTGACCATGCAGGAGGAGCAGGCGGTGAAGGAACATATGTCCGTCTTTGAGGAGCTGGGATATCAGATCGAACCTTTCGGAGGCAGGGAATATGTCGTGAATGGTGTACCGGCACATTTGCCGCAGATTGGCAATGAGGAGCTTTTAAAAGAGGTCATTGATGCCATGGTGGACGAGCACTCCCGCCCGACACCGGATATTCTCAAAGATAAAATTGCGTCTATGTCCTGCAAGGCGGCGGTAAAAGGAAATAACCGCCTGCCGAAGGAGCAGATGGAGGAGCTTTTGCGGGAGCTTATGACATTGGAAAATCCATATCATTGTCCTCATGGAAGACCGACTATGATCAAGATGACCAAGACAGAGCTGGACAAGAAGTTTAAGCGTATTGTATAAAATGTGAAAGGAAGATTATGGAAAATTTCAAAGAAAAAAAGAAGCCGCTGATCATTCTGACGGGACCTACCGCAGTGGGAAAAACGGCTCTGTCCATCGGACTGGCAAAGGCGGTGGGAGGAGAGATCATTTCAGCAGATTCTATGCAGATATATAAAGGCATGGACATTGGTACGGCAAAGATCACGCCGGAGGAAATGGACGGTGTGCCTCATTATCTGGTGGATGAGCTGGAGCCGTGGGAGGAGTTTAATGTCGTTGTTTTCCAGAGACTCTGCAAAAAATATATGGAACAGATCTATGCCAAAGGAAAGATTCCGATCATTGTGGGTGGAACCGGATTTTATATTCAGTCGGTTCTGTATGATATTGATTTTACGGAGAATGAGGCGGATACCTCTTACCGGCAGATGCTGGAGCGAAAGGCTGAGGATGAAGGGGCAGAGGTGCTTCATCAGGAGCTTGCAAAGGCAGATCCAGAGTCAGCTGAGCAGATCCATCCCAACAATGTTAAAAAGGTGATCCGTGCGCTGGAATATTATCATCAGACCGGACAGAAGATTTCAGAGCATAATGAAATCCAGAGACAGAAGGAAGCACCGTATGATTTCATCTATTATGTGCTAAGTCTTCCAAGAGAAATTCTGTATGACCGGATCAACAGGCGCGTGGATCTGATGCGCCAGGACGGTCTTGAGGAGGAAGTAAGACATCTGGAGGAGCATGGCTGCACCCGTGAGATGGTCTCTATGCAGGGACTGGGGTATAAGGAGATTCTGGATGCTTTTGCCGGAACATGCACGATGGATGAGGCATTCGAAAAGATCAAGCTGGAAACGAGACATTTTGCAAAAAGGCAGTTTACATGGTTTCGCCGGGAGCGCACCGTGACCTGGCTTGAGAAAGAGCAGTATGACAGCGAGGAAGCGCTGCTTGCACATTGTGTGGAAGAGATACGGGAGCGGTTTCAGATCTGATTATGATGGAAAATCATGGCGGAGAAAATGGTATGATCAAACGGGATCAAGCCGGTGAAGTGAAGGTTTTTATAGAGAGAAAAGAAAAAGAGAAAAGAGGAAGAAAAATGGAATTACAGGATTGGTACAGGGAAGCAGGAATTAGTGAGAAGGTTTATGACTTTTGCAGCGGGATAGAGGAAGAATTAAAGGAGCGGTTTGAGGAGATCGACCGAACGGCGGAATACAATCAGATGAAAGTGCTACGGGCAATGCAGAAGCATAAGGTCAGTGCAGGCTGCTTTGAGTCCTCTACGGGATATGGCTATGATGATCTGGGCAGAGAGACGCTGGAGGATGTTTATGCCAGCGTATTTGAGGCGGAATCGGCATTAGTAAGACCTCAGCTTACCTGTGGTACCCATGCTCTTACGGTGGCACTTTCTGCCAATCTGCGTCCTGGGGATGAACTGTTGTCTCCTGTGGGAAAGCCTTATGACACCCTGGAGGGCGTGATCGGAATCGGGGATAATGCAGCACTGGGGAGTTTGAAGGAGTTTGGTGTCACTTATCGTCAGGTGGATCTGAAGGAGGATGGCAGCTTTGATTTTGATGGGATCCGGGCGGCTTTAAACGACCGGACAAAGCTTGTAACGATCCAGCGTTCCAAAGGATATGCCACCCGACCGACCCTTTCTGTGGCACGGATCGGAGAGCTGATCTCATTTATCAAGTCCATCCGCCCGGATGTGATCTGTATGGTGGACAACTGTTATGGAGAGTTCGTGGAGCGGATCGAGCCGACGCAGGTGGGAGCCGACATGTGCGTCGGATCTCTGATCAAAAATCCGGGAGGCGGACTGGCACCGATCGGCGGTTATATTGTGGGACGGCAGGATCTGATCGATATGTGTGCCTATCGTCTGACTGCACCGGGACTAGGCAAAGAGGTGGGGGCGACCCTCGGACTGAACCGTTCCTTCTTCCAGGGATTTTTCATGGCTCCGTGTGTGGCAGCTGCTGCCTTAAAGGGCGCGATCTTTGCGGCAAATATCTATGAACGTCTTGGCTTTGATGTGGTTCCAAACAGTACCGAGTCCCGTCATGATATTATTCAGGCGGTTACGCTGGGGTCTGCGGAGGGTGTGATCGCATTCTGCAAGGGAATCCAGTCGGGTTCACCGGTAGACAGCCATGTGGCACCGGAGCCGTATGCGATGCCGGGATATCACAGTGACGTTATTATGGCAGCCGGTGCTTTTGTGCAGGGGTCTTCTATTGAGCTTAGTGCCGATGGTCCGATCGAGCCTCCGTATGCGGTATATTTTCAGGGAGGTCTGACCTGGTATCATGCGAAATTTGGTATTATGATGTCGGTACAATATATGGAAAATGAGCATTTATTGTCGTTATAGGAAAAGAATCCCGTCGGATTTCATAAAAATATCACGAATAAATCACAATTCTATTAGAAGATGGTTCTATACAAAAATAAGAATTTATGATACTATGTAATTTGATACGTTTGATGGGGGAAGCCTTCGGACAGGAGGCACAGATGAAGAAAAACAAGCGTGATCAAACAGAAAAAAGGACAGTGGAGACAGTCTGCATGAAAGAACTTCCAATGTCGGAGAGACCCTATGAAAAGTGTGTCCGTTATGGACCGGAAGCACTATCCGACAGTGAACTTCTGGCGGTGGTCATCCGAACCGGCAGCCGGGGCGAAGGGGCTGTGGATCTGGCGAAACGTGTGTTATGTCATTTGCCGGAGAAAAATCTGGGCGGTCTGTTTCATATTTCGGTGGAACAGTTGCAGGAGATACATGGCATTGGTATGGTAAAGTCGGTCCAGTTGAAATGCATGGCAGAATTTACAAAGCGTATGGTGCGGTCCAGCATGCCGGCGGAGAAGCTTCAGTGTAATGAACCGGAGCAGGTGGCGGCATATTATATACAGCAGATGCGCTTTTTGGAGACGGAACAGGTTCGTTTGCTTGTACTGGATGGTAAAAATGCCCTGTCAAAGGAGATTGTGATATCCAATGGTTCCTTTAATGCATCCGCAGCAGCGCCGAGGGAGATTTTTTACAATGCCCTGAAGTACAAGGCGGTCAATATTATTTTGCTGCATAACCATCCGTCAGGGGATCCGACCCCCAGTAAAGAAGATATGCTGATGACAAAGCGTATTCAGGAGGTGGGACATATGATCGGTATTGAGCTTTTAGATCATATTGTGATCGGAGACAATCGATATATCAGTTTTCGGGAAAGCGGATATTTGTAAAAGAATGACATAGATAGATTGAAATTACCGGAAGGGAGTATTCCAATGGCACATAAAACGTATGGTATTGATTTTGGAACAGGTACGGTCAAGGTATATAAAAAATCAGACGGTATCATTCTGAATGAGCGCACGGTGGTGGCGACCGTGGGGAAGGGACCGCAGCAGCGGCCGGTGGCGATCGGTGACAAGGCGTACGAGATGTTCGAAAAGGTTCCGCCCAATATCAAGGTTTCATTTCCTCTGGAAAATGGTGTGATCTCTCATATGGGAGATATGATCTCTCTGTGGAATTTTATGCTGGAAAAGTTATCCGGCAGGCGCAAACTGAAAAATGCAGATTTCTATATTGCAGTACCGGCGGATATCCGTGAGGTGGACAAAAATGCATACTCCAGAGTTGTTTCCGAGGGAGAAAGTAAGCCGCATAGAGTTTTTCTGATACATAAACCTGTTGCGGATGCATTAGGGCTTAATCTGGACGTAGAAAACTCCAGGGGGATTATGATTGTTAATGTCGGGGCAGATACTACTGAAATTTCCGTATTATCTTTGGGCGGCATTGTAGTTTCCAAACTGCTGCCATATGGGGGAAATTATTTTGATGAACAGATTATAAATTATATCCGTAAGGAACATAATTTTGTCATAGGACGCAAGAGTGCAGAGCAGATCAAAAAATCATTGGTGTCTGCTGTTCCGGTGGATGAAACAGTGACAGTTGTGGGAAGAAATGTTGTGAAGGGACTTCCCGGTGAAGTGACCATTGCCTCTTCGGAGATATTTCCACTGGTACAGGGAGTATTCATGACTATTTCTGCCGCTGTACGTTCTATGCTGGAGCGTACCCCTCCGGAGATTGCTTCGGAGATTGCCGAAAAAGGAATATATCTGACAGGAGGCTCTTCGTGGATACGGGGTATGGATCAGCTTGTGGCAAATGAAACGAGATACCGCATCAATACCACCAAGCATGCTCAGCGGACGGTCGTTTCCGGACTGGGTTATCTGGCAGAACATCCAAAGACTGCTGCCAGATATAGTATTCCGTTGAAAAGTACCAAAGAGTAACGGTAGTTGAAAAACGGGGATTTATGTACATATTATGATGTGAAGGAGTTGTAGTAATGCGTAAACGGACAAAAATTACCATGGATCCGAAATATATATTGATGATGATCGCAATTATTTGTGTTACTTTGATCATTGTCTCTTTCCGATTTCAGGATAAAATGACACCGATTCGTACAGCGGTGGGAAGTATTGTGACACCGATGCAGCGCGGGATCAATAAGATTGGTCTGGTGGTGGCAGACGGAATGGATTATGCTACGACTGTGAAAAAGCTAACAAAGGAAAATGATTCCCTCAAAAAACAAGTGGATGATCTGTCCGCACAGAATCGACTGTTGCAGCAGGATAAGTATGATCTGGATAATTTCCGTAAGCTCTATGATCTCGATGAGAAGTATTCGGATTATCCGAAGGTGGCGGCTCATGTGATCAGCAGCGATGGTAACTGGTTTAACAGCTTTGTCATTGATAAGGGGTCCAAAGATGGATTGAAAGTTAATATGAATGTGCTGGCTGGAGATGGTCTGGTTGGTATTGTGACAGAAGTGAATAAGTCCTATGCGAGAGTACGTTCCATCATTGACGATGAGAGCAGTGTGACCGGTTCCTTCCTGAAAACATCGGATATGTGCTTTGTGAATGGTAATCTGAAGCTGATCAATAAAGGGATGATCGATATTTCCGGCATTCCGGCTGATGCAGAGATCAAGAATGGATATGAAGTAGTGACTTCGCCGGTCAGTGATAAATATCTTCCGGGGATCCTGATCGGTTATGCCAGAGATATCAAGACAGATTCATCCAATATTACACAGTCAGCGCATCTGACGCCGGCAGCGGATTTTTCAGGACTTGATATGGTTCTGGTGATCACAGAAGTAAAGGATTCCGGTGATTTGGAGGACATTTTAAATTGAGACGATATATTTATCTGTTATTGTTAAATATCATATGTTTTGTACTTCAGGCTACGGTGTTTCGTCATCTCCATCTGGGTGGGGTATCTCCGAATATATTGATCATGGTGACGGCGGCAGCCGGTCTGATGTATGGCAGGAAGCTGGGAATGTTTTCCGGTGTTGTGGGAGGCCTTCTGGTGGATGCCATGTTTAATTCTGTTATTGGTCTGACCATATTGATCTATGCGTTTATCGGTTATATCAATGGAATGCTCAATAAGCTGTATTTTAAGGACAAGCTGTATATTCCGGCAATTACGATCGTTTTAAGTGATCTGGCATATGGTATCCTGTATTATGTCTGCCGTTTTATGCTCCGGGGGCGTATGGACTTTCCGTTTTATCTGATACATGTGATGATTCCGGAAGCAATTTATACATTAATCGTTGGATTGCTGATCTATCTGATCATGCGCCGGATCAAAACATATTTCAATCCGGAGGAAAAGGTTTCTCTGGAGGAGCATATTGAGATGGATCGGGAAAAGATTATTTAGAAAAACGGGTATGAAGAAAAGAAAGGAGAGAAAAGTCGTGTTAGACAATTTGAAAGAATATATTAAAATATTTTTTAATTCCAGATTATTGCCCATTACGGTTGTTTTTGTTCTTCTTTTTTCTATTTTGGTCAATCGCATGTTTGAGCTTCAGATTGTGGATAGAGACAATATTATCGCAAGTGGTGCCAGCAATACCATTAAGGAGAAAGACATCAAGGCAACCAGAGGAAATATATATGACTGCAATGGAAAGCTTCTTGCATACAATAAATTATCTTACAATATTGTATTTTCAGAGACGTCAAAGCTGACCGGCATGACCAATGATGAAAAAAATCAAATGATCCATCGTCTGCTTTATATTCTGCAGAAGCACGGCAGTGAATTATCCGTAGAATATTATCTTCAGTATGAAAAGGGAAAGTTGCAGTATCAGGTGGAGGGAAGTTCTCTGGATCGTTATCTGGCAGATGCTTATTCCGTACAGGGGGGTGTAAAGGCGCTGACGCAGGAGCAGAAGGATACGACACCACAGGAGATGTATGATTTTCTGATCAAGAAATTTGAAATCTCATCAGACTATGATAAAGACACGGCCATTGATATACTGGCAGTCCGTTATGCTATGTTCATTAATCGTTATGCAAAATTTCAGGACATTATCCTGGCTAAAAATGTAGATGAAAATACGGTGGCTGCGATCAAGGAGAACAGTGAGCTTCTGCCGGGAGTGGATATCGATCAGAATACCTCCCGTGTTTACAAAAAAAGTAAGTATTTTGCGCATATGCTGGGATATACAGGGTCTATCTCTGCAGAAAAGTTAGAGGAGCTGGAAAAAGACGGAGAGAAGTCTGTATATTCTGCAGATGACCAGATTGGCATTTCCGGTCTGGAAAGCACTTATGAGGAATATCTGCGGGGAACGAAGGGCAGCAAAGAGATTACGGTGGATGGCGGAACCAGCCGGATCATTTCCGAGAAAACCACAAAGGATCCTGTGGCGGGAAACGACCTGTATCTGACCATTGATGCCAAGCTTCAGGAGGAATGTTATCATTTGTTGGAGGAACGGATTGCAGGTATTCTGATCTCCAATATCAATAACAGTATGGATGCAGGAACCAGAGGCCATTCCACGAAGGATATCCGGGTTCCAATCTATGATGTTTATAATGCGATCATCCAAAACAACATTGTCAATGTGGAACGTTTTAATGATGACGATGCCTCCGTTTTGGAAAAAGCAACTCTGAAAAAATATAAGGCAAAGAAAAAAGTAATCGTTCGCAAGATTCGACAGCTTTTGGCTTCGGGCAGTACAGCAAATGCAAAGAGCATATCTTCCGATATGAATGACTTTTTAGACTATTTTTATAAAATTATGACAGAAAATTCCATTGTGATCACAAAGAGTAATGAGTCTGACAACTCCCAGAAATCCGTGGATACCTCGGATTCAACATACAAGAGTTATGCCAACGGCTCCCTCAGTCTGAGTAAATATCTGCAGTATGCGATATCACAGCAGTGGATCGATCTGGATAAACTGAATATTGGAAATGATTTTTATAGTACGCAGGAAATTTACAAAAAACTGGTTGACTATGGCATTGATTTATTAGAAAATGATACTACATTTACGAAGATGATATACAGCTATATGATCTACCATTATGAGTTTTCGGGACGGGATATCTGTCTGCTGCTGTTTGATCAGGGAGATATCAAGTACAATGCGCAGGAGTATAGTCAGGTCAAGCACGGCATTACCTCTCCGTATTCCTTCTTGATCCGCAAGATCAAGAAACTTGAGATCACACCGGGACAGCTGGGACTGGATCCTTGCTCTGGATCTATCATTGTTACCGACGTGAATACCGGTGATGTTAAGGCAATGGTAACATATCCAAGTTATGACAACAACAAAATGGCCAATCAGGTAGATTCTGACTATTTTTATACGTATCTGAAGGACAACACCGCGTCTCCGCTGTTGAATCGTCCAACTCAGCAGGAGATCGCACCGGGTTCTACTTTTAAGATGGTGACATCTGTAGCATCTTTACAGGAAGGACTTATTACTCCGGGAAGTACGGTTTATGATACTGTTACTTTTAATAAAGCACCGGCATATGGTTCCCCAAAATGCTGGAGCAGTTCTTCTCATGGTAATCTGACTGTAGCCGGCGCATTGGAGCATTCCTGTAATGTGTTTTTTTACGAGATGGGCTATCGTCTGGGAAATGGACATAATGGCCGGGTGAATGATAAGGGAGGATTGGCGCGGTTAAAGAAATATGCAGACATGTTTGGTCTGACCGATAAATCCGGTGTAGAGATCACGGAGTCATCACCGCATTTTTCTACAACAGATATTCTTCGTTCCTGTATCGGTCAGGGTAGTCATGCTTATGCACCGATCCAACTTGCCAGATATGTGACAACGGTTGCCAACAGCGGTACCTGCTATGATCTGACTCTGGTGGACAAGATCAAGGATGTTGATGGAAAAACCGTATTAAACAATTCCGCCAAGGTTAGAAATAAAGTTAAGGTGGCCCAGTCTACCTGGCAGGCAGTCCATAATGGAATGTACCGGGTAGTGAATGGAGCTGAGCATGGAAGTATTTTTGCCGGAATGAAAAAGAAATTTGCCGGCAAGACCGGTACGGCACAGCAGAATACTCTTCATCCGAACCACGCGTATTTTCTGTCTTACGGTCCGTATGAAAATCCGGAGATTTCCGTAAGCTGTGTTATTCCAAACGGTTATACCTCTTCGTACGCTATGGAGTGTGCAAGGGATGTTTATCAATATTATTTTGGAGATAAAAAGGTGTCAGGCGGTAAGGCAACCTCTGTTGGACATTATGCAAGAACAAACGATTAAGATATCTATCGTACAAGAATGGGAGCAATGATATGGGAAATGTAGTAAAAATAACAGGATCCAGATCGGGAATCATTCTGAAACTGGATCCGGAGGCAGAATGGGAGCTGATCAAAAAGGAAGTGGCAGAAAAATTTCAGACTTCTGCGGACTTCTGGGGAGATGCACAGAAGGCGATTGCTTTTCAGGGCAGAGAACTGGATGATGCGCAGCAGGATGAGATTTTAGAGATCATTCGGAAAAACTGTCGTCTTCAGATTGTCTGTGTTCTGGATGAGGATCCGGAAAAAGAAGCGGCATTTGCCAGAGCAGTTCAGGCAGGAGGCAGCGGTTCTACAGCTTCCGAAGCCGGGAAAACAGCAGCCAATCTGCTTCAGACAGATAATGGAACCGGTTTCTTTTTTAAGGGAAATCTTCGTTCCGGACAGGTTTTGGATGTGGAGACAAGTATCATTATACTAGGGGATGTCAATAACGGAGCCAAGGTCATTTCGAAAGGAAATGTAATCATTCTGGGTTCTCTGAAGGGAAATGTTTTTGCAGGTTCTGCTGGAAATGTTGACGCATTTGTGATAGCCTTAGATATGAAACCGGTACAGATCCGGATCGCAGATACCATTGCCAGATCGCCGGATGAGGACAAAAAGGGTCGGGGCAAAAAGGAGCGGGAGACAAAGATTGCATTCTGGGAAGATGGAAATATTTATATTGAACCTCTGGATAAGGATGTAATGAGTGATATCCGGCTGTCATAATCCGGAGTATCACAGGAGAGCTTTTGCTTTACGAAAGGGAAATGTAACTGCAGACTGGCAGTGCATCATAGATTAACACTTTAATAATTAGGAGGAAATAAAAATGGGAGAGGTTATTGTAATCACATCCGGAAAAGGCGGCGTTGGTAAGACAACCACCACAGCCAATGTAGGAACCGGGCTTGCCATGATGGGAAAGAAGGTAGTGCTGATCGATACCGATATAGGACTTCGTAATCTTGACGTGATCATGGGACTGGAGAACCGGATCGTCTATAACTTGGTTGATGTTGTAGAAAACAACTGCCGTATCAAACAGGCCCTGATCAAGGACAAGCGTTATCCAAACCTTTATCTGCTGCCATCTGCACAGACCAAGGATAAGACGGCGGTAACACCGGAGCAGATGAAAAAGCTTGCAGACGAGCTGAAAGAGGAGTTTGATTACATACTGATGGACTGTCCGGCTGGAATTGAGCAGGGATTTAAGAATGCCATTGCAGGAGCAGACCGTGCTTTGGTGGTGACAACACCGGAGGTATCTGCGGTTCGTGATGCGGATCGTATCATCGGTCTTCTGGAAGCAAATGAGATTGGACAGACACATCTGATCGTAAACCGTCTTCGTGTAGATATGGTAAAGAGCGGTGATATGATGTCTAGTGATGACGTTGTGGAAATTCTTGCTGTTGATCTGATCGGTGTGGTTCCGGATGATGAGCATATTGTAATTTCTGCCAATAATGGTGAGCCGCTGGTTGGTTCTGACTGTATGGCGGGACAGGCGTATATGAATATCTGCAAGCGTATTGTTGGCGAGCAGGTAGATTTTATTGATTTTGATGCCAAAAAGGGATTATTCCAAAAGCTGGCTTCAATCTTAAAGAAATAGACAATCATTCAAAATAAAGGATAAATTCGCTGATATTCGGAATGTACCGGTTTATCAGCGTAGATGGAGGTTTGGAATGGGATTTTTCTCAAGTTTTTTTAAAAGTGACGTGAAAAGCGGAGAGAACGCAAAGAACCGTCTCAAGGTAGCCATTACCTCTGATCGGGCCGTGTGCTCGCCGGAAATTATGGAGCAAATGAAAAATGAGATCATTCAGGTTATTTCAAAGTATGTGGAGATTGATGTGGAGGGGCTTGATATTAAGGTAAAGCAGATGGAACTGGAGGATGGTGCTACCCCGGTTAATGCGGTTATGGCCAATATTCCGATCAAGGGTTCCAGAAATTTCAGAAGATCATCACAGCAGCATTGAGAGGAAGTAGAGACACATGTTAAACAGATTGAAGCAATATGATTGGCGCAATTTTAATTATTCTTTGGTTATCATTGTGATCATTTTATGTATGATCAGTGCATTTACCTTAAAATTGGCTGGCGGCGCAGAAAAGGGAGCCGGATATATGAAAGGTCAGCTTGTTGGAATGATTCTGGGGCTTTTTATAGTTGCTTTTTTATCTGTACTGGATTATCATTTTATATGTAGATTTGTGGCAGTTTATTTTTTCGTTGGACTCATGCTTGTTCTCATGACGAAGATTCCGGGAATTGGAACAGATCTGGATACCGGATCAACCCGGTGGATCAGGATACCGGTTGGAAATATTACCTTTCAGCCGTCAGAGCTTTTAAAAATCATATTTATTCTGACGTTGGCGGTACTTTTTTGTAAGATACGAAAGCAGTTGGATCAATTTAAGTCTGTAGTCTGGATCGTTTTACTGACATTGCCGGCATTTGGTGTGATCGTAATACAGCCGGATCTGTCTTCCAGCTTGGTTATTTTGTTCGTAATGGCAGTGATGACATTTGTGGCAGGTTTATCCTACCGTGTGATCGTACCGATTATTTCTGTGGGTCTACCGATTACATTGATCGTATACTGGTATGTTCAGCAACCAGGAAATCTTTTGCTTCATGGATATCAGTATGATCGTGTTTTTGCCTTTAAGCATCAGGATTCTACTGTGAAGCGGATCGTAGATCTGAATCGTCAGCAGACATCTGCTGTGAATGCGATCGCAGAGGGTGGGCTTTATGGTAAATTTTTGAAGGATGGGGCAAAGGCCGGAAGTTCCAGAGCGTATTCCAGTGTTGCGATCCGGGAGAGCGATTTTATTTGGAGCGTGATTTCGGAGGAGTTTGGTTTTCTGGGATGCTGTCTGGTATTACTGCTATTTGGAATTCTGATATTTAAATGTTTTCGCGTTGCCAGAAAAGCACAGGATTTTCTGGGCATGTTGATCGCAGTCGGGGTGTCTGCGATGTTCATGTTCCAGGTGTTCAGTAATATATGTGTTGTCACATTTCTTTTCCCAAATACAGGTCTGCCTCTGCCGTTTTTGAGTAACGGTCTGAGTTCAATGATGTCGTCGATGATCGGCATAGGGCTGGTCATCAATATTGGTATCCAGCCGGCCAAGACGAAAAAGGGTGGATTTACAATGCGTAAGGCGTATTCGGACATGGACAATGATGTTGATATTGATTTCAGTCTGTAAGACGTTTTGCAAGGAAAGGTATTAAATTTGCTTGGAGGGGTGAAACAATGAACATTGGTTTAATTGCACACGATGCAAAAAAAATATTAATGCAGAATTTCACGATTGCATATCGTGGGATTCTCAGCAAGCATGAGATATATGCTACCGGGACGACGGGCCGGCTGATCGAAGAGGTGACGAATCTTACGGTGCATAAATATCTTGCGGGTCATTTGGGGGGGGAACAGCAGCTGGCCTCTCAGATTGAGCATAATCAGATTGATATGGTGATCTTTTTGAGAGATCCCCAGTCACCAAAGTCTCACGAGCCGGATGTTATGAATGTGATCCATTTATGTGATACGTATAACATTCCGTTTGCAACAAACCTGGCGACGGCAGAGCTTTTAGTAAAGGCTTTGGAACATGGTGATCTTGAGTGGCGTGAGATGATCAAAAAAGAAGAGGAATAAATGATTGGAACGAGAAAGAATATGAAGAATAAATGGTTAAGCGCAGGATGTATTTGTGCCGCATTGCTGGGAATCTGTACGATAATGACAGGATGCAGTGTGGATACAGTGCCGGTTTCGGATACACAGATTAGCTATGATGAGCAGGGTGCTTCCAATACATCAGATAATAACAGTTCTACAGATAGTAAGCTGCTTTCAGAGGATATCTGTATTGTTCCGAAGAAGAGCAATACAGCAACGGATGCTGCAATCACAGCAGATGCGGCACTTTTGATTGATGACAGTCGTCATAAAGTGCTTTATGCACAGAATGTGTATGGGACAGAATATCCTGCCAGTGTATCAAAGATTGCAACGGCCTTAATGGCATTAAAGTATGCAAACATGGACGATATGGTTACGATCAGTAATAATGCATCCCATATTACAGAATATGGTGCCAGATTATGTGGATTTCAGGAGGGAGATAAGATCTCCATGAAGGATCTGCTGTATTGTATGCTGACATATTCGGGAAATGATGCTTCTGTGGCCATTGCAGAGCATATTTCAGGTTCCGAGACGGAATTTGCAGCCAAAATGAATAAAGAACTGGTGTCTTTGGGAGCCAGTGGGACGCATTTTGTCAATTCCCATGGGCTTCATGATGACAACCATTACACGACAGCCTATGATCTTTATTTGATTTTTCATGAATTATTAAAGTATGATGAATTTCGGGAAATCATTCAGGAAACCAAATATACAGCCAACTGGGAGAATGCGCAGGGGAAAAAGCAGTCTCTTGACATTGTTTCGTCAGATCCATATCTGACCGGCTCTAAACAGCTTCCTAAGGGATTGACTGCGGTCGGAGGCAAATCAGGAGCTACGGTAAAGGCAGGTGGGTGTCTGATCATGTATTCCCAGGATAAGAAAAAAAGAGATTACATAGCAGTTATTTTAAAAGCAGATTCATCCTATGGGGCATATACACAGATGAACCATTTAATGGAATATGTAAAGAGAGGAAAGTGATCCTCTCTTTTTTCTTTTATTTTGTTTTTTTACATGGTGGAACGGATTCGGCCAAAGTAGCTGATGGCATATAATCCACTCAATCCCACAACGGCATAAATGATCCGGGAAAACATGCTCATATTTCCAAAGATCACACGGACCAGATCGAATTGGAAGAAGCCGATCAGTCCCCAGTTGACGGCACCGACAATAATGAGTACGAGAATGATATAATCTAATGTTTTCATAAAAACACCATACCTTTCTGTATCCGTTTACTGATACAGTTTTAGTATTTCCGGGAGGAAGAAAATATATACACTTATCTTGTCAAAATCACAAAAAAAAGATATAATAAAAAGGTTAGAACTACTTGTTTTGGAAGGAGGTATTTTGTGGCAGGAAAGAGACATTCCGGGAATGTAGTGAAGATGAAACGCAAAAATTCAAAAGTGACCGGTTTCTTTTTGATTTTTTTTGCCATATATATCCTTTTACAGGGGGCATTATCCCTGACCAAAGATCATGTATCTATTTATGAGGTAACCGAAAAAAAGATTGCTGACGATAATCTGGTGCGTGGGATCATTATCCGCAATGAAAAACTGGTAAACAGTGATCAGGAAGGATATATTAATTATTACGTAGCGGATGGCACCAAGGTAGGGGCACGGACAAAAATCTATTCCATTGATCAGACCGGTGAGATTTACAATCAGCTGGCTCAGGCAGATACCGGAGAAATTAAGCTGAATACGCAGAATACCAGCGATATACGAAGTGAGATTTCTGCGTATCGGGCAGCATATAGCTTGTCTAATTATGGAGAGACATATAATTTTAAATATAATCTGGATAATACGATTTCAGAGCTTACGAATGCCAGACTTCTGGATAATGTGACGAAGATTCTGAAAGAACAGGGCGGAGAAAATTCTTTTCGGTTTGGAAGTGCCGGGGAAAGCGGGATTGTATCTTATACCTCGGATGGACTGGAGGATATGGATATGAATACCATTACCGCGAAGACCTTTGAAAATACCATGGATGATCCGAAACAGTTGAGAAAGACGGAGTCCGTCAAGGCCGGATCACCGATTTATCGTCTGGTGACCAATGAAAGCTGGTCTGTGGTTTTTCCGTTGTCCAAGGAACAGTTTAAAAATATTCAGCAGGAAAAAACCGTAACGGTTACCTTGAAAAAGATTCAGGCACAGGTGACACCGCAGGTTACGACATTTACCATGGACGGTGGTTATTATGCCAGGATAGATCTGAAACGATATATGATCCAGTATATCAATAATCGTTATATCGACCTGGAGATCAAGATGAATGATGAGGCAGGGCTCAAGATTCCCAAATCGTCTATTCTGCAGAAGGATTTTTATAGGATACCGGCAGATTATGTGGTCACGGGACAGAGCGGGGATACTATTTTAAAGGCTGTATATAAAAAGAATGGGTCGGTGGATTACGAACCGGCGGATACAACGATCCTTTCCTTTGAGGAAGGGACAAGCCAGGCTGAGGGAGGGGAAAAAACAGAAAAATATTGTTATATTCCTGCGGATGATTTTAGAGCGGGAACAGAGATTTCTGCAGATACTCTTGGGTCCAGTCTGTTCCGGTTGTCGGAAACAGAAAAACTGGATGGTGTGTATTGCTGCAATAAAGGCTACTGTGAATTTCGTCCGGTAGAAATCTCTTATCAAAATAACGAATATTGTATTATTAAGAAAAATACATCCGGTGGTTTGTCTGCATATGACCACATTATCCTGGATCCTAAGGCAATCCGGGAGGATGATATTATTTACTAACATCACAGGGAGGACAGACGATGGTTAAAGAAAATTTAAAGATCGTAGAGGAGAATGTTCGCCAGGCATGTCTGAGGGCTGGTAGAGAGGAGTCGGAGGTGACACTGATCAGCGTCAGCAAGACAAAGCCGGTTGAGATGATCAAAGAGGCATATGAGTATGGCAAGCGAGAGTTTGGAGAAAATAAAGCACAGGAATTAAAGGAAAAATACGAGGTGCTTCCAAAGGATATCCGGTGGCATTTTATCGGACACCTGCAGACGAACAAGATTAAGTATATCATTGACCGGGCCTGTCTGATCCACTCGGTGGATTCGCTTCATCTGGCAGAGGCGATTGAGAAGGAATGTGTGAAAAGGGATACAGAGGCGGATATTTTGGTGGAAGTCAATGTAGCACAGGAGGAGTCAAAATTTGGCCTGAAGCTGGAGGATACTCTGGAGCTGGTACAGCAAATTTCCAAGTTGGAGCATTTACACATCAAGGGCCTCATGACGATAGCACCATTTGTAGAGAATCCGGAAGAAAATCGTAGTATTTTTCGTCAATTAAAGCAATTGTCGGTTGACATTGGAGCCAAAAACATTGATAATGTTGATATGAGTGTTCTTTCTATGGGAATGACAGGTGACTATCAGGTTGCCATAGAGGAGGGAGCAACACATGTCCGTGTTGGTACCGGTATTTTCGGAGAGAGAAATTACGATATTAAATAAAAGAGATGCGAGGAGCATCGGGAGGTAAAGTTATGGCAAATCCATTAGGAAATCTATTACAGTTATTAGGACTCGGCGGCGACGAGGACTACGATGATGATTACTATGAGGATGATTTCGAGGACGATATTGATGAGGCAGAGGAGAGAAGTCTTCTGGCAGAGGAGGAGAGACGGCAGAGACGTTCAGAGCGTAAAAACAGCCGCCGGTCTTCTTATGAGGAGGACGAGCCAGAGCCACAGCCTGCGCCGGAGCCGAGACGTACTTCGGTAAGAACCGCATCCAATAAGGTGGTACCGATCCGTACAACAGCCAGAGGACTGGAGGTATGTATCTGTAAGCCGAAGAATTTTGGGGATTCCACGGATGCATGTGAGATGCTTCTTCAGGGACGGGCTGTTGTTGTCAATCTTGAGGGAATTGACATTATGGAGGCACAGAGGATCATGGACTTCATTTCCGGCTGTATCTTTGCTATTTCCGGCAAGATGCATCAGATTTCCAGATATATATTTATATTCTCGCCAGAGAGCGTGGATATTTCGGGGGACTATTTGGAACTGTCCAGAGATGATGAATTTGGAATTCCGACATTAAATAAGGAGTTCTGATCATGCAGTTGATCGTATATACCTTTCAATGTTTTTTCATTGTTCTGGATGTGGTTGTACTGCTTTATCTGTTAAGAAGTTTTCTGGTGTTATTTCCGTTTGGAGATCATATTGTGAGATTTTTGGCAGTATTGATGACACCCATGTGGTATCCTATGCAGTGGTTCATAAAGCATTCGATCTTATGTACTGCAAAGTTTGATCTTTGTCCATATCTTTTGATAGTGGTACTGACTTATTTACAGGGACTTTGTTCCCGTATTATGAACATTTTATAAATTTCAGAGGAGGGAAATTGTATGCTTACACCGATTGATATTCAAAATCATGTACTGAAATCCACGATGGGTGGATACAACAAAAAGGAGACAGATGATTTTATTGAATCGATCCAGGCCAGCTATGAACAGCTTTATAAGGAGAACAGTGATCTCAAAAAGAAGATCACAACGCTGAGTGAGGGTATTCAGTATTATAAGCAGATGGAGGGGACGCTGCAGAAAACACTGGTACTTGCTGAGCAGACAGCATCGGAGACACTGGAGACATCCAAGACAGCTGCAGCACAGGTTGAGAAGGAGTCCAGAGCGAAAGCAGAGGTAATGCTTCGTGAAGCAAAATCCAGAGCAGATGGTCTTGTTGCAGATGCACAGGAGAAGGCAAATAAGCTGACCAGAGAGTCCGAAGAGAGGGCAGCGGCATTAAAGAAAGAGTCTGAGGACACGGCTGCAGCTCTGAAAAAGGAATCTGAAGAGAAAGCAGAAACATTGACCAGAGAGTCTGAGAGGAAGGTCGAGATAGTTACCAGAGAAGCGGAGGAAAAGGCTGAGTCTGTTACCAGAGAGGCAGAGGAGAAAGCCCAAAAGATGACCAGAGAGGCAGAGGACAAGGCAGACCGCCTGGAGAGAGATTCCCAGAGAAAAGCGGATGATCTGGTAGCGGAAGCAGAGAAAAAAGCAGACAATATTATGTATAATGCCAAAGAGCGTGCAGATCGCATTATGGCAGATACCAAGGCATCTGCAGATGAAGTGATCAGAGATACCCGTGAGAAGACCGAGGAGAAGCTTGCAGAGTCTGGCAAGCAGCTGTCAGAGCTGACAGATATCGTGCGGAAGCTGATGGGAAGCTATGACAATTATAAACAGCAGTTTAAGGATCTGTTAAATCTGCAGCTGGAGCAACTTGACAAGGAAGAAGAGAAGTTAAATACAACCGGTTTGGAGGAGCTTCTGGAATCCCAACAGGTAAAGATGGTTGAGGAACAGGCTGCAGCCAAGAAGAGCGTAGATGATATGGAGGAGCACGCGAAGGAATTAGATCTTCCGGTGGAAGATACAGCTCCGGAGAGAGAGGATGTCAAGGAGGAAGAAAAGGACATTCTTGAAGGCGGTCTTTCTGCAGAGATATCTGTGGAGCCGGTAGAACCAGAAGAGGAAAAGTTATCCTTAGATATTGATACACCGGCAACAGAGGATATTGCTGCCGGAATTCATGTATCGGCAGAAGAGGCTGTGGCATACACTGCACCAGAGATAACGGTAGAAGAGGAACAGAAGGAAGAGGCACCAGCAGAGGATGATATCCAGTCAAAACTTGACGAGATTGATTCTATTGCCTCAGAGGCATTGAAGGAAATGAAGCAGGAGTCGTCTGAAGATCCGTTTCATTCTGTGAACAGCATGCTTGGAACTTCCTATGATGATTTCGTTCTTGCAAATAAGGAAAATACAGAAGCTGCTGAGGAGATTCCTGTCGCAGAGGAAGCTGCGGTATCCACAGAGGCACCGGTAACAGCGGAAAGTGATACAAAGGCGGAGGAAAGTGTGGAGAAGGCTGCGGGGCAGAAGGAAATTCCACCAACAACCACAGATGAACTTCCAACGGTACAGGAGACATATGATGCAGAAACTTATGTAACGAATGAGACATATTTTGGATCAGCAGATAATATGACATATTCCATTCCGGATCCGATACCGGCATCCACAGAAGAACCTGTTCAGATTAAGGCAGAGCCGGTTGAAGATCCAGCAGAGCTGGAGACAGAACCTGTTCATGAGATCCCAATGCCGGATTTCAGTAAATTGGATGCGATGGAGAGCGCAGTCAGCGAAGCGCAGCCGGTAGTACCACATGCCGTTCCAATGCCGGATTTCAGTAAGCTGGATGCAAAGAAGGATGAGGAATCGGATGTCAGTGCAGATCTCAATGCAATTGCAGCAGAGGCAATGGCGTCACTGGATGCCGAGAAAAAGAACACCACAGATGAGATACCAACGGTACAGGAATCATATGATGCCGAGACTTATGTGACGAATGAGACATATTTTGGATCAGCAGACAATATGACATACTCCATTCCGGACCCTGCAGAGAAAGAAAAAGCGGTAGAGGACGAGTTTGCAAGTGGTATCAGCGGTGTAGATCCGACAGCGAATGGGGCAATTCCGCCAGCTCCGGGTGAGTTATTTACTGCACCAAGTGAGTTTGATAATGTACCGGCTGCGGACGATGAGTTTGCTGTAACAAAGCCGGAGGATCCTTCTGCAGAAGCAAAACCGGAAGAGAAGACAGTGAATCCGTTTACTATGATCAATGCAGAGGAGTAATCTTTTACAGAGGTTAATGAACAATGAATCATTACTGCCAGACCAGACGCAGTCAGCTTTGGTTTGGCAGTTTTTTTCGGAAGGAGATCAATACGATGAAAAAATATATCAAGGGAATTCTTCTTTTTGTTGTATTATTTGCGCTGGATCAATGGAGTAAATATGCAGCTGACACATGCCTTCAGGGACATGAGGCGAAGAAGGTGATTGGCGATTTATTTGTGCTTCAATATCTTAAAAATTATGGAGCTGCATTTGGAATTTTGCAGAATAAACAGATTTTTCTGGTTATTTTAACGGCATTTATTCTGGCAGTGATTTTGTATATTCTGATCAAAACGCCGGATACCCTTCATTATCTGCCCGTACGTTTCTTTGGAATCATGCTGGCGGCAGGGGCTGTTGGGAATATGTATGATAGGATTATTCATGGATATGTGATTGATTTTCTTTATGCTAAAGTAATTGATTTTCCAATCTTTAATTTAGCGGATTGTTATGTGGTGATTTCAGCTGTTGCGCTGGCTGTATTGATCGGGTTTGTGTATCAGGAAGAGGATCTGAAGATATATCACAAAAATTAGATTCAGGTAACACTTGGTGTATTCAGAAGAGGGGATACAGGATCAGGAAAGGCATGGTTTATAATTATGGCAGAACAAAGGATTGAATTTATTGTGGTACCGGAGGAGGCAGGAACTCGTCTGGACGCGCTTCTGGCGCAGAAGCATGCAGAGTTTTCCAGGTCTTTTATACAGAAGAATATTAAAGAAGGCTGCGTACAGATTGATCAGAAACCGTCCAAGGCAAGCTATAAGGTAAATCCTGGAGATACGGTTACTTTTGATGTACCTTCTTTAACAGAGCCGGAGATAGAACCGGAGAATATTCCGTTGGATATACTTTATGAGGATGAGGATATTATTCTGATCAATAAGCCCAAGCAGATGGTGGTTCATCCGGCACCGGGACATTATCACAGCACGATCGTAAACGGACTGATGTATCACTGTAAGAATTCCTTATCTGGCATTAATGGTGTGATGCGTCCGGGAATTGTTCATCGTATTGATCAGGATACCACAGGGGTTATTGTTGCCTGCAAAAACGACCAGGCACACCGATGTATTGCTAAGCAGCTGAAAGAGCATACCATCACACGAAAATATCATGCGATCGTATTGGGACATCTTGCAGAAGATGGCACAGTTGCTGGAAAAATCGGACGTCATCCGGTAGACCGCAAAAAAATGGCCATTAATGAAAAGAATGGGAAAGATGCGGTCACGCATTATCATATTCTTGATCATTTAAATAATAAATACACTTATGTGGAATGTCAATTGGAAACAGGACGGACTCATCAGATTCGCGTGCATATGGCAAGTATTGGGCATCCGATTTTGGGAGATCGGGTTTATGGCCAGCAGAAAAATCCTTTTCATTTGACGGGGCAGACGCTTCATGCCAAAACACTGGGATTTATCCATCCACGAACCGGAGAATATATGGAATTTGATGCTCCGTTGCCGGAATATTTTGATAAATTATTGCGACAACTCGGTAGTCTACAAAAGTAGACAGCTGAATGAATATGAGAATAGTGTATTCTACGAAAGTAGAAAAAATGATTGATATAAACTTGTTCGTAGAAAATGTAAATAACATGTAATATATTTAATTTTTGTGCAAAATGAATTAAAATGACCGTAATTTTTTAGACATATTCCCGTTGACGAATGTCTTCTAAGTGAGTAGAATAAAAGCAGATCTGTTTTTGAGAATATTCTACAACGCTATTCTACAATGATACATTTGTAGAATGTTATGGAAATAGAAAAAGGGGTTGCTTTTTTGTAATGCGCAATATCATTTTATTGTGCTAAGGGGTTTTACAAGAAACTGGAGGATTAATCCATGAAAGAGATACGTTTACATGAAGGAGAATTAAATGTTATGGAGTTGCTATGGTCTAATAAGGCTCTGGCGGCCAGAGATATTTCTAAGATCATCAAAGAATATATTGGCTGGGAAAAAAACACCACATATACGGTTATCAAACGTCTGATTGACAAAGGTGCTGTTACCCGGGAAGATCCTGGCTTTATTTGTCGTGCGAATATTACAAAAAGAAAAATTCAGGAAATTGAAACAAAGGCATTGTTAAATCAAATGTATAATGGATCCTTGGAAAATTTTATACAGTCATATATGGCAAATAAAAAGCTTAGTTCATCAGAACTGAATGAGCTTCAAAAGATTTTATCGAACCAGGGCAGATAGTAGTATCTGTCTTTCTCAAAATCACTCTCTTGGATAAACCCTAGTTTTTCAAATAGAGCTTGCGCCATTTTCCAAGATATGGTAATATATATTCCATAAAAGCCTGTATTTTCTGAAATTATGGATAATGAACATATTTTCAATGAATACTTTTATGTATCCATTCGCACTTATTTTTTGTTTAAGGAGCTTGTTTATACTTATGGGAACATCTAATATACAAACGTATCGTCAAAGTACGACCAATCAAAATACAATTAAATTGCGGGAACTTTTAAAGACAATGCCGTCTTTTTGCCGGGATTATTTTCGCGGAATTGAACCAACGACGACTGCCAAGACACGAATTGGTTACGGATATGACATCCGTACCTTTTTTCGATTTCTTTTGACGCAGAATCCTATGTTTCAGGAGACACAGATGACAGATATCCGTCTTCAGGATCTGGAACAGCTTCAGCCGGTTGATATTGAGGAATACCTGGAATATCTTAAGTATTATAAGTACGAGGATCAGGTGTTCACGAATGATGAACGTGGTATTAAGCGTAAGTTTGCTTCGTTGAGAAGCTTTTTTCTGTATTATCAAAAAAGAGATCTCATTAAGAACAATCCTACTGTTGTTGTAGATATGCCGAAGCTTCATGAAAGGGAAATTATCAGGCTTGATCCGGAGGAAGTCAGTGAGCTTCTGGATCTTGTAGAACGAGGCGGGGACAATTTGTCCGGTATGAAAAGGGTTTATTATGAGAAAAACAAATTGCGTAACATCGCAATATTTACTCTGTTTTTGGGAACAGGGATTCGTGTTTCGGAATGTGTGGGTTTGGATATTGAGGATGTGGATTTTCGGAATAATCGTATCCGGATCATTCGAAAAGGTGGTAAAGAAGAATATGTATATTTTGGAGCAGAGGTTGCAGAGGCTCTGAAGAATTACATTACAGAAGAACGTGTTCATGTAAAGGCAAAAGAGGGACATGAACATGCACTCTTCTACTCCATTCAAAAACGACGAATTAGCGTGCAGGGAGTGGAGAATCTGGTAAATGAATATACATCCCAGATTACGACCTTTAAGCATATTACCCCTCACAAGCTTCGCAGTACCTATGGTACGGCACTTTATCAGCAGACAGGTGACATTTATCTTGTGGCAGAGGTTCTGGGACATAATGATGTGAATACCACAAGGAAGCACTACGCAGCTATGGATGATGCCCAGAAAAGAAGCGCTGCGGATGCGGTTACACTTCGTAAAAAATAATGAAATCTAATAGATACCATGTCTGCCAATTTATTTGTGTTTGAGGTTACCGGCCGGTTGGATATGCTTTAAACACATTGGAAATGCAGTCATAAATATTTTTGGCGGCATTTTTCTGGTAACTGGAGGATGTAATCTTGTTATGATCCTTGTTTCCGGAAATAAATCCAAGTTCCACGAGAATCGCGGGAACGGTGTTGTGACGTAATACATAAAACTCTGCCTTTTTGACACCCCGACTTGGGATACTGAGATTACTTTCCAGCTGGTCATGCATGCGTCGTGCCAGTGTCTGGCTTGTGAGTCCTATAGAGGATACTTTGTTATTGCTGCGGGCATAATAAACCTCCATCCCGTTTGCTTTTTTGTTTGGTGCACTGTTCATATGAAGGCTTACAAAGAGATCTGCCTGAACTTCAGATGCAAATCTTGCTCTGGCAGATAAAGATATAAATTTATCATTGTAACGGGACCAGTATGCTTTTACATTAGAGGCAGGGTTGTTAAAGTATTCTTTCGCAAGCGTATATATTATTTTGTAGTTGATATTTTTTTCTTTGGCGCCACGGCTTCTGGCTCCAAAATCTTTTCCACCATGTCCGGCATCCAGGACAACGATATTTTTGTAAATTGAGCGGGGATTGCCTACGGTTACGAAAAGATAATCACCCTGTTGTTCGTATTTGTACCCCTGCAGTTTCGATGTCTTTACAGTGATCAGCGTATGGTTGCCCGATTGGGAAACGTTTAAAGAAGTGATGACGTTATTTTTTTGGAAAATAGGATATTTATCGTAAAAGCTCTTCCATTTTCCAGGAATTTTCAGAACGAATTTGTGGTCGTAATAATAATCCGTATCCTTAATCTGCTCTTTTGTTACTCCCTCCGGAAGGTGGATGCGCATGGAGTAAGATGCTTTGGAAAAGGTAAAGGAAATCCCCTGTTCGTCATATATGGTAGAAACTACACAGGTTGACTGGTATTTAATGGTTACGGTGACATGAATATCGGTTTGTGACACAGATATATTTTTTACAAAGGAATTGGTAACTGCCTGCTTCAGTGTTCCCACAGCATTGTAAGTGTTAGGAAATACGCAAGTCAGAATCCCTTTTTCTTCATTAATAGTTGTTTGAATCTGATGAGAATCTTTCAGGCTGCGGTCGGTAAAGAGGGAAAGTTCCTGTTCCCCTTCGGTTGTGGTCTCTTCCAGATATATGGTGCTAAAGGCGGCAGAATAAACAGAACGATCGTATTCATCCGGCGTTACATCGATGTCTAAGAAGACACCCTCGGTATCCTCGGTATCATAGGCGATATTCTCCAGTTCATCCGTTTCTACCTCTACTTCTCCGACAGTATCCTCTGCGGATGTTGTATCAGGATGAAACGAAAGGATGCTGAACATCAGGGTCAATAATAACAAGCAGATTAAGCTTTTGGCATTTTTCAATGTATTTTCCTCATTTCTTTTGTGGTTGTTCTATGGTTATACATCATAATATACTACAAAATAAATGTTGCAAATTCAAGGCAAAAAGTAAAATATTCCGGAGAAAATTAAAATCCGCCGGACTTGAAAGAGATCCATATTCCGGCGGATACAAATGTATTTCAGCGAGAATCTATATGCAGAAAGGGGGTTATTGTGTAGTATAAGGCACATAAAAACAGATGTGATAAATCATATCAAAAGAAAAGATTGTAAAAGTTCTCGCAGGCTTTCTATCTGAAGTATGACAAAGCAAGGGAAAACGGGGGGATTACAGACTCTTTTCTAGAGCCGGAAGTTCTGCATCCGATGCCCAGACAGGCAGGATCAGTGGCCGACCGGCGTAAATGGTGTCAGTTGTGATGGAATTACATTTTTTGATTTCTGCAATATAATCTTTCATGGAGCCACATTCCTCTGTGTAGTAACGCTCTGCAATAGACCAGATACTATCATTCTCCTCTACCATAACAGATACGATACGCTTCTCGCGGATATTGGCAGCCTGTGTTCTCGCTGGTGATGCTGAGATCCTGCTGATACCGCTCATAACAAGCAGTCCCATCAGAAATGCAATGATCACGCATGGTACAATAAATTTGTAATTTTTCATCATAATGACCTCCATTCGATAAAATCCTATATAACGTTTTATCAATACAAACATCTGTTCTGTGATAATAATATAACACGCGAACAAATGTTTGTCAATAGAAAATCGAACAAAAGTTCTGATGAAATTTATAAAGAAAACCTGATCACGAATTCAACGTGATCAGGTTTTGTAATCGGTTTTTATTAGTCTCTATCTAATATCTGCGGTATAAACCTGCAACGGTTCCAAGAATCTCTACCTCATTGACAATGATCGGTTCCATGGTATCATTTTCCGGCTGTAAACGGAAATGACCTTTCTCTTTGTAGAAGGTTTTTACCGTAGCGGAATCGTCAACCAATGCAACCACCAAATCGCCGTTGCGTGCAGTATTTTGTTTATGTACGATAATATGATCTCCATCATAAATGCCAACATTGATCATACTCTCTCCCTTGACCTTCAGCATAAATGCTTCTCCGGAAGGCATATCATCTGCCAGCAGTGGAAAATATCCTTCGATATTCTGCTCTGCAAATATCGGTTCTCCGGCAGCAACGCTTCCAATCAAAGGAACATTTACAATCTCCCGGCGGACAAGATTGAAATCATCGTCTACAATTTCGATCGCACGGGGCTTCGTAGGATCACGGCGGATATAGCCGTTTTTCTCAAGAGTCTCCAGATGAGAATGAACGGAGGATGTTGATTTCAGATGCACAGCCTCACAGATCTCACGGACGGCTGGCGGGTATCCACGGTTTAATATTTCTGATTTGATATATTCCAGTATTTCTAATTGTTTTGGTGATATTCTTCCTTTTTCCACAGTAGGAGTCTCCTTTTCTGGTATTCAAGGGCAAAACCAGCGTTTTGCCCTTCAAGAATTGCTTTGCAATTCTCGTTGGATTTACACTACGTTATGAGCATTTTTAATACACAAAAATGCAAACACAAGTTCTTTTTATAAGAATATCACAAGTATGTTTTTTTGTCAAACAAATGTTCTCAATGAAGCGTTTCAATATCAATTGGTTTACCGTCTGACCAAATATGTTCCAGATCATAGAACAGACGGTCATCCCGGTTGAACAGATGCACCACCAGATCTCCGTAATCCATTAGAATCCAGCTGCTATCCCGGTTCCCCTCGATTCGCTTCACATCAAAGCCGGCTTCATGCATCTTTTCCTGGACATTATTGATCATTGCCTGCAGCTGCGGTTTGCTTCCGCCTCCCGCAATGATAAAATAATCGGCCAGAATGGAGATCTCACCGATGCCAATGACCTTAATCTCCTCGGCTTTTTTCTCATCTAATGCTTCATAAGCGGTTAATGTCATTTTCTTTGACTGTTCCATAGAATATTTCCTTTCTTTTATTTCACATACTTTTTTTCGTGTAATTGTTTGTAGTAATCATATGCTTCCAGGGTGTGATGCTCAATCTGATCCGTTTTCTCTTTGCTGCCCTTGCCAAGGTACGCTACGGTATCCCGAAGGATCATATAGACAGCCTCTTCCAGATCAATAAATGCCATTTTGCGGATGGCTGGAAGATGTTCCAGCATTTTGCGGTTTGGCTCAATATAATCCGCGGTAAATACGATCGATTCCAGCAGACTCATACCGGGACGTCCCGTGGTATGATATCGTATGGCACTGCAGACTGACTCCTCTTCCACTCCGTACTTTTTGGCGGCATAACAGGCACCAAGCTTTGCATGAAGAAGATATGGCTGCTTTTTTTCTGTTTTATTGCAAGAGATGCCGTATTTTTCACACTGTCGCAGCATTTCCCTGTCGTCAAGGCACTTGGCACAGTCATGCAGTAAACCGGCTAAAGCCGCCTGCTGCAGATCGACACCATAGCGCATTGCCATGGAAATCGAGGTATGCATAACGCCAATGGTATGACGGTATCTTTTGGGAGTTATATTTTTTTGGAGCTTTTTCTGGATCTGCTCCAATTGTTCATTATCCAGCATGTATTTACACTTCCTTTGTAGTATACAGATTCTCTTCGTAAATATACTTCTCCACGGCAGGAGGAATCATCTGACTGACTGACTGGCCGGCTCGTATCCGGCTGCGGATCAGGCTGGAACTGATGGGCATATCCGGCATGGAAAGAACCCGGATATCTGCCTGATATTGGCTGGTCAGATAAGAGGCTCTCTCCTGCATCTGCTGCATGGTCTCTCCATTTCTGGAAAATGCCAGGATCGTTGTCATTTTCATGATCCGCTCCGGGTGGTACCAGGTTTCCAGTTCCAAAAGGGAATCCCCTCCCATCACAAAATAAAACCGGTGATCCGGATATGTTATTTGCAGTCGTTTCAGTGTTTCTGCCGTGTAGGTTGTTCCCTCATGACGCAGCTCAAAATCAGAAAATGTAAAATAAGGAGTATCTTTGATCGCTTGTTTGATCATATTGCTGCGGTGTTCCTCGGAAATGATCTCGGAGGAGTCTTTATGGGGAGGATTCTTTGAGGGCATAAACCAGATCTGGTCAAGTCCCAACTGCTCATATGCGGCGGCTGCCATGGTCAGATGAGCATTATGAATGGGATTGAAGGTGCCTCCCATAATACCGATCCGGTTCATTTTTTTGCAGCATCCCTTCTCTTCTTTTCCTTTTCAGGATTTAATTTATATAAGACAATTTTCTTGCCAATGACCTGAACTACCTGCGAGCCGGTACGCTCTGCCAGGATCCGTGCAAGCTCCTTTGGATCATCTGCACAGTTTTTTAATACGGAGATTTTGATCAGCTCTCTGGCGTGAAGTGCATCACGGATCGCCTGGGTCATCTGCGGTGTCAGACTTGCCTTACCGATCTGGAAGATGCTGTCCATTGTCATTGCCTGGGATTTTAATTCTGCCCGTTCTTTACTTGTCATATTTATTACCATGCCTTTCTTTGGTTTTTCCATACCTATTATAAACGAAGATGTGGCGGTTGCCAAACATTTTTTGGAATAATCCTGTATTTTGTACAATATATTATGGTAATTGAAGGATATATGAGGTTTCCTATGAAGTATAAAAAAGCGTTTGCCCTGTTTCTGGCAGTGCTGCTTGTCGGCAGCCTGGGAGATCCAATACATAACATGACGGTTTATGCGCAGGAGGAAAAGAAAACCGAAGAAAATAATGCAATGGATATTACCGCACAGTCTGCGGTTCTGATCGAAAACAGCAGCGGACGTATCTTATATGAGAAGGAAAAGGACAAAGAACTGATTCCGGCCAGCATTACAAAGATCATGACACTGCTGTTGATCTTTGATGCTCTGGAAAAGGGACAGATCCATCTGGAGGATTCGGTTTCTGTCAGTGAATATGCTGCGTCTATGGGAGGATCACAGGTGTTTCTGGAACCGGGGGAGACGCAGACGGTGGACACCATGATCAAATGTATTAGTGTGGCAAGTGCCAATGATGCGGCGGTTGCCATGGCAGAATATGTTGCAGGGTCGGAACAGGCGTTTGTGGATCAAATGAACCAGAAGGCAAAGGAGCTTGGAATGACGCATACGCATTTTATGAATTGCAATGGTCTGGATGATTCCATTGAAAGCGGACACTACAGCAGTGCTTATGACGTGGCATTGATGTCAAGGGCATTGATCACCTGTTATCCGCAGATCAGCCACTACTCTACCATCTGGATGGATGAGATCACTCATTCTACCCAAAAGGGAGATACCCGGTTCGGACTGACCAACACCAATAAGCTGATCCGGACATATCAGGGAATTACGGGTTTAAAAACCGGATCGACGTCAAAGGCAAAATACTGCCTCTCCGCTACGGCATCCCGTGCAGCGGTAAGCCTTACAGCGGTCGTAATGGCAGCTCCGGATCCCAAGATCCGTTTTAGTCAGGCTGCGTCCCTGTTGGATTATGGATTTGCAAATTGTACCGGTTTTGAAGACCGGACGACTGCATTAAAGCTGCCTGCAATTCCGGTGAAAAATGGTGTGACGGAATCTGTAAGTCCATATATTCCCAAGGACTTTTCTTATACTTTGTGCAAAGGAGAATCCGGAGATCAGATCAAACGTCGTTTTGAATATAAAAAGAATCTCACGGCACCGATCCGTAAAGGAGATATAATCGGCAGAGTTGTTTATACGATGAATGATCAGACACTGGAAGAAATACCTGTCTATGCCGCAAAAAAAATGTCGAAAGCAACATATACGGACTGTCTGGGGAGAATCATGAAACGATGGTTTGTTGCTTGAGGCCATGAAACATTACCGTTGTTATATTGTATTAAAAAAGAAAATCCCAAGCAATCTTCAACAGGGATTTCCTTTTTAATACTGTAGTATTTATATGTCTTGTTACGTGTCATTGTGCCGTGGCAGTGGATGTACTGGTGCTGCCGGAATATCCACTGACATCGCTGGAAGGGGTATATTCAAACTCTCCGTTCTTGCCATTATATTTAAAAATGAACTGATTAATAGCATCTGCCTGATACTCTTTCTGGATTGAAAGACAGGATCCAACACCGGGAACATTGCCACCGGAGAAGTATGGATTCACCGGAATCTGAAGCTGGTGGATCGTTGTGGTACCCATCATAACAACATCTTTAATATAGCCAATGATCTGCTTGTTGGTCAGATCGGTTTTTACATTCTTTTTTAGTACATCCTTTGCAATGTCCAGCCATTTTGACATCGGCATTTTCTTAATTTTGTTGAAAATACTTGTGATGGCATTTCTCTGACGCCAGGTACGACCGTAATCATCGATCTGACCGGTCGGAGTCACCGGCTGAATGCCTTTGGCATATTTACGGATACGGCAGTATCCGAGAGCCTGTGCGCCGTTTAAAGTATGTTTCCCGGCCTTAACCGTGCGATATTTGGCAGGACGGATATAGTTGGTGGCATTTAAGTAAGCAGCCTCTGATTCCGTGAGTTCTATTTCAACACCGCCAACATCATTGACGATAGTCTTAAAGGCATCAAAGCTGACTTCCACATATCCGTCCAGTTGAATGTTAAAGTTTTGTGCGATCGTTTTATAAAGAAGCTCGATTCCTCCAAAGGAATTGGCTGCATTTAACTTATTACTTCCATGATCCGGAATATCCACCAGCATATCACGCATCAGAGTCGTAAGCTTCAAGGTGCCATGCTTCATATCTAATGTAGCGATCAGCATGGTATCTGTCAGACCGCCTGCAGAATAACCATTTTCCTTCCGATAATCATTTCCAACCAAAAGGACATTTACAATGTCATTGTCGGAATTGACCCGGATGCCGGAAAGATCTACCTGTGATAAAGAAGTATCATAATCTCTCTGTACCACATCAAGGGTGTCTAATACGGCTACCTGACCTTTGGCTGCGACAAATCCCAAGGTACCACTGACAATTAGTGCTACTACGTAAAGTACTCTTTTAACCCACATATTATGTAAACCTCACATTTATCTTATAGTTTTTGCAATAAATACTTATATATTCTACATGATACCCGAGGAATATGCAAGGGATAGTGCATAAAAAATGGGACAAAAAATGGAACCGTCAGTTACTGTGTTGTTGTTCTGCTTCCGGAAGGATAGGTATACTCCTGCCCCTCCGTTCCTTTATACTTAAAGATGAAATCCTTTAATGCAGCGGTGTTGGCTGTCATATCCGGCAGAATGACAGATCCGAGGTTTGTGGTGGAACCCGGTGCATGATAATCTCTCTGCGTCGTAAAATAATTATCCATTGGGATCTGAAGCTGATAGATCTCCATGGTACCCATCATCACCACGTCCTTCATATAGCCGATGATATCCTGGCTGCTTAAGTCTGTGGTCACATATTTGCTGAGAATGGTCTGTGCCATATCCATCAGTTTCGGCAGGGAGGTTCCCTTTGCCTTATTGAAGATGGCATTAATGACATTTCTCTGACGCCAGGTGCGGCCGTAATCATCCATCTTGCCGTTTGGTGTGACCGGTGTGATACCCTTGGCCGTTTTACGGATACGGCTGTAACCGAGAGCCTGTGCTCCGTTTAAGGTATGCTTTCCGGCTTTTACCGTGCGGTACTTCGCCGGGCGGATATAGTTGGTGGCATTCAGATATGCGGCCTCTGACTCGGTGAGCTCGATATCCACTCCTCCCACAGCGTTGACAATGGCTTTTACCGCATCAAAGCCTACCTCTACATAGCCGTCAAGCTTGATATTAAAGTTCTGGGCAATGGTCTTATAAAGAAGTGTCGGACCGTCCTCTCCATAGCCGAAGCAGGAATTGAGACGGTTCTGTCCATGTCCCGGAATATCAACGATCTGATCACGCAGCAGAGAAGTCAGCTTAAGATTTTTGTGCTTTTTGTCCAGTGTGGCGATCATCATGACATCCGGGAGACCGGCTGCCGTATATCCGGATTCCTTACGGTAGTCATTACCAATGACCAGAATATTGACAATATTGTTATCACTCTTGTAATTGCCATCCGGAAGCTTTACTTCCTTAAAGGCGTTGTCCTTATTTTGATTGACAGAACTGAATACGATCTGTGTCCGGGCAATCCAGAAGCCGGCAAATACGCTGGCACACAGAGCAAGTCCAAAGAGCACCTTTGGAACGATCCGTCTGTTTTTTTTCTTTGCTTTCTTCATTTCCTGTAATCCTTCCTAATATATGCGCATTCTCATTATTACATACATATGCATCATACACTATCCCATCATATTTCTCAAGTCAGTTTCGCAATCTTTCAGAAACTGTTCAGAAATACAGAATGAATTTGTCAGACAATCCCTTGACGAACATATGTACTTCCTTTATAATAAAGCAGATGTTATTTTAATTAGAAATGAGGTGAATCATATGGCACGTGGTGCTGGTAAAAATAACTGGGCATTGTTTTTGCTGCTTTTGGCAGGAATCGTGATCGGCAGTTTTATTGCCCAGGCGACAGCAGGTGTTTCCGCTCTTTCCTGGCTCAGCTATGGACAGAGATTTGGTCTGACACATCCGTTCAGACTGGATCTGGGGATTTTGGTACTGACCTTTGGTCTTTCGGTAAAGATCACACTGGGAAGTATTCTTGGAATTATTATTGCGATCATTATTTATCATTTTATTTAATGCAGTATTGAAAAGAACAGTTGTTGATCGGCAGATCGGATCTGTTTTATTATTAGTACATAACTTAAAAAACTCCGGCAAAACCGAAATGTTTTCGGATCTTTGCCGGAGTTTTTTTAGTGCATAGGAAAATGCTTGTAACACAGAGCGAAGCCAACGAGAATTGCTTCGCAGAAAGATTAAACAGGATAAGCCTTGCTGTCTGTATCAGCTGCTGCTGCGTCCACCTTGTTCTGCTGTGCCTCACGATATTTGAAGAACTCTGTTGCTACCTGAGGGAACAGGGCATAGGAAAGAACATCCTCATCCTGCTGCTTGTACTGAGCCATTTCCTTCTCGATATCTGCAAGCTGTGGCTTGATAAGATCTGCAGGACGGCATGTGATCGGCTTGGTATCGCCAATACACTTCTTCTGTACTTCCTTATCAAATGGCTTAACAGTCTGTCCAAACTCTCCGGAAAGGAGCTTCTTGGACTCTTTTGTTACCATCTTATAACGCTCACCGGATACTACATTCAGTACAGCCTGTGTACCAACGATCTGTGACGAAGGAGTTACAAGAGGTGGCTCACCGAAGTCCTTACGAACCTTTGGTACTTCCTCAAGTACCTGCTCATACTTGTCCTCCTGTCCCATCTCCTTGAGCTGGGATACCAGGTTACTGAGCATTCCACCAGGTACCTGATAACGCAGTGTCTGGATATTCACCCCGAGCACCTTTGTATTCATCAGACCGGTCTTTAATGCTTCCTCACGCATTGGACGGAAGTAATCAGCGATCTCTGCCAGCTTATCAAGGTCAAGACCGGTATCATAAGGTGTACCCTTGAATGCCTCAACCATAACCTCTGTAGCAGGCTGGCTGGTACCCATAGCAAATGGAGAGATGGCGGTATCAATGATATCGCAGCCTGCCTCTACTGCCTTCATATAGGTCATAGAAGCTACACCGGAGGTGTAATGGGTATGCAGATCGATCGGAATATCAACGGACTCCTTGAGTGCCTGAACAAGCTCAGTAGCCTTTACAGGCACTAAGAGACCTGCCATATCCTTGATACAAAGGGACTTCGCACCCATATCCTCGATTCTCTTTGCCATATCTTTCCAGTAATCCAGGGTATATGCATCACCCAGAGTATAAGAAAGGGCGATCTGTGCATGACCGTTCTCTTTATTGGCTGCCTTTACTGCTGTCTCCAGGTTACGGAGATCGTTCAGACAGTCGAAGATACGGATAATGTCAATACCATTTGCGATAGACTTCTGTACGAAATACTCTACCACATCATCTGCATAATGATTGTAACCGAGGATGTTCTGTCCACGGAAAAGCATCTGCAGCTTTGTATTTTTGAAACCGGCTCTTAATTTACGAAGTCTCTCCCATGGATCCTCCTTGAGGAAACGAAGGGAAGCATCGAATGTAGCACCACCCCAGCATTCTACTGCATGGTATCCGATCTGATCCATCTTGTCTACGATCGGAAGCATCTGCTCTGTGGTCATTCTGGTGGCGATCAGAGACTGATGAGCATCACGCAGAATGGTTTCAGTTATTTTTAAAGGTTTCTTTTCAATAGATTTCTCTTTATTAGCCATGATTCTCCTCCAATTCTAAATTCCAAAGATTGCCATAAACACACCGGCTGCCACAGCAGTACCGATAACTCCGGCAACGTTTGGTCCCATTGCATGCATCAGCAGGAAGTTTGTAGGATCCGCTTCTGCTCCAACCTTCTGGGATACACGAGCCGCCATTGGAACGGCAGATACACCGGCAGAACCAATCAAAGGATTGACCTTGCCCTTTGTGACGAAGCACATCAGTTTTCCAAATAATACACCGGAAGCGGTACCGATCGCGAAAGCAATCAGTCCAAGACCAACGATCTTTAAGGTGCTGAGTCTTAAGAATGCCTCAGCAGATGTGGATGCACCAACGGAAGTACCAAGCAGAATAACAACGATGTACATTAATGCATTGGATGCTGTCTCTGTCAGCTGTTTTACTACACCGGACTCCTTGAACAGGTTACCAAGCATCAGCATACCTACCAGAGGTGCTGTTGTCGGCAGAAGCAGACACACAACGATCGTTACGATGATAGGGAAAAGAATCTTCTCCAGCTTGGATACAGGACGAAGCTGTTCCATTTTGATCTTACGCTCTTTTTCTGTGGTAAAGAGCTTCATGATCGGTGGCTGGATGATCGGCACCAGTGACATATAAGAATATGCCGCCACGGCGATCGGTCCCATGTACTCCGTCTGCTTTAACTTACCACAGAGGAAAATAGAGGTAGGACCATCGGCACCACCGATGATTGAGATAGCGGCTGCTGCCTTATCGTTGAATCCCCAGAGGATTGCGATAAGATATGCGGAAAAGATACCGAACTGTGCGGCAGCACCCAGCAAAAAACTCATTGGGTTCGCGATCAGCGGACCGAAATCTGTCATGGCACCGACTCCGAGGAAGATCAGTGATGGCAGGATACTCCACTCATCGAGAATATAGAAATAATGTAATAATCCACCAACGCCATTGGAGGTGTCCTCCGGATTGGCCATGATGTCCGGATAAATATTTACCAGGATCATACCAAAGGCAATCGGAACCAGCAACAATGGCTCATACTCTTTTTTGATCGCTAAATAGAGAAAGACACAGCCTACCAGGATCATCAGGTAGTTCCCGGGGGTGAGCGTGGTGAACGCTGTCTGGCCGGCCAGATTCTCAAGCGTTGAGATAATATAATCCAAAGTTATTCCCTCCTAAAATTAGTTCAGTGTTGCAAGTACAGCACCAGCTTCAACAGAATCTCCGGCAGCAACATCAATGCTTGCTACAGTACCGTCCTCAGGTGCAACAACCTCGTTCTCCATCTTCATAGCCTCAAGGATCAGGATCACATCACCCTTCTTGACTGCCTGTCCGACAGATGCCTTTACGGAAAGGATCTTGCCAGGCATTGGTGCGTTTACTTTAACAGCACCGGCACCTGATGCCTTTGGTGCTGCAGGCTTAGCTGCCTTAGGAGCAGCCTTTGGTGCGCTTGCTGCAGCAGGAGCTGCAGAGCCTGTTCCCTCTTCTACAGTTACGTCATAAACAGTTCCATTTACTGTAATTGTATAATTCTTCATGATAATCCTCCATTTAATAAATTGTATTCAATCGTTTATTTGGTGTCTATTATCGGCGGATAATAGAACGAACAACAAGTCCGTCTGCACTTTCTGTTTCAGAAGCAGCGGCAATGGCTGCGGTGATCACAGCAACTAATTCCAGGTCATCCACCAGATTCTCAGGTTCGGAAACAGCCGGTGCCACAGGAGCTGTAGCTGCTACAGGAGCCTTGTCAGCTTTTCCTTTACCAACGAGACCAATGAACTTAAAGCAGCTGATCAGGAGACTGATAAAGATCAGTACCAGGAATACGATAGACATACTCATGATCGTATTCAGACCAGCTTTCTGCATTTTCTGGCCCAGAGTTTTATATTCATCAAACTTGAATGAATAGTTGCCACTGTCATCCGTCTGGATCTTGCCATCTTTGTCGAAGGTAAGACTTGCAAGAACCTTATCACCACTTTCACAGAGGAGTGTTTCTGTAACGGTAGCGGAATCTGTTGTGATCGTAAACTCTGTTTTTAATTTTTTCTTTAATCCCTTATACTGTGCTTTCTGCTTTGCATAAAGCTGATACTGTGCAAGGGTTGTATCATCCATCTGATCCTTATAGGTGGAAATGGTTCCCTCAAAATCTGCAGCAAACCAGTTTGTCAGGAAACTGTCTGTCTGCTGTTCCAGAGTTTTCTTGTCAAAGTTTTCATTTCCACGGACTAAAGAACAGCCGGATACCATCAATACACAGGATAAAACACAGAAAAATAATAATAATTTTCTTTTCATAAATGCCTCTCCTTCTTAGATGGTTCCATGCTTCTTGCCGATTGGATACTCACTTTTTGTGAACAGAAGCTCAAATGCGAAAATCAACTGTTTTCTGGCTGCCTCAGGGCTGATGATGGAATCAATATATCCTCTGGCTGCAGCAGCCTCTGTGCCGGACTGTGCAGCAAACTCAGCGGCCTTAGCTGCAATGTCTGCGTCCTTATCATCGGCATACATGATCTTGGCAGCAACCTGTGCATCCATCATACCGATCTTTGCATCAGGAAGGGCAAATACCATATCTGCACCGATGTGCTTGGAGTTCATGGTGATGTATGCGCTTCCGTAAGCATTTCCTGTGATCAGGTTTACCTTAGGAACATCTGCCTCAGCAAATGCAGCGGTAAGGGCAGCAGCCTTGGAAGCAATGGTCTTCTCCTCTTCTACTGTAGTAGCAAAGCCCTCTACATTGGTCAGGGTCAGAACCGGAATATTAAATGCATCGCAAGTCTTGATAAAGGAAGCGGCCTTGTCACATCCGTCAGATGTCAGGCGTGCCTCAAAACTCTCCTGTTCACTGCCGTCCTCGCCGTAAACAGCGGTTCTGTTGGCTACACAACCTACTGTCATACCGTCAAGACTGATGAAACCGGTTACCATTTCTTTGGCAAAATCCTTCTTTAACTCAAGGAAGAAGTTGTTATCACCCAGATCTTCCAGTGCGGCAGCAGGATCCTTGATCTCAGCGGCGAAATCAGGAACCAGACGATTCAGATCATCAAGGCACTCCTCCATACCACCGATCTCGTTATTGTTCTCCGGAAGAATACTTACGAGATTGCGTACGTTTTCGAATACCTCAGCCTCTCCGTCGCAGATCACGTCTACAACAGAAGCTGTCTTCTGGAAATCAGCAGATGCGGTATCCAGCTTGTCGGTGTAATTGCCCTCCAGTGTGTTTGGAGAGTTTACGAAAAGCTTACCATTGTTCTGCTCCATAAATGTAAAATCGCTCATAGCAGCCATAACAGCCACACCACCGCCACAGTTGCCAAAGATGGCACTGATCTGTGGGATCACTCCGGAAGCCTTTGCTTTCATCTTGTAGATCTGACCAAATCCTGCAAGGGCATCTGTGGACTCCTGAAGACGCATTCCTGCGCAGTCGATCAGACCGATCACAGGTACTCCTGTCTTCATTGCAAGCTCATAGATGTGTGCGATCTTCTTTGCATGCATTTCTCCGATCGTACCATTCAGTGCAGATGCGTCCTGACTGTATACATAGACAGGATTGTTCTGGATCAGTCCATATCCGGTGATGACACCATCTGCCGGTACGGATTTCTCCTGCATGTTGAAATCTGTGCTTCTCTTGGTAATTCCGGCACCGAGTTCAACAAAACTATTCTCGTCAACTAAAGACGTTATACGGTCTTTTGCAGACATAGTGTTTGAGTTACTCATGTTTTGACCTCCTATATAGTAGTAATAATAATAACAAATTTACACCAAGTATAAGTGTATCTCTTTTGGACAAAAATGGCAACCGTTTTTTCGCCATTTTTTTGTTCCGGGAAGAAAAAAGAATGATTTTACCGTTTCTTCATATAATTAGGTAATTCTATCTGAAATACAGGGTAATATCATGCAAAAAATCATCAGTTTTCTTTTACTTGTCTTTTGTATTTTCCTTTTGGCAAAACCATTAATAAATCATATGGAAATACAGGAAAAAGTCTTTTGGGAACCATCGGAAAGTCCGGCGGCATCCGTGGAGCCGGTTGTCCGTATGACGGCATCAGAGCTTGGCTCCCGTGTGGCTGCTTCTACCCCGTCCTCTCTTTATGCAAAGGCATACTGTGTGATGGATAAAGACTCCGGAAGGCTTTTACTCTCCAAAAATGAGAATGAAAAAATGCCGATGGCAAGCACCACAAAGATCATGACCTGCATTCTGGCACTGGAATCCGGCCGTTTGGATGAGCTGGTTTCCGTATCGGCTTATGCCGCATCCATGCCGGATGTTCAGCTGAATATCCGGAAAGGGGAAAAATACCGTCTGAGGGATCTGTTGTATTCCCTGATGTTAGAATCCCATAATGATACGGCGGTTGCCATCGCGGAACACCTGGGAGGATCCGTGGAGGGCTTTGCAGAGCTGATGAACAAAAAGGCAGAGGAGATTGGCTGTGTCTCTACGCATTTTGTCACACCAAATGGTCTGGATGATCCGGAGCATTATACCACTGCAAAAGAACTCTGTATGATCGCCGCTTATGCGATTCAGAATAAAGAGTTTCAAAAAGTGATCCGGACAATGAAGTATCAGTTTCAGGATGCATCCGAAAAACGCAGCTTTCAGGTGTCCAATCACGATGCTTTTCTGACTATGTATCAGGGTGCTCTGGGGATTAAAACCGGTTTTACAGGCAACGCAGGCTATTGCTTCTGTGGTGCCGCTACAAAAAATAACCGTACTCTGGTATCGGCTGTTCTTGCCTGTGGCTGGCCGCCTCATAAGACATATAAATGGTCTGATACCACAAAGCTTATGGATTATGGTTTTGAAGGCTTTCAGACCTGTGAGATCCCGACAGATCAGGATACATGGGAGCTGCCTGTGGAAAACGGGCAGGATCATGGTGTTACGGTTTCTATGCCAAAAGAAGATACGGACAGTCTGCAGATGCCACTCCGAATCGATGACGTCGTGGAAATCCGGACGTCTCTGCCGGAGAAGCTGACTGCACCTGTCCGCAGCGGGGATATCGTGGGGAGTCAGGAAATCCTGCTGAATGGAGAGGTCTTAACAACGTCTTCTATTTATACAGAACAGGATGTTGCCGCCAGGAATTTCCCCTATGTGTTAAAACATCTATTTCGGAATTATGTGTTTTCGTGAGGTATTACGACAGATTATTTACTGCTGCCGCTCTTTGTTTCGTTGCCGGCTTCTGTGTCAGAGGCAGAGCCTCCGTTGGAAAACTGGAAACTAAAGATTGTTACCCCTAAGATCACGACACCTACAATAGCTAAAATGATAGTTGTACTCATAATAAACTCCTTTTCTTTTCTGCACATAACGTGCCAATATTCCTTTTTCAAGTTACGTGAATGAAAGGTACACAAAAGCAACCTGTCTTGACAGGCAGGGTACCTTTAGAAAGAAAAAGAGATTTTTTCGCCATCCTTGTCATGGATAAACCGCATGATCCGGGCGAGATGATGTGTCGTAGATTTATAGAATGCCGGTTCGTAGCTTCTCCGGGCAAAAAAGACACAGAAACAGAATATGATCGCCGTATATAACAGTAGTAAAAGATGCTGCTGCCGTCCATCCTGACGGAAGGATACCGGACGTGACGATTCAAGCTTCGGCTGCAGTATGCGGATGCCTAACTGCTCCGGATTGCAAAGATCCGGCGATTCTGTCTGTATGGAAGAAAGAGTGGAAAGCAGGCTTTCCTGACGGAAATGATCCGTGGTGTCCATCTGGGAGATTCTTGTAACATCCGTAGCAATTCCTGAAATAAGCACAAAAAAGAGCATGACAACGATCAGCCAGTGCTGTTTTCGTAATTTTTTCATGGGACACCCCTCCTTTCCTGTGTTAGAATTGTATCACTATACGTATATAAATACTGTCTGCTTTTGACCCTTGCATCATAATATATGTAGGAGATACCGGTTCATGCTTAACAACGTACTGCCTGTTCCGGCATATTGCGCTCTCCCAGCTTTACTGCCTTACATACTCTGCGGTAAACCTCATCGCAGACCTCCACAGACTTTAGATCCTTGTAATCCTCATAATAGAGAGGTTTCAGAAAATAAATCTGTGTGCGAACCCGGCGCAGAGAATTGAGGTCATATACTTTCCAGGAATCCACCAGAGCCACCGGGACAATGGGAACCTTTGACTTCATGGCGCTTTTGAAGGCACCGGGTTTAAAAGGATCCACATGATTGCCATTGCGGTGCTTATACCCTCCTGCCGGAAAGATAATGAACTTCCGCCCTTGTGCCGTTTCTGCGGAAACCTCCTGAATGATCCTGGCAGCCTGCCGGATATCGTGGAGCTTGATGCGCTTGCCTTTCACCAGATCAATAAACTGGCTGACTAACGGCATATGGGATCTGGCATCATCCATCACAACGGAGCAAGGCAGCGGATGACCGTACATGATCCCCAGAGCGTCGTATTTACCCTGATGGTTGGGAAACATCACATAGCCTCCCTGGGATGGCAGATTCTCACGGCCATACACAGAGGTGGAAATCCGGGCGGTTTTCATCATCTGATGGATCATTTTCAGATCATACTGATATCGGAACTCCTCGGAATACTTCCGGTCTCTTGCGGCATAATAACCTGCCTGGGGGATCATCCAGACTCTATGTAAATTTCTGATCAACACATAAACAAAACGAAGCAACTTTTCTTCCTCATTTCTTATGACGATATTTCGTCGTTCATTTCTCCTGATAGATAATGTACCATATTAACTTTTTTTTGGCAACTGTTGCAAAAGGAAGACAGTACATATAAAATGGAGCAAGAGAAAATGTGATAAAGGGGATGAGGAAGTTATGGCATTAGATGGAATGGTAATTGCAAATATCGTATATGAACTGGAGCGGGATCTGGCGGGAGGCCGGATTGCCAAGATTGCGCAGCCGGAGAAGGATGAGCTGCTTCTGACGATCAAGCAGAGCAGAACCGGGGAGGACGGAAAGGCTGTACGCAGTCAGAAAAGGCTGGTGCTTTCCGTGAATCCAAGTCTCCCACTGATCTATGAAACGGAGGAGACCAAGAACTCTCCTATGACGGCACCGACCTTCTGTATGGTTCTCAGGAAGCATCTGTCCAACAGCCGGATCCTCTCTGTCCGGCAGATCGGTCTGGAGCGCGTGCTTTGCTTTGAACTGGAGCATCTGAATGAGATGGGGGATCTGTGTCAAAAAAAATTATATATTGAGTTGATGGGTAAGCACAGCAATATCATCTTCTGTCAGGAGGATGATGTGATCATTGACAGCATTAAACGGGTCTCAGCTCTTGTCAGCTCTGTGCGTGAGGTGCTGCCGGGCAGGACATATTTTATCCCGAATACACAGGAAAAACTGGATCCATTTACGGTAAGCTGCGAGGAGTTTACGGAAAAAATCCTGACAAAACCCATGCCCCCTGCAAAAGCACTGTATACTTCCCTGACCGGTTTCAGTCCGGTGATGGCAAATGAGCTTTTATACCGGGCGAGTCTGCAGGATGCTTCCTCTACCAGTGAGTTTTCGGATATGGAGCGGCTTCATCTGTTCCGCAATTTTGAGCGGATCCGGGAGGAGTTGCTCTCCCATACGTTTGCTCCGACGCTGATCAAACGTGGACAGGAGCCGGTGGAGTTTGCAGCATTTCCTCTGACCTCCTATGAGAGGGACGAGACCTGCCGGAGTATCTCCTATGACAGCATCAGCCGCCTGCTGTTTGACTTTTATGCGCAGAAGGAGCTGTATTCCCGGATCCACCAGAAATCTTTTGAGCTGCGCCGGGTCACTAACACAGCACTGGAACGTTGCCGTAAGAAATACGATCTTCAGGAAAAACAGCTCCGTGACACGAAAAAGCGTGATAAATATAAGGTATACGGTGATCTTTTAACAACCTATGGTTATAGTCTGACAGGCGGTGAGAAAAGTTTTACCTGCGAGAATTATTATGATGAGGGCAAGGAGATCACAATTCCTCTTGATGAGACGAAATCTGCCATGGAAAATGCCAAGCGGTATTTTGATAAATATGCCAAGTTAAAAAGAACCTTTGAGGCACTGACCGTGCAGTTGGAGGAAACCAGACAGGAAATTGAGCATCTGGAGTCTGTGAGCAATGCACTGGATATTGCCCGTCAGGAGGAAGATCTGACATTGATCCGTCAGGAGCTTTCCGAGTGCGGTTATGTAAAGAAGCATGCACAGCCGCGTAACAGTAAGGGTCGTGTCAAAGTAAAAAGCAAGCCGTTTCATTATATTTCCTCGGATGGATTTCATATGTATGTGGGAAGGAATAACTATCAGAATGATGAACTCACCTTCCACTTTGCCAATGGCGGTGACTGGTGGTTTCATGCGAAGGGGACAGCCGGATCCCATGTGATCGTAAAGACCGAGGGAAAGGAGCTGCCGGACAGCACCTTTGAGGAGGCAGCCGCTCTGGCTGGCTGGTATTCCAAGGCGAAGGATCAGGCAAAGGCAGAGATTGATTATATTCAGAGGAAGCATATTAAAAAGCCAAACGGAAGCAAGCCGGGCTTTGTCGTATATTATACCAATTATTCCATGACCATCGTGCCGGATATTTCCGGTCTTAAGGAAGTAGAGGATTAGAGATAAAATACTTATAAATTATTGCCCGTGCAACCGATGGTTTGCGGACCGAGAAAGGAATGGAAAATTATTATGATACGTTCTGACAACCATGTACACACATCATTTTCGACAGACAGTGATACTCCGATGGAGGCAATGGTCCTTCGGGGCATGGAGCTGGGGCTGGATTCTGTTTGTTTTACGGATCATATTGACTACGATTTTCCGGACACCGGAAATGGTGTGGAATTTTTGTTTGAGATGGAGCCTTATTTTGATATGCTCTCCTATCTACAGGGGAAATATCCGCAGTTTGAGATCCGCCGGGGTGTGGAGCTTGGACTGAAACCGGATCTGGCGCAGAGGTGCAATGAGCTGATCCATGCCCATCCCTTTGATTTTGTAATTGGTTCAACACATCTGGTAGATAATGTTGATCCGTATTATCCGTCCTTCTGGGAACAGTTTTCCGAAAAGGACGGAATCCGGAGATATTATGAGATCACCATGGAAAATATCCAGACAGATACGGAATTTGATGTCTATGGCCACATTGATTATATTATCCGTTATACCCCGACACAGCAGAAAAATAAGGCACAGGGGATCATTGACGAGGCATATATGGAACGTTGCTTCCGGGACTCGTCCGATATGATCGACGAGATCCTTCATCTCCTGCTGTCAAAGGGCAAAGGGATTGAGGTCAATACCGCCGGGATCAAATATGGTCTTGGTCATACCAATCCTCAGGAAAAGGTACTGAAACGCTACCGGGAGCTTGGGGGAGAGATCATTACCGTGGGTTCGGATGCCCATGAAACAAAGCATCTGGCATATGCCTTTGAAGGAATTCCGGAGCTTTTACGAAAATGCGGTTTCCGGTATTACACGGAGTTCCGGGGACGCCGGCCGGAAATGATCCCGCTATGATATCTGCCGGAGCTCCTGCACAAAAGAACGAATATTTTCGAAAGTCGTATTCATTTCTTCCATGGTATTTTCATGGCCGATGGTGATGCGCAGTGCACCAAGAGCCATATCATCCGAAAGTCCAATGGCATGCAGTACATGGGAAGGAGCCTGATCGGCAGAAGAACAGGCAGAACCGCCGGATACATAGATATCTTTTGTTTCCAGCATGGCGATCAGTGTGGCACCGTCAATCCCCTGAAAGCTGACATTTAAATTGCCCGGCAGACGTTTCCTGCTGCTGCCGTTTAGTCTGGTCATAGGAATTTCCGACAGGATCCGTTGCATCAGGTGATCGCGGAGGGAAGATTCTTTTGTAGAATATTCCTTTATATGTTCTACTGAAATCTGTGCGGCTTTTCCCATGCCGACGATTCCGGCTGCATTTTCCGTCCCTGCTCTCCTGCCCTGCTCCTGGGCACCACCGTACAGCAGGGGAGACAGCGGAACTCCTTCTTTGGCATAGAGAAAGCCGACACCTTTAGGTCCACCGAACTTGTGGGCGCTGACACTTAAAAGATCAATGGGCGTGTCTGACACATTAATGGGCACATGGGCATATGCCTGCACAGCATCTGTATGAAACGGGATGCTGTTTTTTTGTGCAATCTGTCCCAATTCCCGGACAGGCTGCAGAGTGCCGATCTCATTGTTGGCATACATCACCGAGATCAGGATCGTATCGGGACGGATTGCCTTTTCCAGTACGGCAGGCTCCACAAAACCCTCACGATTCACGGGCAGATAAGTCACTTCAAAACCACAGCTTTCCAGAAAATGGCAGGTGTGGAGAACGGCATGGTGCTCCATGGCAGAGGTGATGATATGACGCCCTTTCCCGGAGAGAGATCTGGCAGCATTGACCAGTACCCAGTTGTCTGACTCTGTCCCGCCGCTGGTAAAAATGATCTCCTGCGGTTTTGCGTGGATACTTTCTGCAAGACTGGTACGGATCTGATCCAGCTTTTTATGAAGCAATCTGCCTTCTTTATAGGCAGCGGATGGATTGTAATAATATTCATTTAGATAAGGCGTCATTTCACGGATGACCTCCGGATAAACTGCTGTCGTTGCGGCATGGTCCAAATAGATCATTTATACACTGCCCCTTTCACCGAGTTATTAATACTTTATGCGTTTTTTGGTCATAGTTGCATTATTTTTTCATAGAAATGAACAAAGAGGTATGACCGGTCAGGGTGACAGGCTGCCGGTTTCGGAGGAATACCTATGGGAACAATGGCAGGAAAACTACTGAAAGGAACATTGTTATTGACAGTCACCGGTTTTGCGACAAGAATCCTTGGATTTTTCTACCGGATTTATCTGGCAGATATGCTGGGGGCACATTATCTGGGAATCTATCAGTTGATCTTTCCGGTATATGCCATTTGTTTTACAATTTATGGAGCGGGGATCCAGACAGCACTGTCCCAGGTCATTGCATCGGAAAAAAACAAGAATGAAAATTCCTGTTCTGTGATGAAAATATTCCGGGCAGGAACAGGGATTGCCATGATGCTGGCATTCTCGCTGCAGTTTTTGCTGTGGTGGAAAGCAGAATGGATCGCTCTTCATTTTGTGATGGAACCAGCACTGACACCCTACTTAAGGATTATGGCGGTATTTTTTCCGTTTTGCTGCCTGGGTGCGTGTATCAATGGGTATTATTACGGGATACAGGATGCAAAGATTCCTGCCATGACCCAGGTGATCGAACAGATCTTCCGGATCTTTTTCGTGTTTGGAATGACTTTATTTATGATGCCGGATGCCACCGTGGAACAAAACTGCCGCATTGCTGTCTGGGGTCTTGCTGCGGGGGAGATCAGCTCCTGCCTTTATAATGTGTGGAAACTCTCAAGGCACTGTCGGAATGGTTTGAAAAAGAGAAGATCCGGAGAAAGATTCCGGACCGGAAATGTTTTAAAACAGGGGAACCGAGCATCTGCCATATCTTTGCAGACACAGGATAACTGTTGTAGTCTGGGAATGCGATCCCTCCTATGGCTTGCTTCTACTCTTACACTCACAAGGCTTTTTATTACATTTCTCAATAGCGTGGAAACGGTACTTCTGCCGGCAATGCTCAAACGTTATGGCTGTAGCAGTTCAGAGGCACTCAGTATTTATGGAGTTCTGACCGGTATGACCTTTTCGTTTCTTATGTTTCCTTCGACGATTACAAATTCACTCGCAGTTCTGTTGGTTCCTTCTGTGGCGGAGGCGGACGCTGCCGGGGATATGCGGATGATCCGCAGGAGTATATCCCTGTCAATCCGTTACTGTCTGTTGCTTGGAATCCTTTGCACCGGATTTTTTATGGTATTTGGCAATGAATTGGGAATGGTAGTTTTTCATAATGAAATGGCGGGTGATTTTCTGGTGACGCTGTCATGGCTTTGTCCGTTTCTGTATCTGGGAACAGCTCTTACCGGTATCATTAATGGAATGAAAAAGACACATATCACTTTTGTGATCACAGCGGTCAGTCTGGGAGTACGGATCCTGTTCTTACTTTGTGCGGTTCCTGTTTATGGTATGCGTCTTTATCTGATCGGTCTGCTGGCAAGCCAGCTTTTGCAGGTGCTGTTGGAGCTGTGTTATCTGAGACCGTATTTACGGACAGAGAATGATCGTCAAAGGACAGAGGAGGATTTCGATGCAGTCCGGGGAATTCTTTTGCCGGGAGTATTGCTGATTCCTGGTGCCATTGCAGCAAAAAGCAGCTACCAATGGCTTGGCAGCTGCTTCTCTCATCGTTATGATATTTTGTATCTTGCAGTGGCAGGGATGATATTTTGTATCATTTACCTGTCGGGGCTTCTACTATCCGGAGGAATCACTCTGTCTTTTCTCCGGAAGGGGAATCATCCTTTGGCGACTCCGTTTCGTCAAAGGTAAGACCGAGATTACCATCTCTGGCAATCGTACGGTTCAGACGCATTTTTAACTCACCCCAGGCATCCACCAGAGCCATCTTCTCGGAAAATGGCATATCCTTCAGATAAGACATATTTTCGTCCTCCGGAAGCATGGATGAGCGTGGCATGGTTAGGATATATGTACGGTTGGAATTGATCGTAATCGTGGTATAATCTGACTTTGACAGGGTCAGCTCAAACTGAAATGCACGTCTCCTGGCGTCAACTTTAATGTCCCGTGCGATCTTGTTCCGTTTGCGGTATAAATAATCTACAATCTGGTCTAACTTGTAATCGATACTGCTCCCCATAACAGCTACCTCCTATGAATAGAACATAGTTTTCTATACCAATAGAATATCTATTTTTTCATAGAATGTCAACCTTATATGCGTACATTTGCAGATACAATCCTATCCAAAACGGTACGCAATTTATTTCCCGTAATGTACATGGAGTAATTCATGGGAACGTTCCTTCAACATGCCGTTTTCGTAAAGATTGATCAGTGTCGGGTTATCACAGGAACGTTTGACGATGGCTGATTTATCCGCTTTGTACATGCCCTGAGCCCGATCCTCTTTGACACTGCGATAACCAAACGGCTGACCGGCACCACCGATACATCCGTAAGGGCATGCCATCACTTCGACAAAGTCCAGCTTCTCCTCTCCTCGCTGCAGCTTTCGGATCAGGGTATCTGCATTCCCAAGACCGTTTACCACACCGACACGAAGCGTCTTATCTCCAAGAGTAATCTCCGCAATTTTAGTTCCTTCCAGTCCCCTCACACCGGAATATTCAATCTCGCGGAGCGTTTCATTATTCTTTGCTGCCACATGGCGGAGAGCAGCCTCCATGACACCACCGGTCACACCGAAGATCACGCCGGCTCCGGAATTGATGGAAAACGGCATATCAGGAGCACTAGGCTCAATCTCCTGGAACTGGACACCAAGTTCCTTGATCATCAGGATCAGTTCCTTGGTAGTAATGACATAATCGACATCGGGAACTCCGTCACGACAAAATTCATCCCGTGCCGCTTCGTATTTTTTGGCGACGCATGGCATGACCGCAACGGAGATGGTTTCCATACCTGCTTCTTCGTCGGCCGGCTTGTAATATTCTTTTAAAACAGCACCAAACATTTCCATTGGTGATTTGCAGGTTGAAACATACGGTAAAAGCTCCGGGTATTTCGTTTCTACGAAACGCACCCATGCCGGACAGCAGGAAGTGAAAAGTGGCATGGTATTTCCCTGAGGGTATTTCTTTTCCCCGTTTTCCAGCTTGTAAACCAGTTCGTTTGCTTCCTCGATCACGGTGAGATCGGCACTGAAACTGGTGTCAAATACCGTGTCAAAACCAAGCATGCGCAGAGCGGTGTAGATTTTGCCGATCGTATTTTTGCCGGGAGCGATGCCGAATTCTTCTCCGATCGCCACACGGACTGCAGGGGCTATCTGGACAACGACCCGTTTATTTGGGGCATAAAGTGCCTGCCATACTCCTTTTAAATCTTTTTTGATGGTAATGGCTGCGGTTGGACAGACAGCGGCACATTGTCCGCAGTTTACGCAGTCTGTCTCAGCAATAGGACGGCCAAAAGCAGGAGTGACGATCATATTGGCACCACGGTGGGCAAAGTCGATGGCGCCCACATGCTGTACTTCGTTACACATTCTTACGCAGTCGCCACAGAGAATACATTTACTGGGATCTCTGACAATGGACAGGGAGGAGTCGTCGATCACCGGCTCCGGATGTGTGTTTGGAAAACGCACCTTTGTAAGATGGAATCTGGCAGCCAGCATCTGAAGACGGCAGTTGCCGTTTTTCTCACATATGGTGCAGTCACGGCAATGGGATGCCAGAAGCAGCTCCAGGATCATTTTGCGGTGCTGGTGAAGCTTTGATGTATTGGTACGGATCACCATTTTGTCTTTCGGCGGTGTGGAACAGGATGCGATAATGCTTCCGCGTTCATCTTCCACAACGCACATACGGCAGGCACCGTAAATGGACATATCCGTGTAATAACAAAATGTAGGCACATGGATTCCTGCTTTGCGGATAACCTGCAGGATATTTTTTTCATCCGTAAAAGCGGTACGGATTCCGTCAATGATCATATATTTTTCAGACATATTTAACCTAATCCTTTCTTAATCAAACCTCTTTTACGGCGTTAAAGTGACAGCCCTCTTTGCAGGCTCCGCATTTGATACACTTGGAAGGATCAATGGTATGCGGTTCCTTTACTGTGCCGGTAATGGCTCCGACAGGACACATACGGGCACATTTGGTACAGCCGCGGCAAAGCTCCGGATCGATCTGATACGTCATCAGTGCTTTACACTGGCCTGCCGGACATTTTTTGTCCACGACATGGGCAATATATTCATCCCGGAAATACTTTAAGGTGCTGACAACCGGGGAAGCCGCCGTTTTTCCAAGACCACAGAGAGCTGTGGCGGAAATGGTATCGGACAGTTTTTCCAGCAGCTCGATATGCTCCATGGTACCGCGGCCTTCGGTGATGTCAGTCAAGAGCTCCAGCATCCGTTTTGTTCCTTCGCGGCATGGAACACATTTACCACAGGATTCATTCTGGGTGAAATTCATAAAGAAACGGGCAACTTCTACCATGCAGCTTTTGTCATTCATCACGACAAGACCACCGGATCCGATCATGGCACCCACTTTTTTGAGAGAGTCAAAATCCAGATTCATATCCAGATGATCCTCGGTAGCGCTGATACAGAGACAGCCACCGGATGGTCCGCCAATCTGGACTGCCTTGAAATCACCACCCTTTACGCCACCGCCAATATCAAAGATCACCTCACGGAGCGTTGTTCCCATCGGAACCTCGATGAGACCGGTGTTTTTGACATTACCGGTCAGCGCAAACGCCTTGGTGCCGTGATTGTTGGCCGGTCCAAAGCCTTGATACCATTTTGCACCGTTCAGGATGATCGGAGGAACATTACAGAAAGTTTCTACGTTATTCAGGACAGTAGGTTTATTGAAAAGACCATGCTCCACAGTACGCGGCGGTTTTACACGGGGCATACCGCGGTTTCCTTCGATGGATGTGGTCAGAGCACTTCCCTCACCGCAGACAAATGCACCGGCACCTTGACTGATATGTAAGTCAAAATCAAAGCCGGATCCTAAAATATCCTTTCCTAAAAGCCCCTTATCCATGGCTTTGTCAATGGCTGTCTGGAGACGCTCCACTGCCAGCGGATACTCAGCGCGAACATAAATATAACCATGATGTGCTCTGGTGGCAATGGCTGCGATCAGCATACCCTCGATCACACGGTGAGGCTCACCCTCCATCATGGAGCGGTCCATGAATGCACCGGGATCCCCTTCGTCTCCGTTACATACAATATATTTCTCCTCTTCTTTCTGATCCAGCACCTGCTGCCATTTCCGACCGGCAGGGAAACCGCCGCCGCCACGTCCACGCAGACAGGACTCTGTGATCTCGTCAACAATTTCCTGGGAAGTCATATCAAATAACGCTTTTGCAACGGCACTGTAGCCCCCAAGGGCAATATATTCCGCAATACTTTCCGCATTGATGCGCCCACAGTATTCCAGGGCGATACGTGTCTGTTTTTTGTAAAAAGGAATATCCTCCTGTCTGACGTAAGATTTCAGGCTTTCGTCCTGATAAACAAGACGATCCACGACTTCATCATGGATAATGCTTTTTTCGATGATCTCCTCGCAGTCCTCCAGTTTTACCTTCAGATAAAGCCAGCCCATTGGCTCGATCCGAAGCAGGGGTCCCATCTCACAAAAACCGTGGCATCCGCTTTTCTTCAGACCGATACTCTCATCATGAGGCTCCTTTTCCAGGACAAGGGCACATCTTAATCCTTTCTCCTCGATGATCTCTTTCATCCGGTCATATATCTGCAAAGACCCGCCTGCCACACATCCGGTTCCGGCACAGATCAGGATCTGTTTGCGCTGGCTGTTTAGTGAAGCAGCATATTCCTTCTGCTTTGCGATCAATTGATCTCTTGTTTTAATTTTCATTGGCCGCTTCCTCCTTCAATTCCTCAATCAATGCTCTGGCTTTGTCCGGCGTCATAGACGGGTGAACATGATCATTTACTGTGCAGACCGGTGCGAGACCACAGGCTCCGAGACAGGACACCGTTTCAACGGTAAACAGCATATCATCGGTAGTGGTCTTTTCCTTGCTCAACCCAAGCGTTCCCCGGAACTCCTCCAGGATCGGCACAGATTTCCGTACATGGCAGGCGGTTCCGTCACAGATTTTTATGACATACTTCCCTTTTGGTTCCAATGAAAAATTTTCATAAAATGTAGCCACCCCATAAATTTTGGCTTCACTGAGATTTAGCTTGCGGGCGATGTAACATAATGCCTCCTCCGGCAGATAATGGTATACCTTCTGGATATCCTGCATGATCGCGATCAGAAGCGTACTGTTGTAATCGTGTTGCTGCAGAATGTCATCAAGCCGTGCAATTTCCTGACTATTCACGTTTCCTTCTCCTTTCAAAATCATGTTTCAGACAGAGAACAGTAGGAAGATCGTTCTCTGAGTTTGGTGATTGTTTATAGTTTTTTGCGTTTAGAACGCAAATTATAGAGAAATTATATCATATAACAAACATGGAAACAATCTAAATGATAAAAAATACACAAATAAATAAAATAGATAAATGGATAAATTATGCAATTTTTAGAAAACAGCATAAAAAAACTCTGACGAAAGACGGTTCTTAAAAGAGTCTTCGTCAGAGAAATATAACTTTTGAAAAAAAATTTATTTATTTTCATGGTGTCTGGATAAAACTTTCTCGGTATTAATAAACTCAAATGGAGTTTCCTGATATACATAATAATTGATCCAGTTGCTGTACATAGCGTTGGAAGCACCACGCCAGCGAAGAAGCGGCTTCTGCTCCGGGTCGTCATTGGGATAATAGTTCTTTGGAAGTGCAATATCAATGCCCTTGGCAATGTCCCGCTTATACTCCTTGTCCAGTGTCAGACGGTCGTATTCCAGATGACCCAGCACAAAGATCTGTCTGCCGTCCTGTGCCATCAGGATCAGCTCTCCCACCTCCGGAGAATCTGCCAGAAGCAGCAGATCGTCACAGGCGGCGATCGCCTTGCTGTCTACGCCTGTATTGCGGGAATGTGGTGCCCAGAAAACATCATCAAAGCCTCGGAGTAATGGAATCTTGCGGTGGTGAACACGGTGTTCGAAGATACCGAAAGCCTTCCTGGGCAGCAGATATTTGGGAATGCCGTAATGGTAGTAAAGTCCTGCCTGTGCCCCCCAGCAGATATGAAGGGTGGAGGTTACGTTTGTCTGGGACCAGTCCATAATATGGGTCAGCTCTTCCCAGTACTGAACCTCCTCATACTCCATCTGCTCCACCGGGGCTCCGGTAATGATCAGTCCGTCAAAGTTTTTGTCCTTTACATCGTCAAAGGTCTGATAAAACTGATTCAAGTGGCTGGCAGGCGTGTTTTTACCAATATAGCTGGCGGTGGTCAGAAAGGTGACTTCCAGCTGAAGAGGTGTATTTGACAGGCTTCGCATCATCTGGATCTCCGTGTCCTCCTTCAGAGGCATCAGATTGAGGATCGCAATCTGAAGGGGGCGGATATTCTGCGTGACAGCCCTTGTTTCATTCATAATAAAGATGTTTTCATTTTCCATGATCTTCTTTGCCGGAAGATCATTCTGAACCTTAATTGGCATATACAACTCCTCTTTTCTCGTAACTGCAAAATCATTCCTCCCGGGGATCATACCCAAAAGGAGTATCTATTATTGTTGCAGATAATTGATATTCTGTCAAGACAGCCCGAACTGCTCGATAGTGTAAACTGTTCTTCGGAAAAATATGAGCAGACCAGCTCCTAGATAGTTTTAAGAACTTCAACTACCTGC
>CAKRHP010000009.1 GCA_934339135.1 uncultured Lachnospiraceae bacterium | reverse complement strand
CGTCACTTAAAACTTTATACAAAGGAACTGCCCTTTTCAATATTTAATTTTCCGAAAACTTAATTACGCTAACTGAAGAAAAATAAAGGATCAGAAAACGGGGTGTGCCAATGTGCTGTTCCAGAAAGCTTCCCATAAAGAAAAGACAAAGCATATTGTTAAAAATATGATCAATACCTCCATGAAGAAACATACAGGTAAGCACGCGGTAATATTCATGCCGGTAAAAAAAATGATACCAGGAAAGACAGCCCTTGTCGATCCAGGCGTCCTCACCACCGGTGAGAGCGGCGATGTCTGTTTTTAAAAAGATAAGAATATTGATCAGGATCAGGATCACTGTGGCGGAGCGCAGATAATGCCGGATATCACTACCGCCATTTTCAGAGACATCATCGATTATATCAGGGTCTTTATATGGTTCCATATTATAGTATCCTTTCTGTTTTTTCCTATTGTAGCCATAAAAAACGGAAAGGTCAAATGGATTGACATTTTCCTGAAATGTGTGTAATATGAAAACGGTTTTCAAATACAATGGATAACTCCCACCCTAAAGATATGTTCTGTACCGATAATATTTCTTATGTTTGAAAAAAGATATAGATTTTTGCCTCAGGATATCTGACAGAACCGTGAGACTTTGACATCCAAATTGACGCAGATCAGTAGGATTTCTGAAAAGTCTTTGCTTTGCAATGTTTCGATGAATACGTGTCTGGACGACCGAGCCTCCAGGGTGGAATCAGTCATTTCGACAGGCACGCTCCCGCTACAATGCGCTACGCAGCACTACATAGCATCCTACAAAACAGGATGCAAGTAGTGGCGAGCGCAAGTGCCTTACGAAACACCTGAATTCCACCCGGAGGCAAGTACGGGAAGACACGTTTATCGAACATCGAAACAGCAAAGCAATTAGACTTTTCGAAATCCGTAAGTGACAAGACAATTTGGGTGTCATTAGCTCACGGTTATTCAAATAATCTAAGGCAAAAATCCTATTTATATTTTGGATATAAGAAATATTATCGGTATTATATATTCATTGGGGAGTGGGAGTCGGCAATTATTTATGAGGGAATGGAGTGAATCAAGTGAATAAAGGAAAACATTATCATACAAAGCAGCAGAAGATCATTCTGGAATATCTGATGTCCGGGGGAGAGCGTTATGTGACGGTGAGTCAGATTGCTGCCCATTTGAAGGAGCAGGGACAGTCGGTTGGTCTTACGACGATCTACCGTCAGCTGGATAAGTTTGAGCAGGAAGGTCTTGTTCATAAGATCGTATTGGATGGCAACAGCGGGGCACACTATCAGTATGCAGGGGAGGATGGGGGCTCCTTTCTGCTGAAATGTGAGAATTGTGGCAATATGATCCCCATGGCGTGCAGCCATATGGAGGAGTTATATGATCATGTGCTGGAGGAACACAGCTTTCAGGTAAATCCTCACAGAACAATGTTTTATGGTATGTGTAATGAATGTATGGAGAGAAAAAATAAAAATGAGAAGTAATAGAAATGATAAGAAGAGAGCAGGAAAGGTTTGCCGGAAGTTGATGGTGTGTCTTTGTGCCGTGATGCTGGTTACCGGCGGATGCAGTGTTACCGGAGGAAAGGATCAGACTTCCGGGCAGGATAAGACAGTCAATAGGACCAAGGTGGTGGCGACCTTATTTCCTTATTATGATTTTGCCAGACAGGTGGGAGGAAAATATGCGGATGTGTCTCTGATCCTGCCGGCGGGGATGGATACCCACTCCTTTGAGCCGACGGCCGCAGATATGATCCGTATGGGACAGGCTGATCTGATCCTGTATAATGGCGGTGAAAATGAGCAGTGGGTTGGTCAGGTGTTGGAGTCTGCGGACAATCAAGGGATCATGGCAGACGAGATGATGAAGCACGTGGATACCCTTGTGGAGGAGCATGTGGAAGGAATGCAGGAGGAAAAGGGCGAGGAACATGGTCACGAAGATCATGGCAAAGAAGATCCGGATCATGATGCATCAGAAGAAGAACATGATCATGATACAGAGGAGACTTCGAATGCAGCGGGAGAGATTGATGAACATATCTGGACATCTCCGGTCAATGCGCAGAAGATCGTGGCGCAGATCGCGAAGGATCTGGCAAAGGCAGATCCGGAGCATCGGGAGGAATATCAGAAAAATGCACAACGATATATGAAAAAACTGAACAAACTGGATAAGGATATCCGTCAGGTGACAAGCCGGGCAAAGCATAAATATCTTGCCTTTGCAGACCGTTTTCCGCTGCGGTATTTTGTGGAGGAGTATGATCTTGATTACACGGCAGCGTTTGCAGGCTGCAGCAGTGATACAGAACCAAGTGCGGAGACGATCACATATCTCACCCGTCAGGTAAAAGATCGCAGGCTTCCGGTGGTATTAAAGATCGAGCTGACCAGTGATAAGGTGGCAAAGGCGGTAGCGGAAGCAGCATCCACGAAGGATCATCATGTGAAAGTGGAGACGTTTTATACCTGCCACAATGTGACAAGGAAGCAGTTTGATGCGGGAGAGACCTATGTGAGTCTGATGGAAAAAAATGTAAAGGTGCTGCGGGAGGCACTGGAAGAGTAAAAATATGGATCTATGTCAGGCTTAAATAATAAAAAAAGCATCACGGCAGACAGAAAAAATTTTGATGAAAAATAAAATATCCGAAAAAATTTGGCAAATTTTCATTCGTCTTGACAAGCCCAAAGATCCAGCATAAACTTTGGGTAAATCAAAAAATACTTGTTGTAATATCAACAGACGGACAGCAATGGAGCTTTCAAAAGTTCCATTGCTGTCTTTTTTTAGTTTAGAAATGAAATGGAGGAAAAAGCAATGAAAACATTAGGGTATTATAATGGAAAATTTGGAGAACTTGGGGAAATGAGCATTCCCATGAACGACCGTGTTTGTTGGTTTGGTGATGGAGTATATGATGCCGGTCCATGCAGAAATTACAAGATTTTTGCGATCGATGAACACATTGACCGCTTTTTTAACAGTGCCGGATTATTGGACATTGAAATGCCGGTTACAAAACAGGAGCTGAAGGAGTTGCTTCAGGAAATGGTTCAGAAAATGGATACCGGTGATCTGTTTGTTTATTATCAGGTAACCAGGGGAACCGGAATCCGCAATCATGTTTTTCCGGAGGGAAAAGCCAATCTTTGGATCATGTTAAAGCCTGATACCGTGGATGCCGGAGATGAGCCGATCAAACTGATCACAACACCGGATACCCGGTTTTTCCATTGCAATATCAAGACCTTAAATCTGATCCCGTCTGTTATGGCGGCAGAAAAGGCAAAGAAAGCAGGGGCAGACGAAACTGTATTGTACAGGCCGGGAAAACGTGTGACTGAGTGTGCACACAGTAACTGCCATATTATTAAAGATGGAAAGCTGATCACAGCACCGACGGATAATCTGATCCTTCCGGGAATCGGAAGAGCGCATTTGATAAGAATGTGTAAAAAGCTGGAAATTCCGGTCAGCGAAACGCCTTACACCTTGGAAGAGATGTTTGCAGCAGATGAGATTCTGGTGACAAGCTCCAGCAAGCTATGCTTACGTGCGGATGAACTGGACGGAAAACCGGTTGGAGGCAGGGCGACAGATCTTGTGGACAAGCTTCGTCAGGCACTTTTGAAAGAATTTATGGATGCAACGGAATAAGAAAAGGGGACGGGGATTGTTATGGATATAAAAGTAATGCCTGCCGGGGACAGTGCACTGGTGGTGGAATTTGGAAATGAGATTAATGAGGCGATCAATGAGAAGGTACATGCATTGGCCAAAAAGATCCGACAGGAAAATATCCCCGGGATTACGGAGATGATTCCCACGTTTCGATCTCTGCTTGTTTCCTATGATATGCTTCAGATTTCGTATTCAAAGCTTTCCGTGATGCTTTCCGTTCTAAGCCGAGAACTGGAAATGAACCGGATGGCACATCGCAGGATCGTGAAAATTCCATGTTGTTATGGTGCAAGATTTGGTGCAGATCTGACTGATATGGAACGATTAACCGGGCTTTCCAGAGAGGAGATCATAGAGCTTCACAGCAGTGTGGATTATAAAATATATATGCTGGGATTTTTGCCGGGATTTGTATATTTAGGCGGGTTGGATAAACGTCTGGAGGTTCCGCGTCTTGATACACCACGAGTCAGAATCGGTAAAGGGGCGGTGGGGATTGGAGGAAACCAGACAGGAATTTATCCTATGGATTCTCCCGGAGGCTGGCGTCTGATCGGAGGAACTCCGGTGGATCTTTATGACCCGGAGAGGGAGGATCCTGTTCTGTTGAGGGCCGGAGAATATATACGTTTTGTGCCAATTTCTATTATGGACTATTACGATATCCGTCAGGAAATTTTAAAGGGAACATATTCACTTGATGTAATACAGGAGTAAAAGGAGCGATTATGGCAGTTGAGGTTATTATTCCGGGGATGCTGACCACTGTACAGGATTTGGGACGGTACGGGTATCAGCAGTCAGGTATGACCTGCTCCGGTGTTATGGATCAGCAGGCGTACAAAAAAGCAAATTATCTGGTGGGCAATCCAGAGACGGCAGCAGTTCTGGAACTTACCGTATATGGTGGCAGCTACCGGTTCACGCAGGATACCGTCTTTGCACTCACAGGAGCTGATATGGGGGCTGAGATAGAGGAACAGCCGGTGGAGATGAACCGTGCCGTTACAGCGAAGCAGGGAGACGTTCTGAATCTGGGGATGGCAGTAAAGGGCTGTCGGACATATCTTGCTGTTTCCGGCGGATTTCTGGTTCCGCGGGTTATGGGAAGCTATGCTACCAATATAAGATGTGAAATGGGTGGCTTTCATGGGAGAAAACTAAAACGGGGAGATGTTCTGGAAATCGGACAGAGTAATGTGTCGTTTTCCCAAATTAAAAACCGGAAAGTAAGTATCCCGGAGTATTCAGACGAGGTGGAAGTACGGGTGATTCCGGGACCACAGGAAGAAATGTTTACCCAGAAGGGACTGCATACTTTTTATTCCGGTTGTTATCAGGTGCAGGAGGATAGTGACCGTATGGGATACCGGCTGGATGGAAGCAGGATTGAAAGTAAAAACGGTACAGACATTGTGTCCGATGGAATTACCTTTGGTTCCATTCAGGTGACCGCAAGCGGAAAACCAATTATCCTGATGGCAGATCATCAGACAACAGGTGGTTACGCCAAGATCGGAACCGTGTGCCGGATGGATCTTAGTAAAGTTGCACAGTGTAAGCCGGGAGACCGGATCTATTTTAAAAAAATAGATGTGGAGAAAGCACAGAAGCTGTACAAAGAAATGATATCAAAAGAATGTTTTTAGAAGAGCAGTTAAAAGAATGGTGATATGGAAGGATGTGGTTGAATGACGGATTATTTTCATGCAAAACCAAAGGATATAAGAACAAGGATTGCAGCACAGGAAATTACCGGGCCGACGGCGGGGATGTGTGCGGGGTATGCACAGGCCAACCTGGTCATCCTGCCAAAGAAATATGCATATGATTTTCTGCTTTTTACCCAGAGAAATCCCCGGTCCTGTCCGTTGCTTGAAGTGGGGGATGCAGGGGATCCATATTTAAAAACAATGGCACCCGGTTGTGATATTACAAAGGAGATTCCAAAATACCGCATTTATAAAAAAGGAGAACTTCAGGGGGAATATCCGGAAATATCAGATTATTGGCGGGAAGATCTGGTGAGCTTTCTGATCGGATGCAGCTTTTCCTTTGAGGCAGAGATGCTGGAGACCGGTATACCTGTCCGTCATATTGAAGAAAACTGCAATGTGCCAATGTACAAAACCAATATTCCCTGTCAGTCAGCAGGAATGTTTCGGGGCAATATGGTAGTCAGCATGCGGCCGATACCCTATCAACAGGTGTCGAAGGCTGTCATGGTAACGGGGGCGATGCCAAGGGTTCATGGAGCTCCGGTTCATATTGGAGCACCGGAGCAGATTGGAATCCGTGATCTGGACCGGCCGGATTTTGGGGATATGGTTACGATCCGGCCGGGAGAAGTGCCGGTATTCTGGCCATGTGGCGTAACACCGCAGAATGTTATTATGGAGTCAAAACCGGATTTGTGCATCACCCATGCACCGGGACATATGTTGATCACAGATGTCAGAAATATTGAATTGAAGTATGGATCAGATTAGGAGGGATCGTGGATGAAAATGGTGGATTTAAACTGTGATCTGGGTGAGAGTTTTGGAAACTACAAAATTGGAATGGACGAGCAGGTATTGCCATGGATCACATCGGCAAATATTGCATGCGGTTTCCACGCATCAGATCCGGTGATCATGGACAAAACTGTCCGGATGGCGGCAGAATGTGGCGTTAAGATCGGAGCGCATCCGGGATATCAGGATCTGGCAGGGTTTGGAAGACGTAATATGAAAGTCGCTCCCGCAGAGGTCACAGATCTTATTATATATCAGATAGGTGCCCTGAAAGCATTTTGTGCGGCACATGATGTGAAAATGCAGCACGTTAAGCCTCATGGAGCCTTATATAATATGGCAGATAAGGATGAGGAGCTTGCGATGGCGGTCTGCAGGGGAATCCGGGCAGTGGATGAGGAGTTGATCCTGTTAGGACCCGGCAGCGGCAAAATGGTAGGGGCTGCAAAAAAGCTTGGGTTGAAAACGGCAGGAGAGGCATTTGCAGACCGTGCCTATATGGAGGATGGTTCGTTAGTGCCGAGAACACAGCCGGGAGCGATGATCCAAGACGAAGAAGAAGCCATCAAACGTGTCCTGAAAATGGTACAGACGGGAACCGTTACTGCCATCACCGGGAAAGAAATACCGGTAAAAGCAGATTCCGTCTGTGTTCACGGAGATGGAGAAAAAGCATTGTTGTTTGTACAAAAAATAAAAAAGGCATTGGATGAAGCTGGAATTGCAACAGCACCAATGAGCCAGGTGATTGGAGAATGCTATGAATAAAGGGACACCGGAGGAAGTGACATTGCGTTATTCCAAACGGGGAATGACGCTGTTAAAAGAATATCTGCAGAAGGATTATTGTAAACGGGCAGCAGAGAAGCTGCTTCAGGCACCAAAGGGTAACGTACTGATCACAACGGGTTTTTATGTTGCCGGATATGCGGAAACGGATGGCCCCACGGGGACGCTGGCTGTGGCAAGAGCACTGGAGGGCTTAGACTATCATGGGATTGTGATTACGGACAAATATTGTGAAGGTTTCTTTGAATTAAAAAATATTTCTGTGGAGTATGTTGCGATCGATGCAGATCCGTCTGTTTATGAGGAGATTCTTGAAAAATACCGGCCGGTATACATGATCTCAATTGAGAGGTGTGGTCATAATCTGGAAAACGAATATGCCAATATGCGGGGAGACAGCATTACCGGACAGACGGCATGTATTGATACTTTATTTGAACTGGCTGTCCAAAAGAAAATCCCAACCATTGGAGTAGGGGACGGAGGAAATGAGATTGGCATGGGAAATGTCAGACAGGTGATTTTGGAAAAACTTGCCTTAAATCCATGTGTTGTTACCGTGGACGATCTGATCATTGCCACGACTTCGAATTGGGGGGCATATGCACTTGCGGCTTATATGGCGAAGCTTTCCGGAAAGCCGGTATTTATTACATATGAAGAGATTGAGGAATACATGGCTCAGATCGTGGCACTTGGTTGTGTTGATGGTGTTACGAAACAAAAGAAAATGGGAACGGACGGATTTAGTATGGAGATAGAAAAAGAAATCATTACCTCCTTAAAAGAGGCGATTGCCTGATGTTTTATGTTGAGTCCTTTGGAAGTACATGATAAATATTTTTGGTGGTTTTCAGGACAAAATGAGTGCAGGTATTATCGACTCCGGGATGATTTTTGATGATCTGATGAAGCTGCTCCAGATGCTTTGAGCAGCGGCAGCTGATTTTTATCAGATAATCAAAGTTCCCGGTCAGATAATAGCAGGAAACCACATAGGGGATCTGATTGACGAAGGCCACAAAATCTTCGGTGTACTGTGGATGTTCCAGACGCACCTCGATGAGTGCAGTAAGATCATTCCCCAGACTGTTCTCATTGATCAGAGTGGTGTATCCCTGAATGATCCCCTCCTTTTCCATATGGTGGATACGTTCAATAACGGAAGAAACAGACAGATGTATTTCCTTACTGATATTGGAAGCTTTTTCACGGGCATTTTTCTTCAAGATTTCAAGGATTTTATAGTCGATCGGATCCATATGCGATACCTCCTGTTTTGGTATATTCCAACTGTATACAGTATACAATATATAACATTTTCATCAAAAAGAAAATAGCGATTCTTCAAAATTTTCCAGTTTAAACAAAAGAAAATAAGTTTTAAAATAATTCTGATAAAATGTATTTACAATAGAAAAACGCAAGTGTATACTGTATACAAAGAACAGGAACGCTATGGAAATGAAATCCGTTATGACAGAGTTTGTCAGCAGATGGAAGGAGGGATAAAATGAATGCAGGAATTGTATTAAAGCAGATGGTTGTTATATTTCTGCTGATCATGGTGGGATATATTTTACAGAAAAAGAAGCTTGTGACGCAAAAGGATGGTGCATGTTTGTCAAAGCTGATCGTAGAGGTGTTTAATCCGGCCATCATTGTCAGCAGTGTGATAGGAAATACCGGCAGCTCAAAGGGAAATATTGCACAGGCAGCAATTCTTGCAGCCATATTATTTGTTGTGCTTATTTTTTTGGCGGTACCTGTATCGAGGATTTTTGCAAAAAAACGTATGGATCAGAGGGTATATTCCCTGATCTTTGTGTTTTCCAATCTGGGCTTTATCGGGATACCGGTCGTACAGTCCATATTTGGCAAAGGGGCATTGATCTATGTAGCCATATTTATACTGGAGTATAATATTCTTTTATATACATATGGTTATCTGCTGGTCATGCCTCCAGACAGTAAGTTTCATCCGGAAAGTTTAAAATCGCTTCTTAATATGGGAACGTTGTCCTGTCTGCTGGCGTTACTCATATTTGTCTGCCATATCCGGCTTCCGTATATTTTGGGAACTACCATAACCTATCTGGGGAATGTGGCGACACCTCTGGCACTGATCGTCATCGGTATATCCATAGGGCAGCAGGAGCATTTATACCGCATTTTCTGTCAATGGAAGCTGTATCTTTTTCTGATCGTCAAGATGTTCCTTGTACCGCTTGTGATAGCTGCAGTATTAAAAAGACTGCCAATATCAGAAGAGCTTGCCCAGGTCAGTGTGATCCTGATGGCAATGCCGGTGGGAAGCATGACGGTTTTGTTATTAAAGGAAAATAATTTGGAGGAGACATTATGCTCCGACAGTATTATTTTATCTTCTTTATTATCTATTGTTTCAATTCCGTTTTTAGTGTTTTGTTATCGTTTTTTCTAAATATTATAAGGAAAATGACAGGAAAATTGACACGAAAAGGAAAAAACTGTATACTGTATACAAGCAGTGTCCCGCCGGACGTTGTTTTATATAAAAATAATCATGTGAAGGGGAGGAATCAATATGCAGGAAAGATATGTTATTACGATCACGAGACAATTTGGCAGCTTAGGACGTCCTATTGCCAGAGAAATGGCAAAGTTACTGGATATCGATTACTATGACAGAGACATTGTGGAAATGGCAGCAAAGGAGATGCAGCAGCCGGTATCGGTCGTCAGTGATATAGAAGAGAGTGGAAACAGTCTTTTGTCTAAGATGCGTTTTCCACTTGGTACCGGAGAGCGCAGTATGCAGGACAAATTATTCCAGATCCAGCAAAAGATCATTACGGATATTGTAGACAGGGAGTCCTGCATTATTGTAGGAAGATGTTCGGATTATATTCTGCGCAATTATAAAAACTGTATCAATGTGTATATTTATGCCCCGTTTGAGGCGAGATATCATAATTGCGTCAACAGTCTGAATATGAATCCGAAGGAGGCCAAGAGGATGATCCAGGAGGTTGACCGTGCCAGACTGCTGTATCATAAAAGATATGCAAAATATGAACCGGCGGATATCAATTATAAAGATATTCTGATCAACAGCAGTCTGCTGGGAGTGGATGGTACCGCTGAGTATCTGGTGGAAATGGTCAAAAAGAAATTTGATTGGTTGTTTTAAATATGATACAAGGGTTGAAATACTTTTTGACCCTTGCATTAAAATATAGTATCATAGGTATAATTGGGAAAGGAGATTAGATATGGGCACAGAGAAAAAGAAAAAGATTGTAAAACCGGTCACATTATCGGAACAGGCATACGCCATTATTAAAGATGAAATTATTACCAATCAGATCAAGCCGGGGGATCTGTTGACGGAGGAGCAGCTATCAGAGCGATTGTCCATTAGCCGTACACCGATCCGTTCTGCCTTGAAACAGCTTGTTATGGAGCACCTCGCAGAAGTCAATGAAAACAAGATCGTAATGGTGTCCAATGTAACAAGTCAGGATATTGCCAATGTCCTGGTGGTCCGCTGCAGCCTGGAACCTTTGGCAGTTTCTCTATTGGAGGGAAAGATTGGGGCGAAACAGATCAAGGAATTAAATAAGATCATGAAAAAACTGACGCAGGCAAAAAATCATCAGGTTTTTCTGGAGGCGGAGTATGATTTTCATATGGCATTTGCCAGATATACAGGCAACACTTTTTTATATGATATGATCGAAAAGATCAATATGGTCTGCAAGCGTTACTTAGTTCTTTCCGGTACTCTGGACAAATATACACCGGCGGCATTGGAGGAGCATCAAAGAATTGTCGATCTGCTGGAACAGAATAAGATCAAAGAGGCTTCCGAGGCAATGCATGAACATGTAAAAAATGCAGGAGAAAGAATGTTACTTTCTTGATAAAATATATTGACAATCCATGGAAAAGGTGTATACTGTATACAGATAACAAAGGCGCTATCACTTATGTGGTGGCGTCTTTGTTGTATTCGGAAACATTTTGAAAACAGGACAGCATTAGTAAGAATGGAGGAAAGCTTTATGAAATTTACATTTCAGATTCCAACAAAAGTGTATTTTGAAAAAAACTGTATCACAAATCATCTGGAGATTTTCACGTATTGTGGATCACGTGCGGCCATCGTAACAGGAAAACATTCCGCAAAGGCAAGCGGTGCTCTGGATGATGTGACGGGAGTTTTAAAAAATGCCGGAATTGCATATGAAGTATATGATTCGGTTGAGAATAATCCAAGTATTGAAACAGTGGAAGACATTACAGAAAAGGTGAAAGCATTTCAGGCAAATTTTATTATCGGAATCGGTGGAGGATCGCCAATCGATGCTTCCAAGGCTGTTGCAGTTCTGGCAGCCAATGAGATGCACGCAGCGGATCTGTTTAAGAACGATTTCACAAAAGCATTGCCGATCGTGGCAATCCCCATCACCTCCGGAACAGGAAGTGAGGTAACCCCGTACAGTGTTCTTTTGAGAAAGGATATGGAAACAAAAGTCAGCTTCGGAAATTCCCTGACTTATCCGGCATATGCTCTTTTAGATCCGGGTTATACGGTTTCCATGAATGACAAGACAACGGTAAGTACGCTGATCGATGCCTTTACTCATGTAATGGAAGGATATCTTGCAAACAGGAGTACCGTTTTTAGTACAATGATGTCTTTGGAGGGAATCAAAAACTTTGCAGAATGTATTCCCGGATTAAAGAGTAAAAAATATGATTATAGCTTTCGGGAGAAAGCGGCATATGTTTCTCTGCTGGGAGGTCTTGTGATCGCACAGACCGGAGTAACACTTCCTCATGGACTGGGATATTGTTATACATATTTTCACCAGATTCCTCATGGTATTGCCAACGGATTGTTTGTGAGGGAATATTTAAAACGATGTGAGACAACAGTGAAAGAAAAAGTGGATATGATCCTGGAACTATTGGGAGAGGACAGCGTGGATTCTTTTGGTGACACGCTGGAGCAGCTCATTGGAAAACCACCAAAGCTTGATCAGGAACAGATAGAGCAGTATGCAGGATTAAGTCTTCTTCAGGCAGGCAGTATCAGCAATACCCCATTTGAATTATCGGAGGAAGATATTGCCCAGGTATGGGAAAAACAGAATGATCACGCAGAATAAATAATGAGAAAGAAGGAATGAGTTATGAGCAGTATGTATGAGAGATGTATGAAGGTGATGCCTCCGGCAGCAGGAAGGTCAACAAAGCTGGGCATTGTAAGTGCAAAGGGCTGTTATCTGACGGCGGAGGACGGAAAAGAGTATCTTGATTTTGCAAGTGGTGTTGCAGTGTGTAACATTGGCCATAATCACCCAAAGGTTGTGGAGGCAGCCAAAAAACAGGTGGATCAGATGATTCACGGCGGACATAATGTTGTTTACTATGAAAGTTATGTCAGACTGGCGGAGCGTCTGGTGGAGCTTACCGGAGGGGACACTATGGTATATTTCAGCAACAGTGGCGCCGAGGCAAACGAAGGAGCGATCAAGCTGGCAAAGCATTATACAAAACGTCCGGCGATCATAGCATTCCGGGATTCCTTTCATGGCCGTACCTTAGGAACGGTGTCCATTACGGGCTCCAATTCCCTTTACCGGAAATATTACGAAGGTCTGATGCCGAGTGTTTATTTTGCAGAGTATCCATACCTGTACCGGAGTCCTTATAAGGAAGAGGGATGGAAGCCATATATTGACAAGCTCGAAGAGATGTTTCATACGCTGGTGGATCCGGAGATGGTGGCTGCGATCATTATGGAGCCGGTTCAGGGAGAAGGAGGCTATATTGTGCCGCCGAAGGAGTTTGTACAGGAGGTACGCAGGATCTGCGATAAATATGGAATTCTTCTGATCTTTGATGAGGTACAGACCGGTATGGGACGTACCGGTAAATTATACGCATATGAGCATTTCGGGGTACGTCCTGATATCCTGACAAGTGCCAAGGGAATTGCCTCCGGTTTTCCGTTAAGTGCGGTGATCGCCAGAAAAGAGATCATGGAAACATGGAATGCGGGTGCCCATGGTGGAACATTTGGCGGAAACCCGGTTGCCTGCGCTGCAGCATTAGCTACACTGGATGTGCTGACCAAGGACGGTGCACTGGAAAATGCGGCCAAAATGGGAGAATATTTCAGAGGAAAGCTGGATCAGTTAAAGGAGCAGCATGACTGCATCGGAGATGTCCGTGGACTGGGACTGATGCTTGCCATGGAAATTGTTGATGAAACGGGTGCTCCGGACAAGGCAAAGACTACGGAGATTGTGTCAAAGGCTCTGGAGGAAGGACTGATCCTGCTGACCTGCGGAACGAACAAAAACGTGGTACGTTTTATTGCTCCAACGATCGTAACAGAAAAGGAAATTGACCAGGCAATGGAGATTTTAGAGAAAATTTTATAAAAGGCTTGTTTTTTTGAATGATATACTGTATACTGGATACAATAAAAAACACAGATAACGACGGCGTTATTACTGATTAGTAATAGCGCCGTTTTTCTTTTGGAGGGACAAGTTATGAAGCTGAAAGTATTAAATCCGGATAATACCGGTTTAACAAAAGAAATGATCGCTCTCCGGGAGAACCGGATGAAACAGATCGCACGGCCGGATACACAGATTGATATGGAAGTGCAGGAAAAAACAAAAATATGTGTAGACAGTGCACTGGATGTTGCAGTGACTTCCCTGGAATTGATCGAGAAAGCGGTTCAGGCAGAAAAAGACGGATATGATGTGATCGGATTATATTGTTCCGGTGATCCGGCGATGGATGCCATCCGGGAGGCTGTCAGTATACCGGTGATCGGGGCAGGACAAAGTTCTTTGCAGATAGCTGTGGGACTGGGGCAGAAGTTTTCATGGATCACCTCCGCAGACAGTGATGTGGGACCGGATCGGACGATCCGCAGATCCGGGATTGACTATAGCAGGCTTGCATCGATCCGGAGTGTAAAAGTGGATATCGCCACAGCAGGCTCCCAGGATCAGGAAGCCATGCTGGAAAGGATCGTAGAATGTGGAAGACAATGTATAAAGGATGGTGCCCATGTATTGATCCTTGGCTGCCTTGTATTTGCAGGTATGGGACCGGAGGTATCAAAACGGCTTGGGATTCCTGTAGTGGATCCGGCTTATGCAGTTGTTTCCATGGCAGAGCTTTTATACAGCACCGGTCTTACTCATTCCAAGAGGACATGGCCGTCCCCGGACAGTCAGACCAGAAGCTGGCAGGGAGGAGAATTTATTTTTTAGTATACGTTCACAACAGAGAATGGTTTTATCCTATCAGGATATTGCTATAAAAAACATATGAAAGAGAGGACAACATTATGAGAAAATTAAAAGGATTTGTAGCACTCACCTTAGTGATGTCATTAATGGCAGCAAGCCTTACAGGCTGCGGAGGAAGCTCAGGAAAGAAAGAGTCTGCCACGGCAACAGATTCCAATCCGTTAAAAGGAAAGAAACTGGTAATGGCGATCAATGCAGAATATGCACCATTTGAAAGTAAAAATGAAAGTGGAACCATTGAGGGCTTTGATGTGGATCTGAACCAGGCGCTGGCAGATAAGCTGGGATATACCTTTGAACTGGACGATATGGATTTTACCGGTTTGATCGGTTCTATTACCTCCAAGAGATGTGATTATATCATTTCCGCTCTTTCCAGTAACGAAAAAAGAAAGAAAGTAGTTGATTTTTCTCAGGGCTACTACACACCGGTAACGGTTATTCTTTGTCCGAAGGACAGCGGCATTGAGTCATCAGCCGATCTGAAGGGCAAGAAGGTTGGTGTTACTCTTGGTACAGAGTTTGAAATCTATTCAAAGACCATTAAGGGAGTTAAGACGATTACATATGAGAGCATTGCAACTTCGATCCCGTTAATCGGTACCTCTGAACTGGATGCCTGCATTATGGACAGTTCCAATGCCTTTGAATATTGCAAGAAATATGACAATCTTACTTACAAGGTGGTTCCAATGAATGAGATCAAGGGTGTTCTCGATAACCCATATTGTATCGTTCTTCCAAAGAATTCGGAATATGTAGATGTCTTTAATAAGGCATTGGATGAACTGGAAGCAGATGGAACCATGGAGAAACTGCAGACAAAGTGGTTTGGTAAAGAATACACCGACGCATTAAAGGTAGCAGAATAATAAAAAGAGAAACCCAGAGAAGGAGTGAGGCAGTATGACATTTCAATTTAATACCGTATTCGAATATTGGCCAATGTATTTAGAAGGACTTCGTACAACGATTTATGTAACGCTGGGGTCTCTGATTTTCAGCTTGATCTTATCCATTCCATTGGCAATGATCAAAATTACCAGACATAAGATCCTGAATTTTATTGGCTTTTTGTATACAGATATTTTCAGAGCCCTTCCTTCTTTGGTTCAGATTTATCTGGTATACTTTGCGGCACCGCAGTTATTCGGTATTACTTTTACCGCAATGACATCCGCTTTTATTACTCTGTCCATGAATGCGGCAGCATATATTTCGGAAGCACTGCGAGGCGGCATTCTGAGTGTGGATATCGGTCAGAGAGAAGCAGCCAAAGCACTTGGTATCAGTCAGGTGGATACCCTGAAGGACATTGTGCTTCCGCAGGCATTGAAAGCGGTCTTTCCGTCGATGATCAATGAGACGATCGGATTATTGAAGGGGACGTCCCTGGTATCCATTATTGGTGTTGTGGATCTGATGAGAGCTTCACGACAGGTTATGGCGGATTCTTATTTATCTTTTGAACCGTTAATGGTTGCGGCGGTCATTTATTATGTTTTGGTAAAATCTATGAGTATGATCGGAAACAGACTGGAAAAACGGATCCGTGTCAGTGAAATTCGATAAACAATCAAATGAAATGTCGGCGTAAATATAGTTTACGCCGATGTTTTCGCAATTTACGCAATGGATGGTCAGTGATCCATCATAAAAGAAAAGGGTTCCTGGATTTTCAGGGAATCCGGAAAGGTTTGGTGATGAATATGGCAGAAAATATTTGGCCGGAAGGGAAAAAATGTGCTTTTTGCCTGGGCTTTGATATGGACTCCAATCTGATCTGGTTTAATAAGATCAAAAATATGGAAAATGGTATGCAGTTTATTAAGGGACCTTCGGTCGGGGAGTATGGACCGAAACGAGGTGTGGATCGTATTATGAATCTGCTGGAAAAATATGGTGTGAAGGCTACCTTTTTTATTCCGGCGGTTAATATGGAGCGAAATGTTCCTCTGGTGGAGCGTATCCTGGATCAAGGACACGAAATCGCCCATCATGGTCTTTACCATGAACCGTCTTATGGCAATACGGTGGAGGAGCAGCTGGAGATCATTGATAAAAGCCAGGAGATCTTTAAACGGATCATCGGAAAACCGGCAGTGGGATTTCGTTGTACCGGAGGTCTCTGTGAGGAAGCAGAGGAAGTTTTATACAATGATCCCAATACATTGTATACCTGTCAGGGAGAGAGCAGTGAGTTGCCGGTATTTATGGAGGTAAAGGGTAAAAAGACCCATACGGTCCGGATTTCCTGCAGACAGGAGGTGGATGATTATATTCAGATGGTTTATAATGCGTATCCGCCAATTCCGGCGGGACTGCCCCGTATATCCGCCTATGAAGATGTTTTGTCGAATTTTAAGGATGAGGTGGATGGAACCCTTCGCTTTGGAGCAGTCTTATCAACGGCATTTCATCCGCAGGTATCAGGAAGTCCCGGAAAGTCAAAGATACTGGATCAGTTGTTAGCGTATATCACATCGAAGCCGGAAATCTGGTGTACCAGTTGTGAAGAAGTTGCTTCTTATTGGCAGAAAAAGGGAGGTGCAGCCAATGTATAGAGAGGAGTTTCAGTGGCCGTCAGGAAAGAAAAATGCCGTGATGATCAGTCTGACCCTGGATGCGGAATATTTTGGGATTGCCCAGTATCCGGAGGATAAAAATGCGGTGGCAGGTTTTAAGACCATGGCAGAATTTGGTGTCAAAAAAGGATTGGACAGAGTGCTTTCCGTATTGGATCACTATCATGTGAAAGCAACGGTTTTTGTGCCGGGAAAGGTGGCAGAGGAGTATCCGGATGCCATCAAAAAGATTGTAGAGCATGGTCACGAGATTGGGGTACATGGGTATGAGCATGAAAACTTTGCACTGCTTCCGGAAGAAAAACAAAGAGAAGCGATGGAGAAGAGTGTGGAGGCGGTAAAGGAAGTCTGTGGTGTGACACCGGTTGGTTTCCGGGCACCGGAGGGAGAATTGACGAAGCGTACCCTGGAAATTGCAAAGGAAGCAGGGATTGTTTATTCCAGTACATTGGGAGATGATGACAGACCATATTATAATGTCCTGAACGATCAGGGAACCTCCATACTGGAAATACCATTCCACTGGGCATTATTTGATGCACCGTATTTTGCATTTCATTTCTGGCCGCCGGTACCTTATGGTCAGGGGCGTATCTCCAGTTTCAAAAAGGTTCTGACCAACTGGAAATGGGAATATGATGTATTTCGTGAGGAGGGGCTGTGCTATGTGCTGCAGTTGAATCCTATGACCATTGGAGATCCGGGTAAAATTTATATGCTGGAAGAGCTTCTGACATATATTCAGAAGGATCCGGATGTATGGTTCGCTACCGGAAAAGAAATTTACGATTACTGTGAAGCTGTTGGATAAATTACAGATTCAAAAATCCCTACAATTAAAATTGTTTACATGAGAAAATCGCTTAGATCAAAATCTAAGCGATTTTCTTTTGAGGAATGTATATTCAATCTATAGGAAATTGTCAATGGTTTTCAGGATCAGCTTTGGAAGTACACCGAAGGTATACGGCTTATATAAGCGTTCAGTCCATTTATGGGCGTCTTTTCCGTAGCATCCGTAATTCAGAGCAGGAATATTTAATTCCTGTATTTTATCAACCGGCAATGGATAAAGTGCATTCATATCCGGAAAATTCCGGATCAGCAGATCAACAGATGCAGCATCATCATCAATCTTTAAATAGCTGCTGTCACTTAAGCTTGGGAAGAACTGCAGGATCTTGTAGGGAAGCTGTTCTTCCTCACTGAAGTTATGGACGATATCTGCGATCCGGTCGTAGAGCTCCTTTTCCTCCGGTATCTCTGCTTTTAAGGTGTTGTGAGGACAATACGGGGCAGAGAAGAATAATACGATGGTCGGTGTTGTTATCTGGGCAAGAGGAAGAAGTGTTTCCACCAGATGAAGTGGAATCTCCCGTTTGTCCACTCCTTCGGAGAGTTCTCTGTCCGCTTTTTCGGATAGGAGTCCGGCAAGATCTCCCTCGTAAGTCTCTTCTACACGCTGATAAAGTTCATCGTAGGAAAGAACAGCGCATGGATAACTGTATGGCTGATACTCCTGATGATTGATCCGGCAGAATTCTTTATATTGTGAATTGATCCGTGTCATCATATGATCCAGTGCTGTCCGGGCGTATGCTTTCAGTTCTGTCATAATGGTATCCATGGATTTGTTGTGGACAAAGTAATTGAAATAAACATATGCCGACTGTGCTGTCTGCACATTATAGAAGTCCTTCAGATCCTTCATATACAGGACTGAGGGAGGCAGAGTATATTCTTCGTGATACCCGTCACAGGATTCATGATTCAGATTGATCAGCTGCACCAGCTCGGCTGCTGTATTGGCGGCATCAAATCCTTCAAAGCACTGTCCGACATGTGTTTCCTTTCCGTAAATATAGAAGCAGGGAAGAAGTTTTCCAACAGTTCCCGTGTAGATATACTGATGGGGATCACCTTCATAAAGGGGACAGGTATAATCATTGTTGATCGCGAATTTATAATGTAATCCATATTTTTGCTGAAGGGCAAGCAGATGATCCAGTCCTTCAATAATTCCGGTATGCTGATTTTCTTCTACGGGATTAAAGGACACCAGAATATTTCCTTTTAGTTTGTCCGGATTTTGGGACAGATATTTGATCAATACCATAAATACGGCATCTCCGCTTTTCATATCACAGCTTCCGCGCCCCACCAGATAATCTCCCGTTTCAATATCCTTTCTCAACACCTCCGGGATGTCATTGCTTGCCAGCATGGCATCCAGCAGCTTGTCGCAGTCAAAAGCATACTCCTTAAAATGACCAAAGTCTTCTACTCCGACGGTATCGATGTGTCCGTGAAACAGGATCGTATCTTTATAGTCGCCTGCAGTGCCACGGAGCAGAGCAAACACATTTTTTCTCTGAAGAGGATCGTTTTTCAGAGGAATGGTGCAAAGATACTCCGGGTGTTCCTGAAAATAAGGAAGCTTCTTAAAATATCCATAGATAAAATCGGCAATTTTTGCTTCTCCTTCCGGCTCACTGTTGACACTGGCAATGGACACCAGTTGTTTTGTTAATGTTTCCATTTCATTATACATAAATATCACCTCATCTTTCTGGAAATCTGTTCCTGTTTTCTTATTTATAACATTTTAGACAGGAATTTCTTTGCACGATCGGACTTCGGATGATTGAAGAATTCCTCCGGAGGCGCATCCTCCACGATCACACTTTCATCCATAAAGATAATACGGTCGGCTACTTCTCTGGCAAATCCCATTTCGTGGGTAACCAGGATCATGGTGATACCTGTTTTGGCAAGCTCCTTGATTACATCAAGCACCTCAGATACCATTTCCGGATCAAGGGCAGAGGTTGGTTCGTCAAACAGGATCACTTCCGGATCCATGGCAAGGGCACGGGCAATTGCCACACGCTGTTTCTGTCCACCGGATAAGGTGATGGGATAAACATCTGCTTTGTCGTCCAGACCGACGCGGTTTAGAAGCTCATGTGCCCGTGCAATGGCATCTGCTTTTGGTATTTTTTTTGTTTTCATTGGAGCATAGATCATATTTTTCATAATGGTCATATGTTCAAATAAGTTGAAATGCTGGAAAACCATGCCGACTTTCTGACGAACCTCCCGGATCGGGGCGCCCTTGGCGGTAATTTCCGTGCCGCATACCGTGATGGATCCGGAGGTTGGTGTTTCCAACAGATTCATGCATCGAAGCATGGTAGATTTTCCGGAACCGGAGGGACCGATGATCACAAGGACTTCTCCTTTTTGAACATCAAGAGAAATATCTTTTAAAACCTCCAGATCTCCAAAGGATTTATAAAGGTGTTCCATATGTATCATATTTTCTTTTTCCATAGTATCCATCCTTTCTTTATTATAAGCTGGTAATTTCCAAAATATATTTTTTGGAAATAAAAAAGACGTTCTTTGAAAATTGTGTTTCCAAAAACGCCTTTGTTTTACGATACTCTGTATACAGTATACTATCGGAATTGTCTGATGTCAATAAAAGAAAGTGAAAAAAAGTTAAAAAATAGAGTTGACATACCGGGAAAAGGGTCGTATACTGTATACAAGCAAAACGAAGGCGTTGAGTGATCATAAACTCGACGCCTTTATTTTTTTGGAAATTGTATCATTTCCGATGGCTTGATTCATTATTACGATAGTTATATTTAGAAAGAAAGGGGTCTTTATTATGTCATCATTATCTCAGGACGCTTACCACAAAGTATTGAAATTATTTCCACCTTCACCATCACCTGCTTTTGAGGAGCCGGATCAGTTAGTGAAACACTGGGGAAAGGCATGGGGAGTAAACAGTGAGATCGGAAAGCTTCGTATGATACTGCTTCATAAACCGGGAGTGGAAATGAAATGTATTAAAAAGGAACTTTGGAATGATGAAGTGGGAGCAATCATTGCACCGGACAGATCCTGGTATTGGAGAGATAAGGAGGAGCCGGATCTGGATAAAATGGTCGAGGAGCACGAGGCATTTGCCAAGGTGCTGCGGGACAATGGAGCGGAGGTTGTTTATCTGGATGGAATTGATCCGGACAGACCAAAGGCTGTCAATTGCCGTGATGTGGGAACAGCGATTCCGGGAGGCTTTGTTGTAGGACGATTTGCACCATTGATGAGACGTGGTGAGGAGCAGAGAGCTTCTATGTCTGTTGCGAAGCTTGGAATGCCGATCGTTCGTACGATCACAGGTACCGGTACTTTTGAGGGCGGTAATTTTATGTTTATTGATGATAAGCATGCAGCCGTTGGCTATTCCCAGCGTACCAATGAGGAAGGAATCCGTCAGTTACGGGAGGTTTTAAACGGTATGGGAATTGAGCTTCTGGTGATTCCATTAACCGGTTTCCGTCTCCATATTGATGGATGCTTTATGATCGTGGATCATCACAAGGCAATCTATCAGCCGGAAAATGTACCGTATTTTATTTTGGAAAAATTAAAATCACTGGGCTTTGAAATGATCCAGATCGATCGGAGAGATACCGCTAATCCGATCAACTGTGTTCCTTTGGAACCCGGCAAGGTTATTATGATGGAGGGAACTGATTATACAGCAGATATTCTTGCCAAGAAGGGCATTGAAGTGATTCAGGTAGAGTACAGTGAGATCCAGAAGAATGGTGGTGGACTGCATTGCTCCAGTCTTCCTCTGATCAGGGATTTTATTACGTATTAAATCGGAAAGGCACAGGTTATGAGTATGTTAGCAGATATGATTAACGATTATGTTAAAGACAGCCCGGCTTACCGGGTAGGAATTACCATGGATGATGTGCGGGAGGATTATGTACTGGCAGATTTTCGTGATGACATCTGTAAAATGAATGAGAATGAGAATCTGCTGGGGGTATCTCCGAAGGCAGTAAAGGCAATGCAGGAGACGGCAGTTTTATGTAATTATTATCCGGAAGGAACCGGAAAAGCACTTCGTAGAAAACTTGCCGAAAGATATGGCTTGTCGGAATATCACTATATGATCACGGAAGGAGCCAGTGTTGCGATCAATGTGATCGGAGAAGTGTTTATCCGGGAGGGAGATGAGGTTCTGATCCCGGCACAATCGTATGGAGCCTACGGAAACACGGCAAAACGATTTAAGGGAACGCCGGTTTATGTTCCTATGAGGGGTGATAAGGGGATCGATCTGGATGCTGTTCTGGATGCCATCACACCGAAAACAAAGCTGATCTTTATCTGCAATCCCAACAATCCAACCGGTATGGCGTTAAATGATGAGGAGCTTCTGGATTTTATCCGGAAGGTTCCTGATCATGTAATGGTTGTGGTAGATGAGGCATATTTCCAGTTTATCCGCAAGGAAGATTATAAAACAGCTTTGGATGCGATTACCGAGGAAAACTGCAAGGTAATGGTGATCCGTACTTTTTCAAAGGTTTACGGAATGGCAGGTGCCCGTGTGGGCTATGTAGTTTCCAGTCTGGAAGTCATCCGGTATCTGAGCCGCATGGTCAATTATTTTTGTACCAATAAACTGGCACTTGCCGGGGCACTGGCGGCTCTGGATGATAAAGAGTTTGAAGAATTAACCTTAAGTACTGTTCGTGAGGAACGTATTTACCTGACACAGGAGCTGGAAAAGATGGGATATTATGTTTGTCCATCGGATACTAATTTTATCTTTGTGGATTTACAGACGGATTCCATGAAGCTTTGTGAAAAAATGCAGCAGTTTGGAATTATTCTTCGTGGAGATTATGACTACACCCGTATTTCCATCGGCACAAGAAAACAGAATCAGCGGGTCATTGAAAAATTAAAGGAAGTCCTTGGAAAGTAGGGCAGGAGGAGGCAGATATGAAAATCTTATTTTGTGATTATCAGATTCCGGTTCCTCATACTTATGAAAAAGAGTTGATAGAAAAAGAAATTCCCGGAGCTGTTTTTGAAGAATATGTATATGAGGGCAATGAAAAGAAGCTGTATGACAAGGTTGCGGATGCAGATGCGATCATGACCTGTTTCCTGAAAATTGACCGTGTGCTGTTAGAGCATGCCCCAAGGCTGAAAATGATCAGTGTGGATGCTACGGGATATGGTGATGTGGATGTGGATGCCGCAAGGGAAAAAGGAATTTGTGTTGCGACTCTCGGAGATTATTGTACCGATGAGGTGGCAAATCATGCCATGGCAATGATCCTGGCACTGATCAAGCAGTTGAAACCATATGATGAACTGATCCAGGAGAAGCAGTTGTACCGTTTCCGTGAGCTGGAGGCACCGGTGAAAATCTCCAGACAGAAGCTTGCGATCGTAGGATATGGAAGGATTGGCAGAGCTGTTGCAAAACGGGCAGCCGTTTTTGGTTTTGAGATTCTGGCAGTGACCCGTCATCCGGAGCAGTATGGCTTGAAAGAGGACGGAGTAACCTATGTATCTGTGGAAGAGGCATTAAGGGAAGCGGATATCGTTTCCAATCATATGAATCAGACACAGGAAAATGAGGATTATTTTGACTGGGAAAAGTTTTGTCAGATGAAAAAAACAGCATATTTTGTGAATGTGGGACGTGGGGCATGTGTTTCTGAAACAGCCCTTGCCAGAGCACTGGATGAAGGAGAGATTGCCGGAGCCGGATTAGATGTTCTGAAGGGGACGCAGCCGGATCTGGAAAAGACCAATTTATGTCATCGTCCGAATGTGATCCTGACGCCCCATTCGGCTTTTTATTCAAAAGAAGTGATGGAGTTTCTCGCAGAAGCTCCGGCACGAAATGTAATATATTATTTTGATGGTCAGAAGAATAAAATTTCCAATATTGTCTGCTGACAAAAGGAGAGAGGAAAAGAAGTATGAAGGAGAAAAAAGCCTCAGTGGATCTGTTGCTGCAGGGCTCTCCGTTTCGTGGAATCTTACTTTTTGCCATGCCGATCATCGCAGGAAATATTTTTCAACAGATGTACAGCATTATGGACTCTGTGATCGTTGGAAATTTTGTTGGAAAAGAAGCACTTGCGGCGATTGGATCAGGTACGACCATTATCAATCTGCTGATAGAAATATTTATTGGCATGGCAACCGGTGTCAGTGCTGTTGTGGCAAAATATTATGGTGCACGAAATGGTGAAAGACTGCAGAAAACGGTTCATACGGCTGTCGCATTCAGTATTCTTGCAGGAGCTTTTCTGATTATTTTCGGAATTGTTATCACTCCATATATTTTGAAATGGATGAATACGCCGCAGGAGATGATACCGTCAGCCTTAAAATATTTACAGACATATTTTTGTGGTTCTCTGTTTCTGGTTTTTTATAATACAGGAACAGGAATCCTCCGGGGAATCGGAGATTCCAGGAGACCGCTTTATATTTTGATACTCAGCAGTATCAGTAATATCCTGCTGGATCTTTTGTTTGTATGTGTATTCCGGACAGGAATTGCCGGTGCTGCCTGGGCCACAGTGATCTCACAGGGGATCAGTGCACTTATTGTTTTATATGTACTGTGTCGTGATACGGGGATGCATCAGTTAAAACCGGGACAGATCCGGCTGGAAAAAAGAGCCATGGGGGAAATTGCCAAAATGGGAATTCCCATTGGGATTCAAAGCGGACTGATTGCTTTTTCTAATGTCGTTGTACAGACGAATATCAATTATTTTGGTGTGGATGCGGTGTCAGGCTGCAGTGCCTTTTTAAAGATTGATGGAATTCTGGTGCTTCCGCTGGTCAGCTTTGGACTGGCAGCAATGACTTATACCAGCCAGAATCTGGGAGCGGGAAATATCGGCAGGATCCAGATGGGAAAACGTGCGACGATGATCATCTGTTTGTGTTATATTATTCCGGCATCCGTTTTTGTGTGGATCTTTGGAGCACCATTGATCGGTCTGTTTTCCCATGATAAAGCAGTGATCGCCTGCGGAAAGATCATGGTGCAGGTGATGACACCGGGCTACTGGATGCTGGGGGTGGCTCATGTGTATGCGGGGATTTTCCGTGGATGTGGCAAGTCGTTCCAGACGATGCTGCTTATGCTGTTCAATCTTGTAGTTGTACGCTTTTTGTACCTTGCCGTGGCAGTAAAAATACATCATACACTGGCAGTGGTGTTAAGCTCCTATACGGTTTCCTGGGTGACAGTCATGGTGTCTGCCGTACTTATGTCCAAATTTATGGAAAAAAAAGAGAATATATGGAATCCGCTTGATAACAGAAAGGAGCAGTGAGTCTATGGATAAAAAAACAAGTCTTTTTTTGGAGAGAAGAAGTATCCGGAAATATAAGCCGGAAGAAGTAAAAAAAGAAGATCTGGATGCAGTGCTGGAAGCAGGGATATATGCCCCCTCCGGGGAAAATCATCAGGACACCATATCCATTGTGATCCGGGATCCCGATCTGATCCGCAAATTATCAAGGATCAATGCGTCCTATGAGAGCAATCCTGACAGAGATGCTTTTTATGGTGCTCCGGTTCTGGTTCTGGTTATGGCAGACAGCCGGGTGGATACCTGGGTGGAGGATGGTTCTCTTGTCATCGGAAACATGTTAAATGCCGCTTATGCACAGGGGCTTGGTTCCTGCTGGATCCACTGGGCGAGACAGGAGATGGAGACTCCTTTTGGGAGGGAGCTTTGTAAAAAATGGAATATTCCGGAGGGATACCGGGGGGTTGGTTTTTGTATTTTGGGATATTCTGATGAGAGAGAGCGGCCGGCACCACGGCGGAAACCCGGTCGAATCCTTTATGTGGATTGACGTTTTGAATCAAATATCAAAATAATGTTACTTTTCAGCTTAATAATTGTAGACGGAATAAAAATATAAAGATATAATGTTATCATACAGTACAGCAGAGGTCGGTTTGTATATGGGGTCTCATCTGTTGTACACTGGTAGATTTTATTTATTTTGAAAGGAGTTTACAACATGAAAGTAGCAGACGGATTTTGGTTGAACAAAAAGGGTTATGATGTAAGATATGCATCTCAGGCATATCAGGTAACAACAACAGAGAATTCTATCAAGGTAATTGCCACACCTTATACAGTAATGAACAGAGGTATGACACTGGGCGGACCAAACCTTGAGATCACATATTCTTCTACATCAGAGAATATCATTAAGGTTCATATCGTACATTACAAGGGCGGTCTTGATAATATTCCACAGTTTGAGCTGAATGAGGATACCGGTTATGTGCCACAGATCACGCAGACCGAGGATAAGGCGGAGCTTGTTTCCGGCGACACAAAGGTAGTGATCAAGATCGGTGATGACTGGGATGTACAGTTCTATCATAAGGATAAGCATCTGACCGGTGGTGCATGGCGTTCTACTTCTATCATTAACGAGAGCCAGTTCGCAGCAAATGCACGTATGGAGATGCAGGAGGACGATGAGTTCTTCAATTATCCACAGGATCCACACCGTACATACATCAGAGAGCAGCTCAAGACTGATATCGGTGAGTGCATCTATGGTTTCGGTGAGAAGTTCACTCCATTTGTAAAGAACGGACAGGTTGTTGAGACATGGAACTGCGATGGTGGTACATGTTCTGACCAGAGCTACAAGAATATCCCATTCTACATTTCTTCTAAGGGATACGGTGTATTTGTAAACAGCTCTGATAAGGTGTCCTTCGAGGTAAACTCAGACACTGTTTCCAAGGTGACATTTACACAGCCGGGCGAGGAGCTTGAGTACTTTGTGATCGGTGGTAACAATCTGGAGGAAGTTCTGGAGAACTACACCACACTGACCGGTAAGCCATCCCTTCCGCCGGCATATACATTTGGTCTGTGGCTGTCTACTTCCTTCACCACAAGCTATGACGAGGATACCGTTATGAGCTTCATTGATGGTATGAGAGACAGAAAGATCCCTCTGCAGGTATTCCATTTCGACTGCTTCTGGATGAAGGAGTATGAGTGGTGTAACTTTGAGTGGGATAAGGATATGTTCCCGGATCCGGAAGGTCTTCTCAAGAGACTTCACGAGGACAAGGGACTTGAGGTCTGTGTATGGATCAACTCCTACATTTCACAGCAGTCTAAGCTGTTTGATATCGGTAAGGAGAAGGGATACTTCATCAAGAATCTGGATGGCAGCGTATTCCAGGCAGATCTGTGGCAGCCGGGTATGGCAATCGTTGACTTTACCAATCCGGAGGCTTGCGACTGGTTCAAGGGTATGCTCAAGGAGCTCTTCAAGATGGGCGTAAACAACATCAAGACAGACTTCGGTGAGAGAATCCCAACCAAGTGTAAGTATTACAATGGTATGGATCCGATCAAGATGCATAACTACTACACATACCTTTACAACAAGGTTGTATTCGAGGCTCTTGAGGAGTACTTCGGTAAGGATAAGGCTTGTCTGTTTGCACGTAGTGCTACTGTTGGCGGTCAGAAGTTTCCTGTACATTGGGGCGGTGACTGCTACGCTGAGTATTCTGCTATGGCAGAGACACTTCGTGGCGGACTTTCCCTCTGCTCTTCCGGTTTCGGTTTCTTCTCCCATGATATGGGTGGATTCGAGGCAACTGCACCGGCTGACGTATACAAGAGATGGTGTGCATTCGGTCTTCTTTCTACACACAGCCGTCTCCATGGTTCAACCTCTTACCGTGTGCCTTGGGTTTATGACAAGGACGGCGATACAGAGGCATGTGATGTACTTCGTCACTACACCGTATTAAAGGGACGTCTGATGCCTTATCTGTGGGCTCAGGCCAATAAGACACATCAGGTTGGTGTACCAATGATGCGTTCTATGGTTATTGCGTTTACAGACGATACCGCCTGCAAGTATCTGGATCAGCAGTATATGCTGGGTGATAACCTGTGTATCGTGCCGGTTATGAACGAGGAAGGCAAGGCTGAGTTCTATGTACCTGATTGCGGTACCTGGACAGATATCCAGTCCGGTGAGAAGTATGAGGGTGGCAGATATTACACAAGACAGTGTGATTACTTCCAGACTCCGATCCTGGCTCGTCCAAACAGCATTGTTACTTACGGTAACTTCGATGCAGAGGACAAGATGACTGTTCTTTATGATTATCTGCAGGATGCAGAGGCAGTGATCTATGGTCTTGAGGATGGCAAGAGCGCATCTGCAGTGATCTATGACAGCGAGTCAAACAAGCTGACCCAGATCAAGGCAGTCAGAAACGGCAATGTGATCGATGTCACATATGACGCAAGCGACAGAAGCTTCAAGATCACAGCAGAAGACAAGACAGTGGATGCTGCTGCCGGAAGCACAAGCGTACAGATTACTCTGTAAGAGTGAATTTAAGAATTTGTGATATAGTTGAAGAAAGCCCTGCGGCGTTTAGCTGCAGGGCTTTTAATACATTTATTACATATCCAAATCAGAAAGTTGATTTATTTGATCTCTCTTGTTATAGATTATTGCTGTTACCTGAACTTTGCTGCATTCATCATCTACCCAGAAGTAAACTAAAAAGTTATTCACTATAATTTTACGTATTCCTTCACTTTTCCAAGGTTCTTCTTGAACTAAAGAATGTCTTTTTGGAAAAATAGCCAGTTTCTTTATTGCCGACTCTAGTTCATTTAATAAATTACTTGCAGCTTCAGGTGCCATAAGATCATATGAAATATAATGAACAATTTCTCGCATCTGTTCCAATGCCTGTCTGGTTACCTTTACTTCGTATTCATTATTCATACATTAAATCTCCATCTTCAATTGATCAAAGGCTTTATCAGCGGAAACAGAATCATCCTGTTTGGCCTGTGTAAGACCCGTTTGCATCATCGTATCAAATTCTGCTTTGGTTAATGAATCTTTTGTGGTAAGCTTATCTGGGATATTCAGCGAAAAAGGGACACCATCCCTCATAATAACCTGCCGGTATGCCATGTCAATAAATACAGATACCGGAATTCCCAATCTTTCGAGAATTGTCTCTGCTTGTTCTTTTATATTTGGCTGAATGCGTGCTGTAACATTTGCCGTTTTTGTTGCCATAATATTCACCTCCTGTTTAAATGTAGTGTACCACGATGTGCGACGATTTGCAATACAATATAACAGGCGGAAGGACGTTAAGGAGAAAAACATAATGATGCTCATGAAGTTTATGAAATAGGCGATAGCGTGTAATGATAGTTCCCAACCAGTATGGACAGAGAGTTATCCTCTTGAGCGGCAAAATAAAAGAGAAAGTTTCGCTGTAAAAGAACATGTTATTGAATAAAAACCGTCAATAGAAGTCTTGTCGTAGAGATTGAAAAATGTTAGTGTAGGTTATGTTAAAAACTGTCTGTTGACAAAAGGGGACTTTTTAGAGAAAATAGGCAGTGTAATACTACAAGTGAAATGAGACAACATTAAGGAGGAAAAGACGAGATGGTAAATTTTAAAGAATGGGACGGATTTGAAGGACGTCTCTGGAAAGAAGAAATCAATGTCCGTGATTTTATCCAGAATAACTATACTCCATATGATGGAGACGAGTCATTTCTGGAGGGACCAACCGAAGCAACCGATAAGCTTTGGGGCAAGCTGCAGGAGCTGCAGAAGGAGGAACGTGCAAAGGGCGGTGTCCTTGATATGGACACGGATATTGTATCGTCTCTGACCTCCCACGGACCGGGATATATCAGCGAGGATTTAAAGGATCTGGAGCAGATTGTTGGTCTCCAGACAGATAAGCCGTTAAAGCGTGCATTCATGCCTTACGGTGGTATCAAGATGGCAGAGGAGTCTCTGAAGATGTATGGCTATGAGCCAAATCCGGAGCTTCATAAGATCTTCACGGAGTACCATAAGACACATAACCAGGGTGTATTTGATGCTTATACACCGGAGATGAGAGCAGTCCGCAAGAACAAGATCATCACAGGTCTTCCGGATACATACGGACGTGGACGTATCGTAGGTGATTATCGTCGAGTTGCTCTTTACGGTATCGATCATCTGATCGCAGAGAAGGAAGCGGATAAGGCAGTCTGCGGAAGCGGAAGCATGAAGGGCGAGGTGATCCGTCTTCGTGAGGAGCTGCAGGAGCAGATCAATTCCCTTAAGGGGATGAAGGAGATGGCAGCCATTTACGGTTACGATATCTCTGAGCCTGCAAAGAATGCAAAAGAAGCTGTTCAGTGGACTTACTTTGGTTACCTTGCAGCAATCAAGACACAGAACGGTGCTGCAATGAGTATCGGCCGTGTCTGCACATTCCTTGACATTTATATTGAGAGAGATTTAAAGAACGGTACCCTGACAGAGAAAGAGGCACAGGAGCTCATCGATCACATGACCATGAAGTTCCGTATGGTCAAGTTTGCACGTATTAAGTCTTACAACGAGCTTTTCTCCGGAGATCCGGTATGGGCTACCATCGATCTTGCCGGTATCGGTGTAGACGGCCGTCATATGGTTACCAAGACGGATTATCGTGTTCTTCATACCCTGGAGAATATGGGACCTGCTCCGGAGCCAAACATCACGGTACTTTACTCCTCTGATCTTCCGGAGAACTTTAAGAGATATGCAGCAAATATCTCCATCAAGACCAGCTCTGTCCAGTATGAGAATGATGATGTCATGAAGCCTGTATGGGGTGATGATTACGCAATCTGCTGTTGTGTATCTGCAACACAGACCGGTAAGGAGATGCAGTTCTTCGGAGCCAGAGCAAACCTTGCAAAATGTCTTCTCTATGCGATCAACGGTGGTGTTGACGAGAAGAATAAAGTACAGGTTGGACCAAAGTATCAGCCAATTACTTCTGAGTACCTTGATTATGATGAGGTTATGGAGAAGTATGATGCAATGATGGATTGGCTTGCTGATATCTATGTAAATACACTGAACCTGATCCAGTATATGCATGATAAATATTATTATGAGGCAGCCCAGATGGCACTGATCGATACGGATGTACGCCGTACCTTCGCCACAGGTATTGCAGGCTTCTCTCATGTCATTGATTCCCTGAGTGCGATCAAGTACGCAAAGGTAAAGGTGATCCGTGATGAGAGCGGACTTGCCGTAGATTATGAGACAGAGGGTGATTTCCCGAAATATGGTAATGATGATGACCGTGCCGATGAGATCGGTGTATGGCTTCTGCGTACCTTCCTTGGAAAGATCAAGAAGCATCATACCTATCGTCGTTCTGAGCCGACCACATCTATCCTTACGATCACATCGAACGTGGTTTACGGTAAGGCAACAGGCTCTATGCCAAACGGCAGAAAAGCAGGACAGCCACTTTCACCGGGAGCTAACCCAAGCTACGGTGCAGAGCAGAATGGTCTGTTGGCATCCCTTAACTCTGTTGCCAAGATTCCTTATGAGTGGGCTCTGGACGGTATTTCCAATACACAGACCATCAATCCGGATGCACTTGGTCATGAGGAAGAGGAGCGCAAGACAAATCTGGTACAGGTTATGGACGGTTACTTTGATCAGGGAGCACATCACCTCAATGTCAATGTATTTGGCAAGGAGAAGCTCATTGATGCAATGGAGCATCCGGAGAAAGAGGAGTATGCAAACTTCACGATCCGTGTATCCGGTTACGCAGTTAAGTTTATCGATCTGACCAAGGAGCAGCAGATGGATGTTATTTCCAGAACCTGCCATGCACAGATGTAGTCAGATACGTTTACAGTGAATCGAGAAGGATTCCTATCATAGCGAAAGCGAAATCTTTTTTACGAGAATAAATGCATACAAACCTTGCGTTTTGGTGTACAATAAAACGCAAGGTTTGTGCTGTATAAAAGAGAAAAGAGAGGCAGACAGAGCAGCCGGCTGCAGAGAAATGCAGTGGTGTCAGTAGTGATCTGTTTGCAGGAAAAGGAGAGAGAACATGGGACAGGTAAAGGGACGGATTCATTCCGTGGAGACCTTTGGTCTGGTGGACGGACCGGGAGTGCGGTATGTGGTGTTTCTGCAGGGCTGCCGCATGCGGTGCAAATATTGCCACAATCCGGAGACATGGAAGTTAGATGAAGGCGAGGAAAAGACTGCGCAGGAAGTATTTGCAAAGGCATATCGTTACAAAAGTTACTGGAAGGACAACGGCGGCCTGACCGTCAGTGGCGGAGAGCCGTTGCTGCAGATCGACTTTTTGACAGAGCTTTTTACGCTGGCAAAGGAGAAGGGCATCCATACCACACTGGACACCAGTGCCAATCCTTTTGATCCGGATTCCCCGGAGTTTATGGATAAATTTGAGAAGCTCATGGAGGTTACGGATCTGGTAATGCTGGACATCAAGGAGATGGATCCGGAGAAGCATAAAGCTCTGACCGGGCAGACCAATGAGAATATTCTGGCATTGGCAGACTGGCTCAGTGATCATGGCAAAGCCATGTGGATCCGTCATGTACTGGTGCCGGATCTGACAGATGATGAGGAGGGCTTACAGGCGCTCCGGGCAAAGTTAGATCAGTGGACCAATGTAGAGCGCGTGGAGATCCTGCCGTATCATACGCTGGGATTATTTAAGTGGGAGAATCTGGGGATCGCCTATCCGCTGGAGGGGGTACGGACACCGACTCAGGAGGAAGTAGAGAAGGCAGAGAAGATTCTCGGAATACGCAAGTAGTCATGTAAAATGGCTGCTTCTGTGTATATTGACTTTTAAGAACAAAGTTGTCAGATTTCATAGAGAGGAAGGCAGTATAATGGTAAAGCATATTATTTTGTGGCAGTTAAAAGATGAATTAACAGAGGATGAGAAACAGACTGTGAAGGCAGGGATCAAGGAAGGGCTGGAGAGCCTTGTGGGCAAGGTTCCGGGACTGACCGAGGTACATGTACAGACGCAGGGGCTGGCATCCTCCAATGCAGATGTGATGCTTGATACTACACTTGTAGATGAGGAGGCACTGAAGGGATATGCCGTTCATCCGGAGCATGTAAAGGTAGCGGACAGCAAGGTGCGTCCTTATACCAAGACGAGAGTCTGTATGGATTTTGAGATATAATGAGTCTATGACAAGAGTGTAGAATGGAGAAATCATATGACACTTCAACAGCTTCGATATGCGATCACTGTGGCTGAGACAGGAACCATCACGGAGGCCGCAAAGAAATTATATATATCCCAGCCCAGTCTGACCAATGCTATTCATGAGCTGGAAAAGGAAATGAATCTGGTGATCTTTCAGAGAACCAACAAGGGTATTCTGTTGTCCGGAGAGGGCGAGGAGTTTCTGGGGTATGCAAGGCAGGTACTGGAACAGGCAGCGATCCTGGAGGATAAGTACAAGGGAAACGGTGGCGGCAAAAAGCAGTTCTGCGTGTCCACACAGCATTATTCCTTTGCGGTCAATGCTTTTGTAGATCTGATCAAGGAGTATGGACAGGAGGAGTACGATTTCAGTCTCCGGGAGACCCAGACCTATGAGATCATCGAGGATGTGGCTCACATGAGAAGTGAGATCGGAATCCTGTTTTTGAATGATTTTAATGAGACGGTGCTTCGCAAGATCCTGAAAACAAATGATCTGGAGTTTCACGAATTGTTTGTGGCAAAGCCCCATGTTTTTATCAGCAGAAAGCATCCTCTGGCAGACCGGCAGGTGATCACGAATCAGGAACTGGAGGCATATCCTTATCTGTCCTTTGAGCAGGGCGAGCACAATTCCTTTTATTTTTCGGAGGAGATTTTTTCAACTTCGGAAAGAAAGAAAAACATCCGGGTCAGAGACCGGGCTACGCTGTTTAATCTGCTGATCGGATTGAACGGGTATACCGTCTGCAGCGGGGTGATCGATAAAAAGCTTAACGGTAAGGATATCATTGCGGTGCCTCTGCAGGACGAGGGAGATATGCGGATCGGTTATATCACCCACAGAAAGGCAGTACCCGGCAGACTGGCAGCTACATATCTGGAAGCGTTGCGGAAGTATCTGGGATAGAAAATTTGTAAAGAAATGATGATTTAATATCCGGTTAATAAAAATATACCGGGTGCAAAGCGGTTATTTCTGGAAAATATAAATGGGTTGTCTATAGTTTGAGACTATGGATAACTCATTTTTTATGTATTATACAAATATCCAATGGAAACGTATAATGATGTCATCATAAAGAACAAAACAAATCGTGCAGCGTAAAAAGCCTGGGGGAAGATCAGGTACAGGCAGTCTGCGGAAATGGAGGATGAGTATGAAGACATCAGTGATCGGTTATCCAAGAATCGGAAGTTTAAGAGAATTAAAATTTGCTTCGGAGAAGTATTTCCGAAAGGAGATCGGAGCGGAGGAATTGTTGCAGACGGCAGCAGAGCTCCGGAAGCAGCATTGGACTTCTCAGAAAAACGCAGGGATTGATTTTATTTCCGGCAATGATTTTTCATTTTATGATATGGTTCTGGATACAGCAGTTTTGCTGGGGATCGTGCCGAAGAGATATCAGGAGCTGAAGCTTTCCGGGCTGGATACATATTTTGCACTTGCCAGAGGATATCAGGGGGAATCCGGTGACGTGAAGGCACTTGCCATGAAGAAATGGTTTAATACCAATTATCATTATATTGTACCGGAGCTTGAGGATGACACGGAAATTTCCCTTTTCGGAACAAAACCATGGGATGAATATGCGGAAGCAAAGGCACTGGGAATTGAGACAAAGCCGGTGATCATTGGTGCCTATACGATGTTAAAGCTCACACGTTATACCGGGAAGAAAACAGCCGGTGATTTTGTGGATGATATTGTGAAGGTATATCAGGATATTGTGAAAAAATGTGAAAACGATCAGATTGCCTGGGTGCAGTTTGACGAGCCGGCACTGGTACAGGATATGAGCTTAGAGGATATCGCATTATTCCACCGGATTTATGACAAGATCCTGGCAGACAAGGGAAGCTGTAAGATTCTGTTGCAGACATATTTCGGAGATGTCAGGGATATTTATCAGGAGCTGATCCGGATGCCATTTGACGGAATCGGTCTTGATTTTCTGGAAGGAAAAGAAACCGGTCATCAGATCGAACGCTATGGATTCCCGCAGGATAAGGTGCTTTTTGCAGGACTGGTCAACGGCAAAAATATCTGGAAAAATCATTATGAAAAAACGCTGTCTGTTTTAAATGAATTAAAGAATAAGGGGATTCAGACGGTACTCTCCACTTCATGCTCTCTGCTTCATGTTCCGTATACGTTGCAGTATGAGGAGAAACTTTCCGGAGAATATAAGGCTTACTTTGCATTTGCGCAGGAGAAGCTTTTGGAATTGAAGGAGCTGAGTGAGCTGGCAGATCAGACATCCTGTCAGGACAGCACGGCATATCAGAAAAACCGCGGGCTTTTTGACGGAGACAGAGACTGTCAGAAGCAGGAGGTCACCGAGAGATTATCAAAGGTCACAGATCAGGATTATACCAGACTGCCAAAGCGGAGTGAACGTCAGGCTCTGCAGAAAAAGGTTCTCGGTCTGCCGGAATTCCCGACCACAACCATTGGTTCTTTTCCACAGACAAAGGATGTCAAGGCGAATCGTTCTGCATTCCGCAGGGGGGAGATCACAAGAGAAGAATATGTGGCATTTAATCAGAAGAAGATCGCGGAATGTGTCAAGTGGCAGGAGGAGATCGGACTGGATGTACTGGTGCATGGTGAGTATGAGCGAAACGACATGGTGGAATACTTTGGCGAGGCACTGGGAGGATTCCTTTTTACCGAGAAGGCATGGGTACAGTCCTATGGTACGCGTTGTGTGAAGCCGCCGATCATCTGGGGGGATGTGTACAGAGAAAAGCCGATCACGGTAGAATGGTCTGTCTATGCACAGTCCCGGACAGACAAGATTATGAAGGGGATGCTCACAGGACCTGTGACCATATTAAACTGGTCCTTCCCTAGAGAGGATATTTCTATCAAAGAATCTATTTCCCAGATTGCACTGGCCATTCGTGATGAGGTGCTTGATCTGGAAAAAAGTGGCATTAAGATGATCCAGATTGATGAGGCTGCTCTGCGTGAAAAGCTTCCGTTACGAAAATCAGACTGGTATACGGAATATCTTGATTTTGCAATTCCGGCATTCCGTCTGACCCACAGTGGGGTGAAGCCGGAGACACAGATTCATACCCATATGTGCTACAGTGAGTTTACAGACATTATCCCTGCCATTGATGATATGGATGCGGATGTGATCACCTTCGAGGCATCCCGTTCCGATCTGCAGATCTTAGATGCATTGCGGGAGAATCATTTCGAGACAGAGGTGGGACCGGGCGTTTATGATATTCACTCTCCACGAGTGCCGTCAGTGAAGGAGATGGTGCGTGCACTGGAGCGGATGCTGACCAAGATCAGCCCGGAGAAGCTCTGGGTCAATCCGGATTGTGGTCTTAAGACAAGAGGGGTGCCGGAGACCGATGCCGGTCTTCGTAATATGGTAGCGGCGGCAAAAGAAATACGACAGAAGTAGAATGATGGAAAAATCAGCAAATGAAACCATTCCTTTCCGTATGAGAGAGGGAAAGAAACAAAAGAAAGCAGGACAAAGAAATGAAAATATCAGATATTTATTCCGAAAAAAAGAGTTTATCCTTTGAAATATTTCCACCGAAAAAGACGGAGGATCTGGAGAATATAGACGAGACATTGGCGGTTTTATGTGAATGTGATCCGGATTTTATCAGTGTGACCTTTGGAGCGGGAGGCAGCTCGAACTGTAACCGTACCATTGAACTGGCCAAAAAGATCAAGAATCAGTATCATGTGGAGCCTGTCGTCCATTTGACCTGCCTTCATTATGACAAAAAAGAAATCGATGAATTTGCACGGGTTCTCACGGAGGAAGGCATCCAGAATGTGCTGGCACTCCGGGGGGACCGTAATCCGGATATTCCGGAAAAAGAGGATTTTAAACATGCTTCCGATCTGATCCGTTATCTGAAACCAAAGGAGGATTTTTGTTTTCTGGGAGCCTGTTATCCGGAATGTCATCCGGAGTCGGAAAATAAGATCCGTGAAATGAGACATCTCCGGGAAAAGGTGGATGCCGGAGCAGAGGTTTTATTGTCCCAGTTATTCTTTGACAACGAACAGTTTTTCAAGTTTGTGGAGAACTGCCGAATCGCCGGGATCCAGGTGCCGATCATTCCGGGCATTATGCCGGTTATCAATGCACGTCAGATCAAACGGATGGTAACCATGTGCGGAGCTTCCTTTCCGGAGCGTTTTCAGAGGATCATTCACAAATATGAGGATAATAAAGAGGCACTGTTTGATGCCGGAATGTCCTATGCACTGAGTCAGATCATTGATCTGCTGGTCAGTGACATTGACGGGATCCATCTGTATACCATGAATAATCCATTGGTGGCGCGCAGGATCTGTGATGGAATCCGGAATATTATTTAAGTTTTGAACCTTTTGCCGGAGCGTTGCGAATTTGTAGGTCAAATGAAAAAGTAAATTCCATCCGTCTGATGCAAAATTGCTATGGTTTAAAAATAGTGTGGTTATCTGTCTGCTCTTTTGTTTTAGGTTTGTTGGCTCTTACAGTAAGCCATCTGGAGCAGATAAATTTACGAATAACAGTTAGCCTTCTACTCGATTCATTTACAATACTTTCATGCTTCAAAACGAATAACGTAATTTTAACTTGACATGACGTGTATCGCAGGATAGACTATATATAGTCAATAGTATTTTTGTTGTATGATTCTCGAGGAGAAAAATTGAAATGGAGGTTTGAAGGTATGAAAAAGAAGCGATTATTATGTATGTTGATGGCACCGGTTATGGTTGTCGCTTCTCTTCCGTTATCGTATGTGGCGGCAGATAGCTGCAGCGGCAGGTGCATATATCTTAAATTTTGTATATGATGATAAAGAGAGTGCGTATCATTCCCTGCCGGTTACCTGGCAGAAAACATACGGGTATAACAAATTATTTGACAAGGTGTTTCGGGTGGGGTCGAATATGTCGGTGGAGGATATTCCTTACTCGTATAATAATAAAGAGTATGTTTTATGGATGTGGAAGGGTGATTATTGGAATCCGGTTCATAACAAGCAGTGGTGGATCACTGCGTTTGACTGGAGACATCCGAAGCCGGATCCGAAAAAACTGGTCACGCTTGGAAAGGTTGATTTTGGTGATAAAACCGGTATGGCACAAACAATCAAGGATAAAATTAAGGATAAATCTAAGGACAAAAAAATCTTTCAAGATACCATATTAAGTGAAAATAGTAATACCATCTGGATTATGTGGGGAGGTAATGAATAATGATAAAATATGCTAAAAGATTTCTATGTCTTCTGCTTGTGGCGGGTCTGTTGTGCGGGTGCGGCAGATCCCATATAAAAAGCTCACATATAAAGGAAGGGATTGAACTTCTGGCAGGTCTGGGCGAAGGCTTGGTGGAAGGTCTCGTGAATGCATGGACAAGTGATGAGGAAGACGACGATTATATCGATGTGAATTTCAGTCGTGCCGACAATGAATTAACGGAACAGGCAAATCAAGTGTACGAAGCGTTAAAAGAAAAGGACATTGAAAGCATAAAAAAAGTGTTTGCTCCATGCACAGCAAAGAAATATGATCTGGACAAAGAAATTAAAAATTTAATTAAAAAAATAGAAGGAAATGTGATCAGTATCGGAGAAGCCAGCGGGTGGACAACGGGATATGTACATACTGTAGAAAAAGGATATGAGTGGGTTGACAGTGAAGAATGGCTGGAAAATATAAAAACAGATAAAGGCTATTCGTATTGTTTATATCTTGATGGATATTACAGCAATCAGGAATCAGAGGAAAAAGTAGGAATGGGTAATCTTATTTTATATAAGGGCAGTGAGATATTTAAGAATAAACTGTATGAATTAGGTGATAGCGAATAATGATAAAACATATGAAAAGATTTATAAAAACATATAGAAGGTAATAGAGAAAATATGCCCGTAAAAGAAGCTGTAGATTTTCTATGTTCTATGTATCTTGATTTTGCGATTCTGGCATTTCGCCTGACTCACAGTGGTGTCAAGCCGGAGACACAGATTCATACCCATATGTGCTACAGTGAGTTTACGGATATTATCCCGGCCATGGATGCGGATGTGATCACCTTCGAGGCATCCCGTTCTGATCTGCAGATTTTAGATGCATTGCGGGAAAATCATTTCGAGACCGAAGTTGGAACGGGGGTTTATGATATTCACTCTCCACGAGTGCCGTCTGTGGAGGAGATGGTGCGTGCGCTGGAGCTGATGCTGACCAAGATCAGTCCGGAGAAGCTCTGGGTCAACCCGGACTGCGGCTTGAAGACGAGAGGTGTGCCGGAGACCGATGCCAGTCTGCGCAACAGGGTGGCGGCAGCAAAAGAGATTCGACAGAAGTAGAATAATGACGTTGCGAGTTTGTGATGCAATATTGAACATATATACAAAAGATGATATATTTTGCATATACTATATGCGGAGGTGATTGATATGTTGACATTACAGGAAACAATAAGACCATCGGCTGATTTGCGAAATCATTATTCCGAAATATCAAAACTGTGTAAGGAAAACAAAGAAGCAGTGATTATTACAGTAAATGGCAGAGGCGATACGGTTGCGCTTTCCTATGAAGAATATAAAAATATGAAAGCAAGAATCGAATTACTAGAAGTATTAGCCGAAGCAGAAGATGATGTTAAAAATGGCAGAGCTGCTCCGATAACGGAAACATTTGATGATTTGAGGAAAATAAGCAAGTGATTGTATATGCTGTCATAGATCAACGTCAGGATTATTTGAATATTATTCGTGGTTTGTAGAAAAGTTCATCATTAAAAAAGAGTCATACCATTGTGGTTCTTATCTGTGAAGCCTGTAAAATTAAGGCTTCACAATTTTTTATATAAATTTTAGCACTCGACTCTTGACGTGGCTAACAAAAGGTGCTATATTGTAGTCAATCTGAGAGAGAACTACATCGGGGATATATTGAAAGGTACCTGTATATCCTAATCAAAGGGACCTTTCAGAGAGATGAGTGTAAATAGAGAAAGAGTAGAACCTGCGGCGAGATCCGCAGGTTTTTGAGAAAGGCAAGGTGATTTCAATGAACATCAGTAAATTTACGACGAAGTCACAGGAAGTAGTACAGGAATGTGAGAAGGTTGCCATGGATTACGGTCATCAGGAGATGGGTGAGGATCATCTGTTGGCGGCAATGCTGCGGGTAGAGGGAAGCCTGATCCCGAAGCTCATTGAAAAGATGGGGATAGATGTGGATGTATTCCAGGCACAGGTAGATGGCGTGCTGGCAAAACGTCCAAAGGTCAGCGGCGGAGATATGCGGATTGACCGCTATCTGAACGAGGCGTTGATCTATGCTGAGGACGAGGCAAAGCGGATGGGAGATGAATATGTATCCGTGGAACATCTGTTCTTAAGTATTCTGGAGCATCCAAGCCGTGAGATCAAAGCATTGATGAAACAGAGCCAGATCACCAGAGAGCGTTTTTTACAGGCATTGTCCCAGGTGCGGGGCAACCAGCGTGTGACCAGTGATAATCCGGAGGCTACCTATGATGCTCTGGAAAAATATGGCTATGATCTGGTGGAGAGAGCCAGAGAGGGCAAGATCGATCCGGTGATCGGCAGAGATAATGAGATTCGTCATATTATCCGAATCCTTTCCAGAAAGTCCAAGAATAATCCGGTGCTGATCGGTGAGCCCGGCGTTGGTAAGACGGCCGCTGTAGAAGGACTGGCACAGCGTATTGTGAAGGGAGATGTGCCGGAGGGCTTAAAGGATAAAAAGATTTTCGCACTGGATATGGGATCTCTGGTTGCCGGAGCGAAGTACCGTGGAGAGTTTGAGGAACGTCTGAAAGCATTACTGGAGGAGGTCAAGAAGAGTGAAGGACAGATCATTCTCTTTATTGATGAGTTGCATACCATTGTAGGAGCCGGTAAAACAGAGGGTTCTATGGATGCCGGCAATATGTTAAAGCCAATGCTTGCCAGAGGTGAGCTTCACTGTATCGGTGCGACCACACTGGATGAGTACCGCCAGTATATTGAGAAGGATGCGGCACTGGAACGTCGTTTCCAGCCGGTCATGGTGTCAGAGCCAACAGTGGAGGATACGATTTCCATTCTCCGTGGTATCAAGGAGCGTTATGAGGTATTCCATGGCGTGAAGATCACAGACAGCTCTCTGGTAGCGGCAGCGACGCTTTCAAACCGTTATATTTCCGACCGTTTCCTGCCGGACAAGGCGATCGATCTGGTGGATGAGGCATGTGCCATGATCAAGACAGAGCTTGACAGTATGCCGGCGGAGTTGGATGAGCTGAACCGTCAGATCATGCAGCTTCGTATTGAGGAACAGGCATTAAAGAAAGAGACGGATCATCTTTCACAGGAACGTCTGGAGGCACTGCAGAAGGAGCTGGCAGAGCTTCAGGAGAAGTTTGAACACCAGAAGGCACAGTGGGAAAGCGAAAAGGCCGAGGTGGATAAGGTCAGCAAGATCAAGGAGGAGAGAGATTCTCTCCGCAATGAGATGGAGCAGGCGCAGGCAAGGGGCGATTATACCAAGGCGGCGGAGATCCAGTATGGCAGATTGCCGGAGCTGGAAAGACAGCTTGAGGAGGCAGAAGAGAAGGCGAAACAGCGCGGAGATTCCATGGTGCAGGAGGCTGTGACCGAGGAAGAAATTGCCAAGATCATTTCCCGCTGGACCGGCATTCCGATCGCAAAGCTGACCGAGGGCGAGCGTGAGAAGACACTTCATCTCGCCGATGAGCTTCACAAGAGAGTCGTTGGACAGGATGAGGGTGTGGAGCTGGTATCCGAGGCAATCCTTCGTTCCAAGGCAGGGATCAAGGATCCGACGAAGCCGATCGGTTCCTTCCTGTTCTTAGGTCCTACAGGAGTCGGTAAGACAGAGCTGGCCAAGACACTGGCGCAGGCATTGTTTGATGATGAAAATGCAATGGTTCGTATTGATATGAGTGAGTATATGGAGAAGTATTCTGTGGCCCGTCTGATCGGAGCGCCTCCGGGATATGTCGGTTATGAGGAGGGCGGCCAGTTGACCGAGGCAGTCCGCAGAAAACCATATTCTGTGGTACTTTTCGATGAGATTGAGAAGGCACATCCGGATGTGTTCAATGTGCTGCTGCAGGTGCTGGATGATGGACGTATCACGGATTCCCAGGGCAGAACCGTTGATTTCAAAAACACGATCCTGATCCTGACTTCTAATATTGGTTCCACTTATCTGCTGGAGGGCATTGAGGAAGACGGAACCATCAGTGAGGAGGCAAGAAACCAGACGATGGCAGATCTGAGAGCTTCCTTCCGTCCGGAGTTTTTGAACCGTCTGGACGAGATCATTCTCTTTAAGCCGTTGACCAAGGATAACATCCACGGTATTATTGATATTCTGATGGAGGAGTTAAATGGCAGACTCCGTGAGAAGGAGCTTACTGTGGAGCTGACTCCGGCAGCGATGGATCTGATCGTGGAACAGGCGTATGAGCCGGCGTTTGGTGCGCGTCCATTGAAGCGTTATCTGCAAAAGCATGTGGAAACTCTGCTGGCAAGGCGGATCCTGGAGGATACGGTTCACGCTGGGGATACCATTGTGATCGACAGTCAGGATGGAGTGCTTGTCACCAGATAAAGTTTTATAAAAAGAGCGGGGAGGCCTGTTAAAATATCAGGAACTGTCCTGCAAGAATAAAAAAGGGCAAAACCAGCGTTTTGCCCTTGCTCACTCTACGCTACGAGCATTTTCCTATACACTAAAAGAAGAGCCATGAATATTCATAGCAATTATGTTTCGATTTCTATGAAATTCATGGCTCTTTTAGTTTATAGGAAATTTTTTCCTTTTTATTTGTCAGATCTGTTGCTGTGAAATTATTTCCGATGTTTCACTGTGGTGTTACTATACGGTTTATTTTGCATTAGCGGCATCAAATTCTTTAATGATCGCTTCCTCCGGAGCCTTCGTGAGAAGGCTTACGATCACGATGACCACGCAGGATACCAGAAATGCCGGGAGCAGCTCGTAGATATCGAAGGCACCACCCAGTGGACGTACACAGTATTTCCAGATAAAGACTACGACACCGCCGGCAATCATACCGGACAGAGCACCTGCCAGATTACAGCGTTTCCAGAACAGGGCAAAGAGCATCACGGCACCGAAGGCACCTCCAAAGCCTGCCCAGGCAAAGGATACAATACCAAATACACTGGAGTTTGGATCTCTTGCCATCAGTACACCAACAATGGCAATGGCAATGATGGTGATCCTTGCAAGGAGAATCTCTCTTTTTTCGGAAATCTTGATGCCGAGGAAATCCTTAACTACGTTCTGGGAAATACCGGAGGCTGCGGCCAGAAGCTGGCTGTCAGAGGTAGACATGGTTGCGGCAAGTACTCCGGCAAGGATCACACCGGCGAGAAGTGCCGGGAGAATACCATGTTTACTCAGCAGGTCGGTAATAGCCATGATAATGGTTTCCGGATCGTCCAGAGCTTTGATGGAACCGTACTTTGTCATACCGAGACCGACCACACCGATAAATACGCCGACGGTCATGGCGATGACTACCCAGATGGTGGCGATACGACGGGAAAGCACAAGTTTCTTTTCATCCTCGATAGACATAAAACGTACTAAGATATGAGGCATACCAAAATATCCGATACCCCATGCGAGAGTGGAAATGATCGGAATGATTCCTCCGTAGGAAACGGCATTTCCGGTGGTGGCATCATAAAGCTCTGTCAGGGAGAAGTATCCCGGCAGAGAGTGGGCATTGTCCATAACGGCACCAAGTCCACCGGCTTTGCTGATACCAAATACCATAACGGTGACGAGGGCAATACTCATAACAATACTCTGAACGAGGTCTGTAGTACATACGGCGCTGAAACCACCCATTAATGTGTAGCATACAATGACCAGTGCAGAAAGAACCATCGCTGTCATATAATCTGCTCCAAAAAGACTGTGGAACAGCTTACCGCAGGCAGCAAAGCCGGATGCCGTATATGGAATGAAAAAGATCACGATAACCAGAGCGGCAACGGCAGTGATGATATTTCTCTTATCATGAAAACGTTTTGCAAGGAAATCCGGGACGGTGATCGCCTTGATGTTGCTGGAATAACGGCGGAGACGTCTGGCAACAAAGAACCAGTTCAGCCAGGTACCGATCGCAAGGCCGGCGGCGGTCCAGAAGGCACTGCAGACACCGGAGAGATAAGCAACACCGGGCAGTCCCATTAACAGCCAGCTTGACATATCACTGGCTTCTGCGCTCATGGCAACAACGAGAGGACCCATTTTACGGCCTCCCAGATAGAAGTCCTCCGAGGTTTTGTTCTGGTTACTAAACCGGATACCGATATAGATCATTCCTATCAGATATGCGGCGATTGCGATGATTATACACACATCATTCATTCTGAATTTCCTCCTTTAGTGTTTGTGTTGCTGACAAAAAAATAATGTCCCATGATATCCATAGGACATACAACTCTTTCCACTATACAATAAAGTAGGGGATAGTGTCAAATTTTGACATATTTTCGGGAGAATTTCTTTATTATATGCTATACTTGTGGGAAAATAGTTACAGATAACACCGGATACATTTCCTAAGCACCTGTTCAATGGAGATCAGACGCTGACAGAGATCCTTTGCGGTATGATCGGCATCATCGTACTGATTTAAATATTTATAGAGAGACTTAATTCCCATATTACAACCGTCTGTCATAAGATCTGCGGCTGTTTCATCACTTTCGTCAATGCCCATCTGCATATTGGTCTTTAACCATGCCATACTTTTTGCCACAGGATTTGGATCCTTTTCCTGACTGTGATGTTTTAGGAGCTCTTCGTGAATCTCATTTCCAAGTTTTGCGTGATGCTCCTTTGTTTCCTTTAAAAGGGACTTGAAATCCGGACAATGGACTTTGTCCATAATTTCATCGATGGCTGAAACGGCCATTTTACTGCCGGAATCACATTCCTGTAATAAATGAATGGTGTCTTGTTCGTTCATTTTCATACCTCCCTGATTTATATGATTGATTTTTGTATATACAAATTGTTTATTGCATATATTTTCATGTAGATTCGAGTAATCTGCTATGAAGTTTATTTTAGTGTGGACCAAAAATTATATATTTATGAACGAAACATACAAAAAACTTGTAAAATTGCTTAGAAAATGCTAATTTATTAATTGAAATTGGTATTATAATGGCAACATGCTTTCGAAAGTGGAATGTTGGTGAGCGTAGGAATCTGATCATATTTGATTGTTGATCGCTGTTACGCTTTGGGTTTTGGAAAGGAGGAAATTACAATGATAAATATTTTATTAAATCAGTTATTAAAAGGAAGAGGAAACTTGCAGGGGTACTGCAGAGTCTGACTGGATATAGTTTCTATGGCTTTGGATCTGATGTCCATAGATTTAGAAAATCAATACATCTTTATTAATTAGGCTATGATCAGGATAGCTGTTATTAAGATTCAGAATTATTCTAAAACTGTATTACATGTAAGACTCTGTCGGGAAATGATATTTCATGGCATATTGTAGAGTTTTACAGAGATAATATAGTTTCTTTTTATCTTGTGGCATATATTTTGGCAGGATGAATTGTACAGTTCGCATATTATTCATAAAACAGAACAAATGTTCGCATAAAATGCTAAGAAATAATATTTCCCTTTTGATACAATAAATCATATAAAACATTTTATAGATAGAGAGATAAGTAAGGGAGAGATGAAAATGGAAGAGAAGACTCCTCAGAAAATGGGAGTATGGAATAGCATGTGCTATACTGTGCGGACTATTTGGAGGGCTGATAAAGGCTGTATTTTGCTGTCTTTTTATAAAAACTGTACAGAAGAAGTATATATGTCATTTTTCTTTATTCTGATGCTACAGATGATTTATTCATATATTGAAAACGGACAGTCGTTTATGGGACTTCTTCGTTTTGTGACATTGTTCTGTCTTGGACATATCTGTATTCATCTGGTGTCAGCATGGCATGCATATTATATCCGCAGGAAGACACCGAAGGTATATGCGTACATTTTTAACCGCGTCATAGACAAGGCTGTCCGTATTGAATTGACAAAGTATGAGCAGCCGGATTTTTACGATAAGTTTGCCAGAGCATTGGATGAATGTCTGACAAAGGCGATGGATGGTCTGTATTCACTGGCATGGGCGACAGGATGCGCTTTATCCGCTGTTGCCGCTGTTTTTCTGATTGCCCGTGTGGACCCGGTGATGCTTGTTTTTTCGCTGCCATCGATCGTGGCATCGTTTCTGTTCAGTTCCCGGATCAATAAGCTGCAGTATGGGCTTCGGCTGGAGGAGACCAGGGATAAGCGTACCGCAGAGTATGTGAAGCGTGTCTTCTATGAGAAAAAATATGCGGGAGAGATCCGGTTATACAATATCCGCAAGGTGCTGCTTCGTGAGCATAAGGAGAGTTTTGACAGCAGACAGGAGCTTTATGCCCGGATGTACCGGCAGATCAATTTTTATAAGCAGGTGCAGGATCTGGTGATCTTTGGACTGCCGATCCTGTTGACATATATTTATGTGAGTGTTGTTCTTAAGACTACAGGAGAGGCAAAGATCGGCCTGTACGTGGCGACATTGGGAAGCGTGGATTATTTTGCATGGAGAGTAAAGACTGCCATCAAAAATTATATGGAGGCCGGCAAGAACTGTATGTATATGAATAATCTGCAGGAGTTTCTGGAGATGGATGAGGAGACTATGGAGAATGGCAGCAGAGCGGTACAGGGAGAGCTGGGAGACATAGAACTGGATCATGTGAGTTTTCGGTATACAGGCAGTGAAAAACCGGTGATCAGGGATTTGTCACTGCATATCCGAAAGGGCGAGAGGATCGCTCTGGTGGGAGAAAACGGTGCCGGCAAGACTACTTTGGCGAAATTGTTAATGGGATTATATCCGGTTCAGCAGGGAAAGATATCTGTAGGAGGTGTAGACATCCGGGAGTATAACAAAAGAGATTATCAGAAGCATTTTGGAACCGTGTTTCAGGATCTGCAGATCTTTTCGCTGCCTCTTTCCCACAATGTATTGATGAAAGAGCCTGAAACGGAGGAGGAGAGGGCTTTGGTGACAGAGTCTCTGCGCAAAGCGCAGTTTGGAGATGTATTAGACAAATTACCCGATGGCATAGACAGTATGGTTACAAAAGAGTTTGACGATAGCGGATTTATCTGTTCCGGCGGTCAGGCACAGAAGATTGCCATTGCCAGAGTCTTTGCCAAGAAGCCGGATATTGTCATATTGGATGAGCCATCCAGTGCTCTGGATCCTATTGCAGAGTTTAATATGTACAACAATATGCTGGAGGCATCGGAGGGGCGGACTGTATTTTTTATTTCCCACCGCCTTTCTTCGGCACGGATCGCAGACAGGATCTGTTTTCTGGAGCAGGGAAGCATTGTGGAGAGTGGCACCCACGATGAATTGATGGAGCGGAACGGAAAGTATGCCCGGATGTTCCGGCTTCAGGCAAAGAATTACAAGAACAGGGAGGAGGCGTGTGTCTATGAATAAGGAGAAGGACAAAATATCCATCCGCAGGCTGGTTTCCAATGTGGCTTATATTATGAAATTTGCCATGGAGGTAGATCGGAGAGCGGTGATCACGATATTTGCAGGATATCTGATCTGTTCTGTGACATATGCGGTATATAGTACCTTGTTTTTGAAGTATTTCATTCAGATGATGCAGGATCGGCAGGGAGATCTGGTGCAGGCAGTTTTATTTGTGTTTGCGGGGATTGCCATTTTAACCATCAGTGATGCTACAGAGATTGCTTTGGAAAACTGGGTTGAGGTGCGATTCCTGAAGGTGGCCGGTACAGTGCAGAGACGATTTATCCGAAAGGCAGCAGATATTGATCTGATCTGCTATGACAATAAAGATTACTTTGATGATTTTGTGATCGCCGCTTCTCAGTCGGAGGAGATGTTAATGACGGGAGTGATGTCGACAGGCTATATTATAGGACACGTTGCCGGTATTTTTACGCTGGGAGCATTGGTTCTTTCCGTAAATCCTGTGATCGCAGTTTTTCCGATTGCCGGTTTTGTGATCAATATTGTGACCCGTTTTAAGATTACAGAGTATGAATACAACTATGACATGGAATACAAGCGTATTATGCGTAAAGCTGATTATTCCAAGCGGGTATTTTATCAGCCGGAATATGCGAAGGAGATCAAACTTTCCGATATCCGGGTGCCGCTGCAGCTTCAATTCAATGAAGCTGTGGATGAGGTTATGGATCAGGCACATGCGATTGGGATCAGGATTGCGATACTTTCTCTGGTCAATTGGATATGTACCTTTACGGTGATGTCGGATTTTGCGATTCCGGTGTATCTTGGATATCTTGCGTTAGTTAAGAAAAGCATCCATCTGGGGGATGTGGCAGCCATGAACAATGCAGAAGAGGGGATTCGAAATAATCTCGACGGTTTAAATTATGCTTTTGTGCGTTTTCAAAAGGTGGGGCAGTTCGCAGAACGCTTCCGGCGCTTTGTGGATTATGAGATACAGATTGAAAACAGGGAAGGAATACGCAGGATGTCGGAGGAAAGACAGACATTGGAGATTAAAGATATGTCTTTCCGGTATGATGGGGCGGATCAGGATACCCTTCATCATATTTCCATGACGATCCATCCGGGAGAAAAGGTGGCGTTTGTCGGAGAAAATGGTGCAGGTAAGACGACCTTTGTTAAGTTGTTGATGCATCTTTATGATGTGTCAGAGGGGAGCATCTGTTATGGTGGTCACGACATCAGAGAATATGGGACAAAGGAATACCGGGATCGCATTGGCGCAGTCTTTCAGGACTATCAGATTTATGGTGCTACACTTGTAGAAAATGTTCTGATGGATGAAGAAAAGGAAGGAGACAGGGAGAGGGTGCTTCAGGCACTTAGATTGGCAGATTTTGAGAAAAAGCTGGAGAGACTGCCGGATGGTCTTGATTCCAATATGACAAGGGAATTCAGGGAAGACGGGACCATGCTGTCTGGTGGAGAGTCTCAAAAGGTTGCGATTGCCAGAATGTTTGCCAGAACAGGCAGATTGTCACTGGCGATTCTGGATGAACCATCCAGTGCCCTGGATCCTTTGGCGGAGTACAGATTAAATACCAATATGATGAAAAATGCAGGGGATGCCACGGTGATCTTCATATCTCATCGATTATCTACTACAAGAGATGCTGATCGGATTTATATGTTTGAGAACGGTCAGATCATAGAGGAAGGAAATCACCGGGAGTTGATGGAGTTGGGAGGTAAATATGCAGCAATGTTTGAAAAACAGGCATATTACTATCAGGATGAGGTGGACATGGAAGCAGTATAAAAGCCGATGTGCAATGACCAACATGGAGGGGAGGCAGTACATGAGTAAGGAAGATGATGTTTTTAACAGTGTATTTACATATATAGAAGATAATCTGACGGAGAAATTGACCGTAGAAGAAATAGCGAAGCATGTTTATCTTTCTCCAACATATTTGCAGTCAGTGTTTAAGGAACATTTTGGAATACCTCTGGCGGAATATGTCAGGAGTCAGAAGTTGAAAAGAGCCATGGACTTATTATACAATACGGAAAGAAGGATTAGTGACATTGCATATGACAGTGGATTTGAGCATGAATCCTCCTTTATCCGCTCCTTTAAGAGAGAGTTTGGTATGACTCCGGGAGAAGCCAGAAGGAAAAAGTGTCATGACAGCGGAAAAGTCGGTTAAAGTGTTGTTCTACGTACATAACAGAAGTCGAGGAATCAGAGTGAAGGAGAAAAAATATGCAGATAAGACAGCAGGCGGGGATTGTGTGTTGTTCTGATGGTTTAACAGAGAACCAGGGCGAGGTAGTACAGAAGCTGCGGGAAACATTATATCAGATGAATATATCGGTCATAATGAGTCCGTACTTATATCAGGGAATCGGAACGGCAAAGCAGAAAGCGCAGGCATTAATGGCGTTATATGACAATGATGACATCCATGATGTTTTTGATATATCAGGAGGAGATCTGGCTAATGAGCTGCTGCCATACCTGGATTACAAGAGGATTGCTGATTCTGGAAAAACCTTCTGGGGATATAGCGACCTGACATCAATACTCAACGGGATCTACAGCAAAACAGGGAATCCCGGAGTGTTGTATCAGATTCGGAATCTCATAGGAGTTTGCGGGCAGGAACAGCAGGAGAAATTTTATCAGATGCTGCAACGTAAAGGAGATGATCTGTTTCGGTTTGATTACCATTTCATACAGGGAACGGAGATGGAAGGGATTGTGATAGGAGGAAATATACGCTGCCTGCTGAAGCTGGCAGGGACGGATTATTTTCCTGACTGCCATGACAGGATCCTTTTATTGGAAAGCTTAAGCGGGGGCATGTCACGGATCACAGCATATTTCAGTCAGCTGCAGCAGATGGGGGTGTTTGACCGATGTGTAGGTATCCTGTTGGGGACATTTACACAGTTAGAGCAGGAGAATGGCATAGATGCAGCTCCGATCTTGTTGCAGCGTTTTGTGAGAAGAGATCTTCCGATTGCGAAAACAAAACAGATTGGTCATGGGGCAGATTCCAAGGCCATAATGATCGGGAAGAGCATGTGTTTATCTGTTCAAAAATGATATAACTTCGGATGTTGTGATGAAAGAAAAAGCCAGCGGGATAATCTCCGCTGGCTTTATAAATTCCTAATAATGTTTTTGCTATTTTTCACTTTCTGTAAAACCGTCTGCGTAAACTGTAAAACCGGAAGCAATGGTTTTGCTCCATTTTCCAAAGGAAGAAGTTCCGTTGGAACGCTTGCTGACAATGGCGTTGTCGATCAATAATCCTTTTGAGGTAGCATGAATACGCCATTTGTTTCCACATCCATTATATTTACGAATGATAGGTTTGCCTTTTTTATTGACGTAACGATCACAGCGTTTTTTTAATTCGCCCTTTTTATAGACACCAAGTTCTACCAGACGGGAAGCAACCTCAGACATATTGTTGAATTCTCCGAAATAAAGAGCAACATGTCCACCGCCGCGTCCGTATGTCAGAACATCACCAAGAGAAAGGTTTTTCAGGCTTGTCCCTTTGTTGTGACGTTTGATCGTTGTTGTTGTCTTGGAATTGTCCCATTCATATGTATTGGTCTCCTCGTTGAGAATCCCGGATGTATAGGAAATCTTTACACGGTATGCAGACCAATCATAGGAGGTTGGAGCATTTTTCTTTCCCTTATGAACACGAATGTTTTTGCTGATATTTTTAATACCTGCGATGGAATTTTCTTTTGCAGAGACTGTTTCCAAAGATTCCAGAGCCTTTTCTACATATGTATTACAAACGTACTGGTTCTTCCCTAATCCGTAGGATTTCCCAAGGAATCCTTTTGCGATAGAGCGCTGATAGCGGTCTATGGAGATCTGCTGTTTGAAAGTTGTGTTTGACGCATCTACAGATGTAGAACAAATCTGAGATGCGATAATTCCCATTGATAATGCAAATGCTGCACAAGTTTTTAATATGTTATGTTTCATTGTTAAACCCCAAATATTACAGAAAAATTACGCTAATTGTTAACTACAGTTCATAATTATATCGTAATTTTCAGAAAATTTCAAGAAAAAATTACAAAAATGTTAAGAATTTTACAAGACATTTGCGGTTATATATAAGATTCTATGAAATAGTCCATTTTTCACGGGATTTCAAGATGTTTTAAAAATTTGATTCCGTTAAATTAAGGGGATTGACTTTTAGAAAATGATATGATAGTATACTAACTGTATTAAATGAGTTAATACAGTATAAACACAGTTGTGAACAGGGGGTGAGATCGTGATACAACTCAATTACCGGGATGCCCGACCAATTTATGAGCAGGTAAAGGATGGATTTCGTCATTTGATCATTCAGGAAGTGATGAAAAGGGACGAAAAACTGCCATCTGTGAGGGAACTTGCAACATCGCTGACTATCAATCCTAATACAATACAGCGTGCTTACAGAGAGTTGGAGCAGGAAGGATATGTTTATACGATTCCGGGAAAGGGGAGCTTTGTAGCCGGTGTGCCGGAGACGGATGGAAGGAGAAAAAAGGAGCTTTTAGAGTCCTTTGATAAAACAGTAAAGGAACTGAAGTTCCTGGGGATGAGTCCGGAGGAGTTAATGGAGCGGATCAGGAATGTTTCAAAATGAAAGAATGGAGGGGAATTAATTTGATTCAGGGAAAAGATATATGTAAAAGGTTCGGAGATTTTCAGGCCCTTGATCATGCGAGCTTTCATGTACCCAAGGGGGCAGTTTATGGTCTGGTTGGACCAAACGGAGCAGGAAAGTCTACGCTGCTTCGTCATGTGACGGGGATATTCCGACAGGACAGTGGAGAGCTTTTCGTGGATGGGGAAAAGGTGTTTGAAAACCCTGCCGCAAAGGCAAAACTCACGTTTATACCGGATGATATTTTCTATTTCCGTCAGGCAAATCTGAAAGAAATGAAAAAGTATTATGAAGGGATCTATCCTACTTTTGATACGGAGCTTTTTGATAAGCTGATGGATTGTTTTCCGGCGGTAGACCGGAAGAGAAATATCCGCCGGATGTCGAAGGGAATGCAGAAGCAGGCAGCCTTTTTGCTGGCGATCAGCTGTAAGCCGCAGCTTCTGGTATTGGATGAGCCGGTGGACGGACTGGATCCGGTGATGCGCCGTCAGATCTGGAATATTCTTTTGAATGCAGTGAGTGAGGAGCAGATGACGGTGCTGGTGTCTTCTCACAATCTGAGAGAGCTGGAGGATGTCTGTGATCATGTGGGGATCATGCATAAGGGACAGGTGATCCTGGAGCGTTCCCTGAGTGAGCTTCAGGGAAGCGTGACAAAGCTGCAGATGGCATTTGAGGGGGATGAGGTGCCGGATATCACAGGACGTTTTGAGGTGATGAACCATACGCAGCTTGGCAGGGTACATACCCTGATCGTAAAGGGAGATCAGAGAGAATTGGGGGATTATCTCGCGACCTTCCATCCGCTTGTTATGGATATGCTGCCGCTGACACTGGAAGAAATCTTTATTTATGAATTGGGAGGTGAGGATTATGAAGTCAAAGACATCATTCTTTAATAAGATGATATTCCAAAAGGATATTACAAGATTCTGGCCGTTGTGGACGTTACAGCTTGTGATCGGGTTTATTGGAGTGATCATTCCGGCCTTGTCGCAGATGTCATATATTAATAATCTTCAGACACATTCGGCGAAGACGGAGTATAAGATCGATTACCTGACCGGCTATATACAAAACAGTTGTCTGTCTCCTTATATTATGGTGCTTTGCATTGTGATTGCAGCCAGTGTGTTCCTGTATCTGACCAGAGAGCGGGAGACATATACGATGCATTCTTTTCCGATGAAAAGAGTCCATATTTTTACAAGTCACTATCTGGCAGGGATGGTCATGCTGATCGTTCCGGCGTTGATCATTCAGGTTTGCCTGATGCTGATCGGTGTGACCAATGGCGTTGGGGTCATTCTTCCATATGCAGGGATTTATCTGCTGGAATGGATCCTTCAGGTGTTTTTTTATTACAATCTGGCTTGTGCTGTTGTGATGGTTACCGGCAATGCATTTATGAGCTTTGTGATCTATGGTGTGCTCAATTGTCTTGTGGCAGGGGTGGCAATGCTTTATTCTATGCTGGCGGAGATATTTGTCTATGGTAATCAGGGATTTGATCTATATGATATCGTGGAAAATCCTTTGATCAGAAGATTGACTCCGGTGGTATTTTTTATGACACATTCCTTGCAGGGATATGCCCGGGGGACATATACGATGGTTGATGGCAACGATGCGGTCATGAATTATGATCAGCTGCTGCAGGAAATAGGAAAAGATGCCTTTTATCTGATCCCGGCTGCTCTTTTGCTGGCGATTGCCATTGGACTATATCGGATCCGTCAGTTAGAGGCTGCGGGAGATGTTATTGCATTTTCCTGGGGCAGACCGGTATTCCGGATTGTGTTTGTATTTTGTTCCAGTCTTTTGTTTGCGGCCGGGGTATATGCAATCGGTTTTGGAAATATTATAAACGATAATGCATATGGCAAAAAATTTAATATTGTTCTGGGGCTTGTTATAGCAGGGACGATCCTGTTCTATTTCATAGCCAATATGATATTGGATAAATCATTCTTTATCTGGAAAAAAACATCTTACTGGCGGATGGGGCTTTTTGTAGTGCTTATGATCCTGGGCATGATCGGTGTCCGGAATGGTCAGTTTGGTTCCGGACTTCCTGCTTTTGATAAGGTACAGAAGGTGGGTGTTTCACTGGAATATAATGAGGAAAACAGTTATGAAACGCCAACATTTTATCTGACGGATCCTCAGGCGATCCATCAGGCATATGAGTTGAATCAGGACATTTTGAAATATGGAAGAAATATTCGGGAAAGCAGTGATGGAAATCAGAATGCCATCCGGATCAAGTACACTCTGACAGGGGGAAAAGAGAGAACATTGTATTATCAGGTGGAAGCTTCCGGTGAGGGCAAAAAGATGATGAATCGAATGAAGCAGTTTATCAGAAAACAGCCGGACATGTGCGAGCTGCTTTATGGGAAGGGCTATGAGACAAAACTCCAAAAGGCCATGTATGTGAGCGGTATGTCTGTTGAATGGGTAAAGGATGGAGACGAGATGGTTTCCAAGTGGCTCAGTGAAGAAGAAGGTTATCCGTTATTGGAGGATAATACCGATGATCAGGAGCTTAGAAACGAATTATACCAGGCGTTGCTCCGGGATATTCAGGATGGAAACTGTGATCTTTTTTATCAGGAACAGGCAAACAGCTTTATTGTCAGCCTGACAGATGATGGAGGGGAAACACGGTACCAGGAAGTGCAGATTACAGCAAAATGTACGAATACTCTGAAAGTGATCGAGAAGCTTGGACTGGTAAAGCAGTCCGGAAGAAAATGGGAGACTCCTCACGGAACATTAGGAGAGACTTCTTCCAGCGTTCCATCCGGAGAGTAAGGGGAAATAAATTCAAGAGAAAACGTAGTCATGGACGGGGAACTGTGTTACAATAGGACACAGTTCCCTGTCTTTTGTTTGTGACCGGTACAGGATAGAAATGCTTCGGACAGGGGGAAAGGTTAGGTGACAGAATGGCTACATTTCAGGTAGAATTAAAACGGGTCGTCGATGACAGTTATCCCATTGAGATCGGATTTGATCTGATGGATCATCTGGTAGAGGATATGAAAAACGGACTGCTGGGAGGCAAAAAGAAGCTGGCAGTCATTACAGACAGTGAAGTGGAAAAGCGGTATGCGGAGCCCATCGCACAGAAGCTTGAAGTGGCAGGCTTTACGGTAAATATCTTTACTTTTCCGGCAGGAGAGAAGAGTAAGACACGCCAGACGAAGGAAATGATCGAGGATGCCATGCTGGCAAAGGAATACCGCAGGGACTGTGGCATTATTGCAGTCGGAGGCGGTGTAGTCACAGATCTGGCAGGTTTTATTGCCGGCACCTATGGAAGAGGTGTTCCTTTCGTCAATTATGCCACGACACTTCTGGCGGCAGCCGATGCATCCGTAGGGGGGAAGACGGCAGTAGATACCCCTCTTGCGACAAATCTGATCGGTCTGTTTAATCAGCCGCAGAAAGTTTATTTAGATATTGCCACATGGAAAACTTTGCCACAGAGACAGCTTTCCAGCGGTATGGCAGAGACCATCAAGCATGCATGTCTTGCCACAAAGGGAGAGTTTTTTGATTTCCTGGAGCAGCATATGGAGGAGCTTTTAGCACTGGATCCGGTGCTTTGTGAGCATATGGCAGAGGAAAACTGCAGCATTAAATATCATGTCGTTATGAAGGATGAGCGGGAGAGCGGTCTGAGAGAAGTCCTGAATCTTGGACACACCGTTGGACGTGCCATAGAAACGGTCAGCGATTACAGACTTCTTCACGGAGAGGCGGTTTCCATTGGACTGGTGGCACAGCTTCATCTGTCCCGTCAGATGGGTTATGTGACGAAGGAGCAGGTGGAATGTGTTGTAAAGCTTTTGAAACGGGCCGGACTTCCGACAGAGATTCCGGAGTATATTGACAGAGAGGTACTTGTCAAAAAGCTGTATACAGATAAGAAGGTAAAAAACGGACAGCTCCGTTTCGTCCTGCAGAAGGGCATTGGAGATATCGTAGAGTTTCCGGACGGCAGCTTTGCGGCTCCGGTGAGCGAAGAAACTGCCAGAGAGATCATTATGAAAATGGATTGATCAATTATAAATAAACAAGAGGCATTGAAAAAGGAATAATTTTCAATGCCTCTTGTTTTGCAAAATATAAATTTTGCGGATGAAAGAATTTCCTGTTGACGAAAATTTCTTTCTTGTTTCCCCTGTATAAAGCTTGTTATAGATTTATTCCTGTGTCTGATCCCGCATGATCTTATGAAATGCAGGAACGATCTGGGCAACCACAACGGCCTTTACCAGATCAAGGATAATAAAGGAGAAAAATCCTGCAACCCATGCAGTTTTCCATGGCATATCGTTCATGAGTTTCAGCCATACCATACCAAATAAATCTACAAATATAACAGATGCCACAGACACGATTGTGTAACGGATACGATTATATTTCGCTCCACGAAGCAGTGGTAACAGGAGAGCTACGAGGATAAAAGCAACCGTGTATCCGCCGAGAGGTCCCATGAGGTATCCAATGCCGGCGTTTCCGCCAATGAATACCGGTACTCCTACAGCACCCAGGAGAAGCCATACAACAGAGATCAGCAGAGACTGCTCCAGCGGAAACACGAGAGCGATCAGTGTGATAATGAAATTCAGGAATGTCACATGATATCCTGTAAATGGAAGCGGTACGCTGATGTAGGCAGAGACGCAGAGAATTGCTGCAAACATTGCCATCAGAGCCAGCCGCTGTGTGGTAAATCTTTTGCCGGTAACAGTTGTTGAGTCGTTCATAAGATACCTCTTTTCTTTTGTTTTTTCTCAAAATCCGAGTATGAAATAATATATAAATTTGATCAGGAAAATTCCTAACCTTCGCAACAAAGTATAACGGAGAAAAAAAGTTCTGTCAACCATAAAATGAAATTGGTTGACAAAAGTGTGAGCTTTGGTTATTGATAAATTCTGTGAAATTAGGGGAAGATTTTATTAACAAATAAGGTTGACAATATACCCTATGGGGGTATATAATCCGTTGCGAAAGGCAGGGGTGATATATGGATTCAGAGAAAAAAAGCTGTTGCTGTGAACGCAAAAAACAGCGTCAGGACAAGGAATATAAGGACATGATCAACCGCCTGAGCCGAATCGAAGGACAGGTGCGGGGGATTAAACGGATGGTGGAGGAGGATGCCTATTGCACCGACATTCTGGTTCAGGTATCCGCAGTCAATGCCGCCTTAAACAGTTTTAATAAGGTGCTTTTAGCCAATCATATCAAGACATGTGTGCGTCAGGACATTTTGGACGGCAAGGAGGAAACCGTGGATGATCTTGTGGTGACGCTGCAGAAATTAATGAAGTGATGCAAAAGGAAAGGAGCTGAAAATGCAATGGAACAATATATTGTAACCGGGATGAGTTGTGCGGCCTGCAGTGCCAGGGTGGAAAAGGCGGTTTCCGGCGTGGAGGGTGTTACCTCCTGCTCGGTGAGCCTTCTGACCAATTCTATGGGTGTCGAGGGAACTGCATCCCAGTCTGCCATCATTCAGGCGGTGGAGGAGGCCGGCTATGGAGCAAGTCCCAAGGGAGGACAGGAGCGGGCAAAGGAGGGAGGTTTTGATTCTTTGCAGGATTCTCTAAAGGACCGGGAGACACCGGTTCTTCGCCGGAGACTTCTCTCGTCGATCATTTTCCTGCTGCTTCTGATGTATCTGTCCATGGGACATATGATGTGGGGATGGCCGTTGCCATCGTTTTTGGAAGGAAATCATGTGGCCATGGGACTGGCACAGCTTCTGCTGACCGTGATCATTATGGTACTGAATCAGAAGTTTTTTATCAGCGGTTTTAAGAGCCTCTGGCACCGTGCGCCCAATATGGATACATTGGTTGCCTTAGGTTCTACTGCTGCATTTGTGTATAGCACCTATGCACTTTTTGCTATGACGGATGCCCAGGTGAAGGGCAATGCAGATGCGGTGATGGGGTATATGCATGAGTTTTATTTTGAGTCTGCCGCAATGATCCTGACACTGATCACCGTTGGGAAGATGCTGGAAGCATATTCCAAGGGGAAAACCACAGATGCCCTCAAGGGCCTGATGAACCTGGCACCCAAAACGGCTGTGCTGGTGCGTGACAGCGCAGAGGTTGAGGTGCCGGTGGAGCAGGTAAAGAAGGGGGATATCTATGTAGTACGCCCCGGCGGAAATATTCCGGTGGACGGTGTCGTGCTGGAAGGAAGTAGTGCTGTTGATGAGTCAGCGCTGACCGGTGAGAGTATTCCTGTGGATAAGGCACAGGGCGACACTGTATCGGCGGCTACCATCAACCAGTCCGGTGTGCTTCGCTGTGAGGCCACCAGAGTGGGAGAAGATACCACCCTGTCAAAGATCATCCGGATGGTCAGTGACGCAGCGGCAACAAAGGCACCAATCGCCAAAATAGCCGATCAGGTTTCCGGTGTATTTGTGCCGGCGGTTGTTACGATCGCTGTGATCACGATCCTTGTCTGGCTTCTGCTTGGAAAAGATATCGGCTTTGCCCTGGCAAGGGGCATCTCTGTTCTGGTGATCAGCTGCCCCTGTGCTCTGGGCCTTGCGACACCGGTAGCGATCATGGTGGCAAATGGTGTGGGAGCCAGAAACGGTATTCTGTTTAAAACCGCAGTTTCCATGGAAGAAACCGGCAAGACAGCGATCGTGGCACTGGATAAGACAGGAACGATCACCCGGGGTGAGCCGGAGGTTACGGATCTTCTGCCGGCAGAGGGCGTAACGGAAGAGCAGCTTTTGGAGGATGCCTTCCATCTGGAGCAGATGAGTGAGCATCCTTTGGCGAGGGCCGTTCTTGACTATGGTACCCAAAAAGGTGTAAGCTCTAAGGAAGTCAGTGAATTTCAGGCACTACTGGGCAATGGTCTGTCGGCTGTCTGCGAGGGAGTACATCTTACCGGTGGAAGTGTTGCTTATATCAGTAGTCGTACCGGACTTTCTGGACAGGTAACAAAACAGGCACAGGAGCTTGCCGGACAGGGAAAGACGCCTCTGTGCTTCCTGCGGGATGACCGGTATATCGGTATGATCGCGGTAGCGGATGTAATCAAGGAGGACAGCCCACAGGCAGTCCGAGAGCTTCAGAATATGGGCATCCATGTGGTAATGCTCACAGGAGACAACCGTAGAACGGCAGAAGCCATTGGTGCACAGGCCGGTGTGGATGAGGTGGTAGCAGATGTATTGCCGGATGGCAAAGAAAATGTGATCCGCGAGCTGCAAAAGTTTGGCAAGGTAGCGATGGTGGGCGATGGCATCAATGATGCACCGGCACTTACCAGAGCGGATATGGGTATTGCCATTGGCGCAGGTACGGATGTTGCCATTGATGCGGCAGATGTGGTCCTGATGAAGAGCCGTCTCAGTGATGTGCCTGCGGCGATCCGGTTAAGCCGGGCGGCACTGAGAAATATTCATGAAAATCTTTTCTGGGCATTTATTTATAATGTCATTGGGATTCCGCTGGCGGCAGGAGTCTGGATCCCGTTGTTTGGCTGGAAGTTAAATCCGATGTTTGGAGCGGCGGCCATGAGTCTGTCAAGCTTCTGCGTTGTAACAAATGCTCTGCGTCTGAATCTTTTTAAGCTTCACAATGCCGGCAGGGATCACAAAAGAAAAGATGCGATCGCAGTTAATATTATTTCAGATAGTTCTAATAATAAGAAAGAGGAGGACAATCAAATGACAAAAACAATTCATATTGAGGGAATGATGTGCGGACATTGTGAGGCACATGTAAAGAAGGCTCTGGAGGCCATTGACGGTGTGGCAGAGGCTCAGGCAAGCCACGAGAAAGGAACGGCAGTTGTTACACTTACAGCGGATGTGGCAGATGATGTGCTGACAAAGGCAGTAGAGGAGCTGGATTACAAGGTGGTTTCTGTAGAGTAAGCTTTGAGAAAGGATGGCAGGTATGCCGGCAGTATTATTTGAGGGTGGAACATTCCGCCCGGTGTTTAGTTGTGGTGTGATGGATGCTTTACTGGATGAGGACATTATGTTTCCTTATTGTATCGGGGTGTCCGCAGGAAGTGCCGATGCGGCATCGTATATTTCCAGACAGAGAGGACGCAACATTGAGGTGCTGGAAAAGTACCGCAACGACAAGCGGTATATGGGCAAGAGAAATCTTCTGAAGGAAAGAAGCATGTTTGGAGTGCAGTTTGCGTTTCGTGATATTCCAAACATCCATGTTCCCTTTGACATGGAAACCTTTCAGAAATATGACGGTCAGTTTATTGCGGTTACCACGGACGCACAGACAGGTCATGTACAGTATTTTACCCAGAAGGATATTGACAGGGATTTTGAAGTGTTTCACGGTACCTGTGCATTGCCGGGGATCATTCCTCCGGCGGTGATCCGGGGCAGAGAATACTTTGACGGCGGACTTGCTGATCCGATCCCCATCGATAAGGTGTTGTCTGATGGCAATGAAAAGGTGCTGGTAGTGCTTACCAGGCCGAAGGGATATATCAAGGCATGCCGCCGTTCAGATATTCTGATCGCCCGCAGCATTGAAAAGAAATATCCGGCCATTGCCCGTGCACTGGTCAACCGTTACAAAAAGTACAACCGCTCCGTAAAACTTTGTGAAGAGCTGGAAAAACAGGGGCGTGCCGTGCTGCTGCGCCCGGAGACTCCGCTGAAAAGTCTGGAAAAGGATGTGAAGGTTCTGCGGCAGTCCTGGCAGGCGGGATATGATCAGGCAATGAAGCATATGGACGATATTAAAGCGTTATTTCATTAATATTTTATAGAATTGCTATTTTCTTTTTGAAAAAAATGGTATATAATAGCAACGAATTGAGGTTTTTGTAGTGAATTATACAAATGGAGGATTAAGATTATGTTAGTATCAGCAAAAGAAATGCTTACAAAAGCAAAAGCAGGTCACTATGCAGTAGGTCAGTTTAATATCAACAATCTGGAGTGGACAAAGTCTATTCTTCAGACAGCACAGGAGCTGGAGTCACCGGTTATCCTTGGTGTATCTGAGGGTGCTGGAAAGTATATGTGTGGTTACAAGACTATCGTTGGTATGGTAAAGGGAATGATCGAGGAGCTTAACATCACAGTTCCTGTAGCACTTCATCTGGATCACGGTTCATTCGAGGGTGCAAAGGCTTGTATCAATGCAGGTTTCTCTTCTATCATGTTTGATGGTTCCAGCCTTCCGATCGAGGAGAACGTACAGAAGACGACAGAGCTTGTAAATGCTTGTAGCATCCTTGGCCTTTCTCTTGAGGCAGAGGTTGGTTCTATCGGTGGCGAGGAAGACGGTGTCATCGGTGCCGGTGAGTGTGCAGATCCTGAGGAGTGTAAGAAGGTTGCAGATCTTGGTGTAACCATGCTTGCAGCAGGTATCGGTAACATCCATGGTAAGTATCCTGAGAACTGGGCTGGTCTGAGCTTTGAGACTCTCGATGCGATTCAGGCTAAGACTGGTGATATGCCTCTCGTGCTTCATGGTGGTACAGGCATCCCGGCAGATATGATCAAGAAAGCAATCTCTCTCGGTGTTGCAAAGATCAATGTAAATACAGAGTGTCAGCTTGCATTCCAGGAAGCTACCCGTAAGTATATTGAGGAGGGGAAGGACCTTCAGGGCAAGGGCTTTGATCCTCGTAAGCTTCTTGCTCCTGGCGCAGAGGCTATTAAAGCTACTGTTAAGGAGAAGATGGAGCTTTTCGGATCTGTTGGAAAGGCTTTCAACTAAACCGACAAAGGAATATATAGAGACGGCAGTGGGCATAACGGCATCTGCCGTACACGGATATAACAGCTTTGCAGCCTGTATTTATGCAGGCTGCAAAGTTGTTTCTATAATGGAGGATAGAGCATGACCAGAAGAGAGTTTCTATCAGAACTGCGCATGGCGTTAGAGGGCAATATTCCGGTACAGGATATTGAGGACAATATCCGCTATTATGATAATTATTTTGCGGAGAGCAGTAAGTCTGAGAGAGAGGTGTGCGAGGAACTGGGAGATCCCCGGCTGATCGCGAGAACACTGATTGATTCTTTTACGGCTTCAAAAGGACCCATGGCAGATTTTTATAAGGAACAGGCGAGAGATGATTACAGCAGGGAAACCCGGACAGACAGTGTTTATCCGAATGGAGGCTCCGGTGAAAAATGGTATGATAAGGTATTCCGTTATGCGATGCTGATCTCTATTGCCATCATTGTGATCGCGGTGCTGATCTTTGTGCTAAAGCTTACTGTAACGGTTGTCATTCCTGTCGTAGCGATCATTCTAATTATTAAATTCTTATTAGATTTATTCCGCAGATATTGACACAGAGGGCATTCCGGTGCTATTATCGCGGATAGACATATTGGAGGAAATAAAAAGAATGTATAAGGTATTATGTAAGGATGGAAGGGCGAAACGTGCCAGGCTGGAGACGGTTCACGGGACAGTGGAGACTCCGGTGTTTATGAATGTCGGCACGATCGGTGCTATCAAGGGAGCCGTTTCTACCAGAGATCTGGAGGAGATAGAGACACAGATCATGCTGTGCAATACCTATCATCTTCATGTGAGACCCGGGGATGATGTGGTTTATGACATGGGAGGCATCCGTAAGTTTGCTGTCTGGGATCGTCCGGTGCTGACAGATTCCGGTGGATTTCAGGTTTTCTCTCTGGCGGGACTTCGCAAGATCAAAGAGGAAGGTGTATATTTTAACTCCCACATTGACGGTCACCGCATTTTTATGGGACCGGAGGAGAGCATGCAGATACAGTCGCATCTTGCTTCGACGATAGCGATGGCATTTGATGAGTGTCCGCCGCATCCTGCCACCAGGAAGTATATGCAGGATTCTGTTGACCGTACCACAAGATGGCTGGAGCGTTGTCAGAAGGAAATGAATCGTCTGAATGGTCTGGAGGAGACGTTGAATCCTCATCAGTTATTATTTGGTATCAATCAGGGGGGTACTTTTGAGGATATCCGGATCGAGCATGCCAAAAGAATCTCAGAGATGGATCTGGCTGGATATGCTTTTGGTGGTCTGGCAGTGGGAGAAACCCACGATGAAATGTATGAGGTCATCGAGAAGACGATTGATTATCTGCCGGAGGACAAGCCGGTTTATCTGATGGGAGTGGGTACACCACAGAATATTCTGGAGGCTGTGGAGCGTGGTGTGGATTTCTTTGACTGCGTATATCCTGCCCGCAATGGCAGACATGGTCATGCATACACCAACCATGGAAAGATGAATCTCTTTAATGCAAAGTATGAGAGAGATGACCGGCCGTTGGATGAGGATTGTGGATGTCCGGTATGCCGCAGGTACAGCCGTGCTTATATCCGTCATCTGCTAAAAGCCAAGGAAATGCTGGGACTTCGTTGCATGGTAACGCACAATCTGTGGTTCTATAATCATTTAATGGAAGAAATTCGGGAGGCGATCGAACAGGGATGCTTCCAGGAATATAAAAAGAAAAAATTAGAAAGTATGGAGGAACTAAAATGAATGCAATAAGCGTATTGGCATCAGCAAACGGACAGGCGTCTACAACACAGGGGATTCTCAGTATGGTAGTGATCTATGCAGCTATCATCGGTATTTTCTGGTTCTTTGCCATCCGTCCACAGAAGAAACAGCAGAAGGAGCATGATACTCTGCTCACTACTCTGGAGGTAGGAGACAGCGTTCTGACTACCAGTGGATTTTTCGGTGTTGTAATTGATATTATGGATGAAGTTGTCATTGTAGAGTTTGGTAATAACAAAAACTGCCGTATCCCGATGAAAAAGGAAAACATCGTAGAGATTGATAAGCAGGGCAACGAAAACAAATAATCGAATTTATTTTGCTGATATATGATAAAAAGCGTCTGAAGAGGTTTTCTTCAGACGTTTTTGTTTTGCAGGAATTGCAGCTTTTATTTTGGAAATGTTATGAGGGAAATATGTATATGTGTCTGTCAGGATAAAGGATAGTCTACGGCCGCTGCAAGCTTTTCAAGATATTCATATGGTACAGCGAGATTTCCACGGCCGGTACCGATATCGATCGCCGGTTTGTTGGCTCCATGAAAGTCCGAGCCGCCGCTTGGCAGCAGGTGGAAACGGGAAGCAAGCTGGCCGGCATAATATTCATCCTGCATGGTATGGTTGGAATATTTCACCTCAATTCCCATAAGTCCGGCATCTTTAAGCCGGGCGATCAATGCCTCCAGCTCCTTCTGGGGCAGCTTGTAGTGAAGGGGATGAGCAAGGATCGGAACACCACCGGCTTTTCGGATAATCTCAATTCCGTCCTCCGGCTGGATATATTCCCGTGGAATGAAATAAGGACAGCCGGGATCCAGATATTTTTTGAAAGCCTCATTTGGCATCTTGACGATCTGATGTTCCACGAGATATCTGGCAAAATGCGCTCTGGTGATCACGGCATCTGGATTTCCCTGGGTGAGATCCTCGTAGGTGACAGGGATGCCGTTTTTGTTGAAGCGTCGTATCATTTCCTCGTTTCGTTCCTGACGGCGCCGGATCAGAAGCTGTGTCATATCCTGAAAAGCTTTGTTGCAGTGATCCACAAAAAGCCCCACGATATGGATATCCTGCTTTTGGTATGCCACGGAAAGTTCTGTGCCTGGGATGACCTGGATGGGCAGAGAAAGCGAAACGGCGGCGTTCGTGGCTTCCTCCACACCGGATACGGTGTCGTGGTCAGTCAATGCCATGGCATGAAGTCCCTTCTGTGCGGCACGCTGTACCACTTCCGTGGGAGTGCATGTGCCATCGGAAGCATTGGAATGTGTATGCAGATCAATATAATTCGTCATGGAAATCCCTCCTGATATTTGTTCTGCTGAATAGTTTAACACAAATGAACATACAATAGATAACAAAACGTGATTTTCAGGAGCGAACAATGAAAAGTAAAAATGTGATAGGATTCTTTGTGATATTAATGGGAATGCTGGTGATCTCCGCGGTGATCCTGGCAGTGATTTCGGCAGTTATGTTGAATGGACATATGAATCCCGGGTTTATCGGTGGAGGAGTGATCGCTGCGTATGTGATCTCTTCTCTGATAGGAGGCTTTTGTATTGGACAGATCAGGGGAAAACAGAAATTTCTCTGGGGAGCACTGATGGGCTTTGGCTATTTTCTGGTACTTTTGCTGGTGGGAAATGTTATTTATCATCAGGGACTCACAATGAATTTTCAGACGATCAGCAGCGGCATTATCTGTGTGGTTGCGGGAATGATCGGTGGAATGATTGCTCCGGCGGATCATGGAGATAAATAAAAGTTATCAGATAGTTAATAGTTATTTAATATAAAAGTAAACATTGTGTGATGATAAAAAAATCAGTTGTGTTATGATAGTCGGTGTGCGAAAAAAGAGGGGACAAAATGCTCGCGAAAAGCACAAGTGAATGAAGGAAGAAAAGGTGAGTAGAAGATGAGCAGAGGAGATAAGGGAAATGACAGAAGAGGACAGGGGGATACCCGTTCTATAGGGATCATGATGAGTGCGGCTGTAGTGCTTGGAATTGTGATCATTGCAATGGCAGTGCAGCTTGTGCGCCTGAACCGTCAGGGGGAACAGGATAAAACCCAGCTAAAGACAGAAGCTTCTGTGGATCAGAAGGAAAAAAACAAAAAGGCAGAGAAGCCGTTGGAAACGAAGAAACCACCGGAAGAAAAGGCTTCGGTAGAGCATATCCGCAAAGATCTGGATCCGGATAAACCGATGGTGGCACTGACTTTTGATGACGGTCCTTATGACCGTGTAACGAATCGTATTGTCAGGGTTTTGGCAAAGAATGATTCCAGAGCTACTTTTTTTGTGGTTGGTAATCGTGTGGAACGATATGCAGATACCATGAAAAATGCTTTTCAAAAGGGAAATCAGATCGCGACCCATACCTTTGATCACGGGGATCTCAGCAAAATGAAAAAAAAGCAGATGCGCCGGGAATTAAAAAGGGCATTTCGTGTTATGAAAAAGATTAACGGGGAGAACCCGACGATGCTGCGTCCGCCGTATGGCAATGTCAATGACAAAATGCGCCAGACCATTCAGATCCCGATGATCTATTGGAGTGTGGATACGGAGGACTGGGCAAGCAGAAATAAAGCAAAAATATTAAAGCGCTGTAAAAGTATTAAAGATGGAGATATTGTGTTGATGCATGATCTATATCCAAGTACGGCTGCCGCTGTGGAAAAGTTGGTACCAAAGCTGTGTAAGAAAGGCTTCCAGCTTGTGACGGTAGAGGAATTGTTCTACTATAAAGGCATTGATGCCAAGGGCGGAAAAGTTTATTTCAGTGGACGGTAAAATGGGTTTGTGAAAGGCTTAAGGAAATATAAGGAATCTCTTGCCAATCTTTCATTGACTATGCTATAATAATCTTTAACGTGGTTTTTTATGCGTGTACGGAACGAAAGCATAAGAATATCTGCGAAAAAGAGTTATTTAAAGGAGATATGTAGCAATGAAGAACAAAAGGAAAGGATTGCTCACTATAATCGTGATTATAGCAGCGATCGCATTTTGTGGTTACACGACTCTGGTTGGACTGGGAGCTGCCCACAAGGGAAGTGCTCAGAACATCAGGTTGGGACTGGATCTGGCCGGCGGTGTCAGTATCACGTATGAGGCAGTCAAGGATAATCCGACAGACACAGAGATGAAGGATACGATCCAGAAGATGCAGCAGCGTGCCGAGGTATACAGTACAGAGTCCTCTGTTGTACAGCAGGGAGACAAGCGTATTGAGGTAGATATCCCGGGTGTTGCGGATGCAGAGGAAGTATTAAAGAGCCTTGGTAAAGAGGGTTCTCTTGACTTCGTGGCAGAGGATGATGTTACCGTGAAGAAGGATGGTACCGTTACATATGACAAGAGTAAAGTCATCTGTTCCGGTTCTGAGGTAAAGAATGCTGAGGCCAATACCATTCAGGATGAGACGACAAAGAACAAAGAGAATGTCGTTGATATTACCTTCAACAAAAAGGGAACCAAAAAATTTGGAGCAGCCACACAGGCAGCAGCCCCATCGAAGAAGAGAATTTATATTATCTATGATGGAAAAGAGCTTTCTTCTCCGGCAGTCCAGAGTGAGATCCTCAATGGTAAGGCTCAGATTTCCGGAAGCTTTAAGACATTTGCTGACGCAGAGGAGCTGGCAGCAGGTATCCGTATCGGTGCACTTCCTCTGGAACTGAAAGAGGCACAGTCTCAGGTGGTTGGAGCTCAGCTTGGTCTTGATGCAATTAAGACAAGTCTTCTGGCGGGTGCGATCGGATTTGCTCTGGTAGTACTGTTCATGGTAGTATTCTACAGACTTCCGGGTCTGGCAGCATCTGTTGCACTGTTGTTCTATCTGGTGCTGATGCTTGTGGTATTAAATGGCTTAAATGTTACCCTGACACTTCCGGGTGTTGCCGGTATCATTTTGAATATTGGTATGGCGGTGGATGCGAATGTTATCATATTCACCCGTATCAAGGAGGAGCTTGCGAAGGGTAAGTCCGTACAGACGAGTATTAAGCTTGGTTTTGATAAGGCGTTATCCGCTATCGTGGATGGTAATGTAACCACATTGATCGCAGCATTCGTGCTTTATCTGAAGGGATCCGGTACGATCAAGGGATTTGCGACCACATTGGCAATCGGTATTATTCTGTCTATGTTTACAGCCCTTGTTATCACAAAGCTTCTTCTTCAGGCAATGTATGTTCTTGGCATTGACGATGTGAAATACTTTGGTGTTGAGGGTGCGAGAAAGCGTATCCCGTTTGTTGCCAACAGAATGAAGTTCTTTGCACTTTCCGGTGTATTGATCCTGGCATGTATCGTTATGCTGGTTGTCAATAAGACTGGAAGAATCGGTCATATTTTAAATTATGGTCTTGATTTCCTGGGCGGCACTACTTACAATGTTACCTTTGACAGCGGGGAAAAGATCGATGATGATCTGAAGAAGCAGGTAGAGAGTATCTTCAGCAAGACAAGTGGATCAAACGATGTTATTATTTCTGATGTGGCCGGAAGCAATACTTTATCGGTTAAGACGGTAGAGCTTACGGACGATCAGAGAGCAGATCTGACCAATCAGTTAGTAGATAAGTTTAAGGTGCAGGAAAAGAACATCCAGTACGACAGCATCAGTGCAGCAGTATCGGATGAGATGAAGACAAACGCAATTGTATCCGTGATCATAGCATCGATCTGTATGCTGATCTATATCTGGTTCCGGTTCAAGGATGTTATCTTTGCCAGCAGTGCTGTTTTGGCATTGCTTCATGACTGTGCGATCGTGCTTTTGGTATATGCGGTGTCCAAGATTTCCGTAGGTAATACATTTATTGCATGTATGCTTACCATTGTTGGTTACTCTATCAACGCAACCATCGTTATCTTTGACCGTATCCGTGAGAACCTGAACGGACGCAAGGATTCTTCCGTTCTGGATCAGATTGTGGATGACAGTATCACACAGACATTGACCAGAAGTATCAATACTTCCATTACCACGTTCATCATGGTATTTATGCTGGGTATTCTCGGTGTAGATTCTGTAAAGGATTTTGCAATCCCTCTGATGGCAGGTATCATCTGCGGAGCATATTCTTCCGTATGTATTACCGGTACTTTGTGGTATACAATGAAAAGAAAACTTGGCAAGAAGAATGCATAAGAGTGTTTATCGGATGTCAAAGTATATCAGATAAGATTATAAGGTGTCACGTAACAGTGGCACCTTATTTTGTATGGGAAAATGCTTATAATTTTTTTATGTCAATTTACGGTTTTGCTACAAAAGAGATCCATTCTCCAAGAGTGTTTTCCTCGATGATCGTGAAATTATTATCTGTCAGTGCTTTGCGGACATCATCTCCACGGCTGGCAAGGATGCCGGAGGAGATAAATACACCGTCGGCCTTAAGGAAGGGACGGATCATACCCGCAAGAGGGATGATCACATCGGCAAGAATATTTGCAACCACAACATCAAAAGGCTCCGGACAGGCTGCTTTGATCGTGGCGCTGTCCTCGAGAATGTTGCCGTGGATGGCCCGGATACGATCGCTTCCAATGTGATTCCGTTCTGCATTCTCCAATGTGCCGGTAACGGCAGAAGGATCAATGTCCAGACAAAATGCACTTTTTGCTCCGTAGAGAAGTGCTGCAATCGCCAGAATACCACTGCCACAGCCTGCGTCCAAGATGGTTGTTTCCGGAAAAATATATTTCCTCAGGGAGGTCATACAGAGGCGGGTGGTTTCGTGGGTGCCGGTTCCAAAGGCAGAGCCGGGCTCGATCAGAAGGAGAGTATCCTTTGTGGTAGCAATTTCAGGTTGTGGTTCCCAGACGGGAGTGACGATCAGGTCATCCGATACCCGGAACGGATGGAAGCTGTCCTTCCATTTATCCTTCCACTGGGAATCGTCCTGTACGGAATAGGAGATTTTCGGATCGGGAAATGGAAAAAATTGCTGCATCTCTTTGATTCTCCCGAGGAAAGCCTGAATCAGTTCTTCCGGGCTTTGCTCTGCCGGTGCCGGGGCAAAATCGGCATCCCGCAGGGAGGAACCGGTGCTGAAAAACTCCCGTTCCTGTGGATCGTTCTCCCCTTCTGTGTAGAAGGTCAGGACGGATCTGCCGTCATCCGGTCCTAAATCTGCCGGAATATCGGTGTACATCTGCTTTTCTTCCTCCGGTGTCAGAGGAACATGGTCAGAGATTTCAAAGCCCTGTATGCCAAGCTCGTAAAGAAGCTCTCCGATGACCTCTGCGGCATCCGTGGTTGTAGATACTTTGTATTGGATCCATTTCATATAATCTTCCATTCCTTTCTGCTTCAACCTGCCAGGTTTGGAGTGCAGGCATATTGTTTGCTGAGTGGATTTATGTGTTGGCTTTACAGCAATAGGCAATTATGATAAATTCATTATAACAAAGTGAAGGATGTTATACAAATGAAACAGTGGATGATAAAAAGAAATCCTGCGGATCTGAAAAAGATTGCGGAAAGATATCATATATCAGAAATTTTTGCGGAGGTGCTGGTAAAGAGAGGTCTTTATGACTGGAATGCCATAGATGATTACCTATATCCTTCGATGGAGAAGCTGCATACTGCTCATGATATTTATGATCTGGATCCGGCACTGGAAATTATAAAAGAAAAGATACAGATGCACCGAAAGATACAGGTGATCGGGGATTATGATGTGGATGGTGTGATGTCTACTGCGATTCTGGTGCTGGGACTTGAGAGACTGGGAGCCGATGTGAGCTGGCGTGTGCCTCACCGGCAGAGAGACGGTTATGGGCTGCGCAGTTATATGGTGGAGCAGGCTCAGGAAAAGGGTGTGGACACCATTATTACCTGTGACAATGGCATTTCTGCCTGGGATGCGGTAGTCTGTGCTAAAGAGCTTGGAATGACGATGATCGTGACGGATCATCATGATGTACCTTTGGATAATGAGACAGGGGAGGAACAGATTCCTCCGGCAGATGCCGTGGTGGATCCCAAAAGAAAAGAGAGCAGATATCCATGGAGAGAAATGTGTGGCGCAGGATTGGTATATCGTCTGATCGCGGAGCTGTATAACGACAGGGAAGATGGGGAGTTCTTAAATGAGCTTTTGTCTATGGCTGCGATCGCAACGGTCTGTGATGTGGTTCCCCTTCAACAGGAAAACAGAACGATTGTCAGTTGTGGACTGGAGTTTTTGCAGCATAGTACCAACAGGGGACTGGCTTCTCTGATCCGTCAGCTTGATCTGAACCGGGCAGTGGATTCCGGTTGTATAGGTTTTCGGATCGGTCCGTGTATTAATGCCGCAGGCCGGCTGGAAGATGCCTCTACGGGTGTAGAATTGATGCTTGCCAAGGATCAGGAACAGGCGGATAAGCTGGCAGGAGAACTGATCGCCCTGAATGAGAGCAGGAAAGATATTACGGCAAAGTCTACGGAACTGGCAGAAAAGCAGATTGAGGAGGAAGGATATCTGAGTCAGAATGTGCTGGTGGTTTTTGTGGAGCAGTGTCCGGAGAGTGTTGCCGGGATCGTGGCAGGCAGGATCAAGGAGAAATATTACCGTCCTACTATGATACTCACAAGATCGGGCGATCATCTGAAAGGATCCGGACGTTCCATACCGGGATACCACATGCAGCAGGAGCTCAATGCCTGTGGGGATCTTTTGCTGGAATACGGAGGTCATGCTATGGCGGCGGGATTTTCTCTGGAGGAAAGGAATCTTGATATTTTGAGAGATACCCTGAACCAAAGATGCACCCTGACCCAGAAGGATCTGACGGAAAAGGTAACCATCGACCGGGAGGTTACATTGGCGGAGATTAACGGAAATCTTGTGCGGGAATTAAACTATCTGCAGCCGGTGGGAGAAAAAAACGAAGGCGCGCTTTTTGCCAGACGCGGATTGGAGATCTTGTCCGTAAAAATTCGTGGAAAAGAGGGGCAGGTGGGAAGCTTTATGGCGGTGGATCAGGGGAAACGCTATAATCTGGTGGATTTTCGAACAGACCAGTGTATGAAACGGGAAATCTGCCGGAAATATTCGGAACAGATGTGGCAGGATCTGGTGGATGGCCGTGCCACCGGCTGCTTTATGGATATTATTTATATTCCGAAGATCAATGAAAGATACCAGGAGCTGCAGTATACCATAGTTGACTGTCGATAGAGAAAATGATATGATAAAAGAGTTAAAATCGGATAGTTATCCGTGACATTTGTTCAGACTATAAGGTTTTATACCGGAAAGGAGTTATTTATGTCAGATATTTCATCTGTTTCTTCGTTATCCAATTTGTCGAGAGACCTGTATTACCAGTATCTGATCGATCATAACTCCATGAGTACAATGTTCAACGCGATATCCGGCAGCAGTGAGGATTCTTCTGATTCGTCAGGACTTATGAATACTATCGGTTCCGGGCTGGGATATGGATTATCTTCTTTGGACAGCATGGAGGGGTTGGATTCCCTGTATGGATTGTCCGGTGTTTCCGAAAGTGATGACAGTCTGCTGGGGTTGTCGCAGGGGATTTCTGGATTTGCCGGTATTTTACAGTCATATTTGAATACACAGACGACGCAGGCTTCCAAGATGGCGGATTCCATGGCATCTGTTCTGGAGGAGGCAGCGCAGACGGAGGATACCTCCAGTCTGACTTACCGGACAGTGCAGGAGATTTATCAGTATTTTCAGGAGCAGAGCAAGAAGCCCGCTTCGTTGCTTTAGGATATGGGTGATATGATACGGGATCATACATAAATAGCTCATTATATCAAATAAAATAATAAAATCCGTTCTCAAAAGAGGACGGATTTTTGTTGTGCATATAATTTATTCCAAGAAGCTTATTGCCGCAGATTTTTTTGAATGGAAAAACGGTAGTAGAAGGATAGAAGCGTCTGTGATATATAATAAAAGACCAGCAGGATCAGGGGAACTTTTCCGAGAGGAAGATCATACCAGTATTCGGCCGGCTGGATCCATTGCCAGACTGCCAGAAGGACCAGGCCAAGGATGAAACAAAAACGTTCGGAGCGGTGCCCGGTATAGCTGAAATGATACTGCTCCATGATCTGGGGCATGGAAGATTGCTTTTTGGCTGTTTCATTGTCCTGGGGATGGGAAGTTTCTAAAATGAGATTCAGGGACGGAGGCAGCACCAGAAGAGCCACCAGAGGATAAAGAGCGGCCGGATAATGAACAAAATACAGAGGACAAAGCAGGATGCAGAGCATATACCGGGAAACCCGAAGGGCGCAAAAACGGCTGATGATACGTTCCTCGTGATGGAGTTGGACAGTAGATGATTTCATGATATTCCTCCTTGTGTAAGCGGCTAAATATGAGTTAAGTGTAATATACATATTGACGGGAATCAATGAATAATTATAACTTTTTTATGAAAAATTGGCAGAAAATGAAAATAGTCTTTGAATTATCTGAAAAATGGTATATAATAGCATAGAATACGTTTATTTTTGTTACAAAACGGAAAAAATAGAGAAATAGGATGTAAGGAAAGGAGAAAACAAATGGTTGGTAGTGATATCGGAATTGATCTTGGTACAGCGAATGTACTTGTATATATAAAGGGAAAGGGTGTTGTTTTAAGGGAGCCGTCTGTTGTTGCGTTTGATCGTGATACCAATAAGATCAAAGCAATTGGTGAGGATGCACGTCTGATGCTGGGACGTACCCCGGGAAATATTGTAGCGGTCAGACCGCTGCGCCAGGGGGTTATCTCTGATTATACCGTAACAGAGAAGATGCTCCGTTATTTTATTCAGAAGGCTTGTGGAAAAACACGTTTCAGAAAGCCGCGTATCAGTGTCTGTGTACCGAGTGGTGTTACAGAGGTGGAGAAGAAGGCAGTAGAGGATGCTACTTATGAGGCAGGTGCCCGCGAGGTAGCGATCATTGAGGAACCGATCGCAGCCGCAATTGGAGCAGGGATTGATATTTCCAGACCATGTGGAAATATGATCGTGGATATCGGTGGTGGTACTGCTGATATTGCCGTAATCTCTCTGGGGGGGACGGTTGTAAGTACTTCCATTAAGGTTGCGGGGGATGATTTTGATGAGGCAATTGTTCGTTATATGCGTAAGACGCACAATCTTCTGATCGGTGAACGTACAGCAGAGGATATTAAGATCCAGATCGGATCTGCTTATAAGCGTCCGGAGGTTGTTTCCATGGACGTTCGCGGACGTAATCTTGTGACAGGACTGCCAAAGACCATTACCGTTACTTCCGATGAGACTATGGATGCGTTGAAAGAGATCACTTCTCAGATCGTTGAGGCAGTTCACAGTGTTCTGGAGAAAACACCACCAGAGCTTGCGGCAGATGTTTCTGACCGTGGTATTGTTCTGACCGGTGGAGGAAGTCTTCTTTATGGTCTGGAGGAGCTGATCGAGGAGAAGACCGGCATTACGACCATGACGGCAGAGGATCCGATGACCGCAGTAGCGATCGGTACCGGCCAGTTTGTAGAGTTTTTAAGTGGAAAGCATGATGAGGCTTAAGCGGATGCGGTCATCAGCCGATATATATTAAGAGAAACTGACTGGATTTTGATCCGGTCAGTTGAAGTTTTCCGGAAAGCTTGTAAGAAGGAGGAATCCCATGACAAGAGGTTTGTATACTGCGTATACGGGAATGTATAATGAGCAGAAAAGACTGGATATTATTTCAAATAATCTTGCGAATTCCGCCACGATCGGTTATAAGGAGGAGCAGGTGACCAGTCAGGCATTTAAGGAGATGCTGACGTATAAGATCCGGGACAGGTCCAATGGATTTGTTGATGAACCTATTGGAAATATGAGTCTGGGTGTCAAGATTGGTGAGACATATACCAACTGGGATCAGGGTTCCCTGCGGCAGACGGAGAATACATATGACATTGCGATTCAGGGAAAAGGCTTCTTTACAGTCCGCACAACCAATGCCAAAGGCGAGGATAAGACCTGTTATACGAGAAACGGATGCTTTACCGCCACAAAGGATGGCTTTATTGTGGACAGTGACGGCAACCATCTTCAGGGAGAGGGAGGAGACCTTCAGGTTCCTACGGATGCAGCCAGAATCGTGATCGATCAGGACGGTGCGGTGTATGCAGATAATGTTTATGTGGATACCATTAAGATTACCGATTTTGAGGATTACAACTATCTTAAGCAGTATGGAGATAATTTTTGGGAGACAGTTGACGGTGCAACTGCTGTAGAAGGAAAATATTCTCTGCAACAGGGATATACAGAGCAGTCTAATGTGAATGTGATCGATCAGATGGTGGATATGATCACGATCACCCGTGCTTATGAGGCGGGACAGAAAATGATCCAGACACAGGACAGCTTATTAAACCGTTCGGTCAATGATGTAGGTAAAGTAGGATAGGAAGGTGTGAATAAATTATGATGAGAGCTCTTTGGACGGCTGCTTCCGGTATGAAAGCCCAGCAGACCAGTATGGATACATTGTCCAATAATCTGTCAAATATCAATACGACAGGCTATAAAAAGGAAACGGCACGTTTTCAGACACTTTTATATCAGAATATCCAGAAAAAAACGACGGATTCTGAGGGAAATCAGAAACCGATCGGTGCACAGGTTGGTCTAGGTGTGAAGGTTGGTTCCATAGCAACCCAGTTTACCCAGGGATCTTTTACGACCACCAATGCGGCATTTGATTTTGCGGTTGAAGGCGAGGGATTATTTATGATCCAGAAGCCGGATGGTACACAGTGCTACACTAGAAACGGTCATTTTAATTTATCCAAGAATACCTCAGGTGGTTGGTCGCTGACCACGCAGGAGGGATATGCTGTTCTGGATTCTACCGGTAAGGAGATCAGTTTTGACGCAGATGTGGATACCACCAAGCTTCGTTTTGATAATTATGGCGGCATCGGATATGTTGGTGACGATGGCAATGCACTTCCTCTAGGCATTAACATCGGAATGGCGCAGTTTAATAATACAAATGGTCTGGAAAAGGTTGGCGACAGTTATTATGTGGCTACCGATGCTTCCGGAGAGGCCCGGATTGAGGGGGACGATGCAGCTTTAAAGAGAAGTATCGTGAAAAATGGATATTTAGAGGCCTCGAATGTTCAAGCTGTGGATGAGATGGTTGATATGATCGTCACACAGAGAGCCTACGAGATGAATTCCAAGGCGATCACTGCATCGGATGAGATGCTTCAGCAGGCCAATAATTTACGTTCATAATTTGGTTTTGACGGGAGATAAAAGATAAGGGAGGAGAGACTTCTATGAGTTCAGTTTTGGATGTGTCATCCCTGTATGACACTTATTCTTCACAGCTTAGCAATGTATCTGCAGGTTCGGCATCAGATAAGATTGGTGGTGTCAGCGAGAATTCTTCCGATGAAGAGTTAATGGAAGCGTGCAAGAGCTTTGAGACATATTTTGTGCAGAAAATGATCGAGGAAGCAAAGAAAACCACCGAAAATGAGGATGAACAGGGAGAATATACCAAGATGTTTGCGGATATGCGCAATGAACAGCTTGCATCTTCGGTTACGGAAAGTGGTCAGATTGGTCTGGCGCAGCAGTTATATGATAATTTAAAACAACAGTACAAATTATAAAATAAAATACAAAACGGGCCGCTGTTTTTTTACAGTGGCTTTTTTTACTTTTTTAAATGGGGGATGAAATGGAAGAATTAGAAGGATACGTAGAAAATATCGTGTTTCGCAATGAAGAAAACGGATATACCGTGCTGCATCTGTCCCATCCGGAATGGGATGATGAGATATGCTGCGTGGGATGCTTTTCTTATGTGGCAGAGGGACAGTATTTGGTAGTACGGGGGGAGAGAGTTTTTCATAAAGAATATGGAGAACAGATCAAGGTTTCCTCATATGAAGAAAAACAGCCGGAGGATTCCATGGCGATCGAGAAGTATTTGGGTTCCGGTGCCATCAAGGGGATTGGACCCGCCCTGGCAGCGCGTATTGTCAAGAAATTTAAAGAAGATACCTTTCGGATCTTTGAGGAGGAACCGGAACGGTTGGCAGAGGTGAAAGGGATCAGTGTGAAGCTGGCGATCCAGGCAGCAAATCAGTTTAATGAAAAACGGGAAATGCGCCAGGCGATGATCTTCCTGCAGGACTACGGGATCAGTATGAATCTTGCGGTAAAGATATACCGGCAGTATGGCCGGGAGATGTACGAGGTACTTCGGACAAATCCTTATAAACTGGCAGAGGATATTGCCGGTGTTGGTTTTAAGATTGCCGATGAGATTGCAAGACAGGCTGGTTTTTATCAGGATTCTGATTTTCGCATTCAGGCAGGTATCATATATTGTCTGCAGCAGTCTACAGCGCAGGGTCACTGTTATCTGCCACAGAAGGAGCTGGTCGATGTGACGGCGCAGCTTTTAGGGCTTGAGCCGGCTTTGGTGGATTGTCATGTGGACGAGTTGTGTATGAATAAGCAGATCATCTGTCGTGAGATTGATGACCAGCGATGTCTGTATTATGGCAGACTGTATTATATGGAAATGAATTGTGCCAGAATGCTTTTAGATCTGAATCTTGATTTTCCGGTAAAGGAAAAAGATCTGGAGAAGAAAGTCAAATCTATAGAGTGCGAAGAAAGAATTGAGCTGGATGAAATGCAGAAAACAGCAGTTTTTCAGGCGGTTCAGAATGGTGTCATGGTTATTATGGGTGGTCCGGGAACCGGTAAAACAACGACGATCAATACCATCGTGCGTATTTTTGAGGAAGAAGGAATGGATATTCTTCTGGCAGCACCTACCGGCAGAGCGGCAAAGAGAATGTCAGAGACAACCGGATATGAGGCGCAGACCATTCATCGTCTGCTGGAAATGAACGGAGCGGCAGATGGAGATGACAGAAGTGGGATGCATTTTGAACGAAATGAGTTGCAGCCTTTAGAGGCGGATGTTGTGATCATTGATGAAATGTCCATGGTGGATATCTATCTGATGCATGCTTTGTTAAAGGCTCTGGTTCCGGGGACAAGGCTGATCATGGTTGGAGATGCCAATCAGCTTCCGTCAGTGGGACCGGGCAATGTACTGAAAGATATAATCCAGTCTAAGTTTTGCAATGTTGTGAGGCTGGAAAAGGTCTTTCGTCAGGCGGCGGAGAGCGATATTATTTTAAATGCCCATCGGATCAACCGGGGAGAACCGGTGGAGTTTCGAAAAGAAAGCAGAGACTTTTTCTGCCTGGAGAGAAGCCAGCCGCAGGATATCATTAATGTGGTCATCCAGCTTATTGTCCAGAAGCTCCCTCCATATGTCAATGCGTCACCCTATGACATTCAGGTGCTGGCACCTATGCGGAAAGGAGAACTGGGTGTATTAAAGCTCAATGAGTTGCTGCAGATGTATCTGAACCCTTCCATGCCGGATAAGATTGAGAAAGAGTTTCACAGTGTTCTGTTCCGGGAGAAGGACAAGGTCATGCAGATCAAGAATAATTATCAGATGAAATGGAAAAAGGTCAATGCGTTTGGGGATGCTTATGAGGAAGGAGAAGGGGTGTTTAACGGAGACAGTGGTGTGATACGTACGATCTCCACGTTGACGGAGACGGTTACAGTGGAGTTTGAGGAGGGCAAAGTTGCAGAATACGACTTTAGTGATATGGAGGAGCTGGAGCTGGCCTATGCCATTACGATACATAAATCCCAGGGAAGCGAGTACCCGGCGGTGATCCTTCCGCTGCTGAGTGGTCCGAGGATGCTTTTTAACCGGAATCTTTTGTACACGGCAGTTACCCGTGCAAAAAAATGTGTAACGATTGTGGGAAGCCGGCAGATGGTGGATCAGATGATCCGGAATATCAATGAAAAAAAGCGGTATTCCAGCCTTTGTCAGCGGATACAGGAATTGGAGGCTTCAGATGCAGAGATGCTTTCGTGATCGTCTGCTGGATTACTTTTATCCTGCCAGATGTCCTGTGTGTGACAGGGTGCTTGCGGTGGGGGTGGAGGGTATTTGTGAAGAATGCGCAACGCACATCCAATATATCCGGGAGCCAAAATGCTGCCGGTGTGGCAAGCCGCTGGGGGAGGAAGAAGAGTTTTGTAGTGACTGCAGGAACAGACAGTATTCTTTCCGGCAGGGAAATGCCCTGCTGCTCTATGATGGAATGATGCAGGAGTCTATTGCCAGATTTAAGTACAGTGGCCGAAGAGAATATGGAAGTGTGTATGCCGGAGAACTTTATCGGCATTATGGCAGATGGATCCGGCAGATTGGGGCGCAGATGCTGATCCCGGTGCCGGTACACCGGTCTCGTCTTCGAAAAAGAGGATACAATCAGGCTGAGCTGATTGCAAAGCATCTGGCAGAATATTGTGGCATAGAAATGAGAAACGATATGCTGGTACGGACTAAAGCAACGCAGCCTCAAAAGGAGCTTTCTGCGGCAGAACGTCTGAAGAATCTGGAGGGAGCTTTTCGAACCGGAAGGGGAAGGGAAGTGTTGAATCGATTACCGGAGTGTGTTATAATCATAGATGATATTTACACGACGGGAAGTACCATGGAGGCATGTTCCAGAGTGCTTCGGAAGATCGGGATCGATCAGATTTATTTTTTGTGTATATGTATCGGAAAAGGAAATTAAGGAGAGGTTTGTATGGATGTCAGAAATTGTAAGATGTGCGGCAATTTGTTTAATTATACAGGAAGTCCCCTTTGCCCGGCATGCAATAACAAAATGGAAAAGAAATTTTCTGTGGTAAAGGATTATATTCGGGAGAATCCCTCCAGTTCCATTTCTGTTGTGTCGGAGGAAACGGAGGTGCCGATACAGCAGCTGAAGAGGTGGATCAGAGAGGAACGTTTGAGCTTTTCTAAGGATTCCGGTGTAGTGATCCAGTGCGAAAAATGCGGAGCAGCTATTTTGACCGGCAGATTTTGCAAGGAGTGTAAGCGTACTATGACAAAATCATTGGAAAGTTTATATAGTACAGCGGCTTCCAATGCTGACCGCAAAAAAACATCTGAAAATGCCAGAATGCGTTTTATTGATAAGTAATCAGAATACGGAGGAGGTGGACCGATTATGGAAGATATTCGGGACATACTTCGCATTCCCAACCAGGAGGTTCTGGCGGTGACAAAGGTGCTGACCGGGTTGGATCTGGAAAAAACAGATTCTAATCAATGTACTCAGGAAAAGATCCTGACTGTGATGATACATACAAAAGGTTTTTTTTTGGCAAATATTAAGTGCGAAATGGATTGGGAGATGTTTGAGCAGATCTTATCGGGAATGTATGGTGGAGAAATGCCACCGGAAGAGGAATGTTCTTTGTATATGAATGAATATATGAACATTGTCTGCGGTCGGATCGTTTCAAAGGTAAATACATTGACGGACAGTGTTTCCAAGCTTTCCGTTCCGGAATATTTTGGAGAGAATGATCCCGATTTTGGGAGGGATGAGCAGGCATATCATATCTTGCTTGCATATCGTTATGGACAAGGCTTTTTGCGTTTTATTATTCAGTTTGAATTTCAACAGAATGGAGGAGAAGATATATGAGTACAACAATTATGGTGGTTGATGATTCCCCCTTTGCATCAAAGCAGATAAAAGACATTGTAGAAGATAACGGCTACGAGGTGACTGCATATGCCAAGGATGGAGAAGAGGCAATTGAGCTCTATAAAGAGTTAAAACCGGATATTGTTATTCTGGACATCATAATGCCGGGGCTCAATGGCTTAGAGACAGCAGAAATTCTGAAAAAGCAGGATCCCGATGTAAAAATATTGATGTTAAGTTCTCTTTGTGATTCAGGAACCATGGAAGAGGTAAAAAGTATCGGGGTGAAGCATTTGATTCCTAAGCCTTTGGAAGAGGATGTTTTACTGGCTTCACTGGAAATGATATCCAAATTTGCTTAAATTCGTTTGCAAAGAAGTGTTGACGTAGGGATGTATTGTGTCATATACTGATTATGTGAAAATTGAAAAAAGAATAGGAGCAAAAAATGGTTACATCAAGAATAGCAGCCACAGGTGCGGGTATTCCAAGCCGGATTATTACAAATGACGATCTGGCAAAGATCATGGATACCAGCGATGAGTGGATCAGACAAAGAACAGGGATTGGAGAAAGACATATTTCGGGGGGCGAAGATTTATCGTATTATACCTCTAAAGCTGCAAAACAGATTATGGAGAGAGCAGGTGTTGCCCCGTCGGATATTGATCTGATCATTGTTGCGACGGTTTCAGCGGATTATTGTACTCCTAGTGCGGCATGTATGGTGCAGAAGGAGATTGGCGCAGTAAATGCAGTTGCTTTTGATGTGACAGCAGCATGTTCCGGTTTCCTGTATGGAGTCAGCGTAGCGGACAAATTTATCCGCTGCGGTGTATACAAAAATGCCTTGGTTATTGGCGGCGAGATCCTTTCCAAAATTGTGGACTGGAAGGATCGTTCTACATGTGTTTTATTTGGGGATGGAGCAGCAGGTGTTCTTCTGGAACGTTCTGAGTCAGAGGATGGCATTCTCGTGGAGGAGCTTGGAGCAAAAGGCGAGGATTATGAGGTTCTTACAGCCCGCAGACTTTCCCCTGCCAATGCATTTAATGAGGTAGAACCGCAGAAGGAATGTGGTCATGTGACCATGGACGGAAGAGCCGTATTTAAATTTGCAACCAAAAAGATCGTATCCAGTGTGGAACATGTACTGGAGACTGCAGGGCTTTCCAAGGATGATATTGCGTATTTTGTTCCACATCAGGCGAATGCTAGGATCGTTGAGGTGGCAGCCAGAAAGCTGAAGATTCCTCAGGAACGATTTTTTGTAAATATAGAGCATTATGGCAATACATCAGCAGCAAGTATCCCAATCGCATTAAATGAGATGAATGAAAAGGGACTTCTTCATAAGGGGGACAAGTTGATCCTCTGTGGATTTGGCGGTGGTCTTACATGGGGAACACTGCTGGTGCAGTGGTAAATATTAATGTGTATTACTGTGACATCACAGTTAATATAATAAATTTAACTAATTTCTTTAGGAGGAACTGAAAATGGTATTTGAGAAGATCAGAGAAATCATTGCTTCACAGCTTGGAAAGGATGAAGATGAGATCACACTTGAGACAAATGTAAAAGATGATCTTGACGCTGATTCTTTGGATGTATTCCAGATCATTAATGATATTGAGGATGAGTTTGAAGTATCAATTGAGGATCCGGAGTCTATTGTTACCGTAAAAGATATCGTAGACTTTGTTGAGAACAACAAATAATCGATTATCGCCAGCAAGCAGATGAAACGGACAGTGAAGACCGAAAAGTTGAGAACCTCGTCCAACGGGGTTCTCATCATTTTGTTATCGGATCCACTGTCTTTTAAAGCGTGGAGGAAAGTTCATGAAAACTGTATTTATGTTTAGCGGACAAGGGGCGCAGTATGCAGGTATGGGAAAGGAACTATATCAGAATTATGCTGTTGCCAAGGATATTTTTGACCGGGCAGATGCTGTATTGGGATATTCCATTAAGGATATCTGTTTTCAGGATGAAAAGAAATTAGGAGAGACAGAATATGCACAGCCTGCAATATTAACCATGAGTATTGCGGCGATGAAGGTGCTGGAAGAGCAGGGAGTCCGGGCTAATATGACGGCAGGACTCAGTTTAGGAGAATATTCCGCATATGTTGCCAGCGGAGCGATGGACTTCGAGGAGGCCGTTGCCCTGGTACAGAAGAGAGGACGCTTTATGACAGAAGCAGTGCCTTCCGGAGAGGGAGCGATGTATGCGATCATTGGACTGGATCAGGATCTGGTGGAAGAGGCATGCGAGGAAGCAACTGCTTTGGGCCTGGGGCTTGCTGTTCCGGCAAATTACAATGCACCGGGACAGATCGTGATCGCCGGTAAGACAGAGGCTGTTGCCAAGGCGGCAGAGTTTGCAAAGGAGAAAGGCGCAAAACTTGCAGTGAAGCTGAAGGTAAGCGGACCGTTCCACACATCATTGCTGCAGCCGGCTTCTGATAAGTTGAAACCGGAGCTGGAAAAGATGCATATATCCGATATGAAGATGCCGGTTTATACTAATGTGGATGCACAGGTAGTGGCTGACAAGGAGGATATCATTCCGATTTTGACAAAGCAGATCTGTTGTCCCGTAAGATGGGCAGATATTATCCGCAATATGAATGAACAGGGAGCGGATACTTTTATAGAGCTGGGGCCGGGAAAGGCATTGACCGGTTTTGTAAAGAGAACCTTAAAGGGTGTCAATATTTTGAATGTGGAGGATCTGTCTTCCCTTGACAAAACCATGAAGAAGCTTCATGAGATCGTGTGATCTCAGGGAAGATGCAGGAGGATTTATGTTAAAAGGAAAAAACGTAATCGTAACAGGAGCAGCCAAGGGCATTGGAAAAGCCATTGCTCTGGCATTTGCAAAAGAGGGATGCAATATTGTCCTCAATTATCACAGTCATCTGGACGAGGACACAGTGAAGGAGATTGAAGGCTATGGTGTGATCTGTAAGCCGGTACAGGGTGATGTCAGTGATTTTTCATTTGCAGCAGATATGATCAAAGAGGTCAAAAAAGAGCTGGGAAGTATTGATGTTCTTGTTAATAACGCAGGAATCACAAAGGATATGCTTCTGATGCGGATGACGGAGGATCAGTTTGACGACGTGATCAATACAAATCTCAAGGGAACTTTCAATATGATCCGTCACGTCAGTAATGTAATGCTGAAGCAGAGAAGCGGGGCAATCATTAATATGGCATCTGTGGTTGGAATTAACGGAAATATCGGTCAGGCAAATTATGCGGCATCCAAGGCAGGCATTATCGGACTGACAAAATCTACGGCAAAGGAGCTGGCATCCAGAGGGATCACCTGTAATGCCATTGCACCGGGATTTGTGGAGACAGATATGACAGCTGTCTTAAAGGAGGATGTACAGAATGCGATCCTCAGTGCAATTCCGTTGAAACGCGGCGGTAAGGTTGAGGACATTGCGAGAGCAGCAGTATTTCTGGCTGAGAATGATTACATTACCGGACAGGTGCTGAATGTCGATGGCGGTATGGTAATGTAATAGGGATATTGAGATAATCTGGCAGCAGAGAAAAGCAGAAATGAGGGTAAGAAAATGGCAAGAAGAGTAGTTGTAACAGGTATGGGAGCGGTAACGCCCCTGGGCAGCACGGTAGATACTTTCTGGGACAATATCCGGAAAGGTCAGTGCGGGATTAAGATGATCACGAAATTTGACACCGAAGAGTTCAAGGTAAAGGTTGCCGGAGAGGTGGAAGGCTTTGATCCGGAGCTTTATATGACCAAGAAGGATGTCAAGAGAAATGATCTGTTTGCGGTATATGCCCTTGGAGCTGCCGTGCAGGCATTTGAGGACAGTGGTCTTGATATGGAAAAGGAGGATGCCGACCGGGTTGGCGTGATCGTGGGATCCGGTGTCGGTGGTCTGATGACCATGGAAGAGCAGGTGACCAAGATGAATGACAGAGGACCTGCAAGAGTGTCTCCGCTGTTTATCACTATGACTATTGGTAATATGGCAGCAGGCAATATTGCAATCCGTTATGGTGCAAAGGGAATCTGTGAAAATGTCGTGACAGCATGTGCGACGGGAACTAATGCGATTGGCGATGCGTTCCGCCAGATCAAGGACGGACGTCAGGATGTGATGTTTGCAGGTGGTGCAGAGGCAGCAATCTGCCGGATTGGTATTGCAGGCTTCACAAATCTTACGGCATTATCCAAAAATCCGGATCCTAAGGATGCATGTAAGCCATTCGATAAGGATAGAGATGGATTCGTTATGTCAGAGGGTGCCGGTGTAATGATCCTTGAGGAGTTAGAACATGCAAAGGCAAGAGGAGCAAAGATATACGGAGAGATTGTTGGATATGGTTCTAATGGGGATGCATATCACATCACTTCCCCGCTGCCGGATGGTTCCGGTGCAGCAAAGGCGATGAAGCTTGCCATGGAGGAAGCCGGGATCACACCGGAGCAGGTATCTTATATCAATGCCCATGGAACAAGCACCCATGCCAATGAAGTTGGCGAGACTGCAGCGATCAAGCTTGCACTGGGAGAGGAGACGGCACATAAGGTGCCGGTCAGCTCTACGAAGTCTATGACAGGTCATTTGTTAGGCGCAGCAGGAGCTGTTGAGGCAATTATCTGCGTGAAGGCGATGCAGGATAATTTCCTGCCGGCAACGATCAATTACAAAACACCGGATCCGGAATGTGATCTGGATGTGATTCCTAATGAAGGAAGACAGGTTGATCATGTAGAATATGTATTATCGAATTCGCTTGGCTTTGGTGGTCATAATGCTGTGCTGTGCTTCAAAAAGTGGCAGGGCTAAAGAATTCTTAAGGGATATATCTGCCTCATAAGAGCAGATTGGAAAGGAAGGAAGTATGCGTTACGAGGAAATTAAGCAGTTGATTGATCTGTTCGAAGAGACAGATCTGGCAGAGATGGAGCTTACCAGAGAGAATGACGGACTTCGTCTGGTAAGAGGCAATGCAGGAAAGGCGGCAAGCCAGTCTGTGACAGTGGAACAGCCGGAGATACCGGCAGCCCCTTCACTTTCTGATCTGCAGGATATTGTGGCAACCGTGCAGAATGGTGCCAGAGAAGCTATGGCAGGCAGTGCACCGGCAGTGGCTGTCCCGGATAGCCAGCCGGAAGGAGAAGTTGTCACAGCACCGATCGTGGGAACTTTCTATGCGAAGCCGGCACAGGATAAGGATCCTTTTGTAAAGGTTGGAGATACTGTGGCAGAAGGAGATACCCTTTGCATTATTGAGGCAATGAAATTTATGAACGAGGTTCCAAGTACGGTAGGCGGTACGATCAAAGAGGTGTTGGTTCAGGATGGAGATTTCGTTGAATTTGGACAGCCGTTGTTCCGGATCGGATAAAGAAAACAGTATATAATGCTGCAATGAGCCTTTGAGCGAGGGCAGAGTGTTTTAAAAGAAGATCGTTCAGAAATGAGGATAAAAATGGAATGTGTAATGGATATTAAGCAGATTATGGAGATAATTCCCCATCGTCAGCCGTTTCTGCTGGTGGATCGTATTGTTGATATGGTGCCGGGAGAAAGTGTGACGGCGATCAAAAACGTGTCGATGAATGAGCCGTTTTTTGCTGGACATTTTCCAAACGAGCCGGTGATGCCGGGAGTACTGATCGTGGAAGCAATGGCACAGGCAGGAGCCGTTGCGATTCTTTCCCAGGAGCAGTTTAAAGGGAAAACAGCGTACTTTGGCGGGATCAATAAGGCAAAATTTAAGAAAAAAGTAGTGCCTGGTGATACTCTGCGTATGGAGGTTTCTATTGTGAAGCTGAAAAAGAATGCAGGGATTGGTCAGGGAACAGCCTATGTAGACGATAAGGTAGCTGCACAGGCAGAATTTATCTTTATGATTGGATAATTGTGAGGATGGGATGGAGGAGCGCATGTTTGATAAAATACTAATTGCGAACCGTGGAGAGATAGCTGTTCGTATAATCCGTGCCTGCCGGGAGATGGGTGTGAGAACCGTAGCCGTTTTTTCGGAGGCAGACAGGGATGCCCTACATACACAGATGGCAGATGAGGCTGTCTGCATCGGTGGGGCAAAGGTAGCAGAAAGCTATCTGAATATGCAGAATATTATCAGCGTAGCAGTAGAAAAAAAGATTCAGGCGATACATCCGGGGTTTGGATTTTTGTCTGAAAACAGCACGTTTGCCTCTATGTGCGAGGTTTGCAATATTAAGTTCATAGGACCTGGTCCGTCTGTGATCGATGCCATGGGTAATAAGGCAAATGCCAGAGAGATGATGATCAAGGCAGGAGTTCCGGTGATTCCCGGTAGTGACGGAGTTATCGAGAGCCTTGATAAAGCCTATGAAGTGGCAGAACGTCTGGGATATCCTGTGATGGTTAAGGCTTCCGCCGGGGGCGGCGGAAAGGGCATACGTATTGTGCGGAGTCGTGAAGAGCTGGAGAATGCCTATGAATCTGCAAAGGGAGAAGCTATGGCAGGCTTCGGAGATGATGCAGTTTATATGGAGAAACTGATTGAAAATGCCAGACATATTGAGGTGCAGGTGTTAGGAGACCAGTTTGGCAATGTGGTACATCTCGGGGAAAGGGACTGCTCTCTTCAGAGAAAGAATCAGAAGGTGCTGGAGGAGTCTCCGTCACCGGCTCTCAGTCAGGAGAAGCGGGAGGAAATGTGTGCGGCTGCCGTGCGTGCGGCGAAGGCGGCAGGTTACCAGAGTGCAGGAACCATTGAATTTCTTTATGATAGATCCGGTAATTTCTATTTTATGGAAATGAATACCAGAGTACAGGTGGAACATCCGGTGACAGAGATGGTCACAGGGATTGATATTATTAAGGAACAGATCCGTATTGCCGCAGGGGAGCCGCTTTCTGTGACACAGGATGAGATCCACATTAGTGGTCATGCCATTGAGTGCCGTATCAATGCAGAAAATCCGGATAAAAACTTTGCACCTTGTCCGGGAAAGATCCGGTCTTTGTTACTGCCGGCAGGCGGTCTGGGACTTCGTGTGGATGCGGCGGTATTTCAGGACTATGTGATCCCGCCGTATTATGATTCTATGATCGCAAAAGTGATCGTTCATGGAAAGGATCGTCAGGAGGCTATAGCCAAAATGCGCCGGGCACTCTATGAGTTTGTGATCGATGGTATTGATACCAATATAGATTTTCAGGGAATGATATTAAGCCATCCGGATTATATTTCCGGTGAGTTCGATACATCCTTTATTGAGGAGAAGATTTTGAAATAATTTTCGTAGGATTTTAGCCGAATGGGTGTATGGCAGAGAAATTAAAGTGTTCTGCCAATCGCATGCCTGTACCATGATATGGACAGACAGAAAGGAAGGATCTTGTGAATTTATTTAGTAAAAGAAAGAATTATTTTTCTTTGGATACCACGTCCGAGAAGAAAAAGACAGATCGAAAGAAAAAGGAACAGGGACCATCGATTCCGAATGGAATGTGGATCAAATGTAATACCTGTAAAATGATCATATACAAAAAAGAGATCACAGAGTATAAGCTGTGTCCCAGCTGTGGTGCCCATTTTCGTATGACACCGGCGGAGCGGATCGCGATTACTTGTGATGAAGGATCTTTTCAGGAATTTGATGCCGATATGATCCCGGAAAATCCAATGGAATATCCGGATTATGATAAAATTATCGAAAAAGCTCAGGATAAGACAAAGCTTCGGGAGGCTGTTGTCACGGGACGTTGTCAGATTGAGGGAAACAATGCGGTTATCGCTATAATGGACAGTCATTTTATGATGGGCAGTATGGGTTCTGTAGTTGGTGAAAAGATCACCCGTGCGGTGGAAAAAGCCACAGAGGAAAGACTCCCGGTCGTTATATTTACAACATCCGGTGGTGCCAGAATGCAGGAAGGCATTATTTCGTTGATGCAGATGGCAAAGGTATCGGAAGCACTGGGGCGTCATGATGAGGCCGGTCTTTTGTATGTTACGGTATTGACGGATCCAACAACCGGTGGTGTTACAGCCAGCTTTGCCATGTTAGGAGATATTATTTTGTCGGAGCCAAAGGCATTGATCGGTTTTGCGGGACAGCGTGTAATCCAGGGAACCATACATCAGAAACTACCGGAGGGCTTCCAGAGGGCAGAGTTTCAGTTGGATCATGGATTTGTAGACCGCATTGTTCATCGTGAGGAATTGCGTGGGGAGCTTGGAAAGATTTTAAAGCTTCATCAGGCAGGAAAGCGAGGAAACGGAAATGAATGAAAGTATGAGATCTGTGACCATTGCCCGTCAGATTGACCGCCCCAGTGCAAAACAGTTTATTGATGAAATGTTTGATGATTTTCTGGAGTTTCACGGGGACCGCCTGTTTGGGGATGATGGTGCGATCATTGGTGGAATTGCCAGCTTGAACGGGATGCCGGTGACAGTGATTGGGATACAGAAAGGACATACCTTAGAGGAAAACGTCAACTGCAATTTTGGACAGCCAAATCCGGAGGGATATCGCAAGGCACTCCGGTTGATGAAGCAGGCAGAGAAATTTCATCGTCCGGTGATCACTCTGATCAATACAGCGGGAGCGTTTCCTGGTGTTGGTGCAGAGGAACGTGGACAGGGAGAAGCGATTGCCAGAAACCTGATGGAGATGTCCCGGTTAAAAACACCGGTCATTAGTATCTTTATTGGGGAAGGCGGCAGTGGTGGGGCTCTTGCTCTTGCTGTGGGGGATCAGGTATGGATGCTGGAACATGCAGTGTATTCGATTTTATCTCCGGAGGGATTTTCCAGTATCTTGTGGAAGGATCCTACCAGAGTGGCTGAGGCAGCCGAGCGTATGAAAATGACAGCGAAAGATCTTCTGAAAAATCACGTAGCGAACCGGATGTTTGCCGAGCCGGAGGATGATCTGGAGCATCATCTGCCGGAGGTGGCAGGGGCGTTAAAACAGGCGTTGACAGAAGCACTGCCAGAGCTTCTGGATAGGGAGATGGAAGAGCTTCTGCAGAAAAGGTATGAGCGTTTCCGGCAGTTTGGAAGATTTGTAGAATAAAAATAAAACGATGGTTAGAGTGATTTTATATTAAAGGAAAAGAAAAGATCAGGATTGTCATGTTTTATAAAAATGACAATCCTGATCTTTGTTTTGGAAAATTTATTTTATGCGGATACCGTCCTTCTCAATGGTGATAAAGCCTTCCTTCATGAGACGGCCGATGGCACGTTTGAATGCATTTTTACTCATGTGGAAGTGAGATTTGATCTCCTCTGGTGCGCTTTTGTCGTGGTATGGAAGAAATCCATCGGCATCCTCCAGTCGGTGAAGAATAAATTCGGCATCCTCCTCCATCTGCTCCGGAATTTTCTTTTTGACACTTAAGGAAAGACGTCCATCCTCCAGTACCTGGGATACTCTGGCATAAACCGGCTGATTGATCCGATACTTCTCGAAAACCTCTTTCTTCGGGATCAGAGCGGAGTATTTGTCATCCACTGCCACAAAAACACCAAAATTTTCACTGATCTCATAGACACGGCCGAATACTTCATCATCCTTCTGATAATCGGAGTCATTCTGTAGTCGGTCGTAGACATGCATGGATGCGCAGAGACGTTCGCTTTTATCGAGATACATGGTTACAAGAACAGCATCTCCGGGTTCAACTTTGTAAAGCTGCTGTTTAAATGGGAGCAGCAGATCCTTGGAAAGTCCCATTTCCAGAAAGGCACCGATCTTTGTAACTTCTTTGACCTTTAAGCGGGCAACGCCGCCCAGCTCCAGTTCCGGTTCCCAGGTGGTGGCGATGGGGCGGTCCTCGGAATCACGGTAAACGAATACAGTTAAAGCATCCTTAAGCTGCGTCCCTTTTGGAACCTGTGATTTTGGCAGCAGGATCTTGTCTGCATCATCCCCTCCCGGTATGTTCAGATAGACACCGAAATCTGTAGTTTTTACTACGATCAATTCCTGGGTTTTACCAAGTTGTATTTTTTCAGTCATAATATTCCTCTTTTCTGAGCGGTTATCACTCTATTCTCTATTTTCCTGTAATCCAAAACATATTCATTGTTTCTGAAATAATGAGTGGTGGATATATTGTGGTACTACAAGTGAAGTGTCATTGCCGGATCATTTATAAATGATCCTGATAATCATACCACAAGTGGGGGAAATGGGAAAGACTAAGATGACATAGAGGACAGCGGAAATTTCGATGTACGATGTATTTCTCCGGACTTCTTTTTCTGCGGTTGAACCACCTGTAGAAACGTGATATACTTTGAAACGAAAGCTGTCTGTCACCGGAAGCGGACATGACAGAGCTTTTCATATACAAAATGCATCAGCAAATGAAACCCTGCAGCGAAAAGGGTGGCTGCAGGAGAATGGAGGATATTATGAAGAACGTGATCAGTACAGATAAGGCGCCGGCAGCAATCGGACCATATTCACAGGCAATCGAGGTAAATGGTCTCGTGTACACATCCGGAGTGATCCCGGTAAACCCGGCAACCGGAGAGATTGTTGGAAGTACCGCAGCAGAGCAGGCAGAGCAGGCGATCGGTAACCTGAAAAATCTTGTGGAAGCCGCAGGAAGTTCTATGGACAAGGTTATTAAGACAGTTGTATTCATTAAGAATATGGATGATTTCGGAAAGATCAATGAAGTTTATGGTAAGTATTTTCCAGAGCCATATCCGGCACGTTCTTGTGTTGAGGTTGCTCGTCTTCCAAAGGACGTTCTGATCGAGATTGAAGCGATCGCAGCAAAATAAAAAGATCAGAGAAAAGAAATAAGTAAGTGAATGTTACAGGGACGCCAAAAAGTGCGCTGTCATTTTTTGACGTCCCTTTTTTGGTGCCTGGGAAAATAAATGATGTGATTTTATTTACTGTGGTTATTTATGGGAATAAAGGATTGAATTGTCTGACAATTCATAGATAAAAAAGATAATTCTATTTTAGAAAAATTGATTGACAATGGAATGATTGTATATATTGCACAAAGAAATCGATTTATATTAGTAGAAATGTCAAAGATAAGAGATAAATGTGAATAGTTATCCACATTTTGTGGATTTAAAAATGGAGGAAAAATAGAGTTATTCACGAAGTTATCCACATTATCCACAATTTTTACCTGTTTTTTACACAAAAACAAACTTGTCAACAAGAAAATTTGTTTTGTGAAAATGGATAAAAATACAAAAATGAGAAAAAAATCTTGACAGACAAATTGTGTGACAATTAACGAATGATCCTGAGAGAAAAATTCGAATATGTTTTTGTGCAATTTGTTCATTTTTGCTTGCAAAATGGAGTGGGTTGTAGTATAATATAACCATTCTAAACAGTAAAGGAGTTGGGGACTTATGCAGTATATCATCAGTGGTAAGAACATCGACGTAACAGAAGGATTGAAGGCTGCCGTCCAGGACAAGCTGGGCAAGCTGGAGAGATATTTTACACCGGAGACAGAAGTTCATGTAACCCTGAGTGTAGAGAAGGAGAGACAGAAAATAGAGATTACCATCCCAATGAAAGGAAATATTGTCAGAGCGGAGCAGGTCAGCGATGACATGTATGTTTCTATTGATCTTGTAGAGGAAATTATTGAGCGTCAGCTTCGTAAATATAAAAACAAGATTGTCGATCAGCAGCAGTCAGCAGTAAGCTTGAGCAAGGCATTTGTTGAGGAGGATATCGAGGACGATGATGAGATTAAGATCATTCGTTCCAAGAGATTTGCCATGAAGCCGATGGAGGCTGAGGAAGCCTGCTTACAGATGGAGCTTCTGGGACATAGTTTCTATGTATTTCGTAATGCAACGACAGACGAGGTCAATGTCGTGTACAAGAGAAAAGGCAATACATATGGTCTGATCGAACCGGAGTTCTAAAGCGTTGAGGATTAGGCGAAGAAGGTATAAGCACTGGAAGGTATCAGGTACACAGTGGGGTGTATAAAATAAAGGAATTATCAGAGCGAGTGTCTGGAGAGGCACTCGCTCTTTTATGGTATGGAGAATAGATCCGGCTCATTTTTCCATTACAGAAAATAAAAGTTGCTTATAAATCGGAAAAATGCTATACTTGAGTGTAATTTCGGAATAAGATGAAATTAGATTTACCTGCAGTCAGGAGCAGGTATTGGAAAGGTAAGGTTAGAGTATGAGTTTATTTACAAAGATTTTTGGCACTCATAGTCAGCATGAGCTGAAGCGGATCACTCCGATCGTTGATAAGATCGAGGCATTGGCTCCGGAGTATGAGAAGCTGAGTGATGAGGAATTGCAGGCAAAGACTCCGGAGTTTAAGGAGAGACTGGCAAATGGTGAGACACTGGATGATATTCTGGTGGAGGCATTTGCGACAGTCAGAGAGGCTGCAACCCGTGTTTTGAATATGAGACATTATCGCGTACAGCTGATCGGTGGTGTGATCCTGCATCAGGGACGTATCACAGAGATGCGTACCGGTGAAGGTAAAACCCTGGTATCCACACTTCCTGCATATTTGAATGCACTGGAAGGCAAGGGCGTGCATATTGTCACAGTCAATGATTATCTGGCAAAGCGTGATGCCGAGTGGATGGGAAAGGTACATGAGTTTCTGGGTTTGAAGGTTGGTGTGATCTTAAACTCCATGGATAACGATGAGAGACGTGAGGCATATAACTGTGATATCACATATGCTACCAATAACGAGCTTGGTTTCGATTATCTCCGTGATAACATGGTTGTTTATAAGAAGGATCTGGTACAGAGAGAACTTCATTATGCGATCATCGATGAGGTGGATTCCGTATTGATCGATGAGGCGCGTACTCCGCTGATCATTTCCGGACAGAGCGGCAAGTCTACAAAGCTTTACGAGGCTTGTGATATATTTGTAAAACAGCTCACCAGAGGTACCCGTAAGGAGCTTTCCAAGATGGATATCCTTATGGCAGAGGATGAGCAGGAGACAGGCGATTACGTTGTCGATGAGAAGGACAAAAACGTAAACCTGACCGAGGAAGGTGTCCACAAGGCAGAGCGTTTCTTTGGTGTGGATAATCTGGCAGATCCGGATAATCTGGAACTGCAGCATAATATTAATCTTGCTCTTCGTGCCCACTCTTTGATGGCAAGAGATAAGGATTATGTGGTCAAGGACGATGAAGTACTGATCGTTGATGAGTTTACCGGACGTATCATGCCGGGACGTCGTTTCTCTGATGGTCTTCATCAGGCAATTGAGGCGAAGGAGCATGTAAAGGTCAAGAGAGAGAGTAAGACTCTGGCTACTATTACATTCCAGAACTTCTTTAATAAGTATGAGAAGAAATCAGGTATGACCGGTACAGCACTCACAGAGGAGAAGGAGTTCCGTGATATCTATGGCATGGATGTTATCGAGGTTCCGACGAACCTGCCAATTGCACGTATTGATTATGATGATGCCGTATATAAGACAAAGAAAGACAAATTTAATGCAGTTGTTGCAGATATTGTAGAGGCACATGAGAAAGGACAGCCGGTTCTGGTTGGTACTATTACCATTGAGACGTCCGAGATGCTTAGCCAGATGCTTCAGAAGAAGGGCATCCCTCATAAGGTGCTGAATGCGAAGTTCCATGAGTTAGAGGCGGAGATCATTGCTGACGCAGGTCAGATGGGCGCTGTAACCATCGCAACCAATATGGCCGGCCGTGGTACTGATATTAAGCTGGGTGAGGGTGTTAAGGAACTTGGTGGTCTCAAGATCATCGGCACCGAGCGTCATGAGTCCCGTCGTATTGATAATCAGCTTCGTGGCCGTGCAGGACGTCAGGGAGATCCGGGTGAGTCCCGTTTCTACATCTCGTTGGAGGATGATTTGATGCGTCTGTTTGGTTCGGATCGTATCAAGGGACTGTTTGATGCGATGCCGGATGGAGAGCAGGTAGAGCATAAGATGCTTTCCAGTGCCATTGAGAGTGCACAGAAGAAGATCGAGGGTAATAACTTTGGTATTCGTAAGAATCTGCTGGAGTTCGATCAGGTCAACAACGAGCAGAGAGAGGTTATCTATAAAGAACGTCGGATGGTGCTGGATGGCGAGAATATGCGTGGCACTATTATGAGTATGCTCAAGGAGCAGGTTGAAAAGTGTGTTACCCGCGTGATCGGTGATGATCAGAGTGCAGAGGACTGGGATATTGCCGAGCTTAATAATGTACTTCTGCCAATCGTTCCGCTTAAGCGTATTGAATTGACCGAGGAGCAGAAAAAGCATGGCACAAAGGCTGAGCTGATCGAGCAGCTTCAGGAAGAAGCGGTTAAGGTATACGAGGCGAAGGAAGCAGAGTTCCCGGAGCCGGAGCAGTTCCGTGAGGTGGAGCGTGTCATTCTTCTGAAAGTCATCGACCGTAAGTGGATGGATCATATTGATGATATGGATCAGCTTCGTCAGGGTATCGGACTTCAGGCATATGGACAGAGAGATCCTGTTGTAGAGTATAAGTTTGCCGGCTTTGATATGTTTGATGCCATGATCGATTCTATTGCAGAGGAGACCATTAAGGTTCTGACGCATATTAAGATCGAGCAGAAGGTAGAGCGAGAGCAGGTTGCCCAGGCAACAGGTACCAACAAGGACGATTCTGCAGTTAAGGCTCCGAAGAAGAGAAAAACCAAAAAGATACAGCCAAACGATCCTTGCCCTTGTGGAAGCGGCAAGAAGTATAAACAGTGCTGTGGAAGGAAATATTAAAACACAGATTTAAGGGAAAAGAAAGAGGTGAAAAAGATGGTTGAGTTTGATGCGATCAAACAGTCCCTGGCAAATTATGCCCAGCCATTGTTAGAGATGGGGGATTCACTTTGACCTGGCTAACAAAAAAGACCGGGTTGAAGAGCTGGATAAGACAATGGAGGAACCGGGATTCTGGGATAATCCGGAAAAGTCTACAGCGATAGTACAGGAAAGTAAGCATTTGAAAGATGTGATCGAGCGATATGAGAAGCTCTGTGCAGACAGAGAAGATATGCTGATGCTCATTGAGATTGCAGAGGAAGAAAACGACACAGATATGGTTCCGGAGGTGCAGGAGAGCTATGACGAATTCTGCAACGAGTATGAAGCCATCCGGATCGAGACGCTTCTTTGTGGGGAGTATGATAAGGACAATGCGATCCTTACGCTTCATGCAGGTGCCGGCGGCACCGAGAGCTGTGACTGGGCAAGTATGCTGTGCCGTATGTATCAGCGGTGGGCTGAAAAAAGAGGATTTCAGGTGGAAATGCTTGATTTTCTGGACGGCGATGAAGCTGGATATAAGTCTGTTACACTGCAGATTAACGGAGAGAATGCTTATGGTTATCTGAAATCAGAGCATGGGGTTCACCGCCTGGTACGTATTTCGCCGTTTAACGCTGCAGGTAAGAGACAGACCTCTTTTGTATCCTGCGATGTGATGCCGGATATTGAGGAGGATCTTGATATTGAGATCGCGGATGACGATATCCGTATTGATACCTACCGGTCCAGTGGTGCCGGTGGACAGCATATCAATAAGACCTCATCGGCAATCCGTATCACCCATTATCCGACAGGAATTGTGGTACAGTGCCAGAATGAGCGGTCCCAGCATATGAACAAAGATAAGGCAATGCAGATGCTGAAGGCAAAGCTGTTTATCTTAAAACAGCAGGAACAGCAGGAAAAAGCCAACGGCATTCGCGGAGAGTCGAAGGAGATTGGCTGGGGAAGCCAGATCCGGTCCTATGTTATGCAGCCATATACAATGGTGAAGGATCACAGAACGAACGAAGAGATTTCCAATGTGCAGGGAGTGATGGATGGAAATATTGATCCGTTTATCAACGCATATCTTGCATGGATTACGAAAACGAATCATTAAGACAAATGGATGGAGGACAAACATGGTAAAAGTAGGTGTATTAGGTTATGGAACAGTAGGATCCGGAGTTGTGGAGATCCTTGAAAAGAATAAGGATATCATTGCAAAGAGAGTGGGCCAGGAGATTTCTGTAAAAGCAGTATTGGATCTTCGTGATTTCCCGGGAGACCCGGTGGAAAAGGTACTGGTACACGATTTTGATATCGTTGCAAATGATCCGGAGATTTCTATTGTTGTAGAAACCATGGGAGGAGTTCATCCTGCCTATGAATTTGTAAAAACATGTTTGGAGAACGGAAAGAGCGTATGTACTTCCAACAAGGCACTTGTTGCAGCATATGGTCCGGAGCTTTTGGCACTGGCTGAGGAGAAGAGTATTAACTTCCTGTTTGAGGCGAGTGTTGGCGGCGGTATTCCGATCATCCGTCCACTGAAGACCTCTCTGGCACCGGATGAGATTCTGGAGATCTCCGGTATTTTGAATGGTACGACCAACTATATCCTCACAGAAATGACAGAGAAGGGATCTGACTTTGATTCCGTATTAAAGGATGCACAGGATAAGGGTTATGCAGAGAAAGATCCGACGGCAGATGTCGAGGGTTATGATGCATGCCGTAAGATTGCGATCCTGACATCTCTGGCTTATGGAAAACAGCTTGATTTTGAGGATATCTACACAGAGGGGATCACCAAGATCACAGACAGAGACATTGCCTATGCAAAGAAGATGGGCGCAAAGGTAAAGATCTTTGGTTCCAGCAAAAAGGTTGGCGACAAGGTGAGTGCAATGGTAGCTCCGCAGCTGATCTATCCGGAGCATCCTCTTTATAGTGTGGATGGAGTATTTAACGCGATCCTCGTAAAAGGCAACATGGTTGGAGATGTTATGTTCTATGGTCAGGGAGCCGGTAAGCTTGCGACGGCAAGTGCGGTTGTGTCTGATGTGATGGATGCGGCAAAGCATGCAGGAGTCAACATTATCACACTTTGGGATGCCCAGAAGCTTGATCTGGTAGCTGCAGAGGATGCAAGAAACGTATTCTTTGTACGTGTCAGCGGCATTAAGGCTCAGAAGTCTGATAAGGTAAAGGAATTGTTTGGCAATGTCAAGATGGTAGATGCCGGATATGATGATGAGTTTGCCTTTGTAACGGAAGAGATGAGCGAGGGAGACTATGAGAAGGCTGCTGCACAGCTTGACGGTGTGATCAATAAGATCCGCGTAGACCAGACAGGCCTTGCATAAATACATAAAAGGTGTCAGGGATATGTTGTGATACAGCGGACACAGAGAGTCTCTTGGATATATATTGAGTTGTCGCGTAAAAATGGATAAAGAATGAAAGAGGCGACTGGTTCCAGTCGCTTTCTTTTTTGGAGAGATATGTAGGAGTTATATTATGAATATTCAGAAAAAAATAGCAGAGGAATTAAATATCAAGGAGTGGCAGGTTGAGGCGGTTATCAAGCTTATTGACGAAGGAAACACCATTCCGTTTATTGCCCGTTATCGTAAAGAGGCTCATGGCTCTCTGGATGATGAGCAGCTTCGTAACCTGTCAGAGCGACTGACCTATCTGCGGAATCTCGAGGAGAAAAAGCAGCAGGTTCTGGCAAGCATTGAGGAGCAGGGCAAGCTTACCGAGGAGCTGAAAAAACAGATCTTAGAGGCACAGACACAGGTGGTTGTGGATGATCTGTACCGCCCGTACCGCCCGAAGAGAAGAACCAGAGCTACCATTGCAAAGGAAAAGGGGCTGGATGGTCTTGCCCAGATCATTCTTGCACAGGAAACTACCAAAAGTCTGGAGGAAGAGGCACAGAGCTATCTTTCCGGGGAAAAGGGTGTGGAAACAGTAAAAGATGCCATTGATGGAGCCAGAGATATCATTGCTGAGCAGATTTCCGATGAGGCAGACTACAGAATGTATATCCGTAAGCTCACCATGGAAGAGGGAGTGATCACTTCTACTGCCAAGGATGAGAAGGAACAGTCCGTTTATGAGATGTATTATGAATTCCAGGAGCAGGTCAGCAAGATTGCCGGTCACCGTGTGTTGGCGTTAAACCGCGGAGAAAAGGAAAAGATGCTGGTGATCAGGCTGATCGCGCCAGAGGAACGTATTTTACAGTATCTTCGCAAAAAAGTGATCACCGCAGAGAATGCTAATACGGAGCCGGTTCTGACAGAGGCTGTGGAGGATAGTTACAAGCGCCTGATCGCACCGGCGATTGAGCGAGAGGTAAGAAATGAGCTGACCGAGAAGGCAGAGGATGGAGCCATCCGTGTCTTTGGAAAAAATCTGGAACAGCTTCTGATGGCACCTCCGATCGCAGGCAAAACCGTACTGGGATGGGATCCGGCATTTCGTACCGGCTGTAAGCTGGCAGTGGTAGATCCTACGGGTAAGGTGTTGGATACCACGGTGATTTATCCGACGGCGCCACAGAACAAGGTGGACGAGGCAAAGAGAGTGGTCAAAAAGCTGATCGATCAGTATGATATTTCCCTGATCTCCGTGGGAAATGGAACGGCATCCAGAGAATCCGAGCAGATCATTGCCGAGATGCTGAAAGAAATCAAAAAGCCGGTACAGTACGTGATCGTCAATGAGGCGGGAGCTTCCGTATATTCTGCCAGCAAGCTTGCTACCGAGGAGTTCCCAAACTTTGATGTGGGACAGAGAAGTGCCACATCCATTGCAAGACGTATTCAGGATCCTTTGGCTGAGTTAGTGAAGATCGATCCCCAGTCCATCGGTGTGGGCCAGTATCAGCACGATATGAACCAGAAGAAGCTGTCAGAGACACTGACAGGTGTAGTCGAGGATTGTGTTAATAAGGTCGGTGTTGATCTGAATACCGCATCGGCGTCTCTTCTGGAGTATATTTCCGGTATCTCCAAAACCATTGCGAAAAATATCGTTATTTATCGCGAGGAGAACGGAAAATTCACCAGCAGAAAACAGCTTTTAAAGGTTGCAAAGCTTGGACCGAAAGCCTTTGAGCAGTGCGCGGGCTTTATGCGGATCCAGGGAGGAGACAATCCTCTGGATGCCACCAGTGTTCATCCGGAGTCCTATGAGGCGGCCGGACAGCTTTTAGAGAAGCTGGATATGACTATGGACGAGGTGAAAAAGCTTCAGGGAGAGCTTGCAAAGGCAAATACTGAAAAGCGTGGTGTGGCACCGGAGCCAAAGAAAAAGAAGGAATTTGTGATCCGTAATACCAATTCCGCATTTGGTGCTGCTTTTGCCAAGGCATTTGGAGACAGTCAGGTGGAGCTTGCCCGGGATACTCCGGCACCAAAGGAAAAGAAAGCCGGAGTGAAGGGGATTGCCGGCCGAATCAAAGACAAAAGGAAAATGGCTCAGGAATTGGGAATCGGGGAGATTACTCTGGAAGATATTGTGAAAGAGTTAGAGAAGCCGGCAAGAGATCCAAGAGATGAAATGCCAAAGCCGATCCTTCGCACGGATGTACTGGATATGAAGGACCTCAAAGAAGGAATGATCCTGAAGGGAACGGTGCGTAATGTCATTGACTTTGGGGCATTTGTCGATATCGGAGTGCATCAGGACGGTCTTGTGCATATTTCCCAACTGTCCAATAAGGGCTTTGTAAAGCATCCCCTGGATGTGGTCAGTGTCGGGGACATTGTGGATGTAAAGGTAATGAGTGTGGATCTGAAAAAACAGAGGATACAGCTTACCATGAAGCTGTAAAAGAAGCAGTATAACTACTTTTTGCTTTTTTGCTGGAATATGTTATAATCAACTGGAAGGAGGAGTGCGTTGTGTTTGGAAAAATTAAAGAGGATTTTTCCATAATGTTGACACAATTGCACGATAGTATAAGTGGGAATATTTGGAAGACGCATTGATATAAAAAATGCGACAAAGACGACCTACAGTGACGAAGACCTGAGAAAGCTGGATCTGAATTACCGAAATGAATTTCAGATTGACAGAGACAAGCGGATATATACACCGTTTCGAAAAGAAATGCCAAGGGCATGGCAGAGTCAGGTCCGGGATATGGCATTCGAGAAGATCCTGGATGACCGTGTGTTCAGTTTTCGTCATCTGCTGGTGATTCCGAATCCTTATGGCGCATCGGTTCAGACAGCGATGCTATTGTTTAATACCCCAAAGGAATATCGGGTCAGATACCGTATTTTAGGGAAGTCCGAGGGAGCTGATTTTGTAGGTGAAACCTGCATGAGCACCAGACACCGTGTTCCAATCATGGGTTTGTATAAGGGATATACCAATAAGTTAATACTGGAATTGATAGACAGTAATGGAGAGGTATACCAGAGAAGAGATCTTAGAATTTATACCAGAGACATTCCGCTGGGACAGCAGAATATTGTGACGAAAGTGGAGCATTCTCAGAATTCTTGTTTTCCGTTTATTTTGGTCAATGGCTTTCTGTTTAAGCCGGTAGTGTTTGATCAATACGGAGAGGTGCGTTATTCGTTACAGATCAAGACAGATCGGACGGGGATGATCCCATTGCAAAACGGAAGATTTCTTTATGTAGATGCCACTGTGAACCGTGTTGCATCCGATGGGAAAACCAGAGCCTGCCAGTATCATGAGATGGATTATATGGGGCGGATATATCAGACATATCTGGTGGATTATCCGGTGGGAAGATATGCAGCACAAAATGGTGAATCCTTATTTTTATTGACCTCCTCAGCAGAGGAATATGTGAGCGACTGCATCATTGAATTAGATCGCAGGACCGGGAAGATTCGTAAAAAGTGTATGGTTGAGGATCTGATCGGAGATAAAAACAAAAAACAAGGCGACTGGATCGTTGCAAGCGGCCTGCAGTATATCAATGGTCAACTTATATTAACTATGAGACGTTATCATACAGTGCTTTCCATTGACTGGGATAAGCAGTCGGTAAACTGGGCATTGGGACCGAGATCAATCTGGCGGGATACATCGATAGAAGATAAGCTTCTGGTATCGGAGGAGCAGAGTGATGTTGACGGATACATGCCCGAAAATCCGGATATTCAGTGCATGGAAGATGGCAGTATGCAGGTCCGTCTGTATTGTATACAAAATAAAGGAAATCTTCCGGCGGAGGGAGCCGTTTCGGATGACGATTCGAGAATTGATTTTTATGAGATCCATCCGGAGGAGCATTCATTTCACAAGATGAGAAGTGTTGCAGTGGTAAAATCCCAGAAAGATGCAAGCTGCATTTATCAGGAACAAGACAACAAGATCTTATCTTTTTCAGGTATGCTGATGCGGCGGACAGAGAATCTGCGGGCTTGTATAGAAGAACTGGATGGACAGAGTGGTCAGATGATCAATCGCCTGCGTTTATGCAAAAGATATCGGAGTGCATGGTTGTTTGAGCCGGATATAGAGGCATATTCCGTGCCATTAAAGCATGATCTTGATGTGGTGAAGGGAAGTTTGGAACCACCCGAGAAATATACCGGAAATCTGCCGGAGGCGGTTCCGGAGAAACTCAAAAAGAAGATTTTTGGCAATATCCGTGTGAGCGATACATTATTCCTGTTTGCTTTTTTTGCAGGCAGCGTTCAGAATGTGTATCTTATCGGGGAAAAGCATTCCTATGTACAGAGATTTACCGGACTTGCAAAAAAGCAGCAGAAGGAAAGTTTTTGTATGACATTGGATCAGTTAGAACTTGATGAATATCAGGTTTATGTAGAAGTTGATGATCAGATCTACCATCTGAAAAATGAGATCAGAGTGGAGAGATCCCAAAAAGAAAAATAAATGGAGGAAAACAATGAATCAATTATCACATTTAGAGGAGCTGGAGGCTGAGGCGATTTACATTATGCGTGAAGTTGTAGCTGAGTGTGAAAAGCCGGTTATGTTGTATTCAATCGGAAAGGATAGTTCCGTAATGCTTCATCTTGCATTGAAGGCATTTTATCCGGAGAAACCCCCTTTCCCATTTCTTCATGTGGACACTACATGGAAGTTCCATGAAATGATCGAGTTCCGTGATAAAATGGCAAAGAAGTATGGTCTGGATATGATTGTTTATACCAATCAGGAAGGTGTAAAGCAGGGAATCAATCCATTTGATCATGGTTCTGCTTATACGGATATCATGAAGACGCAGGCATTGAAACAGGCACTGGACAAATACGAGTTTACAGCTGCATTTGGTGGTGGACGCCGTGATGAGGAAAAGTCCCGTGCGAAAGAGCGTATCTTTTCTTTCCGTAATTCTGCTCATGCGTGGGATCCAAAGAATCAGCGCCCGGAGATGTGGAAATTATATAATACAAAGCTGTTTAAGGGCGAAGAGGTTCGAGTATTTCCTCTTTCTAACTGGACAGAGAAGGATATCTGGCAGTATATCCGTCAGGAAAATATTGAGATTCCATCCCTTTATTTTGCAAAAGAGCGTCCGGTGGTTTACCGCGACGGCAATATCATTATGGTGGATGATGACAGAATGCGTCTGAAAGAGGGCGAGAAACCGGTTATGAAAAAGGTACGTTTCCGTACTTTAGGATGTTACCCGTTGACCGGTGGTGTAGAGTCTGATGCAGAGACTCTGGATGAGATCATCGAGGAAACATTAAGTGCAGTATCTTCCGAGAGAACCAGTCGTGTCATTGATAATGAGGCAGCTGGCAGCATGGAAAGAAGAAAGAGAGAGGGGTATTTCTAGGATGCAGAGTTTATTGAAATTTATTACTTGCGGTAGTGTAGATGATGGAAAGTCCACACTGATCGGACATATGCTTTATGATGCTAAGTTGATCTTTGCAGATCAGGAGAAGGCATTGGAGCTTGACAGTAAAGTCGGAAGTACCGGCGGAGCCATCGATTATTCTTTGCTGTTAGATGGTCTTATGGCAGAGCGTGAGCAGGGAATCACGATTGATGTGGCATATCGTTATTTCACCACAGAAAAGAGAAGCTTTATCGTGGCAGATACACCGGGTCATGAGGAGTATACCCGTAATATGGCAGTGGGAGCTTCCTTTGCGGATCTTGCCGTTATCCTTGTGGATGCATCCAAGGGTGTATTGGTACAGACAAGACGTCACACCCGTATCTGTGCATTGATGGGTATTAAGCATGTGGTATATGCAGTCAATAAAATGGATCTCATTGATTATGATGAGAACGAATTTAAAAGTATTGCAAAGCAGATCAAGATCATGACCGGCGAGTATGATTTTGAGTCTATGCATATTATTCCGGTTTCTGCAACCGTTGGTGATAATATCACCACAGAGTCTGCAAAGACACCGTGGTACAAGGGTGGTACACTTCAGAATTATCTGGAGACCATCGATGTGACGGACCATTCCGATGAGACCGGATTCGTTATGCCGGTACAGCGTGTCAGCCGTCCGGACCGTACTTTCCGTGGATTCCAGGGAGAGGTCGAGGTTGGAGAGGTTCATGTCGGAGATGAGATCACCTCTCTGCCAAGTGGTGAGACCGCGAAGGTCAAGAGTATTCTCAATACCAACAAGGAAGTTGACAATGCCTCCAAGGGACAGGCTGTAACCATTCAGCTTGATACAGAGATTGATGTCTCCAGAGGATGTATGCTTTGCAAGGATGTAAAGCTTCACACCAATAAAATGTTTACATCAACACTTCTGTGGATGGACGATAATAAGCTGGTAGCAGGAAAGAACTATTTCCTGAAGCTTGGAACCAAGATGGTACCGGCTGTTGTTATGAATATCAAATATAAAGTGGACGTCAATGAGGGGACGCATGTACAGACCGATAAGCTGTATAAGAATGAGATTGCATGCTGTGATATTGCATGTTCGGATACTATCGTATTTGATGAGTTTAAGCATCATAAGGAGCTGGGCGGTTTCGTATTGATCGATCGTATCACCAATATGACTTCTGCCTGTGGTGTTGTGGAGCATCCGCTTCGCCGTGACGACAATCTCACATGGCATAATATGGACATTACCAGAGAACTTCGAGCACAGCAGAAAGGCCAGGAGCCAAAGACAATCTGGATGACAGGTCTGTCAGGTGCCGGTAAGTCTACTCTGATCAATGAGGTGGAGAAGAGACTTTTTGCACAGGGTAAGCATACCATGCTTCTGGATGGAGATAATGTGCGTATGGGTCTGAATAAGAACCTGGGATTCAAGGAGCAGGATCGTATCGAGAACATCCGTCGTGTGGCTGAGGTTGCGAAGCTGATGAATGATGCCGGTCTGATCACGCTGACTTCCTTTATCTCTCCGTTTGCAAGTGATCGTCGCAGCGCAAGAGACATCATTGGAGATGACAATTTCATTGAAATCTATATCAGCACCCCTCTGGAGGAATGCGAGAGAAGAGATGTTAAGGGTCTCTACAAGAGGGCTCGCAGTGGCGAGATTCCAAACTTCTCAGGTATTTCCAGTCCTTATGAGCCACCGGAAAATCCGGAGATTACGATTGATACGACAGGTATGACGGTAGAAGAGTCTGTGGATTATCTGATGGACGAATTAAAGAAATACATTTAATTCAAAAAGAAAGTGAAAAATAGGTTGCAATATTCATACTAATGTAGTATGATTAGTATGAAAAGAATAAAAGAGGGTTTGGCTATATCTATAGCCAAACCTCTTTGTAGTTAAAGATACATATAATAAATAATATATTTTGTAATGAATCATATGAAAAATGATATAAAACGGAGGATTCCTATGAATTTGGAAAATGTACTTGAGGTAGCTAAAGAGGCAGCAGTAAAGGCAGGATATGCCATTATGGACGTTTATGAAAATGCCGAAGATATGGAGATAACTTATAAGGATGGAGATATGCCTTTGACGGCGGCGGATAAGGCTTCTAACCGTATTATTGTGGATGCACTGAAGGAGGCGTTTCCGGAATATGCAATCCTGTCAGAGGAGGAAAAGGATGATCTTTCCCGGCTGAAAAATGATTATTGTTTTGTGGTAGATCCGTTGGATGGAACGAAGGAGTTTATCAAAAGAAACGGTCAGTTTACCGTAAATATTTCGTTATCCTATCAGCATAAATCTGTGCTGGGTGTCATCTATGTACCGGTAACAGGAGAGCTTTATTATGCAGCACAGGGACAAGGTGCTTATCTGGATACAAAGAACGAGAAGGGAAAGAGGCTTCAGGTATCAGACTGTACAGACATTCACGAGCTTCGGATGGTAATGAGCAGCTCCCATGGCTGTGAACAGATGGACAAGCTGTTAGAAAAGTATCAGATCCGTAATTTTGTGAAAATGGGAAGCTCTCTGAAGGGGTGCGTTGTAGCAAAGGGAGAGGCCGAGGTATATTACCGCTTTAACCCTACCATGGAGTGGGATACCGCAGCCATGCAGTGTATCGTGGAGGAGGCCGGTGCCATCTTCCGTCAGATGGATGATACCCCGATGCTTTATAACCGCGAGGACAGCCTGAATGCAAAGGGATTTTATATTATTAACTCTATAGATAATAAATTGACATTGGATTAAAAATAAAAAGGGAGGCATACAACCATGAAAGAAAAAAAGAACAAAAAAAGTTTTAAGAGTGAGTTTGGTATGATGCTGGCCCTTTTAAAAATTGGTTTTATCGGTTTTGGTGGCGGAAGTGCCCTGATCCCGGTAATTGAAAAGGAAGTCGTCGAGGAACGTGGTCTTGTGACCGAGGAGGAGTTTAATAAAGATGTTCTGGTGGCAAGTATCACACCGGGAGCTCTTCCAATGGAGATATCCACAGGCCTTGGCAAACGGGCATACGGTGTAGGGGGCATGATCGCCTCCGCATTGATGCTGGCATTTCCGGGAGCACTGATCACCGTGGCAATGCTGGTGGCAATGTCACGCCTGCAGTCGGGGATTTTAACACAGATTGAGATCTTATCCATTGGTATTTCTGCATTTATCGCCTGTCTTCTGACAGAATATTCCAGAAAAACTCTGGCCGAGGCGAGGGCAGAGAGTAAGGGACGATGGAAAAGAGCCGTTGTGATCCTGGCAGGTGTGTTTCTGTTGACCTGTGGCAAGGCTGTTTATGGCATTTTAGGATTGGAAGGCATACCGTTAGTACATTTGTCAACTTTACAGGTGCTTGGTGTGTCCATGTTTGGTATTTTGTATACCCATTGTAAATTTAATCCCAAGAATTTGATCATATCCGGGGGATTGATCTTGAGTTATATTGCATGCTTAAGTATTGATTTCCCATATGAGCAGTATATCTGCAACGGCTTAAAGTCTGCTATGATCATTTTGGCGGTCTGGGGGCTTGTACGCAGTATTCTGGAGGATGGACAGAAGAAAAAGGTATCCCCAAAGAAAATGATTCAGGAAGAAGCCGCATGGATCCTGTTTTTTGTAGTAATTTCTGTTCCGGCAGTGCTTTATGGAGGTCATGTGCCGGAATTTCTGGGACAGGGATTTCTTTCTTCCATCTTATCTTTTGGTGGAGGAGATGCGTATCTGTCCGTAGCAGACGGTATGTTTGTCAACTCCGGAATCATTGAGAAGGCAGATTTTTATGGCCATCTGGTGCCGTTAGTAAATCTTCTTCCGGGGTCCATTCTCTGCAAAACGTTGTCCGGAATTGGTTATCTGCTGGGTTTTGAGATGAGCAGCGGTAATATTCTGACAGGATGCCTTGTGGCTATGGCTGGCTTTGCATGCAGCGTGATGGCATCCGGAGGTGTTTTCTGTCTGGTGGCATATATTTATGAATGCTTTGAATCCCTTCGGGTATTTCGCCTGTTGAGCCGGTGGATCCGTCCGATCATCGCAGGTACGCTTCTTACAGTTATGCTTTCATTATTTGCGCAGAATATCAGTACGGGGACAAAGCTTGGCTTCCCTGTTTTTGTATCGCTGGGAATTACAGCCGTGATCTATGGAATGAATCTGTTGCTGCTTTATGTACTCAAAAAGAAGAATGGACTGCTGATCCTCTGTTCCATTGCCGTTACTTTGATCCTTGGAAATGTTGCATTAATGCTGGTTTGATCGGATTTTTTGAAAGTAAGACCACAAAAAAATAAAAAAAATGAAAAAAGGGCTTGCATTTTTGGAAAAGCTAATATATAATATCTCAAGTACGGAACAGAGATGTGAAGTACGAGAGATAATTTGTGCGCGTAGCTCAGCTGGATAGAGCGTCTGACTACGGATCAGAAGGCCGGGAGTTCGAATCTTCTCGCGCACGCTATGAATCCTTGCAGTGGGTATCCGCAGCAAGGATTTTTTCGATATATAGGAAATGGAAGGAATGAAAAAATATGGTTCAGTTAGCAGATTTACAGAGGATAGCAGGAGAACAGGCAGTACGTCAGCAGGAACCTATGTCGGCACATACGACATTTCGTATCGGCGGACCGGCAGATTACTTTGTAGAGGCAGGAAATGAGTCTGTGTTAAAGGAGCTGCTTCTTCTTTGTCAGGAGACAGAAACACCATTTTTTATTTTGGGCAATGGAAGCAATCTGTTGGTGTCGGATGAGGGATACCGTGGTGTGATGATCTCGCTGAGGGGATTTGATGAGATTTCCTTTCGGGAAGGGGAAGGCACAGAGGCCGGCAAAACGGTCATGACGGCAGGGAGTGGCGTTCTTTTATCCAAGGTAGCGATGCAGGCTGCCGAGCGGGGACTGACAGGTTTTGAATTTGCCGGAGGCATTCCGGGCACGCTGGGAGGTGCAGTCACGATGAACGCCGGAGCTTATGGCGGGGAGATTAAGGATGTGATCCTTTCTGCGCAGGTGATGACACAGGAGGGAGACATTAAAGAGCTTTCCGCAGAGGAGCTGGATCTGTCATATCGGCACAGTGTCATTCAGGAGAAGGAGCTGATCGTTTTGTCGGCAGACTTTGCGTTTGATCATGGGGACGAGGAGCAGATCAAGGAGCAGATGCGCCAGTTAAATGCCCAGAGAAGGGAAAAACAGCCATTGGAATATGGCAGTGCGGGAAGTACATTTAAGAGACCGGAAGGGTATTTTGCAGGAAAACTGATCCAGGATGCAGGGCTGAAAGGATATCGGTCCGGAGATGTAATGGTATCGGAGAAACATAGCGGTTTTGTGGTAAATGTAGGAAAAGGAACATACCGGGATGCCATGCGTGTGATCGAGCATGTGCAGAGAGCTGTCTATGAGCAGTTTGGAGTAGAACTTGAGCTGGAGGTAAAGCGGGTCTGACAGACTTTACGGAGAATGCCATTGTGGCATGAAAAACTATCTTAGATAACAGGAATGAGGATTCGTATGCGATTTGTAATTGTAACAGGAATGTCCGGGGCCGGCAGAAATTCTGTCATGAAAATGCTGGAGGATATGGGATACTTTTGCGTGGATAATCTGCCGGTACCTTTGATCCCGAGAATGTCCAAAATGATGCTGGAGGAAAACAGTCTGGAAAAGGTTGCCATCGGAATTGATATCCGTAACCAGCAGGGGCTTCAGGAACTGGATGATATTCTGGATGAAATGCTGGCAGCCGGAGTGCGGTATGAGATTCTGTTTCTGGAAGCAGACAGCTCCGTGCTCATCAAGAGATATAAGGAAACGAGACGGAATCATCCTCTTGCCCTGCAGGGAAGAGTCGACAAGGCCATTGAGGCGGAGCGGGAGGAGCTTGCCTTTATTAAAAAGCGGGCGGATTATATTCTCGATACCAGTCATATGCTTGTGCGGGATCTGAAGCAGGAGATTGATAAGATCTTTCTGGGCAAGGAGGAATACGAGAACTTTTTCGTGACGATCCTTTCCTTTGGCTTTAAATATGGTATTCCGGAGGATTCGGATCTGGTCTTTGATGTACGATTCCTGCCAAATCCATATTATATCCCGGATCTGAAGCCGCAGACCGGAAATGACAGGGCGGTTTATGATTATGTCATGTCCTCGCCGCAGGCAGTGACCTTTGAGAAAAAGCTGTTTGAGATGGTAGAGTTTCTGATACCCAATTACATTCTGGAAGGAAAGAATCAGCTGGTGATCAGTATTGGATGTACCGGAGGAAAGCACCGGTCCGTTACCCTTGTCAATGCACTGGCAAAGCATATGAAACAGCTTCCCTACAGCATTAAGGTGGAACACCGGGATATTGAGAAGGACCGGAAGCAGGGAAAATAGGAACAGCACACAGCGAGGAGGGAACGTATGTCATTTTCCGGTAGTGTGAAACAGGAGCTTGTGCGGCAGCTTCCGTCAGCCAGACATTGTCAGATCGCAGAGCTGGCGGCATTATTTGATCTGAACGGCAGGATACGCCGTGGCAGGAATGGGAACGAATATTTGGAAATACGCACAGAAAACTTGACAGTCGCCCGAAAATCTTATATGTTATTAAATAGTGTATTTCATAATCCTGTGGAGGTTCGTGTCCGTTGTCATAATATTCATGGAAATATCCGGGAGTATTATATTGAAGTAACCGAACGACAGGCGATTATATCTATACTGAAAGCACTAAAAATGATGGATGAACAAGGTGGGATTACAGGTGATTGTCTGGGGCATCAGCATCGTCTCATACAAAATACCTGTTGTAAGCGCGCCTTTTTGCGAGGAGCATTTTTGGCAGCAGGTTCCCTGTCAGATCCGGAGAAGGCCTACCATCTGGAGTTCGCTGTTCTTTCGGAGGGGTTTGCTTCTTTCATCAGAGAGATGTTGGCGTTTTTTGAATTGGAGGCAAAAATCGTCAGGAGAAAAAGGTATTTTGTGGTGTACATAAAAGAGGGATCACAGATCGTTGATTTTTTAAATGTGGTAGAAGCACATGTGGCTTTGATGGAATTTGAAAATATACGAATTGTGAAGGAGGTTCGCAATTCTGTCAATCGTCAGGTAAACTGCGAAACGGCAAATATTGGGAAAACCGTGGCGGCAGCGGCAAAGCAGATTGAGGACATCAGATATATAGAATGTAATATGGGGTTACGAGGGCTGGCGAAGGGATTGCGCGAGACAGCAGAGTTGCGGCTGGAATATCCGGATGCATCACTGCAGGAATTGGGACAGATGCTCAATCCGCCCATTGGCAAATCAGGGGTCAATCACCGGCTGCGGAAATTGGGAAATATTGCAAATGAATTGAAAGAGAAGAGAGGATTCTCTGATTCAAAAAGGAGGAAAATGTAACCATGATTACAAAAAAAATTAAGATTCAGATAAAGAGCGGTCTGGAGGCAAGGCCGGTGGCTGTTCTTGTGCAGGTGGCAAGTCAGTATTCCAGCAGCATTTATGTTGAGGTGGAGGACAAGAAAGTCAATGCCAAAAGTATCATGGGAATGATGACCCTTGGACTGGCGGCCGGAGAAGAAGTCGTTGTTTCTGCGAACGGAGATGACGAACAGAATGCTATGGATGATATTGTAAAGTATTTAAGTACATCACAGGCATAATAGCAGAAAATGACGAGCCGTTTGATCTTGTATCAGACGGCTTTTTCGGTATATAGGGAGATTTCGTAACGCAGCGGGAAGCAAGGGCAAAACGCTTATTTTGCCTGGTTTAATGGAGGATATATGGGATTTACGCATTTGCATTTACATACAGAGTATTCTCTTCTGGACGGCTCCTGTAAGATCGGAGAGTTGATGGCAAGAGCAAAGGAACTGGGTATGGAACATATTGCCATTACAGATCACGGAAATATGTATGGCGTGATTGATTTTTACCGGGCAGCATTAAAGGAAGGAATTAATCCGGTGATCGGCTGTGAGGTCTACGTGGCACCGGGCTCCAGATTTGACAGAGAAAATGTCAGGGGAGAGGACCGTTATAATCATCTGGTACTTCTGGCAGAGAATAATACCGGCTATGCCAATCTGATGAAGATTGTTTCCATTGGATTTACCGAAGGCTTTTATTATAAGCCCCGTGTGGACATGGAGGTTCTGGAAAAGTATCACGAGGGAATTATCGCCCTGAGTGCATGTCTGGCAGGTATTGTGGCAACCAATCTCAGACAGGGATTTTATGAGGAGGCCAAAAAAGAAGCGCTCCGTCTGTCTGATATTTTTGGACCGGATCATTTTTATCTGGAGCTTCAGGATCATGGCATTGATGCCCAGAAAACAGTAAATCAGGGACTTCTCCGTATGAGTCAGGAGACGGGACTTGAGTTAGTGGCTACAAACGATGTGCATTATATCCGGGCAGAGGATGCAGAGCCTCACGATATTCTTTTATGTATCCAGACGCAGCATAAGGTGCAGGACGAGGATCGTATGCGGTATGAGGGCGGTCAGTTTTATCTGAAATCCGAGGAGGAGATGCTGTCTCTTTTCCCTTATGCGAAGGAAGCCGTGGAAAATACCTCCAAAATAGCACAGAGATGTCATGTGGATATCGAGTTTGGAAAATATAAGCTGCCAAAGTTTGATGTGCCGGAGGGCTTTACTTCATGGGAGTATCTCAAGCATTTGTGTTATGAAGGAATCCACCGGCGTTATGTGGATGTGACGCCGGAGATTCAGGAGAGACTGGATTATGAGTTAAATACCATCAAGAATATGGGATTTGTAGATTATTTCCTCATCGTGTGGGATTTTATTCATTATTCCAGAGAGCACGGGATCATTGTGGGACCGGGACGTGGTTCTGCGGCCGGAAGTATTGTAGCGTATAGTCTGGAGATCACCAATATTGATCCGCTGGCGTTTGACCTGCTGTTTGAGCGTTTCCTGAACCCGGAGCGTGTGACCATGCCTGATATTGACGTGGATTTCTGCTATGAGAGACGGCAGGAGGTCATCGACTATGTCACCCAGAAGTACGGACGGGATCATGTGGCACAGATCGTTACCTTCGGTACCATGGCAGCCCGTGGTGTGATCCGTGACGTGGGGCGTGTACTGGATATGCCTTATGCCTATGTGGATACCATTGCAAAGTCCGTGCCTATGGAGAAGGATATTACTATTGCCAAGGCAATCGCACAGAATCCGGATCTTCGCAAGCTTTATGAGACCGATGAGCAGACGAAATATCTGCTGGATATGGCGCAGAAGCTGGAGGGACTGCCTCGTCATACTTCCATTCATGCGGCGGGTGTTGTGATTGCACCGGAGCCGGTAGATCATTTTGTACCTCTTTCGAAGGGATCGGAGGGAAATGTCACTACGCAGTATACCATGACCACGCTGGAGGAGCTGGGTCTTCTGAAAATGGACTTCCTGGGGCTTCGTACATTGACGGTAGTACAAAATGCTGCCAAAATGTGTGGCATGAGTGATGAGGACATGCTGCGACTGGATCTGGAGGATGAAAATGTATGGAAGCTCATATCCAGCGGACGTACTGAGGGCATATTCCAGTTGGAGAGTGCCGGGATGAAGCAGTTCATGAAGGAATTGCAGCCGGAGAGCATGGCAGAGATCGTAGCAGGTATTTCCCTGTATCGTCCGGGTCCGATGGATTTTATTCCGCAGTATATTGCAGGAAGAAGTAACAGGGATTCCATTACCTATGACTGTCCGCAGCTTGAGCCGATCCTTGCAACTACTTATGGATGTATCGTCTATCAGGAGCAGGTTATGGAGATTGTCCGGAGTCTCGCAGGCTACAGCTATGGACGAAGTGATCTGGTGCGCCGTGCCATGTCCAAAAAGAAGGCAAAGGTGATGGAGGCAGAGCGGAAGAACTTTGTCTACGGAAACGAGGAAGAGGGCGTAAAGGGCTGCATTGCCAACGGCATCTCTGAGGAGGTTGCCAACAAGATCTATGATGAGATGATCAGTTTCGCCGCATATGCATTTAACAAATCCCATGCAGCGGCGTACGGTATGGTGACATTCCAGACAGCCTGGTTAAAATGCTATCATCCGGTGGAGTTTATGGCTTCTTTGCTGACGTCCGTCAAAGAAAATACCAATAAGATCGTAGAGTATGTTATGGAATGCCGGCGGATGGATATTGAGATCCTGCCTCCGGATGTAAATGAAGGATATAGTTATTTTTCCGTGTCTGACGGAAGGATCCGTTATGCCCTTTCTGCGATCAAGGGCATTGGTTCCGGTGTGATCAATAATATTGTGCAGGAACGGGAAAGGGGAGGACGCTTTACGTCCATGCAGGATTTTATGCGCCGTCTCACCAGCAAAGAGGTCAACAAAAGCTCCATTGAGAATTTCATTAAGGCAGGAGCTTTTGACGGACTGGAGGGCAACCGGCGGCAGAAGCTTCAGGTATATCAGAGCATGCTGGACAGTGTAAACCGGGAGAAAAAGGATTCTATGTCCGGTCAGATGTCTCTGTTTGATATGGGAGACGAGGAGCTGGAGCATGCAAATGATGTGTCTTATCCGGCATTGGAGGAGTTTGAAAAGGAAGAGCTTCTCGCCTACGAAAAGGAGGTTCTTGGTATTTACATCAGCGGTCATCCGCTGGAGGAATATCTGGGGTTGATCCGGAAAAATTCCACCTGCAGCTCTCAGGATTTTGTCCGGGAGTCAGAAGAAGAGGGCGTCACGGAAAATGCACGGGTACACGATCAGGAAAGTGTGATCATTGGTGGAATGATCACGGCAAAGACGGTTAAGACCACAAAGACAAATAAACTCATGGCGTATCTTACGTTGGAGGATGTATATGGTGCTGTGGAGGTGCTTGTCTTTCCAAATGTTTATGAGAAGAAAAAAGAACAGTGCCGGGAGGATGCCAAGGTATTTATCCGTGGAAGGGCTGATATGGGTGGTGACCGGGACGGAAAGGTGATCTGTCAGGATATTATTCCGTTTGACATGCTTCCGTGTGAGCTGTGGCTCCGTTTTAAAAATTTAGCAGATTTTCAGGAAAGAGAACAGCAGATATATGAGAAATTATCTCCATATGACGGGACAGATCAGGTGATCGTTTATCTGGAGGAGGAACGACAGATGAAAAAGCTTCCGCCGGGACGCAATGTCAATGCGAGACAGGTGATCCGGGAAAATGTTCTGGAGGGAATGATCGAAGCGGCATTGAAGGAGAGAAAGCTATAGTGACGTTGATTTCAAATTTTGAATAACAGCGTTTATTGTTTGGGTTGAAAAAAACAACGGAATGACGTACAATAGAGGGTACGATGAATAGTATGTAAATGATTCGTTAAAGATAAAATAAGAGGAAGTAAGACCGGACTTTGAATTTGCAGCCCCTTATTTCCGATTAGTTGAAACGGAGGACAAAATGAGCAGTGCAGTAAAAACAATTGGTGTATTGACAAGTGGTGGGGATGCGCCGGGAATGAATGCAGCCATTCGTGCTGTCGTTCGTACCGCAATCGCAAATGGTGTCAGAGTTATGGGTATCAAGAGAGGATATGCCGGACTTCTGGAGGAGGATATTGAGGAGATGGATACTTTATCGGTTTCCAATATCATCCAGCTTGGAGGAACGATTCTTTATACCGCACGCTGCAAAGAATTCCGCGAGAAGGAATATCAGGAGAAAGCAGCCGAGATCTGCCGGAAGCATGGAATTGACGGTATTGTTGTAATCGGTGGTGACGGTTCCTTCCAGGGAGCCAGCAAGCTTGCTGCGCTGGGGATCAATACGGTAGGTGTACCGGGAACCATCGATCTGGATATTGCATGTACTGAGTATACGATCGGTTTTGATACCGCGATTAATACGGCGATGGAGGCCATGGACAAGCTTCGTGATACCTCTGAGTCCCATGAGCGGTGCAGTATCGTAGAGGTAATGGGACGTACCGCAGGTCACATTGCATTATGGACAGGTATTGCCAGTGGTGCAGAGTATATTCTTACCACAGAGGAATATGATGGAAATATACAGAAGATCATCGAGAAGATACTGCAGCGCCGCAAGATCGGCAAAAAGAACCATGTGATCGTCAATGCAGAGGGAGTTGGCAACTCCTTTGAAATGGCAAAGACGATCGAGGAAGCGACAGGTGTAGAAACCAGAGCAACGGTACTGGGTCATATCCAGCGTGGAGGAAATCCGACCTGTAAGGATCGTGTGTACGCTTCCGCTATGGGAGCAAAGGCAGTAGAGCTTCTTTGTGAAGGGAAGACAAACCGTGTTGTTGGCTACACGAACGGTGAGTTTGTAGATTATGATATTCAGGCAGCATTGGATATGGAAAAGGGTTTGGATCCTTATCTGTTCCATATTACCAAGAAGCTGACCACATATTAATGGATAGGAAAGGAAGGATGCAGACATGAAAAAATTACTCAAGGGTGTTATGGGAATTACGTCCATCGCTGTGATGGCAGCAGGTGCTTATTATCTGACCAAAAAGCTGTTGGGGGAGCCGGATGAGGAACTGGATGATGAGTATGAAGATTTTGACTTTGATGACGAAGAGGATGAGGCTGACGATAAGTCCAGAGAGTATGTGACACTGGATTTTGATGAGGATGAGCAGGAAGCTTTCGGGGAGAAAGAAGACAGCGAAGAAGAGGAGGAATAATACCTCTGACCGGGATATTTCCCCATATGATCTATGAGATCGTGAATACTAAAAGTGATATTGTAAGCATAGACTACCTACAGATAGTTTGACAGGAGGCAGTCTATGCTTAATTATTTATGGGGATTTATGATCCTTCTGGGACTCGGAGCCGGGATTGTGACAGGCCAGGTGGAGGCAGTCAGCAATGCCTCCATAGACAGCGCCGGGGAAGCAGTCACCATGGCGATCACAATGCTTGGGGTTATGTCCATGTGGACGGGACTCATCGAGGTGGCGAGACAGGCAGGACTTATGGATCGGATGACCAGAGGACTGCGCCCGGTGCTTGCGTTTCTGTTCCCGAGGATACCGAGGCAGCATCCGGTGCAGGAATATCTGACAGCCAATATTCTTGCCAATATTCTGGGACTTGGCTGGGCGGCGACTCCCATGGGACTCAAAGCGATGATGGAGCTGGCACCATTGGAACGGGAGAGACTTGCAGCAGAAATGTCCCGCAGAGAAGGAAGGCAGGTTGATCCGGATGAGGTGCGGCTCACAAAGGCAAGCGATGAGATGTGTACCTTTCTGGTCTTAAATATCTCTTCCCTGCAGGTGATCCCGGTCAGTGTGATCGCGTACCGGGCACAGTATGGTGCAGTCAATCCGGCAGCCATCGTGGTACCGGGACTGATCGCGACCACGGTCAGCACAGCAGTGGCAGTGATATTCTGCCGGATCATGTGCCGGAGGGGGGAGCGGAAATGAAGCCTCCGATGAAAAAGAAGCTTTTGTGGATCAATATCTGTCTGATCCTGGCGGTGCTTCTGCTTTGTCCCGCTGTGGTCAATAAGGGTTCCAAGGATGGCCTGTTGCTGTGGTTTACCGTAGTGCTTCCGGCACTTTTTCCGTTTATGGTATTTTCCGGCGTGATGATGAAGATCGGTGCCACGCAGACCATTGGACGATATCTTTATCCGTTTTTTCACCGTCTGCTGGGACTGTCGGAAAATGGCTGTTATGCCATGGCGGTGGGCTTTTTGTCCGGGTATCCTCTGGGAGGGAAAACGGCAGCGGATCTTCTGCGGCAGAATGCGATAACCCCGGAGGAGGCACAGTATATATTATGTTTTTGCAATAATGCCAGTCCTATGTTTCTGCTGGAATATATCGGGGTATATTGTCTGGGAATGGGAAAGCCGTGGCTGATCCTGGCGGTCGTATATGGAACAGCCGTGCTGAATGCGGTTCTTTTTTTGCGGAAAAATACAAAGGACCGTTATCAAATAAGGCAAAATGTGGTAAAATGCAGTTATGAAAAGGAAAAACGGCCGGCTGTCATGAATGCGCTGGATCAGGCAATTCTTGATTCCTTTGTGACGGTAACCAAGGTGGGGGGATATATTATTTTGTTCTCCATTCTGGCGGAGTTTGTGGAGCAGATCGTACCCTGTCACGCTTTTGCAAAAATGATCGGTCTGGGTGTTATTGAGATCACCACCGGTGGAGAATATTTAAAGGCGTATCCGATGATACCGGAGCTGAAATGGATCTTTGCCTGCGGGTTTGCTGCCTTTGGCGGCTTTTCCAGTGTGGCACAGACCTACAGTGTGTTACAGGGCACGGAATTGTCGGTCGCAGGGTACCTGAGAGCGAAGCTGACCCATGTTTTTCTGGCGGTTTTGACGGCGGTTTTTCTGGTTCTGGTCAGGAATTATTTTGGAATGTAGTGGGGAATACTAAAGGATGTCATGACGGCTTTGGGGCTGTCAGACAGGAATGGAGGAGCGTATGCCTGCATTTGCAACACATGAAATATTTGGCGGGGAAGCACTGGAGGAAACGGGAGGCAGATTATCAGAGGTTGTGCATCAGCATGAGGAGGTGTTCCGGCTGGGATGCCAGGGACCGGATCTGTTTTTCTTTAATCCCTTTATGAAACGTGTACATCACAAGGTAAATCTGGGAAGGCGTCTGCATACATCAGAGGTAAACCGGTTTTTTGAGGTTTATATGGAGGAGCTGTTAGCCCTTTCCAACAAACAGGCACTTGAGATTGGGATCAGTTATTTTCTGGGATTTATATCCCATTATACACTGGACACCCAGATGCATCCCTATATTTTTGCAAAGTCCGGGTATCATCCGGAGGAGCCGGATGGGGGCAGAAAAGCCTTCCCGGCACATCAGCGGCTGGAGGCAGTCATTGACCAGAAGATGCTCATGGCCCAAAAGGGGATCATGCCCTCCGGGTATTATCCGGAGAAGAGGATCAGGCTTTCGGAGGCGGAGCTTTGTGTGGTGGCACGCCTTATGAGCCGGACATTGCAGAGGATTTATCATATCATGATCTTTGATGAGAATATTAAAGCTTCATACCGTTGTATGCGGGGCGTGATCCGGCAGGTGTATGACCACACCGGCAGGAGAAGACAGCAGATCCGTAAATTTGAATCCCAGGTGCTAGGACGGCCTGTGATCGCCAATATGACAGTGGCGGATCAGATGCCGGATCCAAGAGATGCCATGAATGACAGGGGCAGAAAATGGACAAGTCCATGGAATCCGGAGGAGACATATCACAGCAGTGTCTGGGAAATGTATGATGTTGCACTGGAGCGGTATCAGGAGTATTATGGACAGGTGGAGTCCCTGCTGTGTGGTCTGCTGCAGCGGATCAGGTTTGTGGAGCAGCACAAGAGCCGTGCCGGCAATGCAAAGCAGTTTCTGGCGGAGAGGATTTCAAAGGTAGTAACCGGTTTGGAAAACAGAGATTACCATACCGGAAAAAATAAATAGAAGGGCTGGTGAATTTCATGGAACGTGAAAACGCATGGAAAACCTACAAAAAAAAGGACAAAAAAGAACTGGAGCAGTTAAACGGAGATTATATTGAATTTCTTTCTGTGGGAAAGACCGAGAGAGAATGTGTCAGAGAGACGATCCGGCAGGCTGAGGAGAAGGGATATCAGTCTCTGGAGTCTGTCCTAAAAAAGGGACAGAAGCTTCAGAAGGGCGATAAGGTTTATGCTGCATATATGAATAAGACCATTGCATTATTCCAGATTGGTGGGAAGCCGTTGGAGGGGGGCATGAATATTCTCGGAGCCCATATTGATTCTCCACGGATGGATGTGAAGCAGAATCCATTATATGAGACAGAGGACATGGCATATCTGGATACCCATTATTATGGCGGCATTAAGAAATATCAGTGGGTTACACTGCCGTTGGCGATCCATGGTGTTATCGTGAAAAAGGACGGTACCTCTGTGGATGTCTGCATCGGAGAGAAGCCGGAGGATCCGGTATTCTGCGTGACCGATCTGTTAATTCATCTGGCGGGAGCCCAGATGGAAAAAAAGGCGGCCAAGGTCATTGAAGGAGAGAAGCTGGATGTACTGGTGGGAAGCATGCCTTTGAAGGACGAGGAGAAGGACGCGGTGAAGAAGGGTGTTCTGGAAATCTTAAAGGAAACCTACGGCATGGAGGAAGAGGATTTCATGTCGGCAGAGCTTGAGGTTGTTCCGGCAGGCAGAGCCAGGGAGATGGGCTTTGACCGTAGCATGATCATGTCCTACGGGCAGGATGACCGTGTCTGTGCATTTACTTCCCTCGCCGCTATGCTTGATACGACGTCTGTAGAAAAAACTGCCTGCTGTCTGCTGGTGGATAAGGAAGAGATCGGCAGCGTGGGTGCCACAGGAATGCAGTCTCACTTCTTTGAGAATGTCGTGGCAGAGCTGTTAAATCTTCAGGGGGATTATAATGAGCTGAAGCTCAGACGCTGTATGGCACAAAGCCGTATGCTTTCCTCTGACGTAAATGCAGCTTATGATCCGTTGTTTGCAGATGTCTTTGAAAAGAGAAGTGCTTCCTTTATGGGCCGAGGTGTTGTTTTCAGCAAATTTACGGGATCCCGTGGAAAGTCCGGCTCCAATGATGCCAATGCGGAGTATCTTGCAGCGCTTCGCAAGATCATGGACGACAATCAGGTCAATTACCAGATGGCAGAGCTTGGAAAGGTCGATATCGGCGGTGGCGGAACCATCGCATATATTCTGTCCCTGTATGGCATGGAAGTCATCGACAGCGGCGTTGCTGTTTTGAATATGCATGCTCCTTGGGAGGTTACCAGCAAGGCAGATGTATATGAAGCATATAAATGTTACATGGCATTTTTAAAGGATGCCTGATGAAAGATAATTCCGGGGATCAGAACAGAAATTACAAAATATACAGTAATGACAGGGCAAAGCATAGTACAGGCTTTGCCCTTTTTAACATCCACAGAACAGGTTATAGCCCAGGATCAGACAGAGTACGATGATACAAAAAGCAAGAAAATTACTGTCCAAAAACAGCATAATGGTCATGCCGATGGCGATCCAGAATAATATAAAACCAAGCATTCGTTTCACAGGCAGCCTCCTTTTGATAGAAACCTCATAAGAAAAGGTTTCTTTTTTGAATAGAATAGGGTATACTATAGAATATGTTATTGTGCTATGATTTTGAACATTTTTCCGGAATCATTGAAAAGACAACCGGATGAGATAGACTTTATGTAGAATGGAGGATGGACTATGAAAGGTAAAATGAGTAATGAAATGGGAGATATCACCATTGACCGCGAGGTTCTTGCCAAGTATGCAGGATCTGCTGCTACGGAGTGCTTTGGCATTGTCGGTATGGCATCCGTTAATGTAAAGGACGGTGTGGCAAAGCTTTTAAAGAGAGAAAATGTCAGCCGTGGTGTGAATGTAGCTGTGATCGACAATAAGATCCATATCGAGCTTCATGTTATTGTCGCATATGGTGTGAGTATTCGTGCCGTGGCACAGAATATTCTGGAAAATGTTCGCTGCCGCGTAGAGACATACACGGGAATGGAAGTGGAAAGTATCAGTGTTGCAGTAGAAGGTGTAAGGATTGTGGATGACTGATAGATTCCCTGTCTGATGGAAATAATCTCTAGGAGGAAGAAAAAGTGAGTGTTGAGAGAATAGATGCGTTAATGATGAAGAAATGCTTTTTGGCAGGAGCAAAGGCATTGGAGGCCAGAAAGGATTACATTAATGAATTAAATGTCTTTCCGGTACCGGATGGAGATACCGGCACCAATATGACTATGACCATTATGGCGGCTGTCCGTGAGATCAACAAGATCACAGATGTGACGGTTGACAATCTGTGTAAGGCGATGTCCAGCGGTTCCCTGCGTGGAGCCAGAGGTAACTCCGGTGTTATCCTTTCCCAGATATTCCGCGGTTTTACCAAGGAGCTCAAGGGACTGGAGTATCTGGAGGTGACAGACCTTGGCAACAGTATCCAGCATGCAGCCGATACAGCGTATAAGGCAGTCATGAAGCCCAAGGAGGGTACGATCCTGACAGTCATTAAAGCAGGAGCAGAGAAAGCGGTGGAGCTTTTGATGGAGGGAGAGTCCAATGATATGGTTTCCTTTGCAGAGGAAGTAGTAGCATACATGGAGGATACCCTCAAGCGTACACCGGATATGCTTCCTGTATTGAAGCAGGCAGGCGTAGTTGATTCCGGCGGAGAGGGTCTTATGACCTTTGTGCGCGGTGCACTTGCTGCACTGCAGGGCAAGGAAGTGGATCTGGATATTTCCGGTGTGGATGTGAAGGCATCTCCGGCAATCACCACCGGCAGTTCTGAGGATGCGGCAGATATTAAGTTTGGTTATTGTACAGAATTTATCATTATGCTGGAGCGGGATCAGGATAAGGTAGAGAAGGAGCTGAAGGCATATCTTCAGGATATCGGTGACTGCGTTGTAGTGGTAGCCGATGATGAGATCGTGAAGGTTCATGTGCATACCAATCATCCGGGCCTGGCATTTGAAAAGGCACTCACATACGGATCTCTGACCAGCATGAAGATTGATAACATGCGCGAGGAGCATCAGGAGAAGCTGATCCGTGATGCAGAGACTGTGGCAAAACAGCAGGCAGAGGAGGATCAGAAAGAAGAGGAGCCAAAGGAGCATAAGGCAGATGGCTTTGTGGTTGTTTCTGCAGGAGACGGTCTCAGCGATATCTTTAAGGATCTCGGTGCCGATGAGGTGATCGAGGGTGGTCAGACCATGAATCCAAGCACGGAGGATATTCTGCAGGCGGTTGAGAAGGTGCCGGCGGATACGGTATACATCCTGCCAAACAACGGCAATATCATTCTGGCAGCAGAGCAGGCAAGAGATCTTACCGAGGACAAAAAGGTGGTTGTGATCCCTTCTACCAATATCCCACAGGGAATTGCGGCAATGATCAATTTCATGCCGGGACAGCCGGTAGAGGAAAATACACAGCAGATGACAGAGGAGATGGGCAATGTCAAGTCCGGCCAGGTCACATATGCGGTCCGTGATACCCAGATGGACGGCAAGGAGATCAAGCAGGGCGATTATATGGGTATTGCAGACAAAAAGATCGTTGCGGTGGAGAAAGGTCTGTCAGAAGTAACCGTAGAGCTTGTGGAGGGCATGATCGATGAGGAGAGCGAGCTGATCAGCCTTTATTACGGTGCTGATGTGACCGAGAAGGATGCCGAGGCAGTCGCTGATCTGATCTTAAAGGATCATGATGATCTGGAGGTCGAGGTTCAGTATGGTGGACAGCCGGTATATTCTTACTTTGTATCCGTTGAATAATAAAGTGAAAGAAAAGGTTTGTGAGAAGAATATGCAGTTATCTGACAGTATTCGTGAAATTAAAGGAATTGGGGAGAAGAGCGAGAAGCTTTTTGCCAAACTGGGCATCAGTACGGTGGAAGAGCTTCTCTTCTTTTACCCCAGAGAATATGAAATCGTCGAAAATATACGTCCTATCAATGAGGTGCAGGAGGGACATATCGTGGTGGTAAGCGGGACACTTGGAAGCAAGCCGAGACTTCAGTATGTCCGCAATTTAAAGATTGTCAGCACTTTTTTGCGGGATGCCAGCGGACAGCTTGAGGTGACGTGGTTTAATATGCCGTTTATCATGAAAACGCTCCGTATGGGCACCAGATATATTATGCGGGGGCGTGTGATCAACAAAAACGGCAGATACCGTCTGCAGCAGCCGAAGCTTCTTTCGGAGGAAGAGTATCATAAGCTGCTTCAAAAGCTTCAGCCGGTATATCCGCTGACGGCGGGGCTGACAAATCATGCCGTCAGCAAGGCTGTGGGCAACGCATTGAAGGAGGTAGATCTGACCGGGGATTATCTGCCTCTGGAAATGCGTAAAAAATATGATCTGATCCTGCGCAAGCAGGCGGTTCATGCGATTCATTTTCCAAAGGACAAGGAAGAATATATGCAGGCGCGCCGGCGGCTGGTATTTGAAGAATTCTTCTTTTTTGCGCTGGCACTCCACCAGATGAAGCAGGGAAAGCATCAGAAGCCGTCGCCTTATGAGATGAATACGTTTGAGCTGCCGGAAAAGCTCATGGACAGGCTGCCGTTTGATCTGACCGATGGGCAGAAGAGAGCATGGGAGGATATCCGGCAGGATCTGGTCTCCGGTGTGGTAATGAATCGTCTGATCCAGGGAGACGTGGGCTCCGGTAAGACCATCGTCGCAGTGTTAGCACTTCTTGCCTGTGTGGAAAACGGCCATCAGGGGGCGATCATGGTGCCTACGGAGGTGCTGGCAGAGCAGCATTTAAAGACCTTTCAGGAGTATCTGGAGCCTTTTCATATCCGGGTGGATCTGCTGGTGGGCTCCATGACGGCTTCCCAGAAGCGCCGTGTTTACGAGGCTCTGGAGATGGGAATGACAGATATTGTCATCGGAACCCATGCGCTGATCCAGGAGAAGGTTCATTATAAGGATCTGGCATTGGTGGTAACCGATGAGCAGCACCGGTTTGGTGTGCGGCAGAGAGAAGAGTTTTCCCAGAAGGGTCTGGAGCCTCATATGCTGGTTATGAGTGCGACGCCGATCCCGAGGACATTAGCCATTATCCTGTATGGTGATCTGGATATATCCGTGATCGACGTGATGCCGTCAGACCGTCTGCCCATCAAAAACTGTGTGGTGGGAACCTCCTACCGTCCGAAGGCATATGAGTTTATTGAGGCGCAGGTGCGGCAGGGACACCAGGTGTATATTATCTGCCCGATGGTCGAGGAAAGTGAAAATATGGAGGCTGAAAATGTCACCGATTATACAGATACCCTGAAGGGAACACTGTCTCCTTCTATTCGTGTAGAATGTCTCCACGGTAAAATGAAAGCAGGAGCCAAAAATGACATTATGGAACGTTTTGCTGCCGGAGAGATTGATGTGCTGGTATCCACCACAGTCATTGAGGTGGGCATCAATGTCCCGAATGCTACGGTGATGATGGTGGAAAATGCCGAGCGGTTTGGTCTGGCACAGCTTCATCAGCTCCGGGGGCGCGTGGGAAGAGGAAGTGCACAGTCCTATTGCATCTTTATGGCGGGGAACAGCTCCCCGGAAACCATGGAACGGTTGAATATCCTGGGAGGCTCCAATGATGGTTTTTATGTGGCAGAGCAGGACCTCAAGCTTCGTGGTCCGGGAGATCTGTTTGGAATCCGCCAGAGCGGAGAACTCAACTTTGCGCTGGCAGATATTTATCAGGACGCAGGAATCCTTAAGGACGCCAATGAAGCGGCAGCGATGTATACGAAGGACGATATTTTAAATCTGTGCAAGAAATATGAGGGGCTTCGGAAACGGATCATGGCATATACCGATGATATCTTTTTGTAGGAAGGTTGCGTTAACGGAGAGCTTTCATCTTATTGTATAAGTTGTCTTGTTTTGGAGGATTAGATATGAAATGTTTATATTGTGGCAATGAGTTAGTAGCAGGCAGGGTTGAACTTTATGAAATGGCAACTTTGATTCCTAAATTACACCCGGCAACTATAAAGTTTAAGCCGAATAAACCGGATGGACGTGTGAAAAAGTCAAATACTTATGTAAAGGATTCCCATGGCTATTATTGTGAAAATTGCAAAAGGATATTTGCTGATTTTCCCGCAGAATAGAAAGTTTCTTTTATAATAACAATTCATTTTTGGGATTTTTAATAAATTATATGTTATTGAGGAGGGTACATTGCGGAAATAGTGTTGATATGGTAACATAAAACAGAGTAAATCGTGTGTTTGGCAGGAATACAGATAGAAAATGAGGATAAAGAGATGGTAGTAGATTTAAAAGAGAGCAGAGAAAAAATTGACAAGATCGACAGAGAGATCACCAGATTGTTTGAGGAACGTATGGAGGTGGCAAATGATGTGGCTGCCTACAAGCGCAGCACCGGCAAGAAGGTCTATGATCCGGAGCGGGAGCAGCAGAAGCTGGACACGCTGCGCAGCTATGCCAGTACGGAATTTAATGAGACAGCTGTAGAAGATCTTTTTCGTCAGATCATGTCTATCAGCCGCAAATACCAGTATCAGAAACTGGGACCGGGAGCGGCAACCATTCCATTTCAGCAGGTGGATGCACTGGATGTGGATGAAGACACCAGAGTGGTATATTTCGGAGAGCGTGGAGCCTTTTCCGAGCAGGCAATGTTAGAATATTTTGGCGACAAGATCACAGCCTTTAACAAGACGACGTTTCGTGATGTCATCGAGACTGTAGCAAACGGTGAGGCAAAATATGGTGTTGTACCCATTGAAAATACATCTACCGGAAGCATTACGGATATTTATGATCTGCTGGTAGAACACGATATTACCATTGTGGCAGAGCATGTGGTTAAGGTAGAGCAGGCTCTTTTAGGAGTGCCGGGCGCAAAGACGGAGGATATTAAGGAAGTTTATTCTCATCCACAGGGACTGCTGCAGTGCGCACCGTTTCTGGAGGAGCATGCGATCCAGGGAATCGAGTATGCCAGCACGGCGGGGGCAGCCAAAAAGGTTGCCGAGGAGAAAGAGAAGACCCATGGAGCGATCGCCAGTACCAGGGCAGCCGAGGTGTTTGGTCTGGATGTGCTGCAGGAGCGGATCAATTACCAGAGTACGAATTTTACCAGATTTATTATCATTTCCAATCAGAAGGTGTTCTTAAAGGACGCCAACAAGATCAGCGTGGCATTTGAGGTAAAACATGTGCCGGGAGCACTCTACAATATGCTGGCAAACTTCTATTATAACGAAATGAATCTTACCAAGATCGAATCGAGACCACTTCACGGAAAGAAATGGGAGTATCGTTTCTTTGTGGATCTGGAGGGAAATCTGAACGAGTCGGCAGTAGAAAATGCGCTGGCAACCATGCATGAATGTGCAAGTAATTTGAAAGTGCTGGGAAACTTTGAGACGAAATAAACAGGAAAATGGTGTTGAGATGAAAAAGGGACAGATTGTAGAAGGAATCGTAGAGCGTGTAGACTTTCCAAATAAAGGGACAGTGATCGTAGAGGAGAAAGCGGAGAACGGAGAGATCACAAAGCACCGTGTCGAGGTAAAGGGCGTGATTCCGGGACAGAAGGTGCGTTTATCCATCAAAAAGGCAAGAAAAGGCAAAGCAAAGGGAATGCTGAGGGAGGTTTTGGAAAAATCTTCTATAGAAACGGCACGGCCGGAGTGTCCGCATTTTGGGACATGTGGTGGCTGCAGTTATCAGACGATTCCTTATGAGAAGCAGTTAGAGCTAAAGAAAAATCAGGTGCTGGATCTGCTGCACCCGGTATGTGACGGGATTTCAGATTTTGTCTTTGATGGGATTTTGCCAAGTCCGAAACAGTGGGAATACCGCAATAAAATGGAGTTCTCCTTTGGGGATGAAGTCAAGGATGGCCCATTAACTCTGGGACTTCATAAAAAGGGAAGCTTTTATGACATTCTTCATGTGAGCGGTTGTCGGATCGTTCATCCGGATTTCACAAAAATTCTCGATGGAGTCCGCAATTATTGTGCGGAGAACAATCTGTCATATTATCATAAAAACAGCCATGAAGGAATCCTTCGTCATCTGCTGGTGCGCCGTGCAGAGTCGACCGGAGAACTCCTGGCAGCGCTGGTCACTTCATCCCAGTACGATGACGCTGCAATGGAACAGCATCTGCAGAATCTGTCTGATATGCTGTTAAAGCTTCCGCTACAGGGGACAATTACGGGCTTTCTGCATATCGTCAATGACAGCCTGGGGGACGTGGTAAAAAGCGACGAGACCCATATCATTTACGGGAAAGACTGGTTTATGGAAAATGTGCTGGGACTGCAGTTTAGGATCACACCGTTTTCCTTCTTTCAGACCAATACAAAAGGAGCAGAGGTGCTTTATCAGCGTGCGAGAGATTATGTGCTGAGCGGGGCAGCAGGCGAGACGTCCGGTGATGGTGTACGAAGCGGAGAGACAGAGGAATCAGATGGTGATGGTGCACGAAGCGGAGAGGCAGCAGAGGTGTTTGGTGATTCCGAACAGAGTGGGGAGACAGGAATGTCATCGGAGGATTCTGTACCAAAAAGCGGTCTGTCCGGAAAAACGGTCTTTGATCTTTACAGCGGTACCGGAACCATTGCCCAGATCCTTGCCCCTGTGGCAGGTCATGTGATCGGTGTGGAGATCGTGGAGGAGGCAGTGGAAGCCGCCAAAGAAAATGCAGCACTCAATGGACTGACAAATTGTGATTTTATTGCCGGGGATGTACTCAAGGTGATCGACGAAATTGAAGAAAAACCGGATTATATTGTATTAGATCCGCCACGGGACGGAATCCATCCAAAGGCTCTGCAGAAGATCATAGATTATGGTGTGCCGGAGATTGTGTATATATCGTGTAAGCCGACGAGTTTGGCGAGGGATCTGGTGGCCCTGCAGGAGAGTGGGTACCGGGTGAAACGGGTGAGCTGCGTGGATTTATTTTGTTCGACGGTGCATTGTGAGACAGTTTGTTTAATGGAGAGGGAAGGTAAATAAATTAAAAATGTAAATTTTAACATCAGTATACTATACTTATTTGTTAAGGGTGTTTCAAATATCGGAATATGGGAAGTTGAACATATAAAAAGAACAGGTAGGGAGGGATAGATTTCAATGGGTACTACATTTCCTAAAGATATAATGGATTGCATGAAAGGGTGTATTCTGTCTATATTTTGGCCTAAAAAAGATATAGTTGATTTTATGAAAAGAATTGGTTGTACATCAAGAGAATTGATACCAGAAAAAGAATATAAGGTATTGCATAGAGTTGAAATTGTAGATAAGATTTTTGCAAATTTAGAGAAAAGAAGTGACTCAGGGATAGGACAATTTCGGTGCATGTTGAGGACGCTAACAGAATGGAATTATTTTGATCCTTATTATTTTGAGAAGCTAAACAAGTTAAGTGAAAGTGAAGCAAAAAGAAATATCAGTCATTTAAAACAACTTCAAGAAATTAGGGATTACAAAATAAAGCAGGAAAGACAAAGACATGTTGAACAGGAAAAACAGCGAAAAGCTATCAGCATTAATATAAATGAATTAAAAGATATTTTCTTAAATTTATTTAATGGAAAAGATCAGAATGGAATGTTGATAAATGTACAGCGAAGAGGATATTTGTTTGAGGAATTTCTTAAAAAAATATTTTTAAATGAAGGAATAGAAGTTACAGAACCATTTAAAATTGAGGGAGAACAGATTGATGGTTCTATAAAGTATGATGGAGAACATTACATAATTGAAGCTAAATGGCAGGACAAATGGAGTTCATCTGACAGTTTGTATCAATTTGCGGCGAAGGTAGAGGGAAAGATGTATGGACGAGGACTATTTATTTCTGTAAATGGTTTTTCACCTGATTCTGTGCAAGCTTTGGCAACGGGAAAGGCGCTTAGAACTATTTTGGTAGATGGAGGAGATTTGGTTCCGATTACAGAGGGAATGTATACATTAAAAGAAATGCTTGAGAATAAAATTAAGGCAGCTCAGACAATGGGAAAAATATATGTTGATTCTACAAATTTGACTGATAAAGTTGTCAGGTGGTAAAATGATATTTATAAAATTGCAGGCAGTACAGGTAAAATGTGCAAATTAAAAAGTTGTAGAAAATGAATGATGTGGAATATGTATGATATGAGGAAATTACATGGCACAAATTAAGATATTTCAACCGAAAACATATACATCAGAAATCCAAAAAATACGAGCGGATATTATGGATTTTTCTGAAAACACAAAAAGAGAGATAATAGAGGAACAATATTTAAGTGATTATACATCTTCCCAAATGTGGGATGTATATTCAGATTTTGGAAAGATTCATAACAAACTAATGAACTGTTTAGAAAAACATGACATAATTGCTTATCATAATACAAGACTTCGAACACCAAAAAAGATCGTAAATGATGGATTGATTTTTTCTGATGAAAGATATATAAAATCTATCAGGGAGGATATGCTTTGTCAAGAAATTTCGGAAGATTTGATAGAGGATGTAGTTATGAAGGTTATCAAAGAACGTGATCGATGGGAGTGCAATGGTATAAATCGTAGAAAGAATGAAATTTGTTTTATTTTCGATTTTGATTACTATAAGGATTATGATAAATTTTTAGCTACGTATGGTGGGGAATTTTTGGAGTTTGCTTTGACAAGCATAAAAGATGGAGGCAATTTGGTAGGATATAGAGAAATTATAAAGCTTGGTAAGCCGTATGTTGTTGAATTTTTTATTCCGTATTTAAAGATGGATAAATTTCAAAAGCAGGATGTAGCGCGTTATATATTGGAAGAATGGATTCATTTAGACCTAAGAAAAGATGAAGTGTCGCATCAATATGATGGAAGAATTGAATTTGAAATTCCAGCTGATAATATCATTAAAATATACGATGTAGAAGATTATTTTCCTGATATTGATCGATGGTTATTTAACGAGGATTAGAATTTATGATAAAGAATAATTGATGTTATAGGGATGGACATCACGAGTTGAATTAGACATATGTTACAACAAAACAAGATAGTTGTTTATATAAAACTTTATTGTATGTATTTAGATTAGTTGATGGATATTAAACATACACAAGGAGGAAAAAGATAAAAGTATGGCACATATTTTTGAATATGAAGTTGAAGGTATTTTCATTGAACGCTTGGAAGGCATCGGATATAAATTCATCAAATTAGATAACTATGATGATGTGCTTGCCAATTTCCGTGAACAGCTTGCAAAGTTCAATGCAAAGAAGCTGGCAGAAAAAGGACATGATGCATCATTTTCGGATGCTGAGTTTAACCGCATTATGATTCATGTAGATAATCATTCTGTGTATGAATCAGCAAAGATTCTTCGTGATAAATATGTGTTACAGCTGGATAATGGAGAATCAGTGTATATAGATTTCTTCTCAGGTGATACAGATAGAAACATCTATCAGGTAACACATCAGGTCACAATGGACAAGGCACACAAAGACGATGTAGTGTATAAGAATCGTTATGATGTGACTGTCCTCATCAACGGTTTACCGCTTGTACAGATTGAATTGAAACGCCCCGGCGTGGAAATCAACGAAGCAATCAACCAGATTAATAGATATAGAAAGTTTTCTTTCAAAGGTGTTTTCAGATATTTGCAGCTGTTTGTAGTTAGCAATTCTGTACAGACGAAGTATTTCTGTAATGAAAATGAGATGATGGATGGTCAGTATAATCCAATTCTGAAATCTCTTGTATTCTTCTGGACAGATGAAAAGAATACACGTATCAATGACCTGAACACATTTACAGGTGAATTTTTCCGTAAATCCGTTATTACAGAGATGCTGGACAAATACATGGTCATTAAGACCACGGAGCCTGTATTGATGGTCATGAGACCATACCAGATTTACGCTGTAAAGGCTGCAAAGAAGCGTGTACTGGAAGTAAATCAGGATGGTTATGTATTTGCTTGTACAGGTTCAGGAAAGACGCTGACATCATTCAAGCTGGCACAGCTTTTGCGTGATGAATCAATGGTAGATTTGGTCGTATTCCTGATTGACAGAAAAGATTTGGATGACCAGACCGTTGATGAATATAACAGTTTTGAAAAAGACTGTGTAGACAATACGGACAGCACTGCTGTACTTATCAATATGCTCAAATCATCTGAGAAAAAGATGATTGTTACAACGATTCAGAAGATGGCAAATGCTGTCAAGAATCCGAAATATGCAGCTGTAATGGATGCATACAAGGATAAGAAGGTTATATTTATCATTGATGAGTGTCATCGTTCCCAGTTCGGAAAGATGCATGGTCAGATTGAAAAGCATTTTGAAAGAGCAAATTATATCGGATTCACTGGAACGCCGATTTTTGAGAAAAACAAGGGTGCTGATGGTCGTACCACAGCGGATATTTTCCATGCCGGAGATAAGCTGGATTCATGCTTGCATAAATACATGATTAAAGATGCGATTGCAGACGGTAACGTGCTTAGGTTCTCAGTAGAGTATCAGCGTACCATCTTTGCAAGGAATCTTGCTGTAAAGGGTATTGACCCGGAACAGCTGGATGACCCGGAATACTGCAAGCGTCATAAAATCGACATGGAACCTCTGTACCATGATGATGAGCGTATTGCTGGCATTGCAAAGCATATCTTTGAACATCATGAGCAGCACGTACATCCGCAGGGCAAGGATATTTATACAGCACTGTTCGCAGTGGATAAGATTCAGACCCTTGGAAAGTATTATGACGAGTTCAAGAAGCTGAATGATGCAGCACCAGATGATAAGAAGCTGAAAGTGGCTGCAATCTTTTCTTATCAGGCAAATGAAGATATGGATGATGGTGCAGATGAACATTCACAGGAACTTCTTGACCGCTGTATGCAGGATTACAATGCTTTATACAATACAGCATTTACGATTGATACATTTGATGCATACAGAAAAGATATTGCAAAGAGATTGAAACAGAAGGATTTACCGCAGGTTGATATTCTCTTGGTAGTCAATATGTTCCTGACCGGATTCGATGCAAAACCATTGAATACGCTGTATCTGGACAAGAATCTTATCTGGCATTCACTTGTACAGGCATATAGCCGTACAAACCGTGTAGATAAGGTGACAAAGCAGTTTGGACAGATTGTATCATACAGAAATATCAAGCAGTGGCAGGATGATGCACTGACATTATTCTCCGGGGACGGAGACCCGAATGAATATCTGCTTGAAAATTATGAGTATTATCTGAATCAGTGGGTAAATCAGGAAACTGTACTGAGAAAGATTACAGCGGATGTGGATGCAGCTGGTCAGCTCAAGTCAGAAGATGAAATCCGTATGTTTATCATTGCGTTCCGTTCAATGGCAAAGACCCTTGCCACTTTGAAGACATTTTCTAAGTTTGACTGGGATGACCTTGCAGTTGTGATGGATGAAAATGAATACGAAGGATTCAAGAGCTGGTATCTGTATTACAAAGACCAGACACACAATCCAAATCCGAAAGTACCTGTACCAGTAGACGTGGATTTCGATATTGAGCTTGTCCGTACTGACCGTATCAATGTCGTGTATATCCTGAATCTGCTGAAAAATGCGAATACTCACGACAAGACAGAGGAAGAAAAGCAGCAAGATGTTGATTTGATTCTGCGTGAGATTGAGCGTTCTGACAATGAATCGTTAAGACTTAAAAAAGAGGTCATGAGACAGTTCATTCTGACCAGATTCTATGATTTGCCAGAGGATGCAGATGTAATGGAAGCATTTACTCAGTTCGAGAAAGAGCAGATGAAGGCTGACATGGAAGAATTTGCGTTTGATAACAAGATTGATTACATGATTGTATCAGAACTGTTTACGGAATATGTATTCCACGGTACGATTTCAGATGATGATATTCGTAAGAGATTGACAGCATATAAGCTGGGTCTTCTGAAAATGACGAAGCTGACAAAATCAGTGAAGACATTTGTAACAGAGACCTATAACAAATACAAAGCAGAGGGAGAATAATTATGGCAGATACAAATACATATCAGGCACAGGCAAATGAGCTTTCTCAAAAGCTCTGGGCGATTGCCAATGAATTACGAGGACAGATGGATGCCAGCGAGTTCAAGAATTATATTCTTGGAGTAATTTTCTATCGTTATCTGTCAGAACGTACAGAAATGTACATGGCAGAAATCCTTGAAAATGATGGTGTGACATACGAAGAAGCATTTGCGGATGATGATTACAGACCTGTTGTAGAAGACTGGTCTTTATCCAAACTGGGATATGTCATCAAGCCGGAAAACCTGTTCCGTAACCTGATTCGTAAGATTACAAAATTTGAGAATGATGCTGATAAGTTCAGCGTAGAAGATTTTGAAAAAGCAATCAATGACCTTGTAGGTTCTACAATGGGTCATGAATCCAACAAAGCATTTGATGGATTGTTCAATGATATGCGTTTACAGGATGCACGTCTTGGAGAGACAGTGGCAGACCGTACAGATATGATTGGTCGTGTCATGGTCAAGGTCTCGGACATTGACTTTGATTTACAGGATTCTCAGTTTGATGTACTGGGTACAGCATATATGATTCTGATTGGTCTGTTTGCTTCAGATGCCGGAAAGAAAGGTGGAGAGTTCTTCACACCTGCCGGACCGAGTAGACTTTGTGCTACACTTGCATCCCTTGGACTGGAAGAAGCAAAGACCGTCGGTGACTGTACCTGCGGTTCTGCATCCATGCTGTTGGAAGTTCAGAAGCATTTGACCACACATAAAGTTGGTCATTTCTATGGACAGGAGCAGAATGCGACAACATACAACCTGTCAAGAATGAACATGATTATGCATGGTGTAGACTGGCAGAATTTTGACATCTATAAAGGTGATACGCTGAAAGATGATAAATACGGTGATGATTTGAAGCTGACTGTACAGGTCTGCAATCCACCGTATAGCTTGAAGTGGTCAGCAGATAAGAAATTTGAGGATGACCCACGATACAGCGGAGCTGGAAAGCTGGCACCGAAGGGACAGGCTGACCTTGCCTTTGTAGAACATATGATTTATCACATGGATGATTCTGATGGTCGTGTAGCTGTATTGCTGCCACATGGTGTATTGTTCCGTGGTGGAGCAGAAGAAGCAATCCGAAAATATATCATCAAAGACCTGAATCGTCTGGATGCAGTTATCGGATTGCCTGCAAATCTGTTTCATGGAACAGGAATCCCGGTGTGTGTGCTGGTGCTGAAAAGCAAGAGAAACGGCAATTCAGGAAATATTTTGTTCATTGATGCATCGAAAGAGTTCAAGGTTGGAAAGAATCAGAATGTCTTGGAACAGGAACATATTGATAAGATTGTAGATGCGTATGCAAAGCGTGTAGACGTAGATAAATTTGCTCATGTAGCAGATATGAGTGAGATTATCGAAAATGGATATAACTTGAACATTCCGAGATATGTTGATACATTTGAGGAAGAAGAACCAGTGGATTTGGATGCGGTGAAGGCTCAGATTAAAACACTGGATTCTGAAACAAAAGCTGCGATTGATAAGGCTGAAAGTTTTATGAGACAGCTTGGACTATAAAGGTAGGTGAATTCTAATTATGAAATTTAAGAAAACAGAATATCTCACCACGATAGCTGCATCGGCTGCAATGTCATTTCTGTCAATGGCAAACAATCCTTATCCGTATGAATATATGGTAGGAAATGCACAATTACCTTCAAAGGAATTGCCTATATTATTACCAGATAAATGTCCTTGTTGTGGTAAAGTATTATCCACTGAAATTTTACCGATTAGGGCAGTTAATAATATTACGGATAATGAACAAAAAGAATGTACGGTTATATCTATTTACAGATGTACATCTTGCAATGAATTATTCACTGTGACGAATATAGTTAAGACGGAATTATCGTTTAAAGATGAAAATTTTGATACAGATGACACAATAAGTGAATTTGTTGGCATTTATCCATTTGAGATGGAAAGTGTAGATTTCGATGAAGATATTAGTGATTTGTCACCGTCTTTTGTTGAGGTGTATAAGCAAGCAGAACGTGCAGAACATGATGGGTTGAATTTAATTTGCGGAATGGCGTATCGTAGAGCATTGGAATTTTTAGTTAGAGATTATTGTGTTGATAAATTCCCTGAAAAAGTCAGTGAAATAGATACAAAATCTTTGTCTGAGAAAATCAGAAATTATATTACGGATGATTCAGATATTAAAACTTTGGCAGAAAAAGCAACATGGCTTGGTAATGACCAGACACATGTAATCAATAAGCATCCTGATAGAGATGTCAGTGATATTAAGCAATTTATTCAGATGATTGTTGCGAAGATTAAAATAAAAATGGTTGTTGCAGATGCTGAAACTATAAAAAAGGGGTGATGTAATTGAATGAACCTAAATTGAGATTCAAAGCTGGTGATGGAAGTCAGTTTCCGGATTGGGAAGAAAAAGTTTTTGGTGATTTTGTGGATACACATTTAGAAAAAACATCAGATAAAGATAAGTATCCTTTATATAGTTTAACTATTGAATCAGGCGTGCAGCCCAAAACAGACAGATATGAAAGAGAGTTTTTGGTAAAAAAAGAAGGTGACAATTATAAAATTGTACCACCTAATGCATTTGTGTATAATCCGATGAATTTACGCTTTGGAGCATTAAAAGTGAATCATGAAAAGTTTAGTGTAAGTGTTTCGGGTTATTATGATGTATTCTCTTTGAAAGATGATAGTGTGTTGGCGTTTTGGGAAAATTATTTAGTCACACCTAAAATGTTAAATTATTATTTTTCAATAGCAACGGGGTCTTTGATTGAAAAATTGCGAGTTCATTATTCTCAGTTCGTAAAAATCAAAAAGCCGTTACCATCACTTCCAGAACAACAGAAAATTGCAGAGTTTTTATTAACAATTGATACAGTGATTGAGAAACAAAAGGAAACTGTATCTGCATGGGAAGAACGTAAAAAAGGTGTGATGCAGAAGCTGTTCAGTCAGGAAGTAAGGTTCAAAGCGGACGATGGAAGTGATTTTCCTGAGTGGGAAAAGAAAAAAATTAATGATGTTGCATATTTAAACCCAAAAACAGGAACAATTCCAAATGAATTTTATTATATGGATTTGGGTGGAGTAGACCGTGGAAGCTGGCGTGATAAAAAAGTTGTTTTAAAAGAAGAAGCTCCAAGTCGAGCACAAAGGATTGCAATGTTGGGAGATTGCTTTTTTCAATCGGTTCGTCCTTTAAATATGGGACACTATTTGTTGAAAAATAAATTGGATAAGCCTGTTGTTGCATCAACAGGATTTATCCAGATGAGAATGAAAAAAGATATTTGTCCTGATTTTATTTTTCAATTACTGTTTGATGAGAACTTTAATAAAGGAGTTGAACTGCGTTGTACAGGACAGACTTATCCAGCAATCAATGTTGATGGATTTTCAGATATTGCAGTATGTGTACCTTGTCTTGCAGAACAGCAGAAAATTGCCGATTGTCTTTCATCATTGGATGAAGTAATCGAGAAGCAGAAAGCAACATTAGCTGCGTGGGAAGAACTGAAAAAAGGTCTGTTACAGCAGATGTTTGTATAAGAACAATTGAATAAATTAATATGGAACAGGTGATGTACAAAGTTTGTATGTTACCTGTTTTTATGTCTGCAATATCGAAACACGTTATACAAATAAAATTGTGTATAGGGTAGGAAAAACACTCAAAATATGTTATATTTTAAGTGTGATTAAAATGAAATTTTACAGAAAGTTGAGGTAAATTTTTGATGAACATTAAAATTAGTGAAGGATGATGTCCAATATGTATTGGTATTCAAGCTATCGAGATTTGGTCGTAATGCTGCTGATATGCTAAATTCATTACAGTTCATGGAAGATTATGGAGTGAATCTGTTGTGCGTTGAGGATGGTATTGATTCGGCTGGTGCAGCTGGTAAACTGATTATCTCTGTGCTTGCATCAGTAGCAGAAATCGAGAGAAGTAATATCAGTGAGCAGACAATGGCTGGTAGAAGACAAAAAGCTCGTGACGGTTTATGGAACGGTGGTTTTGCACCTTATGGCTATAAACTTGTGGCAGTCGAAGGACAAAAGTCAAAGATGCTTGTAATAAATGAAGACGAAGCTAAATTGATAAAGCTGATTTATGAGAAATATTTGTCTGGTATGGGTGTCAATGCTGTTGCAAAATGGCTCAATGATAATGGGTATAGAAAGACTGTTCGTCAGAATGGAACAGTGCCATTGATTTCAGACCATTTTGTAAAAGGAGTTCTGGACAATCCTGTGTATGCTGGAAAAATTGCCTATGGACGTAGAAGAAATGAAAAAGTGGCTGGTACACGTAATGAGTTTCATGTAGTTAAACAAGACAAAGACAGCTACAAGTTGTATCCAGGTAAACATGAACCTATCATAGATGAAGAAACATGGTACAAAGTACAGGTTAAGCGAATGAAGAATGCTTTCAAGCGTGAGAAGACACACAGCTTACTGCATGAACATGTTCTGTCAGGTATTGTGAAATGTCCGGTTTGTGGTGCTCCGATGTATGGCGTGGTCAACAGAAAAAAGAAAAAGGGTTCTGAGGAGTTCTATACAGATATGTGATACTATATCTGTAAAAATCGAAAAATGGTGTCTGGTCATCCTTGTGATTATAAAAAGCATATTCGACAAGAGGAAATCAATGCAGAAGTCATACAGATGATAAAATACGTCTTTGGCGGTGAAAACAGCATGAAAGACAATGTATTGAACAGAGTTGGTACAGATGATTCATTGAAAGAATTGGAAGCAGAGAAGACACGATTAGTTGATGAGCGTGCAAAGCTGAATACAAAGAAAACAAAGCAATTACGCAGAATCAATGAGTTAGATATGGATGATGATTTGTATGATGACTTGATGAAATCTTATAGAGCATATCTTGGCGAAATCAATGACCAGCTTGCATCAATCGAAAATCTCTTGTATCAGAATGAGTTGGCAATAGAGAATGCTCAGGGAGAGAATCTTTCGACGGAAGTCTATAAGAGACTGATAGATGCAACAATCGAAAATATTGACGATGTATCAGATGCAGACAAGAAAATACTCATGAATGCATTACTTGAAAAAGTGGAAATTTTCAAGGAGAAGCAGGCGGATGGTCGTTGGGTGAAATCAGTACAGTTCAAGATTCCGTTGAATGTGGATGGAAAGGCTGTAGATACGCTGTTTTTCGATGATGAAGAAGATACAGAAAATTCCCTACCCACAGGAAAACACGTTGAGAGTGTGGTGTTGATGTCAAGGAAAGATAAGTAATGTGTGGAAAAGGCTTGAAATAAAGGGATTTCTGGGAGTTGGGGTTGAAAACTCGGCTCTCGGATTTTTTGTTTTGTGTCAAAACCAAATATATCCACGGTTGATAGGTCGTAGGGTTGAGTTGACGGGATTGAAATGGGGAATGTTGTGGAGATAGAATTATTAAATGTTTTCATATATTCATACTAAATCATATCAAATCATATAAAAAGATTGAAAAGGAAATAAAAATATGGTATAATGCGAAAGGATGAAAAACCGAAGAATATATGTGAGGAGATTTGATATGACTATTGAGAATAATGATAAATGGATTAATCTTGAAGAAGCCGCTGATTATTTGAGCGTAAATAAAGACACTATAAGAAACTGGATTCGAAAAGGCACAGGCATTCCAGCACACAAAATAGGTAAATTATGGAAGTTTAAAAAATCAGAATTAGACGAGTGGATTAAAAGTGGAAAAAGTGCTTCATAGTGATCTGCTTGAAAGGAAAGAAAAATGAAAACATTGTTACTTATTTAAAACCTGAAGTGTTTAAAAATGTGTTATCAGGTGAAAAGATATACGAACATCGAAGGGTATTTCCCAACGAACCTGTTATTGCTTATATTTATGTTAGCAGACCTGTTCAAGCATTAGCTGGGATTATGTGTTTAGGAAATAAAAAGAATATAGTTGATTGGAAAAAATTTATAAGGAGGATTTTGCGGCTTTACAAAGAATCGATAAGTATTTAAAGCATTATAAAGTTGCAATGGAGATACAAAAATTCCAAAATACTACGTCTATTCCGTTAGCAGATATAAAAAAGGTTTTTCCTAATTTCTTAATTCCGCAGATGTATTATTATTTAGATCAACATCCTTTGTTACAGTATCTAAAAGATAACTTGGTACCAATTGGAGAACCTATTATTCATACATTTGAGAATATTACAAGTGATCAGATATGCGTTCACTGATTTGAGGAGGATAATACAATGAATAACAAGAAAAGAGTCTTGTCCCTGCTTAGCGGATGTGGAGGAATGGATATAGGATTTGAGGGTGGATTTAAGTGCTTGAAAAGGTCAATTAAGCAGAAGGTTATTATGATCATTGTAGAAGACGTTATGATTTGGTATTAGCAGAGCCAGAAAAGATTAAGAATTTTATAGGAACTGAGGAAGAAATTTCCGTGCATATGCTATTTTTGTCTTCAAAGCCGATTGAGATGGAATTTCAGGATAAAGATGGGATTGTTACTTGTTTGTCATTAGGGATTTTTGAAAAATATATTGAGGGTAAGTTAATTAGTGGGGAAACAGATGAGGTCATGCGTCCTGTTAAGAAACTTTAATATAGTAAAGAAAGAAGGTGTTTTTTTGCAAATAGATGAAACATTGCTTAATGCAAAGTATATATATTTGGATTGGAATGTGATAAAGTACATGAAAGAACCGCGCTTAAATAAGGGAGAATTAGACAAGGAATTTAAAGACACCGTTTTTAAATTGAAGAAGAAGTATAAATTCCCTTATAGTTTTGCGCATATAAAAGATAGAGCCAATCGCTATTCAGAAGAATATTATGATCAAGTAAAAGAAGACTTTGAATTTGCGGAAACAGTGAATGATACAATTTGTGTGGAAATTGATAGAGATAGACCAATTTTAGTAAAGGAGACTATGCAAACATGCTTTAATGAGTATTTGTCTAAATTGTCAGAAGAGATATCTTCTATAGATGGTAGTTTTCCTTTTACATTTAATGTAAATATGGATAAAATAGACGAAACACATCCGATGTATGAATTCTTAAGAGAAAGAAATGGAGAAATTTCAAGCAAAGGTATGGAAGAGTTTCTTCAAGGATTATATAGTGCTATATTTCAAGATAATAGAAAATATAAGAAGCTAAGAGATTACGTAAATAATTTTGATTTTGAACATGCGATAGATCAAGAATATTCTTTTGGAGAACTAATCTATTTTGACAAGTTGCTATATCACATGTTTCCGTTTTTGGATTCTTTCAAAGATGATGAAAGCACTTTATTAAAGAAATGGAGCAGGATAGCTAATCATTGGTTTTCTCTTAATAACACGGAACTAAGAATGGATTTACTGTTAATCCAAGGATATTCACTCCTTGATATGCATCCTTTGTTTAAGGAAAAGTTAAAAAAAGGGAAAAATACATTAGATAATATTATTAGAGATGGAAATCATTGTTTTTATGCATCAAGGGCAAAATACTTTATTTCAGAAGACGAAAATACGCGGATAAAAACCGCATTTTTGTACCGGGCATATGGAATAAAAACAAAAGTGGTAAGTGAGCAGGAGTTTTTAAATTGTGTTCAAGTATGATATGTTTCTTAATGCGAAGGTGACATCATAAATTTTGATGTTGAGACAGAACTTTTTAATGAATCGATATATGAACATTATCATTATGAAAGGCGGAAAAGAAAAATGCAAAACGAATTAAAAATAATGGCATGGAATATTAAAGGGGGAGCATCATTAGGATGGGAGAATAGTCAACAAAAAATTAAAAAAGATATTGTTAATAAAATAATCCATCTAGAAGCAGATATAATTGTTCTTACAGAATTTATTATAACAATAGGAGTGGACTACCTTTTTGAAAAACTTCAAGAAAAAGGATATATATGGTTTCAGACAAACCGTACAGGGAAAAATGGAGTTTTAATTGCCATTAACAAGGAATTGGTGGATTACAATGAAAAATTGAAAGAACAGGTATGGTATGACGATATTGTTTCATCTCAATTTGAAGGTTGTAATATATTAAAAGTTACACTTCCTTTGAAATGTGGGAAAGAACTTTCTGTTATAGGATGTAGAATGGAAACTGGAGTAAACAGGATGAGCAAAAAAGAAAAAGAGCCGATGAGTGATTCTGAAAAAGAATTGTTGCTTAGAATGCAGTATGATAGTGAAAGGAATAATTTTGATAATATTTTGATACCCATGATTCAACCGCTTAAAAAAGGACAGTTATATATCGTGTGTGGTGATTTTAATAATGCTCGTTGTCTTGGAAAACTTAACGAGAAATTCAATTCTCAGAACTATAACGGAAAATCACAATGTAATTATAATTTGAATATCATTAAAGATACATTTGATGGTATCGGATTTACAATGGTTGATGTTGATGAAAATGGAAATGCTATACCGACACATAAAGGTTATTATCCAGATGACCATATTTTTGTTTACGGGCTACAATTCATGAGTTATGGAACGGTTTCTTCTGATGACTTATCTGACCATGATATATTATGGTCAGAAGTTAAGGTAGATTAAGTTAGAACTTAATGTCATTTTACTATATTAAATAGACATATTCCCATTAACAACCAAAATGGTATTGGATATGTTTCCATAAACTAAAGGATGACAAAAACGAATAAAGACATTCATTCTGTCATGTCGAGCCATGTGGAGACGGTTGTCTTACTTTCCAAGGGAATGGTCGATACAAGAAAAGTGAAGGTGGACTTCTCTCTGGAGGATATGGATTTATCTGAATTCAAAGGGCGCTAAAGGTCCGGTGGACCTTTGTCTAGCGTGGACCGAAGCGGAGCGGAGACAAGCAACTTATGAGCAAATAAAAGCATATGTATTGGAACAGACAGGACTTAAGGTTTCATCACTGTATATCGCACAGATTAAGAAGAAGTGTGGACTGGATGTCGGTGAGAATTTCAATCTGACTAAATCAGAGAATACGAGACAGCCACAGTGTACACCGGAGAAGGAAGATGCGATTATGCAGGCGTTTAGGCATTTTGGAATTATATAGATTGTGGATAAGCAGCATTATGTGTTGAAAATATAGTGAAATATGGGAAAAAGGACATTCCAGAACTGTAGAGTTTACAGGTCAGGGGATGTCCTTTTTGCTGATATGGAAGTGTTCAATGGACAAGGTAATGATACTGAGAGATATTAAGACTGATAGGAATGATATCTATCTTATCTATTGTTACTTGTTCTGGTTTCTCCATTCCCGCGGAGAAACACCATAAATATTTTTAAAAGCACGGGAAAAATGAAGCTGATTTTCGTATCCGACAGCAGAGCCGACATCTGCAATGGATAAGGAAGTCAGCTTTAATAATTCCGTAGCCTTTACCATGCGGTAGTTCATAAGAAATTCCTGCGGGGAGCGGCCAATCGAGTTGCGGAAGATTTTTCCGAAATAACTCCGGTTGATGCCACATACCGCAGCGATATCTTCAATCGAAATAGTATTCTGAAAGTTCTGTTCCATATAATTGATCGCTTCTTTTATGTAATAATCACTCATGCGCCCACTGGAGATCAGCGTTGCTGACTTTGCCGACTGCAGCAGATAATCCAAAAACAGATACAGATGCCCGATCAGATGGAAGGAGGATTCCTGCGGATGATTGACGATATAAAGCATTTCATCGGCAAGTTTTTTTCGTAATTCTTTGGAATGGGAATGATAAACGGGCGCGTCTTTGCACAAATCCGTGACACTTAAAGCCTCTTTTACACGTAAGCCGTCAAACTCGATCCACATATATTCCCATGGAAGCTGTTCATCGGCAATGTAAGT
>CAKRHP010000008.1 GCA_934339135.1 uncultured Lachnospiraceae bacterium | reverse complement strand
TCCGGTAATAATTTCTTTATTTTTTCTTCTAATATCAATCCTATAGATTTTTCATCATCACAGATTGCTATTTGCATTTTGTCACTTCCTTACTTACATACAATTATATTTATTATATCGGAAAAAGTCTTTTAATAGCTTGCCGCCATGTTGTGAACCGACCTTTTTTTGTTGTGAAATAGAATATCAATATATCGCTTTATTTGCTTCCTGTTAATACGCAAAAGCACTGTATCTCAAACTCATTGAAATACAATGCTTCCCTGCATTTTCTATATCGTTATGTTAATATTATTACTTTGCTCCGTCTCAGACAAGTTTTTCATTTTTAAACACAACCTCTGTTTTCCCGCCATCCCTTTACATACCACCTGATTCCAACATATACCAGTTGTACGAATAATAAGAGAGATAGCAGATTGATCGGCAATACTGCCTTTATCCAATCCCCAAGATGTGCAAGAACTGTTAGGACACTCTGATGTCAGTACCACAATGAATGTCTATGCTCATTCTACAAGAAAGGCAAAGCGGAACTCCGCCAGACTTCTTGATAAAGTGGCAGGCAACGACTAAATAAAAAGTTCCCTTCTTTCCCTTGCGGATTCCGCATAAGGGCAAAAATAAGGGAAAAATCATATGTCAGCATATTTGCAGCCTTAAACATTCCTGTTCCCAAATCCAATATATTTTTCCCCTTTACTCCTAACGATAATTCCGCTAATTTTGCATAAAATTTTTTTAGATAAATATCACGGTATTTTACATAGTCCTCAGATTAATTTTATCATACTCAATCACTCTTTTCTACTTCAATATATTTACAACCGTGACAAAACTTTTTGAGAAATCTCCGTAGATAAACTAAATAGACGCAAGCCTTAAAAACATGACCTGCGTCTGCCTTACATCCAATCACTTTCAGCCTCATCAAGCTTCTTTACCAACATATCCTTAAGAACATTAAAAGCCGGGATAAAACTGTCACGTATCAGCATAATCATTTCATCAACTTCGTCTTCATTATATATATGAACAGAGGTATTACGTTTTTTTAACATGAGCAGCCATACTTCAGGATCATTGATAAACCCAATTCTATAACCAAGCTGTAAAATTTCACGAGGAGACCCGGTAGAAGCTCCTTCTACACTGTGCATTCTCATAATTTCCTGTAATGCTTTCCAGGCAAGTTCAAAGGTAAGATTAAATTGTCCAATAATCCCTGTTCGATATATATCATTCGTTTCTGCAAGTTTAAAATCCGCATTTACTAATATAGACAAACAATTTGTAAAATTATCAAGCTTTTTCATAAATTGTAACACCCTCCTTTTCTATTTCTTGTTTCAATTCATCTGAAATTTCTGCATCTGCCTGCACAATATCAAACATCAGAAGTGAATGTATTTTTTCCTTAACATCCCAATAAAACCGGTCAAACTCTCCACCATATACTGCAATATCTATATCACTTCGTTCACTATTTGTACCCCGTGCGCGGGAACCAAATAGTACAATTTTGGTGACAGAATATTTGTGTGCCAAAAAAGAAAGTTCCCTCAATATTCGATCTGACAGATTATATTTCATATTCCGTGCCACCCCCTTAAAATAAATTAAATAACAATCAATTTTTTTAAGCATAGCATATTTCTATTTGATTAACAAGTATTCAAACACACACAAATCCCCATTCAAAATCGACCATTTTCCCACCAGACCCCCATTAAACATCCATCTCATTTATATTTTTCCAGACTATCTTATCAGAACCAATAGACAAAAACGCTTTTGTCAGTTTCTTCCAATCCTTTTTTGATAACTCAACATCGCCATTACCGGTATCATATAAATATTTTTGATATTTTCCCGGTCGCTGTGAAAATCCAATTCCCAAAACCTGATTTCCTTCTGTATCAAGAATTTCGTAATAATAACTGATTCCCGTCGATTCCACAGTTTCAAGTATTGCCCGATTATTTAATGGTTTTCGATATCGATCCCCTTCATACCAGGTGACAAGATCATCATTTTTAATTGAATGAATAGAATACGAAATATTTGTTCGTACATGCAGTTCAGGCACCCCGTCACCCGTCATATCAAACAAAGCATATTGGATTTCATCAGCCCATTTACCAGAAGAAATTACATTGCAAAAATCCTTCAAAAAGTGTGACTCGTCATTTTCTCCATCCTTGCTTTTGGAACAAATTCTATTCTGCAAAAAAAGTTTATATTTATCTAAACATATACTTAATTCATCTGTATCTGCCTTCTCCACTGAATCATCAATAGTGTTGCTTTTTAAGTAATTTTTATTAGTATATATTTTATACACGCATATCACATTAAAAATCAAAACTATCAAAGAAATAATAACAAAAAGTGTTTTTTTCATTCTTATAATCCACCTTTCTGCTTTGCGATAGCCACCAATAGACACATGTTACTGCCATATCATTACATAATCTTTTTCACCTGTAGCTTCGTCTATCCCTTCATCCTGAATTTCAAATCCCTCTCTCTGATAAAAATGTATTGCCCTTATGTTTTTCTCATACACATTTAAACTTAGTTTCGTCCGTCTCTCCTTTATAAAGTCCAGCAGAAGCTTTCCTATCCCCTGTGACTGCAGTTTATCACAGACAAAAATGCCTTCAATATATTCTCCGTTTAATCCTATAAATCCCTGTATTTCCCCGTTACTCTCATACACATAAACTTCTGCCTGTAACAACATTTCTTTTACCGGATCATAATTGCTTTCCCAGTATCGTGCCGGGATAAAATTATGTGCTTTTATATTAGAATCCAGCCATATATCTGCCACTTTAATTACATCCGCTTTTTGTAATTTTCTTATCATAATCACTACCTCTATTAAACTAAACCTGAGGAAAACTCTTCATAACAAATTCATAAGCTTCATTTGAATGTTTAAATATTTTTACCTTCTCACCAAAAATGCTCAATTCCTGCAATAATCCTCTTTTCATTTGGTTAAATTCCAAAACCCATTTAATATTACACCATAAAAAATTCCATGTTGGTTTTGAATTATAAGACTCTCTTCCACTTCTTTGGTTAATCCATCGTTTAAATACTCTTATCATTCTTATAATTGTGTATTCATCTAATACAATAATATAATCACAGCATCCAAAGCTCTCTTTCAGAATTTTTCTCGGAGATCCTTCTACAATCCAATTATTTTCATTTATTATATCATAAAAATATTTATCTCTTTCCTCCGGATTTCTTTTAACATCTCCGTTCAAAGTTCTTTTCCAGACAATATTGTCTTTTTCATAATACGGAATACCATATTTCCTTGAAATTCTTTTTGCAAGTGTTGTTTTTCCACTTGCAACCGAACCGATAATGTCTATTTTCAAACTAAATCCCCCTGTCACTTATCTTTTTTTGCAAAGATCAGACTGCCGGATATACCAAAAGATATACCCAGACATATTCCAATTCCTATCCCCGCCATGCTGTTTAATACATTTACGAAAACAACACTCCAAAGTATTGCCATGATTACCCCGATCATTAATCCTATAATCATCCTTTTATTTTTCATAAACTTTATCCCTCCAAATGTTGATTTAAAAATATCATCCTATTTACAACAAACTTCTATAGATTTCCAGATCCTCATCCTTAAACACATTAAATATCACCTTATTAATTCTATCGTCTTGATCAAGAAATTCTTTCACCGTTTCTGTCGCGATTTCAGCCGCTCTTTTCTGAGGAAATCGAAAGACACCCGTTGACAGGCAGCAGAATGCGATAGATTCCACTCCGGTATCTGTTGCCAGCTTTAAACATTCCCGGTAACAGCTTGCAAGCAGTTCTTCGTCCTCTCTCGTAACCGTCCACTGTATGATTGGTCCAACTGTATGAAGAATATATTTTGCCGGAAGATTATAACCCGATGTGATCTTTGCCTTTCCTGTTTCTTCCTCATGCCCCTGCATGGACATAATCTCATGCATTTTCAGACGAAGCTCTACTCCGGCATAGGTATGAATAAAATTATCGATACAGATATCCCCCTGATATCCGTAATCGCCTCTGCCATAACGCGAATAGAAAACAACGCCATGCATTTCAGCGGGAAATTAGATATGTGCGATTGCTCTTAATCGACGATAATCCGCAACCCATTCACTTCCATTCCAAAGCTGCTCTCTTGTTGCATTCTCCACCTTTTTCATAATCTCAGACTGCAGCTTTTCCTGCATCACTTCCAGATCAGACGCAAAGAATTGTTTCATCCAATTCACCAGTCCATGCTCTCCATCCTTCAATGGCGTTGGTCTGTCATAAGCATACACTTTATCAATAATGAAACCGTTTCTTTTTAATAAATCAGCAAAATGCTCCGTTGTTGGAAAATTAAATCGGGGATGATATTTATATCCGGAATCACTGCAGATTTGCATAAATGCCTTTTCAATGGCTGTAATATTCCCATCGGCTCCAAACTCACATACTAATAATCCATTTTCTTTCAATACCTTACGCACATTCTTCAACAGCATATCGTGGTCAGCGATCCAATGAAAAACAGCGTTAGAAAAAACAATATCAAATTGATTTTCAAACGGCAATGCAAGGGCATCACAAACCATAAATTCTATATCCGGATATTGACTCTGTGCCTTTTTGATCATATTTTCCGAGCTGTCCACCCCGATCACATTTTCTGACAAATTTGCCAACTGTGCGGTAAGGGTACCGGTTCCGCAACCTAAATCCAGAATACTTTGTTTTTGATTCCGTGAAATAAACTCCAAAAGTCCTTTTCCATATTCTGCAACAAAATCATGTTTATTATCATATAATACTGCATTCCACTCGCTCATAATTGACTCCTTAAATTTCAATATGTCCTATTGTATCACAAATTTGCAACGCATAAGAGCGTGTTTGACTTTATATTTTAAAAAACGTTTTTGTTTTTGCCGCCGTAAATTGAATGACAGGTCCTGAGATAATAATGGTCACTATGGTACAGACTCCAAACCTTCCGCCCAACATAACGCCGGCAACAACCATCACCACATCCAGTATCATCCGCACGACTTTCACCTGCCAATGATTCTTTTCCGCAAGAGAAAAGGTTAATGCCTCATAGGCCCCACGTCCCAGCGAAGCTGCCGCATAAAATCCTGTCCCAGCTGCAAAAAGCATAACTCCCAACAACATGATCAGCACATTCACCCACAAATGTATACTATACACATGTGTATTTGCAAATAAATCTACACAGAAACTATACACGATCTGATAAAGAATCGTGCCAATATGTATCTGTGATCTATCGTAAAAACAAGCAAACACAATCATTCCAAACGCTACTATGAGGGAGGCCATACCAATACTCATATGAAATGTTTTCGATAACCCCTGCCACAACACGGCAAGGGTCGCACCTCCAAAGCCGGCATATAATGCAAGCGTGATTCCATACGCCGCTACGATCGAACCAATCACTATGATTATTATTTTTTTCATCCATTCTGTTTTACTCATGGTTATGACTTCTTTCTTAAATTTTTGCTACGCATTTTATCTTTATACATATTCTTATCAGCTCTATTGAACAAGGTCAAAAAGGTACATTGGTCGTAATCCACAGAAAAAGCACAACCATGCGCATAATTTATATCAAACTGATCTCCTCTGTGATTTATTTTATTAAATTGCTTTACTTCTTGGTCAAGCTTTTCATTTATCTCCTTTATCTTCTCATTTAAAATATTATCCAGACGATCTATAAGATCATTGTTGGTTTGATCTGCCATTTCAAGCTTTACTACTCTTTGAGTTGCCCCTCTTACAAGACCGGCATAATTTATTACTCTTGCTGTGCCCTGAAGTTGATTTATACGCAGCATCATCATTACTACGAGAACAATTAAAATAACTATCATTAAACTCTGGGCTATCGTACTTATCATTTTCAATTTTGACATATGCTTATCCCTGACCATAATTCTATCTCCACATTGTTCGCACCTATTTGTAATCCTTATATATCTAATATAATTTCTCTTTATCTCTAAAATAGTGCCCATTTATTTTCTGACTGATGTACATATTATATTCCATGCCTCATCGTCAATCTCTTCATCATGAAACAATTTACGTCTGTCCTTCTCTGTAATTTTACGAATAACACGGCATGGATTTCCTGCTGCGATAGACCAGTCCGGAATATCCCCAGTAACAACACTTCCGGCACCAATGACAACATTATCTCCAATATGCACGCCCGGACACACTACCGTATTGCCTCCAAGCCACACATTATCTCCAATAGCAACCTCTTTGCCATATTCAAACATGGTATTGCGAGAATCCGGATAAATTGGATGACCTGCTGTATAAATGGCCACATTCGGTGCCATAAAGCAGTTATCACCAATTTTTACCCTCGCCACATCTAAAATCGTGCAGTTATAATTTGCGGCAAAATTCTTTCCTGTCTCAATATGGGAACCATAATCGCAATAAAAAGGTGGATTGATCCAGGCATTTTCCGATTTTCCCAGAAGCTCCTTAACAATTTCTGCAATTCCATCAAAATCTGACCGGTCTGCAAAATTCAATCTTTGTAGAATTTTCCGGCATCTTTTCTGTTCCTCCATCACCGCTTCATCTGAAATATAAGCAAGCTGCATATCTCTTCTTTTTTTCATATCCATATTCTAACCCTCCTTTTCCGTCATCATCAAGATTTAATACGAAAATATACTTTTATGATTGATTTTTATATCAAAATCGACCATAATTATATAACAATCGTTCGCAAAGGAGAAAAAACTATTTTTCTTCTTCGAAACACGTCTATGTCCATTACAGAGACAGCATATGCATGTGGTTTTTCAAATACCAGCTATTTTTGTGAGCTCTTTCGTGAATATTACCACATCACACCGGGGAAATTCCGAAAAAGCTTATAGAAAAGTATATCTTGGGACCTTTTCCGAAATGCACCGGATAAGTGCCAAAAACAACTGGGAACATCACCTCTTATAATACACTTTCCGCTCCAGCCGTTCATGCATGTATACCATAAGCCCCAGCAGAATCAGCAGATAAACCGGCAACAGTCGGATGGATATATGGTTTGCGAGCAGCCCAAACAATGGCGGCATAAGACATGTTCCGATATATGCACTGGCCATCTGCACCCCGATAATTGCCTGGGAACGCTCTGCACCAAAATGATCCGGCGTTGAGTGAATAATGCATGGATATACCGGTGCGCAGCCCAGTCCGATCAGCACAAAGCCCAGCAGGGAAACCATTTGCCCAAATGGAAACAGCATCACGACAATCCCGGACAGTATGATTGCCTGTCCCATACGGATCATCTGTCTGTCATTCAGTTTCATAGCAATGAATCCATTGATTCCCCGGCCAACGGTAATTCCAATGCAAAACATCCCTGCAAAGGAAGCGGCTGTTTTGGCATCGACACCCTTTGCCAGATTCAAATAACTGCTTGCCCAGAGCATGGTTGTCTGCTCTACTGCACAATAACAGAAGAAACAGATCATAATCGCTTTTGCTCCGGGAATCCCAATAATTTCCTTCAGCGAAAGAACCTTTCCTCCCATTGCTTCTTCAGAGGATGTCTTTTGCTCCTTCCATTTCGGAAGACTAAATACCAGAACCGCCGTAAGTACAATCTGCAATACGGAAATAATACGATACCCTGTGTTCCAGGTGGCGCCCCCCGTAAGAGCAGCCCCCATAATATACGGTCCAAGTGTCGCACCCACTCCCCACATACAATGCAGCCAGCTCATGTGCTTGCTGGCATAATGCAGGGCGACATAATTATTTAAAGAAGCATCGACACTGCCTGCCCCAATTCCATAAGGGACTGCCCATAAGCATAGCATAAGAAAACTGTGACTGATAGAAAATCCCCAAAGTGCCAGTGCCGTAATTCCAACACTTACTGCTGTTACTTTGCCTGTTCCAAACTTTCTTGTGAGACGATCGCTCTGCAGACTGGAAATGATCGTCCCAAATGCGATGATCATGGATATTGCTCCTGCATAAGACACAGGAACATGAAACTCTGGATACATATTTGGCCAGGCTGCCCCCAGCAGGGCATCCGGCAGTCCCAGACTAATAAACGACAGATAAATAATTCCTAGTAAAAAGCCCATTTTTTCTCCTTGTTGACTACATTAATTATTTTTTAGTTTTTGTCACATAAAAATCACAGCACTCGTCCCCCTGTGCCAGAGTTTTGGTTCGATGCAGCCTTCCACCTTCGTTTTTATAATTTCTCTCATCCATATTACATAGACAGGGAACAAATTCAAAGCAGTTTTCTCTTTTGCCCAGTTTGCAGATGCCGCACTCCGTATATGTATTTCGAAACTCGTCGATGCCTTTTTCATAATGAAATTTCCAGTCAAGTTGATACTTTGACGTCTGACTTGCAATACTTTCTTTTACTTTTTGATCCTGTACTTTGTCCGTAAATAACGTACATTTTTTATTTTTGTGCGCCTTTACCATAAACGGAGAATCAAACACTGCTGTCACCATCTCATTCACAACATCGGGATTTATTTTGTCCGGCTCTGCTTTGTGCAAAGAAAATACAAAAGCCGCAATATACAAATTCATTTCTAAGGAACTGCCACCGATATCCGGTGTCCTCAAAAGCATTGCTTTGTATTCGTGTTTCACCTTTTTTCTGTAACCTTTCATATCCATTTGCGGATACAAAACCGAAAGTCTTGCCAATGCCGGTTTAAAGCACAATAATTCAACTCCCTTTGCATAGATTCCATATTTTAACATATATCATTTGTCCTTTCTGTATCAAAAATACAGGTCACTGTCTCATTTTCTCTTTCCCTGAAATCAAAAAACATTTCTCATATTTATTATATCACAAATTCGCAACGCAAGGGAACTTGTTCACTTGCGCAGAATTTGTGAACGACAAAAGCTTAAAGCGCAACGTGCGACAGATGCGAAGCATCTGGATTTTGGAGTCATTATAGCAGACATATGTTTTCCCGGCTCATCTTTTAGCTTATTTTATTGAGAAAAAATATCACTGCGTGCACTGACGGATACCATAAAGAACTGCTATAATGTAGTAGATTATTATTCGGAGAAGGAGAAGAAACCCTATGAGAAATTTTAAAGCAGAATACAACGATTTTTTACAGAAATATCCGTTTCAGACAACAGAAGTGGATGGAAAGAAAGTCCACTATCAGTATGGCGGCAAAGAAGGTGCGCCTGTTGTTTTATTTTTTCATGGACTGGAAATGCATGAGCTCTGGGCTCCATATGCTTTACATCTAAGTAAGAATTATCGTTTTTTGAATTACGAATATCCACTGCATACCATTCAGGCAGACGAACAGATTGATTTTGCCAGGGTACTTTTACAGAAGCTTTCTATCGATCAGGTCATCCTGCTTGGTGCAAGCGATGGTGGCGTCTATGCCCAGATCTTTGCAAAGAGATACCCGGAAATCGTACAGGGGATGAGTATTATGACAACACTTACCATTGATTCGGATTATATCCGGGATATCCAAAAAGAACGTTTTATCGAACCAATTGCTGTCACTCTGATGAAGCTGCTGCCCGCAAAAACAGTTCTAAACATGCTGGTCAAAAAAAGTCCCAAGTTTTTGGCATGTGAGTCACCGAAGGATCAGGCGTATGGACGGACATTTTATGAGACAGTTGCCTCCGATCTGCAGTATAAGGAACGCTTTATCCATAGCTTCCAGTGTGTCTATATGCTGAAGGATTACCCATTCTTCAAACCGGAGGATTTTGCATATCTGCGCGGAAAGCTTCAGGTGATCATACCGGATCAGGACATCTTCAAAAAGGAAGATCAGCAACGACTGGAGACACTTTTTCAGGATCTGGATGCCGAGATATTGCATGTACCGGGCGGACATCTTGGCATGGTGGTACAGAAAGAAAGTTATTTCCAAAATATCGATCGTTTTCTTAAGACGGTCTGCTCTCAGTAAACCAGGAAAAAGCTGCATTTTCCCTATGTTATGAGTATTTCCCCACCCTGAAAACAGAGTATCTGCGGAGACAGATCAAACCACTCTGCAATGCAAGAGCTATCAGGATGAGAACCGCTCCTGTCAGGGAAGCCCCTGTAAATTTTTCATGTAAAAAGATACAGCTTACGGTCGATGCAACAAGAGGTCCCAGAGCACAAAAGGAGCCTGCCGTTTCCGCTGACAGCTTGCTTTGTGCAACCGGTTGCAGTGTAAATCCAAAGGATGTACATACCACCGCAAGGATCAATATCATAATATATTGCGAACTCTCTCCCAGCATCGTCAGATCCCCATGTATCATAATATGCAGCCAGGCTAACATTCCCGTGGTTGTTACCTGCCAGAAGCCGATCACAAAGGAGTCTCCTTTTCCCACCAGCCTTGCGGTAATAATGATAGCAGTCCCGTAGAAAAAAGCTGCAGTAAACAGAAACACATCTCCGGAAGTAATCCCAATATTATTTCCACACAGCGTCAATAAGAAACAAAACAGCAGAAGCGATACTAAAACGAAGTGCTAACAGACTAAATGTATTCATGCTGGTTAAACAGATCTTGCTGAACATAAACGACGTAGCTCTAGCAGATATAACGAACGCAAGCAAAACAGTCGCTTGTTTGACCGATAATTTCATCTCTTTGATTTCCTTTCCAATCTTATAAATTACTCATTGAAATCAGTATACAAATATATTATCATTGAGAAAAGCGAGAGTATTTCAAGATATCTTTGCTAAATTGTCAATATTAGAAAGGGAACAGAGAAATGGATACAGAAAAAGCAAGAATATTTCTTTCCGTCATGAACACAGGAAGTCTGTCCGCAGCCGCAGAGCAGCTCGGTTACACAACCTCCGGCATCTCAAGAAGTATCGCCTCACTGGAGGACGAAATCGGCATTTCCTTATTTACCAGAGGCAAAAAGGGCGTGGAACTCACTTCCGACGCCCCTGCATTTATCCCCATGATGCGGGAACTGGTATATCAGGCAGATAAGATCAAAGAAACAGCCCACAGAATACAGGGCTTAGAAGAAGGAACTCTCACCATCGGTATCTCCTATGCCGGATATTTCAAATTGATATCCGGACAGCTAAAACACTTTACGGATCTATATCCAAAGGTAAAAATAAAGACCCTGCAGGCAACAAGTACAGAGCTTTTACACGCCCTGGAGCACCATGATATCGATATCGCCATTATGACGTACCGAAAGTCGGATCATTGCTTTCATAAACTTAAGAATGATCCGATGGTTGCATGTATTCCACCGGATCATCCCTTCGCAAAAGATAAAACATTTCCCATCAAAGCCTTTGAACAGGAAAGCTTTATCGCTCCCTATCCAAACTATGACACCGATTACCGGAGAACCTTTGAGCAACTCGGCGTTCACCCAAATATCCAGTTTACAACAATGGATATCTATGCCGCGTATTGCATGGTCGAGGCAGGATTAGGCTGTACCCTGCTCAACCGGCTTGAAATCGAAGCTTGGAACGGTGATGTCACGATCCTCCATACAACACCGGAGATCAACTTTGAGATCGGTGTAATGTACCCAAAGGAGGACATGCTTTCCCATGCGGCAAAGGTTTTTCTGAAGGAAATTCTGTAATATCAATTTCGTTTTTTTGTGATGAGCAAAATCAAAAAGCCGAATTTATTCCCTCCAGTCAGCATCCGCTTCCCATAAACAATCGGTTACCTTCATATCTGTGAATGTAGCTTTAAAAGATCCCTTTGTAGGACTCCCCGCATAAATACCAAATTTTATCTCCTCTCCACCTTCCCACATGTGGAAAATTCGCATTTGTTTAAAATGAATACCGTCTGTGCTACATGATATGCAGAAATCACTTTCTCTACGACTGAATTGATACCACATTTCCCGAATATCAGAAGAAATATCCGTAGTTGCCCAATCTGAATAGCCGTGATTCGTAACTACGCTGCCAAGTCTCTGGATGTTCTCATCTTCATACTCGATAGAAGCTTTAAACCAATTATCGCTGTCCAAATACATTGACACACCACACTGATCAAAACGATCCTTGCTCTCAAAACAAGTACGAACAGTAAAAGTAAAATATTTTTCCTTCGTACACACTTGATACACCGGTGCATTGTCATTCTGAAATCCATAATAGGTTCTTGCCCACAAATCAGTTCCACGCTCTGTAATGATTTCCACGGACTCATCTGTTGTTGTACAATTTTTCGGTTTACGGATCCATTGTGGTTTCATAGCTAAAAATTCCATTGTTTTCATGTATTTAATCTCCCTTCTTTATTTGTTTTTAACATAATACCGCTAAAAAAACCGGTTTTCTTTAATAATATTCGCGATTTTTAACATTTTTTTGATATATCGATTTGTTTGAAGGAATTTATATTAAGATTTCATGATTTAAAAGACAAAACCAGCGTTTATCCTTGATCCTCGCTGCGATGCAAACATTTTCTTATACAAAAAACCTAGAGCTGGCACTCTAGGTTTTTTCTCATTCATTTGGAATCATACTAACATTTCTTATGCTAAAAGAATAATACAATCATCTAAAAAAATCAACTTTTATATCAATCCAAATATATCTCATTTCAATACTTTCCGGATCTGTCGATCCGTTGCGATCGGATATATGTCATGCATATGCTCCACAATCTGCCCCCAGGATTCCTTAGGATCGTCTTTGTAGCACGATGTCACATAATCATATCCGTATATGTGCTCCAACGAGGAATAGACAGCCACGTCCCAGCCGTACTCCTCCCCCTTCTTGTTCAACCGCTTTCTAAAATCGCAGTTACAAAGGTACATCTGCATCATAAGCTTGGTCACAGCGCCATCAAATCCCTGTTCACCACCTTGTCCATAAGCCCTCACTACTCTTCCCGCCATTCCTTTAATGCCGCCGAAAGCCTTTTGTCGATGTCCTTTCTGGTAGCTTCACACTCATTCGGATATTCCTTTGCCGCCTTGAAAATAAACCGCAACACAAATTTCAACCCTACGGGTAATGCCTTTCGAAGCAGAGACTCCGGCAATACAAAATGCGTTCCATGCTCATATACAAGTGCCTCATATTGACAGGTATGAGGACGTTCTTTTAAACGCTGATCCATACGGCGGATATATTTTCCGGCTTCCCAGAAGGAATCATCATCCGCCCCCACAAGAAACAACCGTCCTTTTATATTTTCCACCTTGATCATTTCCTCTTCTGTGTGTTCTCTTGCTTTTTCCGAATCAATAAACAGGCAGGTACTTCGCTCAATATCACCGGAGCCTTTTGTCTCTTCCTCCACCTTCTGCCAGTATACCGGATGCTCATAGACAAACGGCATGTACGCCAGAGGCTTTCCCTTCCAGGAAAGAGTGGAAGTCCCCGGAACCGGCCACTCTTTACAGCCATCCTTATTGCCCTGCTCAAAACCCTGCCACACAAAGTCACTGGCTGTCAATCCAAAGGTTAATGTGATATCCGGAAAATAAGAAGCTGCAACAATCGCATCCATACCGGCGGTACTCATTCCCATAATTCCGACCTTTCGGTTTCCATTACTCATCAGCCATTGAATGGCTGTCTCAATCCGTTCCAGCGGATAATTTACGTGACTGTAATTTTTCTTGCCGGGAGACATACAAAGCACATTTACACCATTTTTATGTAACCATTTTGCACCACACTTTGCCATAAAATCATTAGGATCATCTCCAAACAACCCGATCATTGCACAATCGGAACCCTTCGGGTTTTCATAATATGTTCCATAGAAGCCGTGTTTTTCTGTTTCAAAAAATTGTTTTTTCATTTAAATCATCCATTCCTTTATTTTTTCTAAAACTCCGGAAGAAATCACCTCATCCACAAATAATGTTCTGGTTTCCGGTTTCATCTGATATTTCACAAGCAGTAATAATTGTCTCATATTTCCACCTCATCCATTTTACCATAATTTATAAATTATTTTGCATAATTACACAATTGTCAATTGATATATTTTATCAAATCGTCGTTTCTGATCATGTTCATTTTCAAAAGTTATTTTACTCCGGCAATTCCTGATGTTACAACAGCGTTCAAATTTCCCCACTGTATTTTTCCGTAAAACAGGTTACTGCCGCCTGTACCTTTCGATACAGGTATATTGCTACTCCTATCATCCTTTCCAAACACATCTTCTGAACCATAAACTTCTGCTTGAAATAAAGTGATCGATAACAATTTACCACATATCAGAAATGATATTTCGAAAATTTCTTTCACTTTTATATCCGTTATCTCTTCGGGCATCTTATGACATTCAATCTTGATTTTCTCCAGATCAATTCCTAATTGTTTAAATACATGTGTTTGTTTTTCAGACAACATGTTCATAAAACGTGCATTATCTTTTTTATCAATGCTGCTATGATTATATGATCCGGCAGAGAATACTGAACTTCATAGGCATCATTCATTTTCTGAAGCTCCTCTAACGCCAAAAGAACATGCCAGCTTTCTCCGATGTCCCGTCCACTAAAAGTTTCCTATTTGTATTTGCCTGTGATATGGGGATCTATAGTGCGGGACTTGCAACCGCCAGATGTGGCACCCTCGATTATCCGAACCTATGCTCTGTAATTCCTGCTGCCGTTCAATATTTTCTCTACTTACTAAATAGAATAAAAAGCAAAACTATTTATTTACAAATGTAGGAAAAATACTTTCTTCCATGCTCCTGCACAGCACCAATTTGGTTATAAAAACGAATGGACGGCATATTCCAGTCAAGGCAGCTCCATTCAATCAGATCGTAACCATCCTGTTTAACAAATTCCTCTATTGGGGAGAAGAACTTTTTTCCAAGACCACTATGACGATACTCCTCACATAAAAACAGGTCTTCCAAATGAACTCCACCCTCTGCTGCAAAGGATCCAAACACAGGATAATAGATTGCGTATCCGATCACCTCATCATTGTACTGTGCGATCAATGCCGTTGCTATTTTCTTTTCGAAAAGCCAATACTGCAGATTTTTCGGAGAGGCCGTCATATCCTGCGGCCTTTTCTCGTATGCAGCCAGACCCTTGATCATATTTTGCAGCAATACAATATCCTTTTCCTCTGCTTTTCTCACAGTAAATTTTCCGTTCATTCTTCGTCCCCCCTTTTTATTTATTAATAAAATAAAGACCAATCAGGCATATTACGATACCAATAACTTTGTTGGCTGTGATTGCTTCGCGGTACAAAACTGCTCCCACAATAATCAATGCAACTGCCAAAAATGCACTTTGCACAAGGGATGCTGTACTGACTGCCCAGCCGTTTTTATAAGCATAAATAAAACCGACCTCCAGCCCAACCACAGAGACACCGAGAAAAAACGGTGCCCAATTCATCTTGGCATACTCCTGTAATAAATTGCCATTTTTGTTCATCACAAAATACATAATGGCAGAACATACTGCCCCCACAAGATAGGTTATCGTCATGGATGCCATTGCATCCATATCTTTAGGCACTCCCTTTGCACAAATTTGATAAACAATATTGGAAAATACCACCAGCGCGATGGGCCATATCATTGACATATTTATTCCCTCCTAAAAAATCCTTATACACTAAGAAAAACAGCCAGACTAAAATCAGCCTGACTGTCGGTAGGTGCTCACCCGTTAAATGAAGTATAATGAATTCCTTTGAATCCGTCAAGTATCGCTGCTCCAATTTCGCCTCACTGCAATAATGCAGAGTCTTCTTGACTTTCTCCATCCGATATGCTATAAAGCAAACAACGTTTACCAACATGACACATGTATTGACCTAATGCAATACTTTATCAAAGGAGGCGGTCATTATTCGCGAGAGTTCCAAAGAAACCAGAGAACTGATCTTAAAAAGTGCCATGGAGATATTTCTGGAAGCGGGATATCAGGATGCCTCTATGCGAAAGATCGCTGCTAAAGCCGGCATCACAGCCGGAGCCATCTATAAGCATTTCTCCGGCAAAGAGGAAATGTTTGGAGAGCTTTTTCGCGCAAGCGGACAAAAACTTATGAGCATTACCGAATCTATGATGGGGATTGATTTCTCTGCCATGTCAGATGAGGAACTGATCCGGGTTCTATATTCGAGAGTCTCTCTGCAGACACTGGAATTGCTGCAGGGAGACATGAAGCTTTTTCATATGTTATTGAAAAATGATTCCGGGACATATATGGAGCGTTTTCGTTCCGTCTACCTGAAACGCAGTACCCAATTTGCATCTAATTATTACGGGGAATTATACCGACGTGGGCTTGCTTCAAAAAAATTATCAGACAAGACCATCTATATGCTTTCTTCCTCCGAATTTTCCATGATCTGTGAAATGATCGCGGATGATTCCTGTCAGAATGGAATCACAGAGGAGATCAAAAACGCATTTACAGAAGCAATGACGATTCTGCTCCATGGTTTAGAGGCAGAGCTTGGAATCCATTATCATACAGAAGGTGACAAAGCATGAAGAATACATTTAGTGTAAGATTGATCTTTCATTTTTATCATAATGCCGTAAAGGCAGAATTAAAAAGACGAGGATTTCCTAAAAATACATCACGAAAAATCGCAAAAGAACATAAGATCATTTTGGACCGTGCGAAAGATATCGGCAAGTCCAATTTGTTAAGTTCATATATTATGGGAAGCTATTTTATTGCATTAAACCGCAGCACCAGCAGGTCTGCCGAAGAAAATTATGAGATATTCCGGGATGGGCTGTGTGCATCTAAACTCTTTCACAAAATAATGGGGGATGCTGACAGTTACTTAGATCCCAAACGAATGCCTGCAAGACTGCAATGGTCTGAAGACAGCCATAAACGCAAATATGAAAATGACTGGGTTGTTGATATTCTGCCGGGAAATGACGAGTATGATCTGGGTTATGATTATCACGAATGTGGTATATGCAAGCTCTGTCAGGATGAAGGGTGTCCGGAGCTGGCTTTCTATCTGTGCAGAATGGATTATGTTCTCGCAGATATTATGAACATGAAACTGGTGAGAACCGGAACGATTGCGGAAGGGGCCTCCTATTGTGACTTCCGATATAACAAGCCCCGCTAGGAAATTTAATTTTACTATGCTCCCATATTAAAACTCCAAACTATCTGCATTGAGCAGAAAATATTTCATTCCCATGATCACAAATCCTTCCTCATTTCTCCAGGGCTTTTTCGTTCCGTTTACGATTACAAGCTTCTTAAATGAATCCGGAATATTTCTCAACGAGTTAAGCTCCTGCGTCTGCTTTTCCTCGGAAGTCATATCATAAGCCACCTGAATATAATATCTCTGACTGCCCTGGTTCACTACAAAATCAACCTCTAACTGCTTATGAACTTTCTTTCCTTCACTGCTCTTTGCAAACACATCCACAATACCAACATCCACATTATAACCCCGGATAAGCAGCTCATTATATACGATATTCTCCATAATGTGAGTAGGCTCCTGCTGTCTGAAATTCAATCTGGCATTTCTAAGTCCTATATCCGAAAAATAATATTTCCGATTCGCCCCCACATATTTTCTGCCTTTAATATCATACCGTTCCGCCTTAGAAATCAAAAATGCTTCTGCAAGATAATCTATATGGTTGGATATAGTTTTATTGCTGTAATTGATACCTCGTTCACTTTTAAAAGTATTGGATATCTTAGTCGGATTAGTTGGAGCTCCTATGACAGAAGCAAGAATGTCTACCAAAGTATTAATTTCATCAACATTCTGAATCCTGTTTCGCTCTACCACATCCTTGATATAAACATTGTTAAAAATATTCTTAAGATACTCCGCTTTTTGGCGTTCCACAGAGAATTTTACCACTTGTGGCAAGCCGCCATATATCATATACTCCTCCCATGCATCATCAAAATCTCCATCAAAAACTGCATAGAATTCTGCAAAAGACAATGGATAAATTCTTATCTCATCTCCTCTGCCTCTAAATTCAGTTACAATATCGCTGGATAAAAATTTGGAATTACTGCCGGTTACATATACATCAATATTGCCAATACGCAGCAAACTGTTCAACACTTCCTCAAAACGCGGCATAAACTGTACTTCATCTAATAACAGATAATACTTCTGTTCGTCTTTCATAGCGTCTTTAATATACCGGTAACACTTTTTAGGATCTCTCAGCTCCTCATTTTCAATACCATCTAAAGCAATCTCAATAAAACCGCTCCTCATTTTTGTGCCTAGCACGAAATTTGGTAATGATATTTTACCATTATATCATCTTCACTTCAATAGCCATTACTATTTTTTGTGTATTTGCACTTTTTATGAGCGGTCTCTTGAGATCCCATTCCGTTGATGCTTCCTCAGACAGATTCATCCAGATACTGATCCAATGTCATCTGCCCGTCAATCCAGCTTTTCTGCTTTGCTTCATGTATGACATCTTCCGGCATGCTTCTTCCAAGCAAAAACGGAGACTTCGGATCATGTCTTTTCATATTTTCCCGGACCAGCTCCGCATTGGCATTCGCATAACAATACCGGCACAAATGACCGCAGGTATCGTATGCTCCAATATCCACTCCCATAAAGCAGGCGCATGATCCGTTCCTCTGGTTCATTTTCTGTTTCGGAATATTCAGATGTGTATGCAGTGCCGTTTCGAAAGTATCTACCGTCATGCAGCCGGAGCAATCCGCTCCGTAAACGGCCAAATCATTTCCTTCTGCACAGGGTCGGATCGTCAGCCCGTATCTGTCTGCAATCCGGATAAATTCTTTTCCGATCCAAAGGCGGTCCTTTTTCGTAACCGTTCTTGCCTCCGGAAAATTTCGTTCTACTTTTTTATAAATATCGAGAAAACTGATCACACAGGTTTTCGTATATCCGGATAAACTGGATGCCATTTTTTCAAACTCTGCGATATGCCACTGTGCCGTATGGATCTGATCTGTCAGTATGGGATCATAACGCCACCCGACACTGTCAACTCCCACCATATCCGATAACCGCTTAAAGTCCTCCAGCACTTTATCTTTATCCGGAACATTTGGCTCAATATCCTTTCCGTATGGCGTGATCGTCACGAACCAGTATTGTCCATACGGCTTCAATATGTCCATATATTTCAGCATCGGCTCCGGATTCTTCGTACAGAATGCCATCAGATCCACAACCTCCGGGGACAAACGATATTTTGTCACCTGAACCGGATTGTATGGATTACGTACCAACACATAACCTTCCTTTATTCTGTTTACAAGCCATTCGGAATAAAATGCCGGGATGTCCGTCCGCATTCCTGTCTGTATGATCATGTCATGTTCCCCTCTTATCTCCCATGCAAATTTCGCCGGCATCACCTCCGGCAAATCGTATTTCCTTGCAAATTCTTCCACCGGGCACTCTGTAAATTCATAGTAAATAGTTTTCCCCTTCTCCTGTATTACCGATCCAACTGTTTTATAGCAGGATTACATTTCATGATCGTTAGTACAATAATCCCTGTTACCCCTGCAAGAACAAATATTAATCCTATTCCGGAGCCGTTTTGCCTGCCAACCAGAAAAGTTATTATGTTCCGTTTCGAATACATCTTCTTCATAAATGGTTCGAAAACATAATCTGCCAGTATACCACCTCCCAGAAACCCCAGGGGAGTTAACGCCTGCGTGATCATTCCCTGCAAAGAAAAAACACGTCCCTGCATAGAAGTGTCAATCTTTTCTCTTATAATGATTGTCTGATATGTATGATATATCGGACTTCCGAAACAGCCAATAAATACGACGATACACCACCATACAAGATTTCTCCCCATTCCAAACAGCGTAATGCCAAGTAAGCACAGATAACTGCCCAGATACATTAGTGGTAACTTTTTTGAAGACTGCCTTATGATCGACAATAACACACTGGCTGCTATGCATCCTATCGCCATAAATGATGAAACAATTCCCACGATTATTTCATTGTTGTTTGTTCTCGCCAAAAGAAGCGGTGTACACATACTGTCAAATGAAATTGCCCCTATAAATTCCAAAATACAATACATAATTAGAAGCATCAAAATCGGTTGATTGCCAGCTATAAAGTCAATTCCTTCTTTCAACCCATTCCATATTTCTGAAAAGGATGTCTGATTGTCCGAAGAGATCTCATCCGGTATTTCCACAACAAATAATAATACGAAAAATGCAAAGAAAAATGTGCATAAGTCAACGATCAAAATCCATTGCAAGCCAAATACATTAAGAATTGTGGTTGCCAGAATCGGCTGAAATATACCAACCATTGCTCCCATTGTCGATTGAATCCCACCAATCCTTGCATAGTCTTTCTCGTCCACCAATAAGGTTACCGCAACCTGAGAAGCAGGGTTTTGAAATGCATTCATAAATCCATTGATTACATTTACCAGACATAATACCCATAACTGTAAATATCCCAAAATATAACAGCTCAGGAGGATTACAGACCCCACTGCAGCAATCGAATCACAAATAAGCATAATTTTTTTCTTATTCGTTTTATCAACAACCGCTCCCCCAAAAAGACTTACTGTTAAATAAGGAACCGTACTACAGATTGCCAGTAAAGATGACGACATCACCTGTCCACTGTTGGAATACATCCAAATAACAGTTGCAAATCCGGTCATAGAAGTTCCTAATTCTGATATTGTCTGACTAATAAAAAAGAGCATAAAATTATACATCTTATTTTCCGTTCTTTTCATAAATCGATTTTCCCCTCTTTCGCCTGTTTCAAAAGTTCCGGGGCTCATTATAACATTTCATTACGACAACTAGCTGTCGTAATTAGATAAAAATTTTTCTGCAATATCAATTAATTCTTTTTTGTATTCCTCTGGAGCTACTACTTTCACACGATCTCCAAAGCTTAATAAAAGGGCTTTCCATAAACGTTCCTTCGCCGGTACACCAATAAATATTCTGCAGATTCCATCTTTCATCTTCTCTATTTGGCAATCCGGAAAATATTCCTGTATTAAACTGCTTTCCTGTTCTTTAAAATGCACTTCTATATTTATACATGTTTTATAATAATTTTGTTCACTTTCTTTCATATGACTTTCGATGTCTCCATGATCAATTATGGATTTTCTGTTTAACATTTCAACATCTCTCATTCTTGCAACCTTATAAGTATAGTATTGCTTCTTTTCGTCATTATACGCAAATAGATACCATGCATACCATTTATAATGTATTGCTAAAGGTTCCACTGTCAGATCAGATTCTTTTCCGCCGGCATTTCTATAATGAAAAGAAATGTATTTCTTCTCTGCTATCGCACGTTCCAATATTTTATTAACATTTTGAACCTGTTGATTCTCTTTTGTTACACCAAAATCCCAAAAAATCCTTTGTCCACCTTCCTTGCCAATAATGGAGTTATATTTTTCAATAATGGAATCTAATGTATGATTCGTATATGAAGTTGACAAACTTTCTAATGCTTTAATAATCATCTGTTGTTCATCATTTTTAATATTTGTATTTTTCAATTTATATGTGGGTAAAATAGAATATCCACCGTTTTTTCCACTATCCGAATATATCGGTATGCCGGAAGATGTAATATTTACCATATCCCGCTGAATTGTCCTGACAGATACATGATATTTTTCAGCTAATGTTTTAGCCGAAACCCTGTCATGATTTAAAAGATAAATAATTATCCCAAGTATTCTATCAATTTTCATTTCGATTTTCCTATTTTAAATCCTTTCTTTTTGAAATAATAAAAAAGCTGCCACCATATTAATATAATGACAACTATAATTTCAATACTTATTATATATTTCTCCCCTGTTTCCTACATCAATAACATATACTATCAACTCACCATGATCTACAGTGTAAATGATTCGATAGTCTCCAACACGTAACCGCAATAAATCATTATGTCCCTTTAATTTCTTAATATCCTCACCATTGGGTAATACCGAAATAGCCTTAACAATTCGTATTTTTTCGTTCTTAGGGAGTTTATCAATAAACTTTTTTGCTTTCTTTTTGATGATTATTTTATACATCAATCAATCCCCCATTCTTTCAAACACTCTTCAAGCGGAACATCTTCTTTTTCCTCTTCCGGGGCATTCTTATAATCTTCTACCATCTTTTGGCAAAAAATATCATCAGCCTCTTCGTCTGCTGTTATTCCCTGAATATATGCCAAAACATACCCCATTTTATAATCCGGAACAGAATCCAATAACTGAATGGCTCTTTCTTTGTTACTCATAGCTTTCTCCCCTTTCTATTTCCTTTTTACAATATGATCATAATCTTTTTTTAGTTTATTTATTTTCTACATATTTTATTATATTTCCCGGTTGCATATCCAACAGTTCACATAGCTTTTCTAATGTTTTTATCCCAACCATCTCGTTTTTTCGTATTTTCTGCATTGCAGACTGGCTTATCAAATTTTCTTTCAATATTCTTGTACTATTATATCCGCTCTCTTTCAGTGTCTCCAACACATCTATTTTATATTTCAACATCTTTTTTACCTCTATATCTATTTATTTCATTATATTATTGCCTATCCAAAAAATCAACAAAATAATCTTAAAAAGTGCTAGGCTATGGAGATATCAGGCTTTTCCTGATCAGAATCCACCATAATGCTTTAATGTTTCTGCTGCTATTTTGGAGCCTGTTTCCATCGCTTTTTCAATATCATTTTCAAGCATATATGAACAGACAAATCCGGCGTGATAGCTGTCGCCGCAGCCTGTCGTGTCAATGATACTCTCAACTTCCACCGCCTGTACCCTGAATTCCTGTCCATGAAAGTATGTAACGCTTCCGCGCTCTGCAAGCGATATATTAAACAGGCAACGGTATTTGTCCGATAACTTTCTGAATTTCGGCAGGAGTTCTTCCGAGCCGCTTATCATAAAGAAATCAACATACGGGGCAAGCCGTTCCATATCTGCAAAATCTCTATATACATCAAAATCTACCGCAAGTTTAAAGTCAGATGTTTTTTTCAGTTCAATGATCTGTGAAAAACACGAGGCCAGAAAATGAACAAAGACCACATCGGATTCTGATAAGATTTTGATTTCGTTATCATTGAGTACGATGTTATCGAGAATCTGTCCGTTCCAGGAATCATCTTTATAATACCTGTCGCCTGATTCTGTAAGGTAAGTCATGTTATTGGCAGTCGGATATCTTGAATCAATGCGTATATGATCTTTATCAAGAGCAAGCGTTTCTATGGAATCCATGATCACTTCTGCATATTTATCTTTGCCGACAATCCCCAGAAGCGTAACATCTACATTCTTAAAGTGCGAGGCATGAGCAGCGAAATTCAGTGCTTCTCCTCCCGGTCTGATCATGTCCGTACCGTAAAAAACATCTGCACATATACAGGGAAGTGCCGTCAGCTTAATTTTATTCATAATATCACCTCAAAAATCGTTCCTCCTGCCGGCTTTGACTTAATGGCAATCCTTCCATCATGTACCCGCACAATTTCTCGAACAAGGGCAAGTCCCAGTCCTACACCACCAAGCTCACGGCTTCGGGATTTATCCACGCGAAAGAATGGTTCAAACACCCTCTCCTTAAGTTCCTCCGGTATTCCACTTCCCGTATCCTCTACCGATAAATAAACATGCTCTTCCTTCCGGCATACAGTGACTGTGACCTGACCGCCCAAATGATTATATTTTATGGCATTCTCAACCAGATTGTATACGAGCCGGTAAATCAGAATATCACTTCCCATCATCGTAATATCCCCACATTTTCCAATGAGCCTTATATTCTTTTCCTGTGCAAGAGGTTCCAAGTCCACCAAAACTTCTTCCACAACGGCAGCGATCATAATTTTGTCATCCCTTCCCACCGTCTGAAGCTCACTCATATCAAGAAGTGTCTTTACCATCTTGTTTAATCTGTCGCTCTGTTCTGCAACCATCTTGATCGTCTGTAATGTGTCTTCATCATTTCCCGGATGCCCGGAAGAATTGTATAGATCCAGCTGTACCTGCATTAATGTTAATGGCGTACGAAGCTCATGTGCTGCATTTGCCGTAAACTGCCTCTGTATTTCAAATGCATCTGATAAGCGTTCCAGCATCTTATTATATGAAATGCTAAGCTGGTTCAATTCTTTAACATTATTTTCCTCCATTCGGGAATCAGACAGATTTTGAGCCTGCACCTCTTCTATTTTGTCGGAGAACTCACCAATTGGTCTGAGAGCATGCCCACTTATGAAATAAGTCGCAACTCCTCCAAAAAGAGCCAGCAAAATCGAGATTATCAAGCTGTTTCTTTTGTAGTCTGCCTTATTATTGTACACCTGAACAGAAAATTCATTTGCAAACTCATCCCACTTATCATCCGGAATGCTGATATAGATTTCATCCGCATTGTCCCCTTTATCATCCCCCTGGGATTCAACCGTTCCCTGCAGGGAATCAATATAATGTACACCGTTTTTGTAAACAAACATTGTCAGGCATCCACATATCACTGCAATACACAATGTAGTGATGCATGTAAGCCTCCACTGCAGCGACATTCTTTTCATCGTTCCGATTCCTCCCGTATTTTATATCCCTCTCCTACCTTGTTGATCAAGGGGTCATAACCCAGTTCCGCCTTAAGCTTTCTTCTGAGGGAAGACATATGCACTCTGATGGCTCCGCTGAAGCTGTCTGCCGAAGCATCCCAGACATGCTCTATGAGTTCCTCCTGGCTGACCGGCCTTCCCTGATTGAGAAGTAAATATTCCAGAATACCATTTTCTTTTCTTGTCAATGGAACCTTTTTTTCTTTTGCATACGCCTCACGCCGTATCGTATCAAACTTTATTTCTCCACTTTCCAGACATATATTTTTCTGCACAAACTGCCTTCTGGTCAGACTTCGGATACGCGCCTCAAGCTCCTGTAGATGAAATGGTTTTTCCATGTAATCATTTGCTCCCGCATCCAGTCCTTCCACCTTATCCACAATCTGTCCTCTTGCTGATAATATAAGAACCTTTGTCTCGTCATTTTCCTTCCGAAGCTCCTTTAGGATCTCCATTCCATCCATCCCGGGCAGATTCAGATCCAAAACGATCAGGTCATAATCCTCCGACAGTATACACTCAAGGGCATCTCCCCCATCATAACAGGTATCCACCTCATATCCGGCGTGGTACAGGCTTTTTGCAACCATATCACATATTTGTTTCTCATCCTCAACAATTAATAATCTCAAAATATACACCTTTCTTCTTAACAATAATTTTACAATGTATATTGTATAATGCCAAAGTCAGCTGGTCAATAATACAACAAAAAAAGGAGCATCATTATCTTGAAATGCAAAAAAACATGTCAGATTGTTCTGCTCATCTCAGGGATCACTATGATGAGCTACGGTGCAGTCAGGGGAGAAGCAGCGGTCGTACTTGGAAAAGCAATTAAAATATGTCTGGAGTGTGTAGGAATTGGATAAGAAAAAAACAATATTATCAAAAAAAACAGCCGGAATACGCGGTTGGATACAGGCAGCAGCGACACTGCTGACCAATATCCATATTCCCAATTTATTTCAGGGAAAAATATATCAGGGCAATGCAAAAACAGTATGTGTACCCGGCTTGAACTGCTATTCCTGTCCAGCCGCAACAGGCGCATGCCCAATCGGTGCCTTTCAGGCGGTTGTCGGATCATCCGGATTCAGGTTTTCATATTACATAACCGGATTCTTTATTTTGCTCGGTGTGACGCTTGGCAGATTTATATGTGGCTTTCTGTGCCCATTTGGATGGTTTCAGGATTTACTTCATAAAATTCCCGGAAAAAAATTTTCCACAGCCGGACTGAAACCGCTCAGATACCTGAAATATCTTATTCTTATTGTTTTCGTTATACTTTTACCATTGCTTGTAACGAATTCTATAGGAATGGGTGACCCGTTCTTCTGCAAATATATCTGCCCACAGGGAGTCTTGGAGGGTGCGATACCACTCTCACTTGGCAATGCCGCTATCCGCTCTGCACTTGGAAAGCTTTTTTCTTTTAAATGTATTATTTTAATTTCAGTGGTTGTGCTTAGTATTTTATTTTACAGACCCTTTTGTAAATGGATCTGTCCTCTCGGTGCGATCTACTCATTATTTAATAAGATCAGCTTTCTGAATATATCCGTGGATAACAGCAAATGTGTCGGATGCCGTCAATGTTCTGAATCATGTAAGATGGATGTCGATGTGTGCAGGACACCGGATCATCCGGAATGCATACGCTGCGGAGCCTGTATAAAGGCCTGTCCGAAGGATGCGATCCACTATCAGTTTCTGGGAACCTCTTGTCAAAAGAAAGACAACCGGTAACCAATGCACGTATTACAATGATTGAAAGGAGTCATAACTCATGAAAACAAAAGTAACCTTTATTTCTATTTTTACACTCTGCATAGTATTATCACTTACCGCATGCAGCACAAAACAATCTTCCACCTCCGGTTCTATGGACACCCAGACCGAAGCCGGCACCCAAACATCAGATAAGTCCAATTCCCGGCTGGATGATTTATATCAGCAGGAGAACCAGTTTTTTGCAGATCACGCAGATGCATGGAACAAGGCGTTTGGTATGATGAATAAAGGGGATGCTGATCCAAGCGGTGATTATGCTGATTATCTTGCAGATACCGTAAAAGCAAACAAGGATTCCTTTACCGATGATGAGTTAAAAACGCTCACAAATGATATCAAAGAGATACGAAAAATCGAAAAACAGATAGCAGAAATCGAGAAGAAAAATACATCATCTGACAATAGCAGCCAGAAAGACAGTTCCAAAGACTCCTCTCCATTCAGGAATTTTTCCGGTAAGGATTTCGACGGTAATCCGGTTGATGAAAGTCTGTTTTCCGGTAACGCTGTGACTGTCGTCAATTTCTGGTTTACCGGCTGCAAGCCCTGTGTCGCTGAGCTGTCTAAGCTTAACGAATTAAACGATGCGATCAGATCAAAGGGTGGCGAAGTGATCGGCATCAACACCGAAACCTTCGACGAAAACAAGACTGCCATGAAAGACGCTGCCTCTATCCTCAAAAGCCAGGGAGCCAGATACCGCAACCTTTCCATTGACTCCTCCTCCGCCGCCGGAAAATATGCCTCAGAGATCATGGCATTTCCAACAACGATACTCGTTGACAGAAATGGCAATATTGTAGGCGATCCTATGCTCGGTGGCATTGATAATAAGGACAACTACGATACTCTGATGAAACAGATCCAGTCCGTAATAGATGCAGACAGCACAAACAAATAACGCAGACCGTCTCCCTCTTGACTTTCTCCGGCTCATATTGTATTATTTGTTATTCTGGAAAGATTTAAAATGAGTCGTATACAAACGCAAAAGGAGATTATGGATCATGCAGGATAACAAAAATTTCTTAGGTACCGCACCGATTGGAAAGCTTCTTCTCAAGCTGTCCATTCCCACCGTCATCGCACAGCTTATCAATATGCTTTACAATATCGTGGACCGCATTTATATCGGACACATCCCCGGTGAAGGAAGTCTGGCTCTTACCGGGGTCGGTGTCTGTATGCCGATCATTATGATCATTTCCGCTTTTGCGGCACTGGTCAGCTCCGGCGGTGCACCACGAGCCTCCATTTACATGGGGAAGCAGGAGGATGAATCCGCAGAACAGATATTAGGCAACTGCTTCTCGCTCCAGATTATTATTTCTCTGATCCTGACTACCGTTTTACTGATCTGGAGTAAAGATTTACTGCTGGCTTTCGGTGCCAGTGAAAATACCATCGGTTATGCCACAGATTATATGCAGATCTATGCTTTCGGTACACTGTTTGTACAGCTGACCCTTGGCATGAACTCTTTTATTACGGCACAGGGCTTCACAACCGTTTCCATGGTTTCCGTGGTGATCGGTGCCGTCTGCAATATCACTTTGGATCCTGTATTCATCTTCGGCTTTCATATGGGCGTAAAGGGTGCCGCACTGGCAACAATCCTGTCCCAGGGCATTTCCATGATCTGGGTCGTCCTGTTCCTCTGCGGTAAAAAGACACAGCTTCACCTTCGGACAAAATACATGCGTCTGGAACCAAAGGTTATCCTTCCCTGCGTGGCACTGGGACTCGCTGCTTTCATTATGCAGGCAAGTGAAAGTATTGTATCGGTCTGCTTTAATTCTTCCCTGCTTCGCTACGGTGGCGATATTGCGGTGGGAACCATGACCATTTTAACCAGTGTGATGCAGTTTGCCATGCTGCCCCTTCAGGGAATTGCCCAGGGAGCACAACCTATTTCCAGCTATAATTACGGAGCCAAAAATGCAGACAGAGTGAAGAAAACATTCCGTCTGCTTGCCATTACATGTTTCGTATATTCCACGTTACTCTGGACGGCTGTGGAGCTTGTTCCAAAAGCTTTCGTAAGTATTTTTACAGCCGATGCGGATCTGATCACATTTAGTGCACCAATGCTTCGAATCTATCTGGGAGGTCTCTGCCTGTTCGGTATCCAGGTTGCCTGCCAGATGACATTTACATCTCTCGGCAAAGCGGTCAATTCCATTGTGGTTGCAGTTGTCCGTAAATTCGTACTTCTGATCCCGCTGATCTATATTGTGCCGCACATCGTATCAGATCCCACCACAGGCGTATACATGGCTGAACCGATCGCAGATGTGATCGCCGTAACCTTTACTTCTGTTTTGTTTGCCGTCCAGTTTAAAAAGGCACTTGCTGATATCCAGAGCTGATATACCATCTTTTCTTACTCGTTTCATATCCCCTCCATCTGCCGATACAAGTAATTGTCCCTGTTCCATTCTCAGCTCTCAATGATCTCCGTCAATATCCGAAAGATTTCCTTTCCCTTCGGATCCTCCTCCGAAATGTTCATCTCCCGCAGACATTCATGCAGACGCTTCATTTCATCTCTCTGCTGCTCAAACCTCTCCAAAAGCCCCAGCTTCTCCTCGTAGCCCTTAAGCTGCTTCGTGATCCTTTTGACCGCATCATGCACCGCCTGTCTGGAGATTTCCATCTCCTCGGCAATCTCCGAGATCGAATAGTCCTCCTGGATATACGCCTCAAAAATACGCCTGTTATTTTCTTTTAATAATGCACCATAAAAATCATAGAGCATAGAAAGATATACTCTCTCCTCCAGCCGCTGCTCAATACTTTGCTCCTGTCCCCGTGCCACGTCTGTTTCCCCGCTTTCTCTATTAGTCCTGACTTCCTAAATTCCTTTGTCAAGACCATTATACATGTTTTGCCTGTTTGAAACAATAACAATCCGTAGCATCAGTTGGTGGAAAATTATCTATCGAAAGCGATCTTTCTTTCCCCCTTCGTATAATACACAAAGACATCCTCCAGATTACGAATATTTTCTTTTTTCTTCCCCAGATCCGAAATGAGAGTTTCAACGGTATCCTGCACAATGATCTCTCCCGATTTGATCAGGATAACCTCTTTTACAATGTCTTCAATATCACTTACCACATGTGTTGCGTATAAAATGGTACATGTTTTGGAAAGCTCCCTGACAAAATTCCGAAAATCATATCTTTCTACCGGATCGAGACCTACCGTTGGCTCATCTAATATGATAAAATCCGGATCTCCGAGCAGTGCCTGCGCCATAAGCACCCTCTGCTTCATTCCACCGGACAGGGTTGATATCCTTCGATTGGCGACATCCAGAATGTGCAGTCTTTCCAGCAAATAAGTGATTTCTTCCCGGACCTCCCGTTTTTTCAGTCCCTTTAATGCTGCAATATAATTCATACATTCTAAAACAGAGAATTCTTCATACAAGCCCTGCTTTTGCGGCACATACCCCACTCTTTTTCTATAATCTTTTCCGAGCTTTTTTATGTTCTCGTTTCCGTACAAAATTTCACCGCTGTAATTTTGAATACCATCCACCATAATACCGATCAAGGTGCTTTTCCCGGCTCCATTGGGTCCCAGCAGACCATAAACACCCCCCTGCATTTCGATATTGACATGGGATAATACTGTTTTTTTGTTGTATGCCTTAACCAGATCTTTTACAACTATTTTTTTCATATGCTGTCCCCTCTCATCGTCAGATTTCCAACCACCATACCCAGAAAAATTAATGCCAGCAAGTGTAGTCCATAAAATCCAAACAAAATAACGCCGATCTTTGTCTGAACGATCCCAAACGGAGCATTCCCCGCAACGCAGTTCCAATTAAAATTTAAATGATGGATCGAATAAATACGAGAGACACTGTAGATCCAACTGCCATACAGGATCCCCATCAAAAAGATGCTCCAGAAAATGATCATCCTGCATTTGGATCGAATCAGTGCATTTTTCCCAAAATAGGTAGAATACAGCAAAAGTCTTCTCTCCGTTTTGTTATCAACTCCATAAACACAGAAGGCAAAGATGGCTATCGCAATGGCTGAAAAAATTTCAATAAAATGAAAGGCAAATGCCTCCTTCCCCATGCCAAGTACCAGCCTGTACCCTTTCTCATATAAAATATGATCTGCCTTCTTTTTCTCCTGCAAAAGTACCTTTTTATATGCTTTTTGGGCTCCTTTTTCTCTTTTCACACCGATTTCAAGGATAGAGATATATTCCTGGGAAAACGTCTTGTCACTCTCCAAATCCGTTTTCCAGGCTTGAATTTCTTTTAATACAGCCTGCATATGCTTTTTCGCTTCCGGCACCGTTTTCCCCTGGATTTCCATCATATATTTTTCATAATAAAGCTTGTCAGCATCTCCTGTATTTTGTACCTGTATCCCGGAAATAAAATACCCCGCACACAATACCGCAAGAAGCAGCATCCATCCCTTTTCACAAACCCAGTATTTTTTTATCTCATAGAATAAAAGTTCCATTTTCGATGGCATGTTCCAGCAAAAACTGGTCTTCCCAGCAACCTCCAGTGTCCTTCCATTCCCTCCGGCAAAGGCCGGATATAAAAGAAATCCTGACACGCCAGACAAAAGAATAAGCAGCACACAGGCCAGGATCAGCACAAGATAGGTATGGACCGGCACATTCCATACATTCACACAGGAATATTGCGCTAATATATTTCTGATGTCCATAAACTGTATCAGATTGATCCTGCGCACCAGATACAGCCAGCTATTATCCCGGATATGGAACCAGAAATAACCTTCCAGAAAGAAAATCCCCGCTATCATGGTAAATGCAATATTTCTTTTTTTCCACAAAAGGATCGATGCGTAAAATATACTGAAAAATAAAATTCCCACCAAAATTTTATAGCATCCATATTCGAACAGAAATTCCCGTCCCGATATATTCAACGGAAATCCCTGAAACATATAAAAGCTTTGTACCTTTCCGCGGAGATTTCCAAGACCATATATGTAAGAGAGAATAAGACATTTTCCCCCATAAAATACGGCCGATATGATCCCTGCATAAAAACAACCCACACCATATTTTACAAAACCAAGCCGGTTTCTTCCATTTGGCATGGCAAAATAAAAGCTCAGAATTCCTTGATTTTTTTCAGGTATCAGCAGGATATAGGCTAACAGGAAGATCAAACCAAGCATCAGGATCTCAAAGCAGTCAGCCTGAAGCAGCCGCTCCATCCCGTACGCATCAATATCCTTTTCCTTTACATTCCTGAATCCGGAGAAATCTGTTTTAATTTTTTGTTGTAATCTTTCAGAATACTTGCTTTTTTCAAAAACAGAAATTCCATTTTCCTGACGGTCCAGTACAGAATCCACATAAGCTTTATAACTGTTACTATATTGTGCCTGTTTGTATATGACATTGTATAACGCATCCTCTGCTTTATAAGAATTCGTATACATCCCGTTTTTTTCGAAATCTTTCTTTTCCGCAAACTTTTCCACGGTATTCATATCCATATTTTTTACATCGTGGATCATATTTTTATATGCGTTTCCGGAAAAATCTCCACCTACACCGGCGCCCCTTAGCAAGGTATAAATGACGCACACAAAAAGAGACAACAAAACGACTGTACTTCTTTTTTTATTCAGGACTCTCCTGCATTCGTTCCGGAACATGACATCAACTCCCCGCAATTTTGGCTAAATCGTTTTTTCGGTACACCATTCCATCCTTGTTCATTCCGTAAATTGAGTCTTTGGACATCTGGAAAATAAGATCTGACGAGGTGCCCATTTTTTGCGGCTTTCCAAAATTCTCCATCTGATAATAGGTGTTCTTCTGGGTTTTATCATCAGAAACTGCAAAAAAGGCCACATTCTCAAGTCCAATGGCTCTTACCATGTTTGTCTGGCTTGCGGCATAAATGCATTCTGTTTTTTGTGTTTCTATATTATATTTTTCAATACCCTTCTCATCGGAAAATACAATAACATCCTTTCCCATTGCTACCCCCAGCACGGCAGAAGTAGGATTTTTTGAAAGAACTCTTTTTTCTTTTCCTTTGAGAAATTCCAGATAAGTGAAGGTATGCTTCAATTTTACATCATCTTTCTTTTCTATGATCTCCTTTTCACTCAGATCACATAACGTGTGAGAAAAACAAACCATGCCATCCCTCACATCCAGTGATGATATTCGGTTGTCAACACTGGTAGAATGATAAAGCGTTTTTTCTGTGTCCTTTTCAAAATCATAGATACGAATGCCTGCCTCCACATTGATCTTTTCTTCCCTGGCGTTCATGTCATATCCATTGCGATATGCCACATACAGACACCCATCCCGGCAGCATACCGCTGTTGCAGACTGCATCTCCCGAAAAGTATGCAACAGCATACGATTTGTCCCATCCGGATTGCAGCGAACCAGATCCAAACTTTTCCAATCATCTCCTTCATCCTTGTTTCCCAGATAGTAAAGATATTCCCCGTCAAAAGCGACCAGGAGCTGACTGATACTCTCAATCCATCCATCACAATCCACATTATTATGCTGGCAGCCAATCTTTTGACAAATAGGGGTTTCCTTTTTGGTTTTTGCATCGATATAAACAATTCCCCTGTCCCCATATTCAAACAACCCCTTGTCCCCATACAATGCTCTTGAAAAAGAAGCATCACAAAACCAATCTTGCATAGATGTCTCTTTTTTGCCAAAAAAGGAGATCACGAAAACGACTCCCGCCACAAGTACAAGACACACCCCACAGACAATCAGGATTCCCTTAGATATTCTTTTTCCATGTTTCATATTGTCTCCTCACTTCCTTTAACAGTTTCTTTTGCTTCCCGGCTACTGTTTTCTTGACGGTCTCATATTCCTCCGGAAATGTGTTCTTTTTCCAGATATCATAATATTCATTTCCCGCATCTGCATAAGCACCTACATCCTTAAATTTTCTGAAATCCAGTTGAAACCCGGCAAATCTTGAAGTCTGACAGTTTTGGGAACGGTACAGCTTCTCCTTTTGTTTTCTGATGTTTTTGTAGTAAACGGTCTCATCTTCTGTCGGCAGGGAGCCCCGGAACAGCCCCAGTACATCCACTAAACTGTAACTGCCACCTTTATCACTGACAACTCTTCCGTTTTCTACAGTATAATCCTTCCCCTCTTTTCCATACAGCAGGAGCCTTGTATAATCGTCTCTGGTATACAATAAGGTCAATAACTGTAACGCATTTTCTTTCTTGTTACTTTTTTCACAAATCCCTGTCGTTCCACCATTCCGTTCAAAATTTACCGTAAAATCCAGATCATAAACGGATACGCCGTCTAAAGAATCTATCGTCTCCGTTCTCTTTGTCAATAAAATCGCAAACTCTTTCTTTTCGATCAGCTCTTTTATCTTGTCCTGATCATCGCTGCTTTGGTGAAAAGCACAAAGCTCATTGATCTGCCCGGCTTTATTCAGATCATAAAACAGCTTTTCCAGTTGATATATCTTGGAATTTTCAAATACCGTTGATATCGTTTCTGTTTTTCCGTCAAAATACATGCCGTAATCGATATTTCCACCCAAAATACCGGCAAAATCTTCAAGAGACAGATCAAATAAAAGCTTGTCCTTGTCCGTTTTATTTTTGGATAAATATTGGTTGACCGATAAAATATCTCCATTAAAACCGGCTGCCTTTTTCCCAAGCACATCTTCATTAAAGACAATGCAATATTTTCCGTCTGCAAAAATACCGTTTGGCACTGTATAGATCCGGCCGTCCACCTCTACTGATTTCCACAGAGGATCTTCAAAGGCGCCATATAATTCGCTTTTATCGTTCATCTGTCCGTCTAAACACATCAAAAGATTATCTCTGCATAATTCTGTCACATAGTTTCTTTCATCTGTATTTTGACCTGCTAATGCAATATCCGTTGATCCATCCTTTAATACCTGACGAATCTCACGATCATACTCATCTTCCTTTAAATATTGAAATTTGAGACGAAAGTTATATCCGTCTTCCCTTAATTTTTCGTTGAAATATTTCAAATACGTTTCATTCACATCGACATCATCAGATATAGTCCAGACAATATCCGACGACGATGCGGAAACCAGACGTTCCTTAATATCTGCCTTGTCAGCCGTCCCGGCTGTTTCACTCCCGGCAGTTTCCGTCTCAGCTGTTTTTTTCTGCTTTTGCACATCCTTGGAACACCCACACATTAAGATAGATACAAACACAAGTGTACCGGTAAGTAACTTTTGTCGTAATTTCATTGCCTCACCCTCCTTTACAATTTCCCATAACTGATAAATACCATATCTTAATTTTATCAGCCGTATAAATGCCTGTCCATAAAGACGAATGTAATATCATATATTCTTCAGAAAGTCAGAAAATTGTTAAAAAAGACGAGCATTTTCCTATACACTAAATATGAAACTCCCGGTCACCATTTCCGGCAACCGGGAGTCCATATTGTTATATTCCATTTCAAGTAAGTCACAGCTTACTCAGCCACAGAACTATATTTCATTATTTGCTCAGGAACTCATCAATTCCCTTTGCTGCTGCCTTACCGGCACCCATTGCAAGGATTACGGTTGCGGCACCTGTTACGGCATCACCACCGGCATATACGCCTTCCTTCGTGGTCTGTCCGTTTTCTTCCTCCGCAATGATACACTTTCTCTTGTTGATCTCCAGTCCCTTTGTGGTAGATGAGATCAGTGGGTTCGGGCTGGTACCCAAAGACATGATAACGGTATCTACGTCAAGGGTAAACTCAGAGCCTGCGATCTCCACAGGTCTTCTTCTGCCTGACTCATCCGGCTCACCAAGCTCCATACGGATACACGTCATTCCCTTTACGCTTCCATTCTCGTCTACAAGAATCTCTGTCGGATTTGTGAGAAGATCAAATACGATACCCTCTTCTTTTGCATGATGTACCTCTTCCACTCTGGCAGGAAGCTCTTCCTCACTACGACGATATACGATATGAACCTCAGCGCCCAGACGAAGTGCTGTTCTTGCTGCATCCATTGCTACGTTACCACCACCAACGACAGCAACCTTCTTGCCGGCGATGATCGGTGTATCATATTTATCATCAAAAGCTTTCATCAGGTTACTTCTGGTCAGGTACTCGTTTGCAGAGAATACACCGTTGGCATTCTCACCCGGAATACCCATGAATCTCGGAAGACCTGCTCCGGAACCAACAAATACCGCATCAAAGCCTTCGTCATTCAGAAGCTCGTCAATCGTTGTTGCCTTACCGATAACAACATTTGTCTCGATCTTTACACCAAGTGCCTTTACATTCTCTACCTCAGCCGCTACGACACGATCCTTTGGCAGACGGAACTCAGGGATTCCGTAGGAAAGAACACCACCGGCCTTATGAAGTGCCTCAAAAATCGTCACATCATAGCCAAGCTTTGCCAGATCACCGGCACAGGTCAGACCTGCAGGACCGGAACCGATCACAGCAACCTTCTTGCCCTTCTTCTCTGTAGCAGGCTCCGGCTTGATGCCCTGCTCTCTTGCAGTATCAGCCACATAACGCTCCAGCTTACCGATGGAAACGGCATCACCCTTGATACCGCGAACACACTTGGACTCACACTGGCTCTCCTGCGGACATACACGGCCACAGACAGCAGGAAGTGCGGAATATTTGCTGATCACCTTATAAGCACCGGCTACATTATCTTCTCCCACTTCCTTAATAAATCCAGGAATATCAATATTTACAGGACATCCCTGAACACAACGTGGATTCTTACACTGCAGACAGCGTGTTGCCTCTGCCATTGCCTCTTCTTTATTATATCCCAGACAAACCTCATCGAAGTTTGTGGCACGTACCTTTGGATCCTGCTCTCTGACAGGAATTCTCTTCATAACATCTACTTCCATATCTATCCTCATTTCTGCATGCGATTTTCATAGTTTCTGTTTGATCTCTTTATGACAGTGAACATCTTCACCGGATTCCTTTCTATTGGAACCATTCTGAAGCCCATCCGGTCTTAGTGACACTGGCCACATCCGCCGTGATGTGTGTCGCCTTCCTCGAATTTCAGCTTTGCACGGCCTTCCTCGGTCTTGTACATAGCCTGACGCTTCATTGCCTGATCAAAATCTACCAGATGACCGTCAAACTCCGGTCCATCTACACAGGCAAACTTGATCTCGTCACCAACCTGCAGACGGCAAGCTCCACACATACCGGTTCCGTCTACCATGATCGGGTTCATGCTGACAATCGTAGGAATATTCATTTCCTTTGTGAGCAGGCAGACAAATTTCATCATGATCATTGGTCCGATCGCTACGACCTTGGTGTAGCTCTTTCCCTGTGCATAAAGATCCTTGATCTTGTCACAGCCATTTCCCTTGAACTCATAGGAACCATCATCTGTTGCAATGTAAAGATTTGCTGCAACCTTACGCATCTCATCCTCAAGGATCAGGATATCCTTTGTTCTGGCACCGATGATAACATCCACATCCACACCGTGCTCCTTCATCCATTTTACCTGTGGATAAACCGGTGCGGTACCAACACCACCGCAGACGAACAGGATCTTTTCCTTCTTTAACTCGTCTAATGGCATCTCGATCAGCTCAGAAGGGCATCCGAGAGGACCTACGAAATCCTCAAAGCTCTCTCCGACCTCATATTCTGCCATCTCCATTGTGGAAGCTCCTACCGTCTGAAAAACGATGGTAACTGTCCCCTTTTCCCTGTCATAATCGCAGACAGTCAGTGGAATACGCTCTCCTTCCTCATCCATTTTTACAATGACAAACTGTCCGGGCTGACAGTGCTTTGCCACTCTGGGTGCCTCAATATCCATAAGCCAGATATTGTTGGCAAGATACTCTTTTTTTAGAATTTTAAACATAATGAGCCTCCATTTTCTTGTGTGATACAGCCTTTTCTATAGAGAATTTCATAGAAAACGCCAATTTATATCATCAGCATTTTCCAATAGAAAACGCTGATAAATCCTTACATGTTGATAAATAACTGTTGGAATACCTGTGGTCATCACTGACATTGTCCCCAAACCAATCCGGCGGGATAAAGTCCTTTGCATCCCGGCTGTCCGCAAACTCTACCTCAATAAAGACAAGCCCCTCCAGCACTCCATGAAAAATATCCAGTTCTCCGGTATGTCCGTCCGGCAGCGGGATAATATAGCGGTCCTTGCGGATCAGATTGCCGTCCGTTTTCTCTCTGAGATGCTCATAACCGCTCTGATTCAGCGGAACCTCCACCTCCTGATTAACCCGGACACCCTGATCATTCTGTCCCTCAAGTCCCATCCGTGACTTGTAGGTAAGAATATACCGGTCATTGCTTTTCCGGATACGGATCACGGGATCTGTGCAGAGATACCCCTGTTCCATATGTCTGACCGGATACCCGTCAAGCTCCTCCGGCAGCCTCCGGAGCAGAAACTTTTTTTCGATTTCCATTTGTGTATTCTCCTGTTAAAAGCAAGACCTTACTGCTCCGATGCCTTGGCGTTCTTTGACTTACGCCAGCGGATTCCCAGCAGGATTGCAGCATATGCTACCGCCATACTGACCAATGCCTTGATGAAATACCAGAGAAATGCACCTCCGAATGTAAGATCCGCAAGGGACTTTGCTAAAAATGCAGGAATCATATCTATTCCTCCTTTCTGTCCATGTTGCTTACCGCCTGTTGACTAACTCTTTCATTACATCATTCCAGTCAAGACCACATTCTACCATCAATACCATGGTATGATAAAGCAGATCTGCAATCTCATATTTTAACTCCTCTGCGTCCGGATTCTTGGCAGCGATCACCATTTCCGTTGCCTCCTCTCCGCACTTTTTGAGGATCTTGTCAATGCCCTTATCGAAAAGATAGTTGGTATAAGAACCCTCCTTTGGATGCTCCTTGCGGTTCCGGATCACATCATAATCCTCGGTCAGCACCGTCAAAGGATTGGTATCTACATAATCTCTGCTGGCAAGCTCCCGATAGAAGCAGCTTCGGTTGCCGGTATGGCATGCTGCCCCGATCTGGCGTACCTTTGCGAGGATCGTATCATTGTCACAGTCGATCATCAGCTTTTTCACATACTGATAATGACCGGAGGTATCTCCCTTGCACCAGAGCTCCTGACGACTGCGGCTGTAATATGTCATTTTGCCGGTCTCCAGCGTATGACGGAAGGATTCCTCATTCATATATGCCACCATCAGAACCTCGTTGGTACGGTAATCCTGAACAACCGCCGGGATCAGCCCATTGTCCATCAGCTTGAAATCCGCAAAGTCAATGGATGTCTCAAAGACAGCCACATCAATCCCCTGGCTCTTCAGTGCTCTCTTTGCTTTATAAATATCTTTCTCTTCGAAGTAATTCGTAGATACACTTTCCACATGCTCCAGACTCATAAGCTCTGCCAGATCATTCCGGATCAGCCCGTCACGGATCATAATCTCTGCCTTACATCCGGATACCGCCTGCTTCAGTTTCTCTGTCACATCCACATGCTTCAGGATGATCATACCGAAGCCCATATCATAATATTGATTTAACTGCTCTGCGGTATGAGGATCTCTCTGCATATCGATCTCAATGGCGAGCTTATCCCTGTCAAAACGTGAGGTGATCTCCTGCAGCTCCTTCTCCACCGGAAGTACCGCACGACGCATCACGATACGGGACGCCCCGGTATAAAGTGCTTTCTTGGCATCCTCAAAGCGGTTCACATGAACGCCTGCAATAAAAGGAATGTCAATATCCTTCTCAATGGCTCTCAGCGTATAAAGAAACTCCTCGTGGGAAGCCTCATCTCCGGTATAATTGTACAAGTAAAGGCTGTCTGCCCCCTCGCAGGAATATTTATCCGCCAGACTGACGATGCTGGAGGACAATTCATTCTCCCCATTGATAAATGGTATTATCTTTTTCTGACTCATAAAATAAACGCCTTTCTGTCTGCTTTTGAAACATCAAACACGATCATCTCAAAAGGATTCTTTATAAGCTTCCCTTGGTGGAAAGCACCTCCTGTATCCTGTCATCATACTGCGTTGCCTGATCCAGTGCCTTTGCAAAGGCTTTAAAGGCCGCTTCAATGATATGATGATTATTTTCTCCATCTAACATTTTTAAATGCAGATTCATTTCCGCACCGTAGCTGACCGCATAGAAAAACTCATGCACCATCTCGGTATCGAAATCTCCAACCTTCGGAACCGTGAGAGGCATATAAAACTTCAGATATGGTCTGCCGGAAAGATCAAGGGCACAGAGCATCAATGTCTCATCCATAGGCAACATGCAGTCACCAAATCTGCGGATGCCCTTCTTGTCTCCTACCGCCTGCCGGATCGCCTGTCCCAGCACAATACCGGTATCCTCGATGGTATGATGGGAATCCACCTCCAGATCTCCCTGCACATCCACTGTCAGATCAAACAGACCGTGCCTTGCAAAGCTGTTAAGCATATGATCGAAAAAACCAATCCCTGTATGGATCTGTGCCTTTCCTGTTCCGTCCAGATCAAGGGAAATATGAACATTTGTCTCGCCGGTGACACGGCTGATCTCCGCTTTTCTCTCCTGCATATCCTGCCTCCTTAATGATAATAATTATACACGAACCATGATATTTACGCAAATACTACTTTTCTTCGAATCTCACGGCAATCGAGTTGGCATGCGCTGTCAGCTTCTCTGCCTTTGCAAACTTCTCAATATCCTCGTGAACAAGCTCCAATGCTTCCTCTGAGTAAGAAATGATGCTGGATTTCTTTACGAAATCATCTACGGAAAGCGGAGAAAAGAACTTCGCGGTACCGTTGGTTGGTAATATATGGTTTGGCCCTGCAAAGTAGTCTCCCAGAGGCTCGCTGCTGTACTCGCCTAAGAAAATTGCTCCTGCATTACGGATCCTTGTCATCGTATCATACGGATTAGCTGTCATGATCTCCAGATGCTCTGACGCGATCTCATTGGCAGTATCGATGGCATCCTGCATATTGTCTGCCACCAGAATATATCCATAGGAATCCAGGGACTTCTGAATGATCTCCTTGCGGGAAAGCTGTGCCACAAAGCCATCCACCTCTTCGGATACCTTCTTTGCAAGCTCCATGCTCGTGGTGATCAGAATTGCACTGGCAAGCTCATCATGCTCTGCCTGTGATAAAAGATCTGCTGCCACATATCTTGGATTGGCTGTCTCATCCGCCAGTACAAGGATCTCGCTTGGTCCGGCAATGGAATCAATGCTGACGTGGCCATATACGGTTCTCTTGGCAAGTGCCACAAAAATATTGCCCGGTCCAACGATCTTGTCCACCTTGCGGATACTCTCGGTACCGTATGCCAGAGCGGCGATCGCCTGGGCACCGCCTACCTTGTAGATCTCATCCACACCGGCCTCATTGGCTGCAACCAGTGTGACAGGATATACCTTTCCATCCTTTCCCGGAGGTGTTGTCATCACGATACGATCCACACCCGCAACCTTCGCCGGCATCACATTCATCAGAACAGAAGAAGGATATACTGCTTTGCCGCCCGGCACATAAACACCGACTCTCTCAAGTGGTGTGATCTTCTGTCCCAGCAGAGTGCCGTCCGGCTTGCTGTCAAACCAGCTGTAACGCACCTGCTTCTCATGATAAGAACGGATATTGACCAGAGCCTTGCGGATCACATCGATCAGCTCCTGATCCACCTGCTCATATGCTTCGTCAATCTCCTCCTGTGTCACACGGATCGTCTCCGGCGTGATGGTCACGCCATCAAACTTCTCGGTATACTCAAAGAGTGCCTTGTCTTTTCTGTCTTTTACTGCGTTTAAGATCTCGTCCACCGCATCCTGATACTTTCCATACTGGTTTGGACTTCTCTTCAGCATATTCTCCAAAATGTTGTTCTTTTCTTTCTCCGTTAATGTAACGATCCGCATGGTATTTCCTCCTTTGCTCTATGTACAACTGCTATTTGATAAATCTTTCGTATATGGATTTTTCAAATTATTCCTGATTTGCAGAAACAATCTTTTTCAGATCTTTGACAAGCTTCGTGATCCTCTCATGCTCCATCTTCATGCTCACCTCATTGACAACCACTCTCGCAGACAGGGGGCATATCTCCTCCAGCACCTTAAGGCCGTTTTCCTTCAATGTGGATCCTGTCTCAACAATATCCACGATCACCTCAGAAAGTCCTACGATCGGTGCCAGCTCCACAGATCCGTTGAGCTTAATGATCTCTACGGTCTGATGCTTTGTATTATAAAAATAGTCTTTTGCGATCCGTGGATATTTGCTTGCCACCCGGATCAGTGAGCCGTCATTCAGCTTTTCTCTGGCACTTTCCGGTCCTGCCACGCACATTCTGCACTTTCCCACATTCAGGTCAAGCACCTCATAAAGCTTGCGCCCTGCCTCCAGGATCGTATCCTTGCCGACAACACCGATATCTGCCGCACCCATCTCCACGTAGGTCGGAACATCGGTTGCTTTGGAAAGGAAAAAGCGGTAGCCTAACTCCTCATTGACAAAGATCAGCTTTCTCGTCTTTTCATCCTTCATTTCCTCACAGGTAATGCCTATCTGCTCCAAAAGGCTTAATGTATGCTTTGCAAGTCTTCCCTTTGCAAGGGCAAATGTTATATATCTCATCTCTTCACTCCGTTCTTTTGCTATGTTTGGTCAACCGGCTTCTTAAATCGTATCTGCCTGCACCAGGATCACATCGTCCGCTCCGATCCGGTCCGCATATTCCTGATACTGGTTTAGCTCTCTGCCGGAGGATTTCCGGATCAGCTGGACGATCTTGCCGCTTCCCCTGAGCTTTGCTGCCAGATGATGCGCCTTCTCCCGGTACTGTGCCGGATAAACCACCAGAGTACCGCCCGACTTCTCCTTTTTCAGAAGCTGCTGCCGCTCCAGAGCTAACATTAACTGATCCACGATAATAACTGCTCCGATCGCCGGTGCATCCTTGCCAAACTGCGCCACCAGACCATCATAGCGTCCACCGCTCGCCAGTGCCTCACCGTTTCCGTATGTATACGCCCGGAAGATCACGCCCGTATAATAGCTGTAATTACTCAGCATACTCAGATCCACCGTAATGTACTGCTGATAACCGTACATTGCCACGATCTGCTCTACCTTCTTTAAGCGGTCCAGTGCCTTTAATACACGCTCATTGTCGGTTCTTTCCTTTACGAAAGTCTCTGACTCTGCAAAGCTTCCCTGAAGCTCTGACAGACTGACAAAAATTTCCTTTAACGGCTTTGCCACGGTCAGGCGATCCAGAAGCTCCTCCACACCAAAGAAGTTTTTGCTCTCGATCAATGTGAACAGCTCCTCTGCCTCCGCAGCGGAAAATCCGGCTTCCTCCACCAGTCCCCGCAGCAGATCTGCGTGGCCGATCTCCAGCTGGAACTCCTGCAGACCGCTCTTTAACAGACATTCAATCGTAAGTACCACCATCTCGGCATCCGCATCGGAGCTGGTATCATTGAAAAGCTCCGCTCCAAGCTGTGTTACCTCCTGAAGCTTTCCCTTGTATGGCGTAGTGTTTACAAATGTATTGCCCATATAGCACAGACGGATCGGCATTTCTTCCTCTCTGTCATACTTTGATACACAGCGCGCGATCGCCGGTGTGATATCCGGCCGGAGTACAAGGGTGTTATTGCCCCGGTCAAAAAACTTAAACATTGCCTGAGACTGTACGGAGCCCTTTTCCTTGCTGAATATATCAAAGTATTCAAAGGTTGGTGTCTGGATATCACGAAATCCATAGGAGATCATGACCTGATGAAGCTCCTGCTGTATCTTTAAACGGCTGGCACATTCTGCGCCGTAAATATCCCGGACACCGCCGGGTGTATGCAATAGTTCCTGACCAAAATTCTGTTCTGACATGCTCTCCTCTTTTCTGCACACCTGTATCATGTGCGGTATTTATATTTTAAGATGACCTGATTTCTCTGCCCTCTTATTATTGCAGTATTTTTGTAATTAGTAAAGACTGGTTGGATTTTCCAGTTTTGGATCATATCCCTTTTCCTTCAATGCATCGACGATCTGCTGCTTATGCTCGTGACCAAATGCCTCTAATGTGATCTTTAACTCTACTGCGGCATTCCGGTTAATGCTGACAAACTGGTTATGCTCCAGACGGATGACATTTCCCTTAAGCTGCGCAATGACATTTGCCACGTTGACCAGCTCGCCCGGACGATCCGGAAGCTGTACCGACACGGTAAATACACGGCCTCTCTCAATCAGTCCATGCTGTACTACAGAGGACATGGTAATGATGTCCATGTTACCGCCACTCAGGATAGACACTACTCTCTTATCCTTGCAATTTAAATGCTTCAGGGCGGCAACTGTTAAAAGACCGGAATTTTCCACAACCATCTTGTGATTTTCGACGACATCCAGGAAGTTTACAATAAGCTCCTCATCCTCTACGGTAATGATATCGTCCAGATTCTTCTGAATATATGGGAATACAATGTCTCCCGGTGTCTTTACGGCAGTACCGTCTGCAATGGTCACGGCACTTGGCAGGGAAACAACCTTTCCCGCTTTCAGGGATGCCTTCATGCAGGCTGCATTGGCCGGTTCCACACCGATCACCTGAATGTTCGGATTCAGCATTTTGGCCAGAGTGGATACTCCGGCAGCCAGTCCGCCGCCACCGATCGGCACGAGAATGATGTCCACCGTTGGCAGCTCCTTAAATATCTCCATTGCGATAGAACCCTGTCCCGTTGCCACCGCAAGGTCGTTGAACGGATGCACAAATGTCATTTTGCGCTCCTCGGCAATCTCCAGTGCTTTCTGATAAGACTCGTCATAGACACCACCATACAGCACAACCTCTGCGCCATAGCTTCTGGTACGGTTTACCTTGATCAGAGGGGTTGTGGTAGGCATTACGATCACTGCCTTTGTTCCAAACAGCTTGGCTGCATTGGCAACGCCCTGCGCATGATTGCCCGCAGAAGCTGTGATCAATCCATGTGCCAGCTCCTCCTCTGTCAGGGTACTTGCTTTATAATAAGCTCCCCTTACCTTATATGCTCCAGTATTCTGCAGATTCTCCGGCTTTAAATATACCTTATTGCCGGACATTTCTGAAAAGTAATCGCTATAGATCAGATTCGTGGGAAGCGTAACCTCTTTTACCTTTTCTGCTGCCTCCTCAAAACTTTCCAATGTCATCATATGAATCACCATGCCTTTCTTCTCTTTTCTGTCATCTTTTCTGACAGTCATATATTATGGTACAGGACGACTCCTGCTTATTCCTCCTCATCCCCGTCCTGCGTCTCAAACAGGGCATCCACAAACTTGTCCGCATCAAACTTCTGCAGATCGTCGATCTGCTCTCCGATACCGATATATTTCACCGGAATATTCATCTCCGACTGAATGGCGATCGCAATACCGCCTCTGGCTGTTCCATCCAGCTTTGTCAGCACGATTCCGGAAATATCTGCTACCTCCGCAAACTGCTTTGCCTGTACCAGCGCATTCTGTCCTGTGGTTCCATCCAATACGATCAGCGTCTCCCGGTATGCCTCCGGAAACTCCCGCTCAATAATCCGGTTGATCTTGCGAAGCTCCTCCATCAGGTTCTTTTTATTGTGAAGACGTCCTGCCGTATCGCAGATCAGCACATCTGCCTTTCTCGCCTTTGCGGCATTGACCGCATCAAAAACAACAGAAGCTGGATCTCCGCCCTCCTGTCCGGCAATGATCTCCACACCGGCACGGTTGGACCACTCCGTCAGCTGCTCGATGGCTGCCGCACGGAAGGTATCTGCCGCCGCCAGGATCACCTTTTTGCCCTGGGCCTTTAACTGACCGGCTAGTTTTCCTACAGAAGTCGTTTTTCCAACACCGTTGACACCGATCATCAATACTACAGATGTCTTATGCTCAAACTCATATGCAGTCTCATCCACCTGCATCTGCTGCTTTATGGTATCCATCAGAAGCTGTCGGCATACGGAAACCTCTTTGATCTTCTGCTCCTTTACCTTTTCCTTAAGATCCTCAATGATCCTGTCGGTGGTGTTCACACCAATATCCGCCATGATCAGGATCTCCTCCAGCTCCTCATAAAAATCATCATCAATCTCAGAGAAACCACTGAAAAGAGAATCAATTCCTGATACAAAATTGTCTCTGGTCTTTGTCAGACCACTTTTTAATCTGTCAAAAAATCCCATAACTGCTCCATTTCCCGCATAATGCGATATATATGATCTGTCCTGCGATGCTGACCATATCCTCACCTGTATCCAGCCAGACCCGGCCGGGTATCAAGCCACGAGTCCATTAGTTTACAACATCCTTCTCATCCAGAAGATTTACAGATACCAGCGTAGAAACGCCCTTCTCCTGCATAGTGATACCATACAGGATATCTGCCGCATTCATCGTGCCTCGACGATGGGTGATCACAATAAACTGGGTATCCTTTGTCAGCTTATGAAGATACTGGGCATAACGGTCTACGTTGGAATCGTCCAATGCCGCCTCGATCTCGTCCAGCAGACAGAACGGGGAAGGCTTCAGACTCTGGATTGCAAATAACAGCGCAATGGCTGTCAGTGCCTTCTCTCCACCGGAAAGCTGCATCATATTCTGAAGCTTCTTTCCCGGTGGCTGTGCCACGATCTTGATGCCTGCCGTCAGGATATCTTCCTCTTCCAGAAGCTCCAAAGTACCACGGCCTCCACCGAAAAGCTCCTTAAATACCTTGTCAAAACGTTCCCGGATCTCGGCAAACTGCTCCGCAAACTGCTTTCGCATAGACTCGTCCAGCTCGCTGATGATGCCCTCTAACACGCCAGCCGCCTTGATCAGGTCGTCATGCTGCGTCTTTAACTGGGTATAACGCTCCAGCACATCCTGATACTGCTCGATGGCATTGACATTGACATCTCCCAGTGCCTTGATCCTGGATTTTAAGGAACTGATCTCCTGCTTCATCTGTGGCATGGAAAGCCCGGTATTTGTCCGAAGCTCCTCTGCTCCATGATAGGTCAGCTCATACTGCTCCCACATATATGTAGTCCGTGAGTTGATCCGCTCCTCCATTTTTTCCTTCTGGTTATTCAGACGGAAACACTCTTTATCCAGCTCATTGATCTTGTCGGAAAGACCTTCTCTCTTATCAATGAAGTCTTTATGTTGTCTGGAAAGCTCGTCCTTCTGCTCCGTCTCCTGACGGATCGTTTCCTCCAGTCCTGTGATCTCTCCCGCTGTATCCTCGATCTGCTTCTTTGCCTTCTCGATCTCCTGCTGTTTTTCCTGCATGAGATCCTCTGCCTGTCTGCTGTCCGACCGGATTCCGGCAAGTTCTGATGTCAGCTGTTCCATCGTCTCATTGATACGGGCGATATTCTGAGCCACAAATTCATTGCTCTGAACCTCTGTGGAGATCTTCAGCGTATACTCGTTGTTTTTCTCCGTAAGCTCCTTTTCAGCCTCACGAAGCTCCTCCAGACGATGATTCAGCTCCTCCAGATATGTTTCATTCTCCTTGCTGCGGCTCTCGCTGTCGCTGATGCTCGCTTTCAGATCATCTAACTGCTTCTGAAGCTCTACCTTTGTACTCTCGATCCCCTGGCTGTCCAGACGGATCTGCTCCAGCTCATTCTGGTTCTGCAGGAAATCTCCCCTTGCTCTGTCGTAGTTGATCTTGGCTGTATTTTGCTGCAGGATCAGCTCCTGACGGATGCTGCGGTTCTTTTCGATGGCCTTCTGCTGCTCCTCGGCTTCTTTGCGGCCTTCCTCCTGCTCCCGCAGGATCCCGCGCATTCTCTCTCTCTGCGCCTCCACTTCCTTTTCGAGATTGTCCATCTCACGGTGGCGTCCCAGGAGGTTATTGTTGTTTTTATAAGCTCCACCGGACATGGAACCGCCCGGATTTAAGAGCTCTCCCTCCTTCGTCACGATCCGAAGGGAATGCTTATATTTTCTGGCAAGAGCGATGGCATTATCAATATGATCCACCACCACAAATCTGCCCAGAAGATATTCGATCAGCTGGTCAAACTTCGCATCCGCATGCACCAAAGAAGAACCAAAACCTACTACGCCCGGCTCCCTTAATATATTTTGTGCCTGATTCACACCACGACCGGATATATTAGTTAACGGAAGGAAGGTGGCACGGCCGTAACGGTTCTTTTTTAACAGGGCGATCATCGCCTTGGCAGTCTGTTCATTATCTGTGACAATATTCTGAATACTGCCTCCCAGAGCCGTCTCGATCGCGATCTCATAATCCTTTTCCACCCGGATGATGTCTGCGACAACACCAATGATGCCGGGATTATGCTCCTTCTGCTCCATCACACGGCGGATACTCTGACCAAAGCCTTCATAACGCTCCGTCATGTTCTTCAGGGAATTGAGACGGGAGTTTGCCATATGGAACTTCTGCTGGGTATCCCGGTGCTCTTTTTCCAGATCCTGACTCCGCTCGGAAAGACGTTTTAACGCATTACGGATCTCTGCATTATTGGCATCCATTCCCTCAATCTTGTCCGAAATATCGGACAGGATCGCTTTTTGCTGCTCCATGGTTTCCTGCAGGCCTGCCGCTTCGGATTTATTTTTCAACACCTTCTGGGTCATTTCAGCCCGCTTTACATTGATCTGCTCCAGCTGTGTTTCATATTTCTGCTGCTCCGTCTTGATCTCTGTGATCTGACTCATTGCCGTCAGAATCTCGTTATTGCGGTCTGCAATCTCCTTCTCTGTGGATGCGATCTGGCCGGAGGTCTGTGCAAGACGCTCCTTCATTTCATCTTGTTCCTTACGGATCCCGGCAAGGCGTTCGTCAAAGGCATCCTGCTTCTCCTGATATCCTGCCTTTTCCTCCTTTGCCTGATCCATGGATTTTTGGAGATTCTCCAGACGTTCTTTATAATGCTCCTCATTCTGGCCGGCACTCCGGATCTGCTCCTGCAGCACCCGGACATTTCCTTCCTGCTCATTTAAGGATACTCTGGAATTGGTCAGGCGTTCCTTATGCTCCTCCAGACTCTGGTTGTGTTTTTCCAGCACCTCCTCCACCTGTGCATATTCCGCCTTTGTCTCTTCAAAATCCTTTTTGGCCTGTTCCAGATCACCGGAAGCAATGTCCTGTTTCTGGGACACCTCTTCCATCTCCGTATGAATCTGATCATACTCCATCAAAAAGATATTGACATCCAGATTACGAAGCTCATCACGATAGATCAGATATTCATGTGCCTTCTCCGACTGCTTCTCCAGTGGTCCTACCTGCTTTTCCAGCTCTGACAGAATATCCTCGATACGGACCATATTCTGCTGCTCCTCCGCCAGGTTTTTCTCTGCAGCAGCCTTTCTCTTTTTGAACTTCACAATACCGGCAGCCTCATCAAAAAGCTCACGTCTCTCCTCCGGCTTACCACTCAGGATCTTATCGATCTGCCCCTGTCCGATAATGGAATATCCCTCCTTACCGATACCGGTATCAAACAACAGCTCCTGAATATCACGCAGACGGCAGGATACACCGTTTAAGAGATACTCGCTCTCGCCGGAACGATACACTCTTCTGGCAATGGTAACCTCCTCATATGGTACATTTAGCTTATGATCCTCGTTGCTGATGGTAATGGCTACATAGGCATACCCCAGAGGCTTTCGAAGCTCCGTTCCCGCAAAGATGATGTCCTCCATCTTGGCACCACGAAGCTGCTTGGCACTCTGCTCACCCAGTACCCAACGCACGGCATCGGCAACATTGCTCTTTCCACTTCCGTTAGGTCCTACAATCGCCGTAATACCATTATGAAATTCAAATAATAATTTATTGGCAAATGATTTAAAACCATGCACTTCCAGACTTTTTAAATACATCTATGTTCTCCCTGTGACTATCGGCGTCCGTCCGCCTCTCTTTTTAAGACCAGTATCGCCTCATAGGCCGCAGACTGCTCTGCTTTCTTTTTGGTCTGACCGGTTCCGGTAGATATCTGTCTACCATTGACAAATACGGCAGCCTGATACTCCTTATGATGATCCGGCCCACTCTCTCCGATCAGTTTATATTCCAGCGTATCACCCTCATGGCGCTGAACAATTTCCTGCAGAAATGTTTTACTGTCATAAAAAAGCTTTTTATTATCAATGTCCTTGAGAATATGCTCCTCGATATATCGTTTGGCCGGTTCAAAGCCGCCGTCCATATAGATGGCACCAATGGTCGCCTCCAGAGCATCCGACAGCACCGAATCTCTCTGCCTGCCACCGGTAAGCTCCTCGCCCTTTCCCAGACGCAGATAATCCCCCAGGTGAATCTCCCTGGCGCAAAGTGCCAGCGTCGGTTCACAGACATAGCTTGCTCTGGTCTTGGTCATCTCTCCCTCCGGCATGTCCGGATGACGGCGAAAGATAAACTCACTGGATACCAGCTCCAGCACAGCATCTCCCAGAAACTCCAGTCTCTCATTGCACTGTGTCTTTTTCATTTTCTTTTCGTTGGAGTATGAGCTGTGGGTCAATGCCGTTGCCAGCAGAGACTTATCTTTAAAAATATACCCTGCTTCCTTCTCAAACTCCCCCATTTCTTTTGATCTCATAACGATGAACCCTTTCCTGTAATTCCTCTGCCTGTCTGTAAATATTCCCAAAGCTCTCCCACAGTATTCCACCGCAGGAGCTCCTGCTCCTCTGCGATCACACCAAATACTGCTTCCACTCCCATCAGTATCTGAAAAAGAGTCAGGGAATCCGCTCCATAGTCCCTCACAAAGGACTTTTCCTTGCGGATCTGCTCCGGTTCTACCTCTAATATTTCTGCCAAAAGATTCTGCAGCTTTTCATATTCCATATTCATCACCATCTCATCTAAGTTTATGGAAAGTATCCGATGATCTCCTGTCTGTTGTCCTGATATAACCACCGGATCATATGATTATTAATCTAATTTAAGATTTTCCCTGATCCGGTCATTAATCCCCTCTTCACTGAAGGAAATGCACTGAAGGATCGCTGTCTTGATCTCTGCCTCACTGGAGCTTCCATGTGCCTTTACCACAAGACCTTTCAGTCCCAGAAGAGGCGCTCCGCCATGCTCAGAAGCATCAAAATCTTTCATTGTCTTCTTCAGTGCCGGCTTGATCAGAAGAGCACCGATCTTACTGCGAAGAGAACTCATGAGTCCCTCCTTTACCTTATGCAGCAATGCAGAACCAAGTCCCTCATACAGCTTCAGGATCACATTTCCCACAAAGGCTTCACAGACAATAACATCCGCCGCACCCTTCGGAATGTCTCTCGCCTCAATACTTCCGATAAAATTGATATCCTCACATTCTTTTAATAAAGGATATGTCTCTTTCACAAGAGCATTCCCTTTTTCTTCCTCAGCTCCAATATTTACAATGGCTACGCGGGGATTCTTGATCCCAACGATATTCTCCATATAGATAGACCCCATCTTTGCAAACTGTACCAGATGAGAAGCTCTGGCATCTACATTGGCACCACAATCGATCAAAAGAGAAACGCCCTCTGTCGTGGGGATCAACGGTGCCAGAGGAGCTCTCTCTACGCCGCGGATCCTGCCCACCACAAGCTGGCCTCCTACCAGGATCGCACCGGTGCTTCCTGCGGATACAAAGGCGTCTGCCTCTCCCTTTTTCACAAGCTTCATACCTACCACAATAGAGGAATCCTTCTTTTTGCGGATTGCCTCTACCGGCGGCTCATCGAAACCAATGACATCCTCTGCATGGACAATATGAACTCTGTCCTTATCGTAGCTGTACTTCGCTAACTCTGCTTCAATGTCCGAAGTACGCCCCACCAGTGTAATCTCTATCTTGTCATTCTCTGCCAGTGCATCAACCGCACCGTGAACCGGTGCCTCCGGAGCATTATCTCCACCCATGGCATCTACTACAATTCTTATCTTTTCGTCCATAATCGATCCAACCTTTCCTGCTTCTCCTGATCATATCTTTTGCTTATATCAGCCTGAAAGGGCTACTGTGCATAAGCATACAAAATACATTATACCCGAATTTCATCCATAGTGCAAGAATTCATCCTCACCGGCTATGTGAATGTTAATACACAATAAGAACAGATACTGAAAAAAATTCTAACACAAAAAAGACAGCTTCCGAACCCTCTCAGAAAACTGTCTTTTGAATAATTGAAATAATGATTTCCAAAGGAAAACGCTCATATCAGTCCTTTTTATAGAAGAAGGAACGGTATGTCGTAAATCCATAATCAGCCGGTGCAATGATCTGCTCCGTGCTTCCTACAAACAGCATCCCATCCTTTTTGAGGGCATCATTAAACCGATGATACATCCCCTTCTTGGCTTCCTCTGTAAAATAGATCATGACATTGCGGCATACGATCAGATCACACTGTGATGGATATGGATCCTTCAGCAGATTATGCTGCTTAAACTGCACACAGCGTTTCACCTCATCATGGATCTGATAGCTGCTGCCAATCTTCGTAAAATACTTCTGTACAAACTCCTTCGGCAGTCCCTTCAGGCTCTTTTCATCGTAAAGTCCGATCTGTGCTTTCTCCAGAACCTGTTTATCCAGGTCGGTCGCAATGATCTTGATCCTGCTTAATGGGATAAATTTTGCAAGAAGCATCACCAATGTATAGGGTTCATCCCCGGTAGAACAGGCAGCACTCCATATCTTTAATGTATTGCCAAACCGTTCAAACAAATATGGAAATATCTCATTTTCCAGCACCTTCCACTGCTCCGGATTGCGATAGAACTCCGATACATTGATCGTCAGATACGTCACAAACTCCTCCATAAGCTCCGCATCCGTTCTCAAAGCATTCACATACGCCTCATATGATGTGATTCCTCTCTTGGTGATCAAAGCATCAATCCTTCGTTTCATCTGACGTTCCTTGTAACAGCTCAGATCAATTTTTGTCATCTGGAAGATCTTCGATTTGAAAACTTCATAATCGCCCATAGTTATCACCACACCTTTCCCATAACCTGTAACCTCAAATCCTATACATTATACCAACAGTAAATCTTCTTTCCTGATCGGAAAAAAATTCGCCAACCCACACCATGATGAGTTGGCGAAAGAACATTTCACTCTAATTACTCAGCGTCTGTATCAACAGCTGCCTCCTCGTCCTCAGAAGCATTGTCATTTAACAGAGCCTTCATGCTCAGGCTGATCTTGTGATCCTCATTGTTGAAATCAACAACCTTTGCCTCGATCTCCTGGCCTACAGATAATACATCAGACGGCTTGTCAACATGCTCCTTGGAAATCTGGGAAACATGAAGAAGTGCATCAACACCCGGCTCAAGCTCTACGAATGCACCGAAGTCTGCCATTCTGGCAACCTTACCCTTAACGATGGCACCAACATTGTACTTACCATCTGCATTCAGCCAAGGATTCTGATCCTCGAACTTCAGGCTCAGTGCGATCTTATCCTCCTTGATATCCTTGATGAGTACCTTTGTCACATCACCAACCTTGAATACCTTGCGTGGATTCTCAACACGTCCCCAGGACATCTCAGAGATATGAAGAAGACCGTCTGCACCACCTAAATCAATGAATGCACCAAAGTCTGTAAGGTTCTTTACGGTACCCTCTACAACATCACCAACATGGATTCTTGCGAAAAGCTCCTCTTTCAGTTTTGCCTTCTCAGCAACCAGAAGCTGCTTTCTATCACCGATGATTCTTCTCTTCTTTGGATTGAACTCTGTAACAACAAATTCAATCTCCTGTCCGTTGTACTTGGAAAGATCCTTCTCATAAGAATCTGATACAAGGCTTGCAGGAATGAAGATCTTGGTCTCATCTACTACAACACTCAAACCGCCGGATAATACAGCAGTTACAGGTGCCTTTAATACCTCTTTATTCTCAAAAGCTTCACGAATACGCTCATTGCTCTTCTCCATTGCAAGACGCTTATATGTCAGTAATACCTGACCCTCTCCGTCGTTTACCTTAAGAACCTTTGCCTTCATTACATCGTCAACTTTTACAACATCTCTCAGGTCGATTCCTGACTGATTGCTGTACTCGTTACGTGTGATGATACCATCAGCCTTGTAGCCAATGTTCAGGACAATCTCGTCTTCCTTTACATCGATAACTGTCCCTTCTACAATCTCTCCATTGTGGATTGTTACTAATGATGCTTCTAACATCTGTTCAAAGTCATTGTTCATGTCTGACATACGTTTGAACCTCCTTAATAATATTGTTTGGGGTTGATGCCCCGGCAGTAATACCCACGCTACGAAAAGATTGAAATAGTTCCAAATTCAGGTCGTCAAGTGTCTGTATAAAATATGTGTTCGGACACTCTTTGCTGCAGATTTCATACAGCTTTTGGGTGTTCGAGCTGTGTTTTCCACCTATCACCAACATCGCGTCGGATTGCCTTGCAATAGTACCTGCTTCAGTCTGACGCTCTTCGGTAGCGTTGCAAATTGTATTCATAACAAGTATATCATAACTCTTTTTTCCAAAAATATCAACCATATCTTTAAATTTCTTGTAATTAAAAGTCGTTTGTGATACAATACACAGCTTTTTTTGTGGATCCGGGCGAAAACTTTCCGCTTCGGAAACCGTTTCGAGAACAACAGCACTGTTTTCACACCACCCGTTGATGCCCTCCACCTCCGGGTGTGTCCTGTTGCCGATAATCACGATCTGGAAACCTTCCCGGTACTTTTCCTGTACGATGCGGTGTATCTTGCTTACAAAAGGACACGTCGCATCGACGATCTTTATATCATACTTCTCCAACTGCCGGATAACCTGTTCGGATACCCCGTGGGAACGGATCACAACTGTTCCGTCCTTTATATCGGCAAGTTCTTCAATCGAATTAATAACCTGAACGCCTTTCTCCTCCAGCTCCTGCACCACCTGCTCATTGTGAATGATCGGACCTAAGGTAAAAACCTTTTCTCCCTTTTCAATCTCCTGATACACGGTATCAACAGCACGCTTTACACCAAAGCAGAAGCCTGCACTTTTTGCTACTGTTACATTCATTTTGTCTTCTCCTGATATATACGAATAATCTCATCCACAACCTGATCTATGTCCATATCGGAGGAATCCACCAGAACCGCATCCTCTGCCTGGCGAAGCGGAGCCACCTCACGGTTCATATCCTGCTCGTCTCTGGCAATGATGTCTCTCTCGATCTCCTTAATATCACAGACAACGCCTCTTTCCGTCTGCTCCTTGTATCTGCGGCGGGCACGTTCCTGTGCACTGGCGGTCAGATAGATCTTCACATCCGCTCCCGGAAGAACGCACGTTCCAATATCCCTGCCATCCATGATCACATTCTCCTTTTCTGCCAGACCGCGCTGGAGGCTCAGAAGCTTCTCCCGGACTACCGGATATTTGGAGGTATTGGATGTCATCATACTGACCTGCTCGGTACGGATCAGTCCGTTGACATTTTCTCCGTTCAGGATCACCTGCTGCTCGCCGTCCTGATAACTGATGGATACATCAATATCCGGGCAGGCTGCGGCAATCTTTTCTTCCTCCTCGGAGGAAATACCGTTCCGTAGAAAATACAGTGCCATAGAGCGGTACATTGCTCCGGTATCCACATAAATAAATGATAATTTTTCTGCCACTTTTCTGGCGATCGTGCTTTTTCCGGCACCTGCCGGTCCGTCAATTGCAATACTTTTCATAATCTTTTCCTCATTTCTTTTATTATTGTCCTGCCGACAGCCCTGCCAGATATCCGGTAGACCAGGCGATCTGCAGATTGTACCCTCCCGTCACGGCATCCAGATCAAGAACCTCCCCTGCAAAATAGAGTCCCGGAACCTTTTTGGACTCCATGGTTCCCGGATCAATATCCTTCACATTGATACCGCCTCTTGTGATAATGGCTTCATTGAAGCCCCGGAGTCCCGAAACATGCATTTCCAGATGTTTCAGTAACGCCACGAGATTCCGCCGTTCCTCCTTTGTCACTTCATTGACCGGCTTCTCCGGTTCAATCCCTGACAGCTCCACGATCACCGGTATCATCTTCGATGGAAGGAGCTTTCCGAGGCTGTTTTTGAAATAGCTGTTTTTATTGAGGGAAAAGTCCCGCAGGATCCGTTCATCCAGCTGCTTTTCTGACAAGGCAGGCTTTAGATCCAGTGCGATCCGGATATCATCCTCAGGCTTTGTAAAATGACAGCTGGCAGTCAGTACCAGCGGACCGCTGATCCCAAAATGCGTAAAGAGCATTTCTCCCAGTTCTTCGTAAAGAACCTTCTTGCCTTTGAGCATTTTCAGGGATACGTTTTTCAGGGATAACCCCTGCATCCTCTGGCAAAAATCCTCCCGGATCTCAAAGGGAACCAGTGACGGCATCACATCCACGATCCGATGGCCAAGCTCCTTTGCAAAGCGAAGCCCATCTCCCGTAGAACCCGTAGAAGGATACGAAACTCCCCCCGTCGCAGCGATCACAGCATCCGCAAGAATCGTCTCCTTCGTGCCTCCTTCTGTTTTCTGGCTAACGACGCCGCTGCACCGTCCATCCTGTACCAGGATTTCCAGCACTCTGGTATGAAGGCGAATCGTAACGCCCCGTCTCTTCATTGCCTTTTCCAGCGTTCTGATCACGTCAGAGGAATGATCGGACTGGGGAAATACCCTGTTCCCCCGTTCCGTCTTGATCCGTAAGCCCTCGCTTTCCAGAAACTCCATCATCCGGCTGCTGTCGAAGGTATAAAATGCACTGTACAGGAACCGGGGATTGCGGATCGTATGCTGCAGCAGATTTTCCACATCACTATCATTGGTGATATTACATCTTCCCTTACCTGTGATAAATACTTTTTTGCCCAGCTTTTCGTTTTTTTCCAGAAGGGTCACCTGATGTCCCTGATCCGCCGCTGCAATGGAGGCCATCATACCGGCGGCACCGCCGCCAATGATTATTATTTTACTCATATCGTTTTCCTTTGATCTGTATATCCTATTATTCATGTGATAATACCACAGCCCGCTCTGTGCAGGCACAGCAGGCTATGCTCTTATGGCTCGGTATATCACATGTTTCCGTCCCGCATAACGCTCCAGTTTTTGACCATATAGTCTACCAGAGAAATGACGGTCAGGATCAATGCTGCATAGATAAATACATATTCAACGATGTTTATAATATATCCATCAAAATTAACGATCAGAAGGATGGACATGATCATCTGTGTCACGGTTTTGATCTTGCCCCAATAGCTGGCGGCGATCACAACTCCCGCATCGGAAGCCACCAGACGGAAGCCGCTGATGATAAACTCACGGGCAATGATCACGATCACGACCCATGCCGGCATAGGATTGGACGGAAGTGCCACAAAGCAGATCATGGCGGAGCTTACCAGAAGCTTGTCTGCCAGAGGATCCATAAACTTGCCGAAATTAGAAACCAGATTATATTTTCTGGCGATCTTGCCATCCAGCATATCCGTCAGACTTGCCACAATAAAGATCGCCACGGCAATATAATTGTGATATGCAATATGCTCGGAAAGCATAAAAAATACAAAAAACGGAATCAGTACTACACGAAACATCGTAATCTTATTTGGTAAATTCATCGTCGTCCTCCTCTATTACTTCTCCGATCAGATCGTAGCCCTGTGCCTGTACGATCTGCACCCGGACATAATCACCGGTCACAAGATGCCAGCTCGTGGATAAGAATACAAAACCATCTACATCCGGGGCATCCATATAGCTTCTGCCCACATAGACATCATCCTCCGGAAGGTATCCCTCGATCATCACATCCATTTCCTGACCGATGCGGGATTCATTTTTCTCGAAGGCAATCTCCTGCTGCATCGCCATGATCATGTCACGGCGTTCCTCCTTGATCTCCTCCGGAATCTGATCCTCCATCTCTGCTGCCGGAGTATCCTCCTCCTGGGAATACGTAAATACACCAAGACGGTCAAACCGCATTGCCTTCACGAAGTCCTGAAGCTCCTCAAAATCCTCCTGCGTCTCCCCCGGGAATCCGGTGATCAATGTGGTTCTCAGTGCAATGTCCGGAATTTCCTGACGTAAATGCTGTACCATCTGCGTCAGCTGTGCCCGGTCCGTGCGTCTGCCCATCTTTTTCAGGATCGTATCCGCCCCGTGCTGGATCGGAATATCCAGATAATGACACACCTTTGGCAGCTTTTTGATAGCATCGATCAACTCCCGGGTGATCTCCTCCGGATAACAGTACAAAATACGGATCCATCGGATATCCTCCACCTCAGATAACCGTTCCAGAAGCTGTGGCAGACTTTTCTTCCCATACAGATCTGTTCCGTATAATGTCGTCTCCTGTGCCACCAGGATCAGCTCTCTCACACCGTTCCCTGCAAGATGACGTGCCTGCTGTACCAGATTATCCATTGGCACACTGCGGTAATGCCCCCGGACCTTCGGAATGATGCAATACGTACAGCACTTGTCACACCCCTCTGCGATCTTGAGATACGCATAGCTGCCACCGGATGTATTATCCCGGTCTGTCAGAGGTGTCGGCAGATAGTCAATACTTTTCAGACTCTCCACCACGCCCTTCTGCTCCAGAGCTTTCCGTAAAGTCTGCCCCATTTCTTCATAACCCATGGTGCCAATGATCACATCCACCTCCGGGATCTCTGTCCGGATCTCCTGATGATAACGCTGTGCAAGGCACCCTGCCGCTACCAGAAGCTTGCACGTTCCATCCTCCTTGTACGCGGCCATCTCCAGAAGCGTGTTAATGCTTTCCTCCTTGGCATCCCCGATGAAGCAGCAGGTATTTACCACGATGATATCTGCATCCTCTTCCCGGTCAATGATCTCAAAGCCATCCTTGCGCAGAGAAGTGATCATCATCTCACTGTCTACCAGATTTTTGTCACAGCCAAGAGATACAAAAAATATATTCATGTTCTGTTCTCCATTCTAGTACATTATTCTACGGATGAAACACAATTGTTCATCAGCATGGCAATGGTCATCGGACCAACGCCGCCCGGTACCGGTGTGATCGCTCCTGCTACCGGCTCCACGGAATCAAAATCCACGTCACCGCAGAGCTTGCCATCCTCTTTACGGTGCATTCCCACGTCAATGACCGTGGCACCCTCTTTGACATAATCTGCCGTAATAAACTGGCGTTTTCCAATGGCTACCACCAGAATGTCCGCCCTTCTGGTCACTTCCTTCAGATCCTTCGTGTGGGAATGACATACGGTTACCGTGCCGTTTTCCCGGATCAGAAGCATTGCCATCGGTTTTCCGACGATATTGCTGCGGCCTACTACGACACATTCCTTCCCGTCAATCTCAATGCCGGATCTCTTTAACAGCTGGATGATACCGGCCGGTGTACATGACACAAAGCCCTTCTGTCCAATACTTAACAGACCAACGCTCTGGGGATGGAAACCATCCACGTCCTTCTCGGGTGCGATGGTACGGATCACAGTATCCTCATCGATATGTGCCGGCAGTGGAAGCTGTACCAGAATGCCATTGACATCCTTTCTGTCATTTAACTGGCGTACCAGATTAAGAAGCTCCTCCTGAGTTGTCTCCTCCGGCAGCTCATATGCCAGAGAGTTGATACCGATATATGCACATGCTTTCTTTTTATTGCCCACATAAACAGTGGATGCAGGATCATTTCCCACCTGGATCACAGCGAGAGTGACCTCTACACCCTTTTCCTTAAGCTGTGCCACCTTTTCCTTTAATTCATCCTTAATTTCTCCGGAAATCTTTTTTCCATCGATCAATTTTGCCACTTCTCTTCACCTTGCCTTTCTATATTATCATACACGGAAGATACTTCCGCCAACAAACTCTCTCATCAACGAATTCTTCGGGATCACATCGGTGCTGACACCAATAAAATAATCCAGAAATTTCAACAGACGCTTTGCCTCCACATACTCCGGCACATCCTTTGGAATCCCAAAAAGAATAGATTCCGCATACGGCTTTAATACCGCCAGCTCATAGATCAGTGCAGAGTTAAACATCACATCTGCCTCCTCCTGGAACGGGAATATGTACTGATCCTCTCCCCGGCGTACCGAAGGCCACATACCGATGGTATGCATTGCGGATGCACCGCGTGTTCTGGCATCCCGGACCATCCGGCGGATCAGACGTCCGTCTGTCGTAGAGATCCTGTTGTGCTCGTCAATATTTAACTGTGTCAATGCACTGATATAAATTTTAAATTTACTCTCCTTCGGCAGAGAATAAGACATCTTTTCATTAAGTCCATGGATTCCCTCAATGACCAGAATGTCCTCCGGTCCCAGCTGGCGGAAATCGCCGTTATATTCTCTCTTGCCTAACAGGAAATTAAACTCCGGAAGCTCTACTCTTTTGCCCTCCAGAAGTGCTGTCATATCCTCATTAAACTGCTTTGTATCGATTGCCTCCAGACATTCGAAGTTATAATTGCCATCCTCGTCTAACGGCGTATCCTTACGGTCCTTAAAATAATTGTCCAAAGCGATCGTATGAGGCTTCAGGCCATGGGTACGAAGCTGGATTGATAAACGGTGGGAAAAGGAAGTCTTGCCGGAGGAAGACGGCCCTGCGATCATCACAAACTTTTTGCTCCGGTCACCGGCGATCTGCTCTGCGATCTCTGCCACCTTCTTTTCCTGAAGTGCCTCCTGCACCAGGATCAGATCCGTAATACCCCCATGGGAGATCACATCATTTAATGCTCCCACGGTATCCACATTCATCATCCGTCCCCATTCACTTGCCTCCTGCAGTGTTGCAAACAGCTTCGGTGTCTCCTTCACCGGAGCCAGTGTTTCCGGATGCTTACGGTTTGGCAGACAGATCAGGAAGCCCTTATCATATTGTTCCAACCGGAAATACTTCAATATCCCTGTAGATGGCGGCATATAGCCATAATAATAGTCCTCGAAGCCATCCAGATTATAAATATTTACCTTGGAAACCCTGCGGTATTCAAACAACTTTTTTTTGTCCTTCATACCGTACTTTTCAAAGGTCTCCACGGCGGATGAGGTACTGACGGACTTCTTATGGAATATCTTATCCTGCTCTACCAGACTGTGCATAAACTGCTCCACCTGATCCAACAGCTCCTTTGTCAGCTCCACGCCTTCTGCTTCACAATAAACATTATCTCCCAGCGTATGCTTTACAAAAATATTTTCCAGCCCTTTCTCTCTGGCAACGTGATAAAAACTGCGAAGCATCAGAAGCGTTACGCCCCGGACGTAAGTTTTATATCCACTGTCACTGGCGGTGGTCAGAAATGTGATCTCCTGATCCTTATTGATGGATTTGTTTAACTCGATCAGCTTTTCTCCCCGTTTTGCCAGTATGATATCATGCTCATAATTTGCCCGGACATCCTTTGCGATCTGTAAATATGTAGTACCCCTCTCGTATTCCAGCTGTTCCCCATCTACTGTTACCTTCACCATATGTCACCCTTCCTTTCTGTGCCGGCAGATCTCCTTTGCCTTCTGTGCAAGAGCCATTTCCTGTTCCAGCTCCTGCTTTTGTCTCGCTGCCTGCTCCGACAACTCCCTTGATGCCATTTTATTTAATATCCCCTGAAGCCTTGCCTCCTCCTTCTCCAAAAAGGAAATGAGACACGTATCCCCGTGCTCCGGCAGATATCTTCCATATATATATTCCATTTCGTCGGAATAATGCTCCTGTCCCGGAACCGCCCGCAGGATCAGGTAATATTTGCCCTGATCAAGAACCATTGTCTCCCCGGCGATCATAAATCCATGCTCATGAAGATAATGGCGTACCACAGACCACTCTGACTGCGGCGACAGCACAAGCTCCTGTGTCCTCTCTACTACCTCAGGCGAATCCTCCAGTATCTTACAGATCAAAGCACCTCCCATACCACTGATCAATAAGGTGTCTGCTTCTCCCGGCATAAGCTTCTTTGCCCCGTCCGACAGCCGGAGCTCGATCTGCTCCGTCAGGCCGCTCTCCGTCACATGTTCTCTGGCTCTCTCCAGAGGACCCTCGTTAATATCCATTGCGATCACATGATCCGCCAGTCCCTGTTCCAGCAGATAAATGGATGTAAACCCATGGTCACAGCCAATGTCCGCAACCACACCACGGCTCTCCACCTGATGTGCCACTGCCTGCAGCCTTTTGGACAGCCGGATCAATCCAGATAATCCTTCAGCTTGCGGCTGCGGCTCGGATGTCTGAGCTTCCGGAGTGCCTTCGCCTCAATCTGACGGATACGCTCTCTGGTAACCTCAAACTCCCGGCCCACTTCCTCCAGAGTGCGGGAACGGCCGTCTTCCAGACCAAAACGAAGCTTCAGCACCTTCTGCTCACGTTCTGTCAAAGTCCCAAGCACTTCCTCAAGCTGCTCTCTGAGAAGGGTAAACGCTGCTGCCTCTGCGGGTACCGGCACATTTTCATCCTGAATAAAGTCTCCAAGATGGCTGTCCTCCTCCTCGCCGATCGGTGTCTCCAGAGACACCGGCTCTAGTGAGATCTTCTGAATCTCCCGGACACGGTCCACAGGCATATTCATATGCTCTGCGATCTCCTCCGGATACGGCTCTCTGCCAAGCTCCTGTAAAAGCTGACGCTGTACACGGACAAATTTATTGATGGTTTCCACCATATGAACCGGAATACGGATGGTTCTCGCCTGATCTGCAATAGCACGGGTGATCGCCTGACGGATCCACCATGTTGCATAGGTACTGAACTTGTATCCCTTTTTATAGTCAAACTTCTCCACAGCTTTAATAAGACCCAGATTTCCCTCCTGGATCAGATCAAGGAACAGCATGCCTCGTCCCACATAACGCTTTGCAATGCTGACTACCAGACGAAGGTTTGCCTCTGCCAGCTTCTTTTTCGCCTCCGCATCGCCTTCTTCCATACGCTTTGCCAGCTCTACCTCTTCATCTGCTGAGAGAAGAGGAACCTTTCCGATCTCCTTCAGATACATCCGGACCGGATCCTCAATGCTGACACCATCCGGCACCGAAAGGTCGATATTTTCAATATCCTCCTCGTCGCCCTCGCCGTCGCTTTCCATGCCAAGGATAATATCATCATCCACATCATCCTTATCATCGGAGATCTGGAACACATCGATCCCGTTATTTTCCAGATATTCGATGATCTTTTCCATCTTTTCCTCATCTAACTCCATATCGCCAAAGAAGTTATTGATCTCCTGATATTCCAGCACGTTCTTTTTGGTGTGTGCAAGTTCCTTCAAGGCGTTGAGCTTTTCAATAAACTTCACCTCATGGGTTTCCTTTTTATCATCTTCTGAGCCTTTTGCCTTTGATTTTGCAGACTTTGCAGATTTTGCCTTAGAAGGCTTTTTGTCCCCCTCTGCCGCTTTCTTTGTTTTGGTTTCTGCCTTTTTGGCGGTTGTTTTTGTTTTCTTTTTCTCGTCATCTACAGAAGTAGTACCTTCAGCAGCTTTTTCGACGGTAGACTTTTTCATTTTTTCCTCCTTTGTCTCTGCCGCTTTTGTTGCCTGCTTTTTCTCTGTTGCCATACGATACCTTCCTTTCTTACCTATACTTTTTCCAATTATTTATGAAATATGCAGTTTTACTGCACCTTGCAGCATTTTCTTTTGTTGTACAAGCTTTTGCAGTTCATTCAGATCCGTGATCTCTCCTGCCTGCCGCTCAATACTGTGTTCTTTGATCTTCAGGATCAGATCCGTGATCGCCTTTTTCTTTTCATCGTTCTGGATCTCACTGCCAAAGCTTGTCTGAAACATGGACGCCACCTTGTTCTGCTCCTCAACCTCGGTAAAATGTCCTATGATCCTTGCGGGCTCCAGCTCGTCCTTTTCCATCTGTTCATAAAGCTCCTTCGCCACAGTCCGGTATAATCCTTCCTCAAAATCCTCCGGCCGGATCCACTGGCGGATCTGCTTAAACAGCTGCGGCTCCTCGATGAGCCAGGATAAAAGCAGCCGGTAGGAATAGCTGATCCCTTCTCTCGACTCCTTTTTGCGGCCTTTCCGGATCCGCTCCTGCTGTCTCTCCTCCATAACCTCCTGATAACCGGAAGGCATCTGATTGCCATACCGTACCACAAGCTGTCGCAGATCTTCTGTTTTAATGTTATACCGGGCAGCCACCGCCTCCATATAATTGTCCCGCTGTATCTTGTCCTCAAATACAAGGAGCTTTCGGGCAATCTCATGGATAAATTTGGTCTTCTGCTCCGGATCGCTCATGGAATAATTTCTCCTGGTCACTTCAATCTCAAAAAAGAAGCTGTTCTGTGCCTCATCCATCCGCTTTTCAAACTCATCCGCACCGAGATTTTTGATAAATTCATCCGGGTCCTTATAAGGCTCCATATGGATAACCTTTCCGGTTATGCCCGCTCTTCGCAGCATCGGAATGGCTCTCATAGCGGCCTTCACACCGGCACCGTCGCTGTCGTAGGTTAAAAGCACCTCATCCGTATAACGCCGGATCAGATTTGCCTGCTGCTCGGTAAATGCCGTTCCCAGCGAGGCAACCGCATTGGTAAAGCCTGCCTGATGCAGAGCGATCACATCCATATATCCCTCACACAGGATCATATTGTTTCTTTTGCCCCGCTTGGCATAATTGAGGCCAAACAGATTCCGGCTTTTGTCAAAGATCTTTGTCTCCGGCGAATTCAGGTACTTTGGTTTTGCATCTCCCATGACACGGCCGCCAAACCCGATCACACGGTTATTGGCATCCATAATGGGAAACATCACACGGTTCCAGAATTTGTCATAAGCCCCCCGCTCGTCCATCTTGAAAAGGCCTGTTTCTTTGAGAACCTGATCACTGTAGCCTTCTTTTCTCATATACTGGTACAGCTCTCCTCCCCCCTGTCCGGCAAATCCCAGACCAAAGTGAAGGATCGTCTCATCGGTAAGCCCTCTGCCGGTAAGATAATCATATCCCAGCTTCCCCCGTGGGGATTTTAACAGGGCAAAATAATATCTCGCCGCCTTTTTATTGATCTCAAGCAGAGTCTGTCTGAGTCCCTCCTGCTGCTTTTGCTGTGCTGTCATTTCCTGCTTTGGCAGATCGATCCCGGCCTGCTCGGCCAGCATTTCCATTGCCTCCGGAAAAGTGAGATTTTCATATTCCATTACAAAGGTAAGTACATTGCCGCCCACACCACAGCCAAAGCATTTATACATCTGCCTGGCGGGATTTACATGAAATGACGGTGTTTTTTCATTGTGAAACGGACACAATCCCGTATATCCGCTGCCTGTCCGTTTTAGACGGACATATCTGCCGATCACGCTGACAATATCACTCCGCGACCGCACTTCCTCAATCTGTTTCTCGGAATACCACGGCATTGTATCACCTCCCTCTCACTGAGCCTTTACACAAAAATAACTAATACAGCGCAAACCACTATATTAGTTATTCGACAAAGATTTTATTTTTCCTTTTTCTTTTTTTGTTTTGTTGGAGCTCTGATCCTTTCATGTGTCTGTGAACTTTATCGATGCTCTGTTCCAAGCACGCTCCATGCCTTCGGGATCATCAATTCTTTATAAAGATTTACCATATAACGGTCACTCATGCAGGCAATAAAATCACAAACTGCCCGTTCCGGTGTCTCTCCCAGCAGGATCAGCGCCGAGAATTCACTTGGAAGTTCCTCGGTATGGTGTATGTAGTGATCGTACAGCTGTTCGATCAGAATCTCTACCTTTTTTTCCTCACTCTTTGCCACCGGATTGGTATAAACCTTCTCGTACATGTAGCTTCGAAGGGAAAACATTGCCTTCTCCACCTCCGGCGACATGCAGATATCATTTTTTCCTTCGCTGTTTCTTACGATATCGTGTACCAACGTATTTAACCGGTGATTGGTGCTGTGTCCCAGCACATCCGTCAGCCAGTAAGGAATCTCCTCCTCCTTGATGAGACCGGCACGAATGGAATCGTCAATATCCGAATTGATATAGGCGATCTTGTCAGAAAGGCGGACGATCTTGCCCTCCAGTGTGGCCGGTGTCAGGCTGGTCTGATGATTCAGAATGCCATCCCTGACCTCCCAGGTGAGATTGAGTCCCATGCCGTCCTTTTCCAAATGCTCCACCACACGTACGCTCTGCTCGTTGTGCCGGAATCCTCCCAGATCCTTTGTGATCCGGTTTAACGCCCGTTCTCCGGCATGACCAAAGGGTGTATGACCAAGATCATGGCCCAGTGCGATTGCTTCCGTAAGATCCTCATTCAGCTGCAGGGCTCTGGCAATGGTCCTGGCATTCTGTGCCACCTCCAGCGTATGGGTCATACGGGTCCGGTAATGGTCTCCCTCCGGTGCCAGAAAAACCTGCGTTTTCTGCTTGAGACGGCGAAATGCCTTGCTATGGAGAATACGATCCCTGTCTCTCTGATAATCCGTGCGGATATCACACTGGGGTTCTGTCCTTTCCCGTCCTCTGCTCTCATCTGCAAAGCTGGCATACTTTCCCAGAATTTCGTGTTCTCTCTGCTCCTGTCTCTCCCGAAGATTTCTTTCCTGCTCCATGGGGATCACCAATCCTTTCCCTGTGATGTCAGACCATCACCGCTTACCAGACAACCATTCCCTCTAAAAACGCGGCACCTTCCTTTTCAATATATTATTCATCCGCAACACATTTTCCATAATAATAGAAGCCCTTGCTCTCACACAGCTTCACCGGAACGATCTTCCCGATCAGGGAAGCATCTCCCGGAAAATGCACCAGATAATTTCTAGCGGTTCTGCCGGTGACATATCCGGCTTCCTGCTTATTCACATCCTCCACCAGCACGTCCTCTACCACACCGGCTCCCGCCTGTGTTTTCTCCGCGGAAATCTCCTGAACCCGCTTTAGCAGCCGGTCAAACCGCACCTTGACAACCTCCTCCGGCACCTGATCCTCCATAGCCGCAGCCGGGGTTCCGGTACGCTTGCTGTATATAAAGGTAAAAGCACTGTCATACTGCACCTGCTCCACCACATCCATGGTATCCTCAAAATCCTCCTCGGTTTCTCCCGGAAATCCCACAATAATATCTGTGGTCAGTGCAATATCCGGCATTGCCTTTTTGATCTTTGCCGCCAGCTCCAGATAACTCTCCTTGGTATAATGACGGTTCATAATCTTTAACAGACGGCTGCTACCGGACTGCAGCGGCAGATGAAGCTGTCTGCATACCTTCTTGGAATGTGCCATCACATCGATCAGCTCATCCGACAGATCCTTCGGATGCGAAGTCATAAAACGGATCCGCTCCAGTCCCTCGATCTCGTCCACCTGCTTCAAAAGCTGTGCAAAGGTGATAGGATGCTCCAGATTCTTTCCATAGGAATTGACATTCTGTCCCAGCAGCATGATCTCAACAACACCATCTGCCACCAGCTCTTTGATCTCCTTAATGATCTCCTCCGGTTCCCGGCTGCGCTCCCGCCCCCGGACATACGGCACGATACAATAGCTGCAGAAATTGTTACAGCCAAACATGATATTGACGCCGCTCTTGAAGGAATATTTCCGCTCGATCGGAAGCTCCTCCACGATCGCATCCGTATCCTTCCAGACATCCACGATCATGCGTTTTTTGGCAGAAGTATCAAATACCCGCATTGCCAACAGCTCTGCAAATTTAAAGATATTGTGGGTTCCAAAGATAATATCCACATTGCGGTAGCTTGTTTTGATCTTATCCACCACGGTCTTTTCCTGCATCATACATCCGCAGAGCAGGGTAAGCATTTCCGGATTCTGTTTTTTGTACCGCTTCAGCTGACCCAGATGGCCATACACCTTTAAGTTGGCATTCTCACGGACGGTACATGTATTGTAAAGAACCAGATCTGCCTCCTCCTGATCTGTCTCCTCATAGCCGATCATCTGCAGGATACCGAGGATCTTTTCGGAATCCCTCGCATTCATCTGGCAGCCAAAGGTTGTCACACAGGCCGTCAGCGGTCTTCCAAGCTGTGCCTTGCGCTCCTCCATCCAAAGCTGCAGCTTACGAATGAAATAATACTGACGCTCCGGCTCCTTCTCCGGCGGTGCCACTGTCATATCCATTGTCTCGATGATCTTTGCCATTTCTAATTTATCCACAGGTTTTTAACTCCTTTTCTTCAATCTTAATGAATGTTTGCATACTTATTTTGATGATAACACACCCCTGTAAAATAGTCAAAAATACAACAATCACGATTTCATGCACGGTATCACAGCCTTTGGGTCAAAGATACAAAACTGCAATATAAAAGAGTCCCCAGACACCTTTTCACTGTCTTGAGACTCTTTTTATTTAGCCCTCCGGCCGGCACAGACCACACGGCGAATATCCCGCCTGATGCGCCGCATCAATACTATCAAAATATACCCGGTTCTTCTCATACGGAAGTCCGTTGCAGCTTGGCAGATGGAACTTTTTGGAATTCACATTGCCAATATATTTCTGACCATTTGCAAGAGCTGGTGTGCTGTTTGCTGCATTGTCACTGCCGGATGTGTCCGATCCTGATATCTGGCTCGCAGAGCCGTCTGGCCCGATCAGTGTACTGCTGCCATACTCCCGGTAAGACCAAAGCTTACTTGGACTCTTATTCCATTTGATCCGGCTTCCGTTACTTGTAGCAACAATGGTTCCCTGGGCGTCTGTCCGGAAGATCTTCGTGCCGATTGCCTTCAGGCGGCTCATGGCACTCTGTGCCGGATGACCGTAATTATTGTCGGCACCACAGCTGATCACCGTATATTTCGGTTTCATTGCCTGCAAAAATTTTTCAGAAGATGAGTTTGCACTGCCGTGATGCCCCGCCATATAAACATCACAGGAAAGGTTCTGCCCATTCTCCAGCATTTCATATTCACTTTCCGTCTCCGCATCTCCGGTGATCACAAAACGGTTCTTTCCATTGACCAGCTTTAATGCAATGGAATAATTGTTTTCATCTGTATAGCCACTGCTGTTTGGTGCCAGGATCGTAAAGCGTGCCTTCCCCAGCTTATATTTCTTGCCGGCCTTCGGTCTGGTCGTCGCAATTTTCTTCTGGGCAATAATATTGCAGTAGGACTCATATACTCTTGAGTCTGCTGTATAAGCCGGAGCAATTACCCGTTTCACCTGAAAAACATTTAACGCTCCCACTACCCCATTCAGATGATCCGAATCATAATGACTTACTATCACATAATCCAGTTTCTTCACCTTCCGGCGTTTCAAATAACTGACCACCTTTGAAGATGCTTCACGGTCTCCACCATCGATCAGCATGAAATGAGCACCGGACTGTACCAGAACAGCACTCCCCTGTCCCACGTCAATATAGTGGACCTTCATTGTAGACTTTCCTGCCGCTGCTGCCTTCCGGACGCTGCCGCCTTCTAACGGCGCACTCTGTCCTTTCTGCTGTCCCGACCGGCCGCCTTGATATGTACCATCCAATCCTGTCAGACCACCAACAAGCATTGCCACCATGAGAAAAGTCATAATGATCCGTTTCTTAATTGTGCTCAAAAAATCGCTCCCTTCTGCGTCGAATAAACCATCCAATACTTTTTCATTTAGTGTATCACAAACTCGCAGTCAAGGAAAGCTTACGCACTAAATTCAAAACTTTCCGTCGTCTCATAAGAAAGCCCCGGTGTCTTCTGTGTATCTGTTCCATATCCGTTATAACCCACACAGATCTTATATCGTCCGGAGGCAATTCCGGTACTTTTAAACTCAAACTTTACATTCTGTTCTTTCCCTGCCATGATCAGATAAATAATATCCGGCACCGGTGCCTCATTTGTCACCTCAACATAATTCCTTTTTGCATCATCAAAGCGGTAAAGCTTCGCATCTGCTCCCATTTTGAGATCTTTTGTTCCATCATTTTTCACATGTATAGTAACCGACAGCTTATTCGTGGATAATTCCGCTGACTGAACTGAGATGTCAACCGATTTCTTACAATCCTGATCTTTTTTCTTCGTTTTTCCCTTCACTGTTACCTGAAAAGATTTCTTCTTTGTTCCGCAGCTTGCGGTCAGTGTACTGTTTCCTTTTTTCATTCCCTTGATGGTCACCTTTTTCCCCTGCTTTTTAGAGATCCTGATATTTTTGTTACTACATTTCCAGGAAACTTTTTTCCAGGATGACGGGGCACGAAACACCTTAGTGCCATTTACTGTGATCTCCGTTGTGTCCTTTGCGTATGCAGACGGCACCCCTGTGAGAAATACAACAGCCATAATAACAACTGCTGTCCGACATAAAGATTTCTTCATGATATGTTCCTCCTTTTTGATTATTGTAAAGATAACACGCACAATTTTAATCAATATACTATAATCTTTTGTCAAAAACAAGGCAGTCCGCAATATTTCATGAAGCTTTACAAATACCGCTCCTCAAACTCCTCCACCGGGATCGGCTTTGAAAAATAATACCCCTGATAAACTCCACAGCCCATCTGAGCAAGTTTCGCAACCTGTTCCTTCGTCTCAACTCCCTCCGTCACCACAGAAAGACCAAGAGTTTTACTGAGAGCTATGATCATATTTACGATAGACATGCTTTTTTTCAGATTCTCCGGTTTCGTTGTCCTCAAAAATCCCATATCTATTTTAAGGACATCCACATCCATATCCTTTAATGTATTAAAGGAAGAATAGCCGCTTCCAAAATCATCGATCTCCACTTGAAAACCATATTTCCGGAACTGTTCGATCTTTTCCAGCTCCCCGGCGGTTCCTGACATGATCGCTGTTTCCGTGATCTCCAGCTTTAATGAAGACGGAATGATCCGATATTTTTCTACAAGAGCTGTAATGGTTTTGTATACATCCATATAATAAAAATCCTTCGTGGATATATTGACGGATATGTATAGATCGTTGTGTCCCTCCTGCTGCCATCGGGCAAGCTTTTGTACCGCAAGCTCCCAGATAAACCGGTCAAGCCGGTAGATCAGTCCTGTTTTTTCAAAGACTCCGATAAAATCTCCCGGAAAGATCAGTCCACGCTTCGGATGCTGCCATCTTACCAGAGCCTCTGCCCCAAGCATCCTGCCATCCGATGTCATCTGGGGCTGTAAATACATACAGAACTGTTTCTCCTCAAGAGCCTGGTCAAAATCCCCCACAAGCTGTTTTTCCAGAATCGTATCATTTAACAAGGTATCGTTATAATATGCAATGGATCTGGCATAATTTTCGTTCAACGTCTTGATCGCAAGATTTGCCTTATCACACATAATGGAAATATCTTCATGAATATCCTCAATTTCATAAACACCAATATATATATGAAGGTGATACAGATCATTATTAAATGCACGACCCATTTCCTGTATGCCATCCATAAAAGCATGCTCCCGGAATCTTGCCTTCGGCATGCATATGGCAAATTTATCGCCACCGATCCTGCCGTAAATAATGCCATCCTGACATCCCTTTTTCAAAAGCTCCGCCTCCATCTTCAAGACTTCATTTCCTTTTTCCATGCCAAAAAGATCATTGACCAGCTTAAAATCCTTAATGTTCGAGCTAAGCAGCAGCCACTCCTCCTGAGGTGCAGCCTTTAACATTTCTGCAGCTTTCATTGCAAAATGATTTTTATTATATAATCCTGTCAATGTATCGTGTGTGGCAAGATATCTTTCTTTTTCCAGAGCCAGATGTTTTTCCGTATTATCGATCAGATTCAAAAAAAATCCGATGTATTCTTTCTTTCGATCGAATAATTTCCGATACTCAATATCAAAATAATGAATCTGACCATCTATGAGCTTCTGATCACTCCATTCCAAAAAGTCCGAATCTGTAATGTCATTCTCCTCAAGCCATGCTTTTGCATACTCCGAAATAACCTGAAGATTATCACCCGGGGTATGAAACATTTTTATCGCACGATCATTCGCATAAACACATTCATGATTAATATCAAAACAGATCACCATGTTATTCATTTCCGTCACTACGATGGACAATGTCTGATTGATCAGCTCCCTCGGAGAACGGTACAATGACAAGTAACAGATCAGGATCGCAGCAAACACAAAAAACGGAAGAGATACATCTACCGGAGACTCCGAGATATTACATATAAAGTTCAGAATAACGATCACACAGATCACCGCCAGGATCGGAATATATTTTTTACGGTAAAATCTTGGTATCTGCAATATTTTGGTCAAAAAGGATGCAATAATACAAAACACCAGACAATAGGTAAATACAAAATGAAGATAATAAAAAACTGTTTTGTCTCCGATGTGATACATCTGAACGCTGATATAGCTTTGTGTTCTAAAGCGAAATGCGTGATGATAAAACGTATTTAAAAACATGGATATTCCATCCAGATATGCCAGCAGAAAACTTCCGGTCCGGACGAGGGAAACCTCCTCAAACACCTTCGTATATTGCTGGGAATACTGTAATATGTATAAAAAAACCATGTCAAAAGAAAACAGATATAATGCTTCCATAAGATAAGCAAATGTTTCATGGTGGGAAAACACAAATAATCCGTTACTTAAAATCGTGATACTGGCAAAAACGAGGCATTTTACAATGGAGTCTGCCACATCGCTCTTTATTTTACCGGCATATCTTATGCAGATCAGTATAGGTATGACCAAGAGCAATAACAATGTAATATATAGTTCATCCATATAGATACCAACCTCCATTTCTATCTATACAAGCACTAAATACATTATACAATGAAATATACACTTGTCAAACTAATAAAACATTTTGTTCTTCAGTTTTTTCAATGACAAAAATATAAGTAATGCCTCAGCTGCGATCAGATACAGATACGAAAATAACAGTGGAACAGAAAACTGTTTATAAACGTATTTATTGTGTAGTGCGAGTACCGCATGGCAAAAAGGAGAAAGCCACATTACTCCCATATGATGTTCATTAAAAATAAGCACAAATAATATCAATAAGATATTTAATAGGATTCCAATTAATTTTTTATTCCAAATGGAAAAGAAAAGAATGATCGTTCCCATGAGTGTCAGGCACAGCATCAGAAGTACAATACTGTGAAACAAAGACTGATACGGTGAATAATATTTAAACACCTGTTGGTCTATAAATCGATTGTTATCCGATAATAACGCTTCATAATCTGTTTTATAAAATACGGTAAAATTGCTCCAGATATTGCCTATATAACAGTATTTGGAACAACCGACCATGCTGCCGGCAAGCAAAAGAAATATATATGTGACAGCACATATCAGGAGCTGCATTATTTCACCCAAAAGCCAGTGTCTTTTTCCGGTTCTGTATATAAATAAAATCTGTTCACTGTTCAGTCTCGGCACATCTGCCAATATAAAAATAAATCCGACCAGAAAAATAATTAAGTAATACCAGTGATTTACGCACATGATAAAACCTTCAAAAACACCTAACGGCTGTCCCACCTGTAATGCATGGTTTATCATCCGGCGTACTCCATTGTCAATAATAAACCCAATGATCAATAACAAAACGATGATTTTTTTATCCGTGAATGTTTCCTGGAGTCCGGCACGAAGTACAAGAATTATTTTTTTCAAAATATCCCTCCTCAAATGATCCCTTGTTTTATCCTTCACTGATATCCAATTGTTTTCGTGATAAATAAATCGTCAAAAAGAAATTGAATGCACAAAACAGAACTGCCACTAATACAGCCACATACTCCCTGTTTTGATAAAATCCACTGCTCCCGGCAAAATGAAGAAAAACAGGGTTTAATATATCTGCTGCCGTACCAGCCGCTGCCACACCTTCTATCACATATTTTCTAAGGAATTCTTCTACGATCCTGCTTTGCACATAACAGAGAAAAATACTTCCTCCGAAAGCGGTATATTTGTCTTTGCAGCAGACAGCCATGAAATAACAGAATGAACTACACATTACAGAATAAATGCAGAAATACACAATACCTTTTATTAACTTGCAGATAATAAGAAGCAGCGAAATATCTTTACTGTTTTGTATCATCTTTCCGGAAAAAATAAAATAAATGATCTGAAAAGAATCCTCTGAAACCGGCACATTATCATAAAATATGATCAACGTAATGTAATATAAACATATGGACACAACGGAAATCACAATAGAACTGACAATATTGGATAATATTTTCGCGATATCATAGTTTTTCAAAGAACCACGACAAAGAATAAGTCGTTTATTTCCTGACCTTATCTCTTCCAGATAGATCATCGTTCCCGGCAGGCCGCATATTACAGGCATTAAGATCGGCAGATACGTATTGTCACTCCACATGGCATTCATTCTGACCAAAAAAGAGGAATCACTGCACATTTTCCAATTGCCGTGAAACTTACTCCATATTGCACCAATAATCGTTGTCGACGTGTCATCCAAAAGAACGTGGCCACTGTCCCCGAATAAAAAAGTAACATACAAAAGTAGAATCGAAATAAACAGATAAACATTGATGATGTTTTTTTTCAGTTCTGATCTTATCATAGCCGTCTCCCTTGCTGATTCCATTTAACGTCTAATAAGTCCCCGTACTCTCATAATAATACAAAGTTCCATCTATGGCATCAACTACAACACTCGTTCCATGACGATCTCTTGTCATCGTATCGGATACCGCACCACTGCCTTTTGACATAAATAACCATACCGGACGTAAATAGGTTGTTTCATTTACCTGTTGGTAGACATCCTGTTGATTGTCCTTTGCCAGCTTATTATCTTGTACTAACAAATAAACCAGACCACAATCCTGAAAGCGAAAACCGTCTATATGGGCAATTTTCTTATTGATTGACTGCAAAGCCCAGACAGGCGATATGATCTTTTCTTTTTCTGTCTCTTTCTCAATATCCAGAAGCTCCCTGCAGCTATTTACATAATCCAGAGAATGCTTATGCCGCATAACAGTAAGCATATGTATTCCACAATGTACTTTATTATAACTTCTCCCCTCCGAAATGCCAAAATCGGAACTGGTATCAATAGATATTCCTTTATATACCCTTCCAATCGCCATATTGTAATCATAACATCCGGTTTCCGTGTTTTTCATGACATATAAATGCTGAACTTTATATTGAAATTTTCCTTTCTCCAGCTTAGAGACATTTTTATTAAATAAATCTTCTGTATAAGAAACGGCCTTGGGCACAGATATTTTTCCATCTTTCAATGGATACACATCTTTCTCCGATGCAGTATCCCCCCATTCAAAATCAATTTCTTTGACACAGGATTTTGCTGTCTGTTCGGTGTCCTTTAATGAATCTCCACAAAAAAACCCATCCGAATCATAAGAATACAAGAGACCTGTTTTCTTGTCCTTTTTTTGTCCACCATAATATGTATGATCTTTTTTACTTGAAAAAGTCATTTCTTTTATTGATGCCCAGTCTGTTTTTTTATAATCACTCCACATATTTTTTATGACTATTTTCAAATCATTCTTTTGGTTCGGATACCATGGAGTAAGCTTTCCCTCAAATATCTTTTGAACATCCGGCATGGATATATGCTCCGGTAAATGTACGCCATCCACACTTTTTCCTTCCAACGCATGAACCTGGATTTTTGCTTCTTCCATGGATACGTATTTAGAGGACGACATCTTGATTTCCTGTTTTGAATTCTCCTTTACCTCCCGTTCCGGTGCATTTTCACAACCGGTGATCATAAATATGCAACATAGAAGTGTACAATATATTCCTATTTTTCTGTGAAACATCCGCACATCTCCTTTCACACTCTGTTACAGGCTGTTTATGATAACTGTTTGTAACGCAGACTTCACACATATAACCTATATCTGCGAAGCTTGCGTTACCAGATAAAACTTCCGTTCTTATTCCTCTACCGGAAAAGAAACCGTTACATGGAACAGATCCCCGTCCAGGCGTATTTCAAATTTTCCTCCCATGAGCTCCGTCAGATTATTGGCTATATAAAGCCCCAGGCCGCTTCCTTCCGTTGTACGGGAAGAATCTCCTCTGACAAAACGTTCCGTCAGCTCATCCGGATTGATGTTTAGCTGTTCTCTCGATATATTTTTGATGGAGAATTCCGCCATTTTCTGGCCGGTAATGCTGTCCGTTTTTTCGGACAGTGACACATAAACTCTTGTCCCCTCCAGTGCATATTTTGCGACATTTCCATACAGATTTTCCAGTATCCTGAATACTCTTCTTCCATCTCCCCGGAAACGAACCGCCTCGTCAGAGATATCTGCCACCAGAGTCAGACCTGACCGGGCAAATTTCTCTTCAAATTCTCCGTTTGTCTGGTTGACCAGTTCTCCGTAATTCAATGTCGTGATCTGCAGCTCTATGGTTCCGGAGGAAGCCTTGGATGCCTCCACCAGATCCTCGATCAGCCCCTTCAGCCGCATGGATTTGTGGTCAAGAATATCCAGATATTCCTGTACCCTCTCATTCTCAAAATGTTCTCTCTTGAGCAGATCCACATAATTGATCACGGAAGTCAACGGTGTCTTGATATCATGGGATACATTGGTGATCAGCTCTGTTTTCATACGTTCACTTCGTATGGACTCCTCCACAGCACTTTCCAGTCCCTGCCGGATATGATTGATGGTATCTGCAAGTTCTTTCTGCTCTTTGGAGGCTTTATCCGGCAGTTCGATCTGATACGAAATTTCCCCCTGTGCGATCCTTACCGCACCATCCCGTATCTTCTCGTCAGCAATCGCATTTCTCATTGCCAGCAGAAGTGCTCCCTCTCCGACAATCAAAAGCAATGGAAGACCGATCACACAGACTGTAATTGTCTCACCATAGCCAACACCATAAGAATAATTAACCACTACATTCCAGCAGATGAGCCACATCACAAACCACATTATGGCAAAGGCGATCACAGCGATTCCATATCTTACAAATGCCTTTGTGTCCCTGTACTTCTGAACAAATACTTTCAGCTTTGCTCCGGCAAGCTTTCCACCTGTTTTTCCTTTTCGATAACACCACTGAAGCAGACTGTGCTCCGTCACTCTGTTCTGACAGATCCTTTGAATAAGTCCAAGAAGAATGATCATGACAGCCAGTGCCAATGCAGCGATCAAAAGTGCATCAGTAAGTCTTGTTATACTTATATTACCAATAATGATACGCTCCATCGTCTGCTCCCAGTCCGAAATATGGTACAGATCATACACAACATCATTCAACAGGCAGACTCCTCCTAATGCTATCACCACCAGAAGTTCTGATGGTATCTTCTGTATCCGTTTAGCTTTACTTTTTGCTTTTCCACTGGTCACTGCCAATCCAAAAAAGACGATCAACAGGCACAGCAGACTGACTCCAAATATTACAATACTCCGGGTAGCCGTATTCTTTGCCTGCATATACTGTTGCCGGGCATTCAGGTAATCCTGATAGAGCGAAGCCATTCCGCTTGTTTTATCCGCAGAGGTAACATCCAACGCAGGATATCCCACCACCACATAGGCATTTTGACTGGATCCTGTCATTTTTTTCAAAAAATCTTTCAGATCTCCGGAATTATTAAAACCATCCCAGAACCAGTTACTTTGATACACTTCCCCTCTTGCATCATAAATCGCATATTCGTAATCATATGATGTTTGCTTCTGGTCTATGGCACCACGTTCCAGATTATCCACAAATGCAGTCCACTTCTCATTGCTGCTGACCAAGCTCTTTCCGCCAACCGTTATATCATACAAAAAATCAGACTTCTGTAAAAATTTCTCCAGTCCATTTCCAAAGCTGAGCATAAACTGTGCCAGATCTGCTGCCATACTTTCACTGCATAAGGTCTGTCCCAGCTTCCACGGAGTGCTTATGGAATTTTCCATAAGCTCCTGTCCCTTCTTTTTGAGTTCCTGTGTGTATTTTTCCAAGCTTGTATCATAGACGTAATAGTCAAGACCGTCCGTGACATCATTATAATAGGCATTCGGATCACTCAGGAAATTTTTCAGGGTAAATTCAGATTTTCCGTCATTATAATACAATTTGTCATCCTCGTTAAGCCGAAGTGCTTTTTTGCTGTCCTGATCATCCAGCGCATCATAGATATATACGATCCCCGTATTTTCCACCGTCTTAGAATTACATTCGATATTATCCATCTGAGTAATGCAGTGAGCTTTTCGGTAATCCTTCATTACATAATCGTAATAATCATTATATTTTGTTCCATCCTCCGCAGACCCTTCAAAATCATTTTCTGCAGCCAGTGCCATCTGGTACATCAGCCATCCCTTTGCATAACCACCGGAGTACGCCTGTTCCAGCCATTTTGCATATATCGAATGAAGCGGTATCTTCTGTGTCGTTTTTATCATATCTACCACCGCTGTTTCTGCTCTTTGACTATCCCCCTGCAGCCCCGGCAGTAATGTTTCCTGTCCCTCGTAACGCTTGGTCGTCGGTGTATCCCGCTCCTGTTTTTCCGCCTTTTTCCACTCCTTTGCAGAATATTTCTGCCCGGATGCCACCGTATCATAAAGGGTACTGTTCTGCCAGTCTCCGGTTGCAAAATAGACATTCTTCAAGGTAAACAGCTGCGATGCCTTTTTTCTGATGCTCACTTGATCCTGACTATATTCCTCAAAGCTATTTATATAGTTATTAAAATATCCATCATAATCGTAATTATGACCTTTCCATCCTGCCACTTCCTTTAAAGTAACCGTCTTCTCCCCTGTGCCGGCTCCCGTCTGCAAAAATGGCATATCTTCAATTTTTCCTTTATAAAAGGAACCATCCCCGCTTCCCATCCGGCGGATTTCCAAATATAGTTCCAAAGCCTGCAGATAACTGTCCGTCAGCTTCTGAAACTCCAGACTTTCCTCCATCTTTCCGCTCTCGGAAACATTGCTTTCCCGGGTCAGACGGTTCATGACTGACTTTCCTCCAAGATAATTTATCCCGGAAAGGGACGCTGTCACCGTCGCAGCTGTCAGAACAATGCTAAGAAGGATACGCACATATTTTCTTTTCTCTGTTTTCCCCTGTTTTTCTTTCTTTTCCTTGTCCCCCGATATTTCTTTGTTGTTTTTCATCTCTCAAACTCCCTCCTTGTCTGATCTTACTGATTTTCCAGCTTGTAGCCAACGCCCCACACCACCTTCAGATACCTTGGCTCTTTGGGATTGATCTCAATCTTTTCCCGGATATGGCGGATATGTACTGCCACTGTATTTTCTGCAGCATAACCATTTTCATTCCAGATACTCTCGTAAATCTGTCTGCTGGAAAAGACCTTCCCCGGATGCTTCATCATCAGCAGCAGAATATTGTACTCCAGAGGGGTCATCCTGATCAGCTCGCCATCCATATAAACCTGCTTGCGGTCATCATCCATCTCCAGTCCCCCGAGACGATATGTCATTCCCCCTGATGGCATCGGCTCACTCATCATGTCATAACGTCTCAGCTGGGATTTGACTCTGGCCACCAGCTCCAGCGGATTAAATGGCTTCGTCACATAATCGTCCGCTCCGATATTCAGACCAAGGATCTTATCTGCATCCTCCGATTTGGCAGAAATGATAATAACAGGTACCTTACTCTCCTCGCGGATCTTCATGGTCGCATGGATCCCATCCAGCCTCGGCATCATCACATCGATCACCAGCAGGTCAATATGATTCTGCCGGATCTGCTGCAGTGCCTGCATCCCGTCATAAGCAGTAAGCACCTCATAGCCCTCCTGCTCCAGATAGATCTGAATTGCCTCCACGATTTCCTTATCATCATCACATACCAGTATTGTCTGCATTATTGTCCCCTTTTCCGTACTCTGTCGTACCTTGCTGCTTTACATTTCTTATCATAAACCACAATTTTTAAGACAAGCGAATGAAATTCTTAAGATTTCTTTAAGTTTATCACAGAATAGACAAAGAAAAAAGAGACCACCGTATTGCCCAATACGGTGGCCTCTCAGATCAAGGTTTCACAAAAATCCCTGACCCGAACCTCTGTGAGGTTCTTTTATCACACACAATCAAATTTAAAGGAAAACTCATACGATTTTGCAAATTTTGAGCTGCAAGCTCAAATTTGCTGTGCAAAATCGTAGTATTTCTTAGCAGCCTCAAAAGGCTGCTTTAGAAATACTTTTTGCACTCTATTCGGCTGCATCCTGGAGAGCGTCAAAACCTTCCTCTCCGGTACGAACCTTCACAACATTCTCTACATCATATACAAAGATCTTACCATCTCCATAGTGACCTGTGTAAAGAACCTTCTTCGCTGTCTCGATCACAGTCTCGATCGGTACAGAGCTGATAACAACCTCTACCTTTACCTTCGGGATCAGCATAACACTAAGCTCGGCACCACGATAGGTTGTTGTAATACCCTTCTGTGTACCACAGCCCATAACCTGTGTCACGGTAATACCATTGACACCGATCTGGTTCATTGCTTCCTTCAGCTCATCAAACTTATTCTGCTGACAGATAATAGAAATCTTTGTAAACTTCTCGGTCATATCTCCCGGATTTGATGCTACAGGCTTCATCGCAGGCTTATGATCGCTGCTCTTCTCAATCACAGGTGCAAGACCACTCTTTGGTACCGGCATGGTTCCTGCGGAGTAGAACATGTTGCCGGCTGGCATAAAGTCTGCATATGCAGATGTTAAGCCGTGCTCCTTCACATCCAGACCGATAAGCTCTTCCTCCTCAGATACTCTTAATCCAAGAGTTGCCTTAATGATCAGGAAGGTGATCGTGATCGTAATTGCTGTCCATGCAATGGTGCTGAACATTCCCACAAACTGAAGACCAAGCTGTGTAAATCCACCGCCATAGAAAAGGCCCTGTCCCTTGATTGCACCACCCTCTAAAGCAATCTGATAACCAGGTGCTGATTTTGTTGCAAAAAGACCAACAGCGATGGTACCCCAGATACCGTTCATCATATGTACTGCAACGGCACCAACCGGATCATCAATCTTTAATACATAATCTAAAAGCCATACACCAAATACAACCAGAACACCTGCAACCGCACCGATCACTGCTGCACCGGCACAGTCTGTCACGTCACAAGGTGCTGTAATAGCTACAAGACCTGCCAGAGATGCATTCAGACACATAGACACATCCGGCTTGCCATATTTGATCCAGGTAAAGATCATACATACAACCGTTGCAACTGCCGGAGCAACCGTTGTTGTCAGGAAAATGGAACCCAGATCCGGAATCGATGTTGCTGCTGCACCGTTGAATCCATACCAGCCAAGCCACAGGATAAATACACCAAGTGCACCGATCGTTAAGTTGTGACCCGGAATTGCATGAGGCTTTCCGGTTCTCTTGCTGAACTTGCCAATACGCGGTCCAAGCATTGCAGCACCGATCAGGGCGCAGATACCACCAACCATATGAATACAGTTAGAACCGGCAAAATCATGGAAGCCCATCTGTGCCAGGAAGCCGCCGCCCCAGGTCCAGTGTGCTTCTACCGGATAGATCACTGCGGAGATCACTGCGGAGTAAACACAGTAGGAAATGAATTTTGTACGTTCTGCCATGGCACCGGAAACGATCGTCGCTGTTGTGGCACAAAATACAAGGTTAAATACGAAAGTGGAATAATCATAATTTCCATAATGGGAGAAGATATTGAAATCAAGCTTTCCAATAAAACCGCCCATATCATTTCCTAACAGAAGAGATGCACCGATCAGGAAAAACATAAATGTACCGATACAAAAATCCATCAGGTTCTTCATAATAATGTTTCCGGCATTTTTTGCTCTGGTAAAACCAGCCTCTACCATTGCAAATCCTGCCTGCATCCAGAATACTAATGCTGCTCCTATCAAATACCATACGCCATACAGGTTATCGTTGACGTACTGAATCACTTCTTTCGACATATAACATTCCTCCTTGGTTTTCATTTTTTTCGTTTCACATGTGAATGTTACATTTATGTAACAGGAAAAAGAAAAAGGTGCCACGATTGCTTTTCGCTTCGTGACACCTTTGTCATAAATCCCATTATATTCATTCCGTCTTTTCTGTCAAGGAACTTTACTCAACTCTTTTTTTAAAAAAGTTTCATGAATGTTTTACTTTCGATTATTCGTTTTTCACAAAATAATCGAAAGTGCTATTTATTTTGTGGAGCAAAATCCGGATTTACATCCCCATCTTTTAAAGAATCATCGGTCAAAAACTTTATAAAAGCAGCCGCTTCCTCCTGCTTTCTGGAAGAATTGGACACTCCCAGCACAGCAGATCTGCTTTTCCCGCCCAGAGCCTTGTACTTCTTACAGTCTGCAACATCAATACCAAAGTTATACTTTGTCTCATCAATCTCCTTCTCGCCACGAATGTTCTCTCCGTCAATGATCGGGCAATATACCCTTTTATCCTTTGGCCAGTCCTTAAATTCTGCCACAGTATCCGAGCTTTCCGGCTCGAAAAAATATCCGGCCGTAGCATAACCGGTAAATCCCTTCTTGGGTGCGATCACAATGTCACAGGTTCCGGCATAAATATAACTCTGTAGCTGCTCGCTTAACGTACCGTTTTTGGAGTTAAACTCTGTATTGATCGTCACGATCTCATGCTTGTTATCAAGCCCCAGATAGGTACCCACCGCCTTTTCCAGCTTGTCCACCTGCTTGTCATCCAGATTCTGGTCACAGATCGCCACATATAATACCGTCTGAGGCTTCGTCAGCGCTCCATACAAAAAATAACCTCCCACCAATACGATCACGGCAATGACCACGATGGTTGGCAGATAATAATCCTTAAAAAACTGGAATTTCCCCTTGCTGTCCAGTTTTTCGTACTCCTTTTTATAATCGGTATCATCCCTCTGCTGGTAGATCAGACCATCCTTTTTTACCTTACTCTTGTCATCCTCAACGGAATCGTCAAATATTCTCGCCATGTAAACCTGCCTTTCCAGAACATCACCGGAATGTTATATTCATTATCCTGTCTGCCAGATGTCCCTATGTCATAAATGTAAGTATACAAAAATTATCCTGTCCCCGCAAGGAGACAGGATTTTATTTCATACATTTTATTGTTTTTTAATGATTCTACAGCTATGCCGTTCCCAAAATATAGATCACCAGATACATCAATATCATCAGACCATTGATGATCACACCAAGGGACGGAAACAGCTGCCGGATGTTATCCAGCTTCAGGCTGAGCATGGCAAGCACAAAGCCCCAGATATTAATGGCCGCACAAACAACGCCCAGAATTCCGATCCAGATTCCGGCTTTTCCTCCTGCTTCTCCGGACAGAAAGCAAAGTACCAAAAACAGGACAATGGATAATATTCCAAGAACCGTAGACCAGATTCCCTGCGTCGGATGTTTTTTATCCGTCAGATGAAGGCCGTCCCTGCGTCGTTTCTTTTTAGACATGATCCTCTCTCACCTGCCCTTCCGTCACCTCCGGCTGTGTCACACTTTTTCTGCCAAAAAATAATCTGTGAAAAAAGCGGAACAGTACATAACCGATAATTCCTCCTAATGTATTCAGAAGCATATCATCCACATCACAGGAACCCACCTTGGAGACAAGCTGGATCAGTTCCACTAACAGCGATGTCAGAAAACTCAGCAGCAGAATTTTCCAGAATTTACGCTGATTCCTTGAAATAACCGGCAGCACAAATCCAAATGGAACAAAACACACAACATTGCCCAGAAGATTCAACAGGACATAATAACTGCCGATTGCATGCCAGTAAAAGATGTATCTGCGGATTTCCTTAAACGGCACCAGACTGTACTTGTATTCGTCACTTGGCACCCGTCCCAGCTGCTCGCTGAAAAACAGGAAATACACCAGTGCCACCAGATAAACCACAAAAAAACACCATGACAGGATGCGGATCACTTTTTTCGCATTTTTCATTCCTAGCTCCTTAATACAATTTCTTTCTCCTCAAGGGCACGGATAATCTTATCCATTGCCTTGTTTACCTCCTCGTCCTTCAGGGTACGGTCCGGTGCACGGAATACGATCTTGTATGCCATAGACTTATACCCCTGGGTAAGCTGTGCTCCCTCATAAATATCAAAAAGAGTCACGGATTCGATCAGCTTGCCGCCCTTTGTACAGATGGTCTCCTCAATATCCCCTGCCAGTACTTCCTTCTTCATGGTCAGACTGATATCTCTCGTCATCGCAGGGAATTTCGGAATACCTACATACTTCACATCAAAGCTTGCAAGCTCAGAAAGCTGCTTCATATTGACAACGGCAATATATGCCTTCTGTCCGATGGAGAAGTTGTCAAGCACCTCCGGATGAACCTCACCGAGATAAGCAACCTCACAGCCCTCATAGATCACCTTCGCCTGACGCCCCGGATGCAGGAAGCTCTTGCCTGCCTGCGGATCATATTTGGCAGCCTTCTTCAGTCCCATGCGCTGCATCAGGCTTTCCACAACACCCTTCATGGTAAAGAAGTCTCCCTCACCGTACATACCAAGTGTCAGCTGCATCTGCTCCTCCGGAAGCTCGGTCAGTGGCAGGCTCTTTGGAAGATAAACATTTGCCAGCTCGTAAAGACGAACATTCTGATTTCGGCGGTTATAGTTTGTTGCAAGAGAGGTCAGCATACCGCCAATGGCTGACGTACGCATAACACTGTAGTCCTCTCCCAATGGATTCATAATGGCAATGCTCTTGCGCAACACATCGTCTGCCGGCAGTAAAAGCTTGTCATAAATCTTCGGACTTTCAAAGGAGAAGGTCATTCCCTCCATAAAACCATAGGCTTCCACAACGTCTCTTGCCATATTCTCATGCTGCATCTTCTCAGAAAGACCACCTGCCGTTGCAGAACCGGACGGAAGTGTCATTGGAATATTATCATATCCGAAGAAACGGGCAACCTCCTCGGCCAGATCCGCAAGTCTCTCCAGATCCTGTCTCCAGGTTGGTACGAGAACTTCCTTTTTCTCACGATCTACTGTCAGATCCAGCTTCTCAAAATATGCCACCATGGTGTCCTCGTCAATATCGGTACCAAGAAGGGCATTGATCTTCTCTACATTATATGTGATGGTGATTGGTTCTTTCTTAACCGGATATACGTCCACAGCACCACCCACAACTTCACCGGCACCCAGTTCCTCGATCAGCTGGCAGGCACGGTTCATGGCGTCGATCGCATTGTTCGGATCAAGTCCCTTTTCAAACTTTGCCTGCGCATCGGTACGCATACCAAGCTTCTTGCCTGATTTACGGATATTGGTTCCGTCAAAGGTTGCTGCCTCGAAAAGCATAGTGGTCACATCATCCGTGATCTTAGAGTTTTCTCCACCCATAATACCGGCAACACCTACCGGCTTCTCTCCGTCACAGATTACCAGCATGGTATCGTCAAGAACTCTCTCCTGACCATCCAGTGTCATAAACGGCTCATCCTTGTGCGCTTTACGTACAACAATCTTATGATCTGCCAGTTTATCCAGATCATACGCATGCATTGGCTGTGCATACTCCTCCATTACATAGTTCGTGATATCTACAATATTATTGATCGGACGGATGCCGACAGAGGCAAGACGACGCTGCATCCACTCCGGTGATGGGGCGAGCTTGATATTTTTTACGACTCTTGCCACATAACGGGAGCAAAGCTCCGGTGCCTGTACCTCTACTGATACATAATCATTGACATCCTCGCCGTTACCTGTCTCTGTCACCTCCGGAAGCACCAGATCCTTACGGAAGGTTGCAGCCACCTCTCTGGCAATACCGATCTGTCCAAAACAATCTACACGGTTTGAGGTTACCTCATACTCAAATACCACATCATGAAGTCCCAGAAGCTCTATTGCATCGGATCCGATCGGAGCATCGGCATACTCCGGATTATCACTGAGGATATAGATGCCATCCTCTGCTGCATCCGGATACATATCGGTATTGGAGCCCAGCTCATCAATGGAGCACATCATACCAAAGGAATCCACGCCTCTGAGCTTTCCTTTTTTGATCTTGAAGCCATTCTCTGACTCGCCATCCTTGTGGCTGCTTGCCACATGACCGCCATCCAGTACAACCGGCACCTTATCTCCCTCTTTGACATTTGGAGCACCTGTGACAATCTGTACCTCTGTGCCAGCCTCATCGATCTGTACCTGACAGATCACCAGCTTGTCTGCATCCGGATGCTTTTCGATCTTGTTGATCTTACCAACGATGATCTTATCCAGATTTTTATCTAACTCTGTATATCCCTCCACCTTTGTACCGGACAATGTCATTGCATCCATATATTCCTGTGCCGTACAATCCAGATCCGGCACATACGCCTTTGTCCATGATATTGAACTATTCATGTTATTTTCTTCCTTTCTTCTATATTAGAACTGCTTTAAGAATCTTGTATCATTTTCGTATAATAATCTCATATCATCGATCTCGTACTTGAACAATGCGATTCGCTCCAGTCCGACACCAAAGGCAAAGCCTGTATATTCCTCCGGATCAATGCCGCTCATCTCCAGCACATGCGGATGAACCATACCACAGCCGAGAATCTCAACCCAGCCTTCGCCCTTACAGAAACGGCAGCCCTTTCCGCCGCATTTAAAACAGGTAACATCCATCTCGGCACTCGGCTCCGTAAACTGGAAATGATGCGGACGGAATTTTACCTTTGTATCCTCTCCAAACAAACGCTTTGCAAACTCCTGCAGCGTTCCCTTCAGATCGGAGAATGTAATGTTTTTGTCTACCACAAGACCCTCGATCTGATGGAAGGTCGGAGAATGTGTTGCATCCACCTCATCGGAACGGAATACTCGTCCCGGTGCGATCATACGGATCGGCAGTCTGCCCTTCTCCATCTCATGAACCTGTACGGAAGAGGTCTGGGTACGAAGAAGAATATCCTGTGTAATATAGAAGGTATCCTGCTCGTCCTTTGCCGGATGGTCTGCCGGAATGTTCAAAGCCTCAAAGTTATAATAATCTCTCTCGATCTCCGGACCCTCTACAACCTCATAGCCCATACCGATAAAGATATTTTCTACTTCCTCCAGGGTCTTGGTATTTGGATGACGATGACCTTCCGGAATACGCTGTCCCGGTAATGTTACATCGATGGTCTCCGCTTTCATCTTTTCCTCACGGAGTGCCTTCTCGAAGACTTTCTTTTTCTCCTCCAGATGCTCCTCGATCTTGCTGCGGGCATCATTTACCATCTGTCCAACCTTTGGACGATCCTCCGGAGCTACATCCTTCATTGACTTGAGAATGGATGTCAACTCACCCTTCTTTCCCAAAAATGACACCTTGATCTCATTGAGCTTATCCAGCTTGTCAGAGGAATCAATCTGTGCCATTGCTTCATCCATGATCTGTTTTAACCTGTCTTTCATCACTAACCTCCGATAATATTAATAGATTTTTGAAAGGAGTCTTTTCTGAGCGACTTTCAGAAACCAAAAAACTTCTGAAAATCAAAAAACTCCCTGCATCGCAAGGAGCTTGAAATTGGTATCCCGGCTTCCTCCCGACACAACTGTCAGGGACGGAGTCAACCGCGGTACCACCCTGTTTCTTATGTAAGCTATGACACACGGATAATGGGGATCCAATCTATGGAACCATAACATCCTTCTGTACCATCACATAAACACTTCATTGCACGTAACGTGTGCGAATCGTCAGACAATACTAAATAGATCATCACCAAAATATTATAACAATAACTGGACTTATCTGTCTCTCTTTCCTGTCTGCAGCTCACGCGGGAAATTCGATCACACCGGGAACGTAAAGATGCTCTCAGCCGATGGCATCCTCTCTCTGACCGGATCGATGTTCTCTACTAAACGCGATCATCGCCTTTACATTTGGTTGTATGATATCATACTTTCTTTTCTTTGACAAGACCTAACTTTGAGACATTACTCCTGCAATGCCTTCACAATCTTTTCAAAATGCATGGCATGAGAAGCCTTCACAAGCACTGCATCTCCCTTCCGGATTTCCCGGATGCCCGTTTCCAGAAATGCGTCCAGGTCCGCAAAATAAAGATGACGTCCTGCGTAGCCTTCGGACTGGCTGATCTCCTCAATGCCCTTCTCATAATTCTGTGCCAGAGAACCGATGGAAATGATCAGCGAAATGCCCTTACGTGCAGCATACTGACCCACTTCATAATGCATCTGTGCTTCCTCGTCTCCCAGTTCAAACATATCCCCCATGACCGCCACCGTCCTGCTGTCCTCCACCTCATGAAGCACATCCAGTCCCGCCTTCATGGAAACCGGGTTGGCATTGTAACAGTCGTCCATAATGGTCATAGTCTCTGTCTGTATAATGTGACCGTGTCCTCCTACCGGTTCGTAAGACTCAATCCCTGTTTTGATCTGCTCCAGAGAAAGGCCAAGCTGGATCCCTACAGCAGCAGCCGCCAGCGCATTGGAGATCATATGACGTCCCGGTGCCGGTACTGTCACAGAAATTTCTCCCTTCTGTGTATGAAGCATAAACCGGCTGCCCGCCAGTCCAAGGCTCTCACAATGATCCCCATAGACAGATGGCATACTGCCTTCCTCTGTCTTATGATCCGCTCCGCCATCCGTAATTCCATAAAATACCGGCGCACTGATCCGGGAGTCCTGCTCCAGGGTACACAGCTTGTCATCATTGCCGTTTAATACCGCCTTTCCCTCCGGCTTCAGATAAGTAAAGATTTCCGTCTTTGCCTTGAGGATACCATCACGGCTTCCGAGATTTTCCAGATGGCACTGACCAATATTGGTGATCACACAGATATCCGGCTTTGCCACCTTTGCCAGGCGTGTCATCTCCCCAAAATCACTGATACCCATTTCCAGAACAGCCGCCTGATGACGCTCCCGGATCCGGAAGATCGTCAAAGGAAGACCAATCTCATTATTGAAATTTCCCAGAGTCTTTAACGTATCGTACTTCTGGGATAATACTGCTGCGATCATCTCCTTTGTGGTGGTTTTTCCCACACTTCCGGTAATGCCTACCACCGGGATCGCAAGCCCTGCCCGGTACAGCTCTGCCATATCCTTCAATGCCTGTTCACAGGACTCCACCTGAATATATGGTCTCGTCTCATCCTTCGGCGGCTCCGTGGACATACAGCAGAGAGCACCATCCTCATAGGCTCCCGGTATAAATGTATTGCCATCCACTCTTGCTCCCTTGATCGCCACAAACAGCCCATCCTTTTCCACCTGACGGCTGTCAATGGTAATGGCAGAAAGTTCGGACTTTTTGGTCTCCTCCGGTCCGGTATAGTTTCCCTTTACTGCCTGTGCTACCGCCGCTAATGTCATTCCCTTCATCAAAACTTCCATTCCTTTCTCCCCGCAGACTCCGGACTGCAGGCACAATATTGGCAAAGCAAATTTCTTTCCCTTAACAAAATTTTGTCTTTACTGATACTTTTTTAATGCTTCCTGAATGATCCTTTCACAGAGAGTACCATAATCAACACCTACGGCAAGTGCCTCCTGCGGAAGAAGACTGATCGGTGTCATTCCCGGAAGGGTATTGGCCTCCAGACAATACATTTCATTCTTTTCATTGAGAAGGAAATCGATTCTTCCGTATACCTCCAGTTTCAGCTCACGGTAAACATCCAGCGCATATCCCTGCATTTCCTTTGTCAGAGCCTCGCTAAGCTCAGCCGGGCAGACATCCTCTGCCATCCCCGCCTGATATTTTGTCTTATAATCATAAAAGCCGGTCTTGGGAATGATCTCAATGATCGGAAGGGCTTCTCCTGCCACAACACCTGCCGAAAACTCCCTGCCATGGATGCATTCCTCCACAACAACCTCGTTCTCATAACGAAATGCCAGTTCCAGGGCATCCTGATACTGTGCCTCATCTTCCGCAAAGCTGACACCCACACTGGAGCCGCCGCAGCAAGGCTTTACAACACACGGGAACCCAAACTCGGAAACAACACGCTTTACGGAATCCTGTTCTCCCTTTTTCACTGTAAAGCCCTTCGGCGTCGGGATCCCTGCTGCCTGGAACATCTTTTTGGCAACGCCCTTATCCATCGCCATGGCACTTCCCAGGTAACCGGAGCCGGTATACTTGATTCCAAGCACATCAAAGGCTGCCTGCACCTTTCCATTCTCTCCCTCTGCTCCGTGAAGTCCCATATATACAATATCTGCCATACGACAGATCTCAATGACATTTGGTCCAAACAGACAGTCCGGATTCTCTGTTCTCATTGCCTTGACTGCCTCCAGATCCGGATCCACGGACCGGATCGTATCGGACATCTGTGTCAGCTGTGGATCTCCCTCAAAAATCCCCTCCAGGCTGTCCCCCGTCTTTCCATGTCCCAGAAATATATCCAGGATCACTGCCTGATGTCCTTTTTCCCGAAGTGCTTTACACACCTTTGAAGCTGAATTGATGGATACATCTCTCTCTGTGCTGAGTCCACCGGCTAATACAACTATTTTCATGAATCATCACCATGCCTTTCCCTCTGCTCCCTTTCTGCTCACATATGCACGGCCATCGGAAGCGATTTCACTCTAATCCAACATTTCTGTTTCACACTTTTTCAGTATACAGAACAAAATACGCAATAAATACCCAGAAAATGTTATTTGCTTTGCAAATCCTGCTCCTCCAAAAATCCCTCATAAACCATATCAATATATTCCCAGATTTCTTCCCTGCCTTCCTTTGTCATGGAAGAATATGGGATCACTGGTGTTCCCTCCACTACCTGAAGGGTTTCCTTGATCTGTTTGATCTGCTTTGCCTTCTGGGACCGCTTGATCTTGTCTGCCTTCGTGGCAATGATAATGGGATTAAATCCATAATGGGTACACCACTCATACATCTGCAGATCGTTCCGGTTCGGCTTGTGACGGATATCCACCAGCAGAAAGATCAGACGCAGCATATTGGAGCCGTCCAGATAACGGTTGATCATTTTGCCCCACTTTTCCACAGTCTGCTGGGACACCTTGGCGTAACCATATCCCGGCAGATCCACAAAATACAACAGATCATTGATGTTATAAAAATTGACGGTCTGGGTCTTTCCCGGCTGGGATGACGTTCTTGCCAGAGATTTCCGGTTCATCAGCCCGTTGATCAGTGTTGACTTTCCCACATTGGAACGTCCTGCAAAGGCGACTTCTAATTTATCATTCTCCGGCATTTTACTGGTAATTCCGCATACCGTTTCCAGATTTACTGATTTTATTTTCATTGCTTTCTCCATTCTGTTATGAGTATCTTCATCGTCACCACTCGGTTCCTCTGAAATCACTTTTCTCCGATTTGATAAATGCTGCATCCGGCTGTATCCTATACCAGAACCTCTTTCAGGACATCTTCCACCTTCTGCACATACTTAAGCCCGATTCCCTCCAGAATCTCTGCTTCCATCTCATCCACATCACGGCTGTTCTCTTTTGGCACGAGAACCTCCTGAATCCCGGCTTCCTTGGCTGCCAGAAGCTTCTCCTTGAGTCCTCCGATTGGAAGAACACGTCCTCTCAGGGTCACCTCGCCGGTCATTGCCACATCTGCTCTGACCGGTTTTTCGGTCACTGCAGAATAGATGGCTGTGGTCATGGTCACACCGGCAGACGGACCGTCCTTTGGTGTTGCCCCCTCCGGCACATGAATATGGATATCATGCTTTTCAAAATAATCCTCTGCCACCTGATCCTGCACCAGATATCGTACATAGGTCAGGGCAATCTTTGCAGATTCCTGCATCACATCTCCAAGCTTTCCGGTTAATTCCAGCTTACCCGAGCCCTTTAAAGACATCACCTCAATCTCCAGAGTCTCTCCTCCGACACTGGTCCAGGCAAGTCCCCGCACAACACCGATCTCCGGCTTTTCATTGGCGGCATTCGGCTTATATACCGGCTTTCCCAGATATTCCTTCACATTACGGTCCGATATCCGGATCTTCGTTTTGGATCCCTCCTGTGCAACCTCCTTTGCCGCCTTCCGGCACAGAGAAGCAATGCGCCGCTCCAGTCCACGAACTCCCGCTTCCCTTGTATAACGCAGGATCATGGTGCGAAGTGCCTTGTCTGTAATGGTAAGCTGCTGCTTTGTAATTCCGTTCTGTGCAAGCTGCTTTGTCCACAGATGCTCCTTTGCGATATGGAACTTTTCATTCTCCGTATATCCCGGAAGCTCGATCACTTCCATACGGTCTAAGAGCGGTCTTGAAATATGGTCTGTCCCATTTGCGGTACAGATAAAAAATGCTTTGGAAAGATCAAAGGGCAGCTCCAGATAATGATCGGAAAAATGCTTATTCTGTTCCGGATCAAGAATCTCTAACATGGCTGCAGCAGGATCTCCTCTGCCGTCACTGACCATTTTGTCAATCTCATCAAACAGGATCAAAGGATTTTTAACTTTTGCGTTTTTGACTGCGTTGATCACACGTCCGGGCATAGCCCCCACATATGTCCTGCGGTGTCCCCGAAGCTCTGCCTCATCCCGTACTCCGCCCAGACAGATTCTCACATATTTTCTGCCCAGTGCCTTTGCCACGGATTTTGCAATAGAGGTTTTTCCGGTTCCCGGAGGTCCCACCAGACAAATGATAGTACCGGTTCCGTTTTTGTTCAGCTTTTTTACCGCCAGGTACTCCAGGATCCGCTCCTTGACCTTTTCCAGTCCATAATGATCGGCATCCAGAACCTCCTTCGCATGAGCAACATCCGTATTATCCCTGCTCGTCTTCTTCCATGGCATGGCAAGAAGAGTCTCTAAATATCCCCGGATCACGGCACTCTCCGAATTATTGGAGCTGATCCTCTTATAACGACTGATCTCCTCTTTGATCTTTTTCTTAACTTTGTCCGGTGCTTTCAATTTGGAAAGCTTCCGTTCAAATTTATCCGCCTCTGACTCTGCATCGTCCTCGCCCAGCTCCTTATGGATTGCCTTGATCTGCTCCCGAAGATAATACTCCTTCTGATTATCCTCTACCTGCTCCTTGACCATCTCAGAAATTTCTCCCTGCAGACGCAGGATTCCAAGCTCACGTTCCAGCACAACCATTAGCTCGGTAAAACGATCCTCGATGCGGTCCGGTTCAATGATCCCCTGTTTCAGATGATAATGGATCGGAAGATTTGCCGTGATCATATAAATAATACGATCCAGATCAATGCTCTCGCTGACCATCTCCTGAAGCTGCTGCCCCATTTTTCCCTGTCGTTCGCAGTACTCCCGGAACAGATGCTTTATCTGCCGGATCATTGCCACATGCTTTAACTGCTCCGTCGGTTCTCCATGGTTGGACAAAATATCTGTATTGTCCCATACATCCTTTTCATCCTCGTCCACCTGTATATTTGCAAGAAGATATCCCTCATCGGTGCTTTCCAGAGCTAGCAGATGAGCTCTTTTTTCTCCCTCCAGAACCACCCGGACATATTTATCCGGCATCCGGGCAATCTGCTTCACCTTTGCGATGGTTCCCACTTCAAAAAGATTATCCATATTCACATCACTGTTTTCTGCATCCCGTTTGGCTGCGGTAAACACCATCTGGTCGTTTTCCATTGCCGCTTCCATCGCGCTGACAGTCTCTGCCTTGGCCACCTCGATATATGCTGTAACCCCCGGCAAAGCCACTACATCCCGCAGTGCCATTAAAGGTTTCTTGATCATAGAAATTTGTGTTTCCTTTCTGCACGGTCATGTCTGTATGACCTTTTTATTTTCAAAAAGAGGGTGCTCAAAAGCAGCCCCCTCTTTTTCGGAGAGCAAAACACCGGTTTTGCCCTTTTTATTTACGCAATCTCATCCTTCGCATTGCTGTCGGAGGAAATTTCCCTTCGTTCATCATTCCTGGTAACAAGGATCGGCTCAGCCTCTCCCTTTGCTGCCTCCTCGGTAATAATGCATTCTACCGCATCCTCATCGGATGGCACCTCATACATCGCATTCATCATAACAGACTCGATGATCGCACGAATCCCTCTCGCTCCGGTTCCCCGGTCGATTGCTCTCTGTGCGATCGCACGGATTGCTCCATCCTGGAATGTCAGCTTGACATCGTCCAGTTCAAACAACTTCTTGTACTGCTTTGTAATGGCATTCTTCGGTTCCACCAGAATACGTTCCAATGCCTTCTCGTCCAGCAGATCCAGTCCTACATTGACCGGCAGACGGCCGATCAGCTCCGGAATCAGTCCGAATTTCACGAAATCCTCCGGCAGAACCTGTTTGAACAGCTCACCTACATTCTCATCTTCCTTATCGGAAATCTCTGAATTGAATCCAATCGACTTCTGTCCGATCCGGGAACCAATGATCTTATCAAGACCATCAAATGCTCCACCACAGATAAACAGAATGTTTGTTGTATCTAACTGATAGAACTCCTGATGAGGGTGCTTTCTGCCTCCCTGAGGAGGTACGCTTGCCACAGTTCCTTCCAGAATCTTAAGCAATGCCTGCTGTACACCCTCCCCGGATACATCACGGGTAATGGAAACGTTTTCTCCTTTACGGGTAATCTTATCAATCTCATCAATATATATAATACCGTGCTGTGCACGCTCCATATCATAATCTGCTGCCTGAATGATCTTGAGAAGGATATTCTCCACATCCTCGCCCACATAACCGGCCTCCGTCAGTGCCGTTGCATCTGCAATGGCAAACGGTACATTGAGAATCTTTGCCAGTGTCTGAGCCAGAAATGTCTTTCCGGAACCAGTCGGTCCCAGCATAATGATATTGCTCTTCTGAAGCTCCACATCCATGCTCTTTTCAGACAACACTCTCTTATAATGATTATAAACAGCGACAGACAATACCTTCTTTGCTTCCTCCTGACCAATCACATATTCATCCAGAAACTCTTTCATTTCCTTCGGTTTCAGAAGATTGATCTCTGTCTCATTGTCGTAAGATAAATTGCCACTGTCCAGTTCGTCCTCGATAATCTCATTACACAGATCCACACACTGCTCACAGATATAAACTCCCGGACCCGCGATCAGCTTTCGTACCTGATCCTGTGTCTTACCACAGAAGGAACATTTCAGTCTGCCTTCGTCTTTCTTTCCTGCCATTCTAATCTCCAATCATATTATGATGTGAGTGCAGAAACCTCCACTCACCGATATATTTGAATTACTATGTATCACGCAGCTATGCACGCTTTGTGATCACATGATCCACCAGACCATAAGCCTTTGCTTCCTCTGCCGTCATATAGTTATCACGCTCGGTATCTGCCGCGATCACATCCAGAGGCTTTCCTGTGTTGTCAGCCAGGATCTGATTTAAACGCTCTCTGGTCTTTAAGATCTGCTCTGCTACAATACGGATCTCTGTCTCCTGACCTTTTGCACCGCCGGATGGCTGATGTATCATGATCTCTGCATTTGGCATGGCATAACGCTTGCCCTTTGCACCACCTGCCAGCAGAAATGCTCCCATGCTGGCTGCAAGTCCCATACAATATGTGGCCACATCACATTTGATGTAGTTCATGGTATCATAAATTGCAAAGCCTGCACTGACAGAGCCTCCCGGACTGTTGATATAAAGACTGATATCCTTGCCCGGATCCTGTGACTCCAGAAACAGGAGCTGCGATACGATGAGACTTGCAATATCATCATTTACTTCATTGCTCAGAAAAATAATACGATCCTGAAGCAGTCTGGAGTAAATATCATAAGAACGCTCTCCACTGCTTGTTTTCTCTATGACGTACGGTATACTGTAACTCATTACTACACCCTCCTAACTTTTTGATCAAAAAGGGCTATGCCCTAAAAAACGCCAGCCCTGCCTGTCGAATGGACAGGGCAGCGGCTGACGCCGAAATACATGATTTATTTCTCAACTGCAGCGTCAACAACAAGTTCAACTGCCTTCTGTACAGCCAGATCAAGTGCGATCTGCTTCTTCTCTTCCTCGCCAACCAGCTCTTTTAACTTGTCTGCTTCCATCTGATACATCTCAGCCATCTTCTCAAGCTCTTTCTCCAGATCCTCATCAGATGTCTCAATGTTCTCTGCTGCTGCCACTGCCTCAAGAACAAGACGGCTCTGGATACGCTTTAATGCCTGTGGCTGAAGCTCATTTGTCAGGCTCTCCGGTGTCATGCCTGTAAACTGCATATACTGCTGCAGAGACAGACCCTGGGACTGGATACGCTGGCTGAACTCCTGTACCATCTGACGAACCTGTGTATCTACCATAGGATCAGGGATCTCCATTGTAGCATTCTCAATGATCTTGCCAACAACATCCTCTTCCTTCTCTCTCTTGAGAGCTGCTTCCTTGTTCTCAAGAAGCTTCTTCTTCAGATCCTCTTTGTACTCATCAACAGTATCAAACTCAGATACATCCTGCGCGAAATCATCATCAAGCTCCGGAAGCTCTTTCACCTTGATCTCCTTGATGGTTACCTTGAATACTGCCGGCTTGCCCTGAAGCTCCTCTGCCTGATACTGCTCAGGGAATGTTACATTGACCTCTGTCTCCTCACCAATGTTCTTTCCAATGAGCTGCTCCTCAAAGTTATCAATGAAAGAATGAGAACCGATGGTCAAAGGATAATCCTCTCCCTTTCCACCTTCAAACGGCTCACCGTCTACAAATCCCTCGAAATCGATGGTTGTGATATCGCCATCCTGAACTGCTCTGTCGTCAACAGTGATCATTCTGGAATTGCTCTCGCGAACCTTATCGATCTCTGCCTGAAGCTCTTCATCTGTTACCTCAGCAGTTTTCTTCTCTACCTCAATGCCCTTGTACTCACCAAGAGTTACCTCCGGCTTTACTGCAACAGTAGCTGTAAAGATGAAAGGCTTGCCCTTCTCGATCTGTGTTACGTCGATAGAAGGCTGTGCTACGATCTCAAGCTCGCTCTCCTTGGCAGCAGACTCATATGCACCAGGGATCAGGTCATTGGCAGCATCCTCATAAAATACACCTGCGCCATACATTTTCTCGATCATTGCGCGTGGTGCTTTTCCCTTACGGAAACCTGGAAGGGAAATCTTATTTTTATTTTTCTTGTATGCTTTATCTAAGGCAGTCTCAAACTCCTCTGCACTCACCTCAATTGTAAGCTTTGCCATACTCTTCTCTAATGTTTCTACCTGTACACTCATTTTATAATTTCCTCCTTAATATTTCACGGCCAATATGCCGCAACTAACCATTGATATACTATAGCATGAATAAATCCACAATAGCAAGTCTTTTTCGCAAATTTATGGGATTACATGTCCCTTTTTATACAATACTTTGACAACCTGGTCGACATACTTCTCACATAATTCCTCTGTTTCCGCCTCAACCATGACCCGGATCACAGGCTCTGTGCCACTTTCACGGATCAGGATCCGTCCGTTCTGTCCCAGTGCTTTCGCAACTTCCTCCGTAGCTGCCACCACATCCGGATCGTTTTTGGCAGCCGGCTTATCTCCTACCCGGACATTTTTCAGAAGCTGCGGGTAAATAGTAAGTCCCTTGCGAAGCTCCGAAAGCTTTTGTTTCCTTTCCAGCATAACCTCCATCAGCATAAGAGACGTTAGAACACCGTCTCCTGTCACTGCATATTTGCTGAAAATAATATGACCGGACTGTTCTCCTCCCAAGGAATGCCCATACTGCATCATATTGGCATTGACATACTTGTCTCCCACAGAAGTCTTCTCATAGGAAATTCCTACTTTATCAAATGCCTTATACAATCCCAGATTCGACATGATGGTTGTGACTACGGTATTGTTATTTAACTCTCCCTTATCCTTTAGATAACATCCGCACAGATACAGGATGCAGTCACCATCAATAACCTGTCCCTTATCATCCACTGCCAGACAACGGTCTGCATCTCCGTCATAAGCAAAACCAATGTCCAGATCATTCTCGATCACATATTTCTGCAGGTTCTCAATATGTGTAGAGCCACAGTTATCATTGATATTCGTTCCATCCGGCTCCATGCCGATCGCATATGTCTTGGCTCCAAGTGCATCAAACACTCCCTTTGCGACAGAATAAGAAGATCCATTGGCACAATCCAGTCCCACACGGACATTTTTGAAGGAACGGGTTGCCAGAGACATCAGGTAGCCGATATAACGATGCCTTCCAATGGCATAATCAACGGTACGTCCGATCTTTTCACGGGTTGCAAAGGGAATCGTATCCTCCGGACTGTCAATATAAGTTTCAATCTTTTCCTCAACCTCAGCCTCCAGCTTGTGTCCGTTTCCATTAATGACCTTCAATCCATTGTCATAGTAAGGATTATGACTTGCGGAGATCATGATACCACAATCAAACTGCTCCGTACGTACCACATAAGAAACGCTTGGTGTCGGTGTGACATGTAACAGATAAACATCTGCTCCGCTGGCCGTCAGGCCGGAAGAAAGTGCATCCTCGAACATATAACTGGAACGACGCGTATCCTTTCCGATCACGATACGTGCTTTGTGCTCCTGTCCATAATACCAGCCCAGAAAACGTCCCACTTTATATGCATGAACCACGTTGAGATCGACATTGGCCTCTCCGCGGAAACCATCTGTACCAAAATACTTCATATCTGATTTCATTCCTTTCCAAAATTACTTTATCGCGCATAATCGCATTATTTTAATCATATCATATTCATTTTTTGAAATCAATCCTTTTCCTTTACTCACAAATACACTTCAAAATACGCGAATAACGCGTATTCATCAAAAAACGCATTTGCCGTGTCACACACGGCATATTACACATGATTAATTGGTAAAATAATTATAATATACATGTAATAATATTGTATATTCCAATTTTTAGGAGGTAAACAAATGAAAAAGAATCGTGCTACACTTCAGGCACAAGATTTCGCCCTGCGTCTTTCCAAACTGCGGGAATCCAAAGAAATCAGTGCATGCACCATGAGCTATGATCTCGGTCACAGCAGAAGCTATATCAATGGTATTGAACTCCAAAAATACCTTCCATCCTTTACGGAATTTATTGAAATATGTAATTATCTTAATGTCACACCCAATGATCTGTTCCTTCCCACAAGCGAAACCTCTCAGCTTCTGGAAATCTCTCCCACACAGCTTCTGGCAATTCTGATGCCCTTATGCGATGAACTGGATTCCCGTCAGATCAGTTACTTATATTATCTTCTCCGGGATTTTCTTCCCTAAACGAAATTCTGGTATTTCTTGAAAATTTCCACTGCTGTCATTGACCAAAATGACAGCAGTTTTCTCTCTGAGACAATGTTTCAAATCGATATCCCTGCTCTTCAAATAACCGGATCACTGCTTCCAGACTGTCCAAAGTTGCCTGATTGCTGCCGGAGTCATGCATCAATACCACCGGATCCTGCACCCGGAACGCATCTTTTTTTACATTTCTTAATATACTGTCTACGCTTGGCATCCCCACGGAATCCTCTGCGCTGACATTCCAATCGGCATATTCCATATTCTGATCATAAAGCTTTTGTACAATTTCTTCCTTATAGGAACGAATATAACAATTTGCACTTCCCCATGGAAATCGCCAAAAAGAAGGTTTATAATCAAATTTCTTTTCCAACACATTCCGTACTTTATTAACATCCTCATAATATGCCTGACAGGAGCCATAAATTTCACAGGACTCATGGGAATAAGTATGTACACCAACCTCATGTCCCTCCTTCAGTTCCCGTTCCACAACCTCGGGCATTTCCTCCACCTGCTGGCCGATCAGAAAAAATGTCGCATGGATATTATGCTTCTTCAAGATATCAAGATACTTTCCGGTCAGACTGCTTGGTCCGTCATCAAAGGTCAGATAAACCACTTTTGTTTTTTCTAAGGCTGTGGCACTGCCGGATGTCGTTACTGCTGCATTTTCCACATTTCTGCCCAGCACCTCTGTATACTGCTTCATCTGCCGCTGCTGAATTCCCATCAATGCCAGCAGAGCCATTATCACAACACCCAGAAAGATCATTTCCTTTTTTCTCTTCCCCATATCCTTTTTCCATCCTGATCAAACCTTTCCTTTTACCCTATTCGTATATTTCATATTCTATACCTGGACTCCCTGAAATCTTTTGCGAAAATCTTTAAGTATTTTCTTGATTTCCCCCCCGGATTACGATATACTTTAAGTACTTAGGTCTGTTCTATGACCAACATTATTACTATATGCCGTGATACGGCGGAATGGAGGACTATATGAAATTTGGTTTTTTTGATGATCCAAATAAGGAGTACGTCATCACCACACCGAAGACGCCACTTCCATGGATCAATTATCTGGGAAGCACAGCCTTTTTCTCGCTGATTTCCAATACCTGCGGAGGATACAGCTTTTATAAGGATGCAAAGCTTCTCCGTCTGACCCGTTATCGTTATAACAATATCCCAAATGACGAGGGCGGACGTTATTATTACATCAAGGAAGGCGATACTGTATGGAATCCGGGCTGGATGCCGGTCAAGACGGAGCTTGATTCCTATGAGTGCCGTCATGGTATGGGATACAGCCGTTTTACTTCTGTAAAGAACGGTCTGGAGGCTTCCCTCCTTGCATTTGTTCCTTTAAATGACAACTGTGAGGTAAACCAGATCAAATTTACCAACAAAACTTCTGAGAAAAAGAGTTTCACTCTGTTCTCATATATTGAATTCTGTCTCTGGAATGCCATGGACGATATGACAAACTATCAGCGTAACCTCAACACCGGTGAAGTTGAGGTGATCGGTTCTACGATCTATCACAAGACAGAATACCGTGAGCGTCGTAACCATTTCGCTGTTTATTCTGTAAACACTCCTGTGGATGGTTTTGATACAAGCCGCGACGAGTTTCTCGGAGCTTACCGTGGTGTAACAGATCCTCAGGTTGTTGAGGAGGGCAAGTCTCACGATTCCATCACCAGTGGATGGTATCCGATCGGATCTCATCAGATCAATGTAGAGCTTGAGCCGGGCGAGACAAAGAGCTTCATCTTCGTTCTGGGTTACTGCGAGAATCCAAAGGATGAGAAATTCACCGCACCGAATGTCATCAATAAGAAGCCTGCTGATGAGCTTCTTGCAAAATACCAGACAGACGAGCAGGTAGATGCCGCTCTTGCAGCATTAAAGGCTAACTGGGAGGATCTCCTTTCCAAATTTACTGTGAAGTCTGATGAAGAAAAGCTTGACCGTATGGTAAATATCTGGAATCAGTACCAGTGTATGGTTACCTTCAATATGTCCCGTTCCGCTTCCTACTATGAGTCAGGAATCGGCCGTGGTATGGGATTCCGTGATTCCTGTCAGGATCTTCTCGGTTTCGTACATCTGATTCCGGAACGTGCCCGTGAGAGAATCATTGATATCGCTTCTACCCAGTTCCCTGACGGTAGTGCATATCATCAGTATCAGCCACTCACCAAGAAAGGAAACGCTGATATCGGTTCCGGTTTCAACGATGATCCAATGTGGCTGGTTGCCTGTGTATCCGCTTATATCCGCGAGACAGGTGATACCACGATCCTGGATGAGATGGTTCCGTTTGATAATGACGAGTCTACCGCAGTTCCGCTTCTGGAGCACTTAAAGAGATCCTTCGATTACATTGTAAATCACAAGGGACCTCATAAGCTTCCTCTGATCGGACGTGCTGACTGGAATGACTGTCTGAACTTAAACTGCTTCTCTGAGCAGCCGGGTGAGTCCTTCCAGACATTTGGTCCTAGCGAGGGACCTGTTGCGGAGTCTGTATTCATTGCCGGAATGTTTGTAAAATACGGCAAAGAGTACGCAGATCTCTGCGAATTCATTGGCAAGCAGGACGAGGCTGACCGTGCCCGCAGTGAGGTTTCCGCTATGAACGATGCGATCCTCAAGGACGGCTGGGATGGTGACTGGTTCGTTCGTGCTTACGATGCATATGGTCATAAGGTTGGTTCCAAGGAATGTGAAGAGGGTCAGATCTACATTGAGCCACAGGGCTTCTGTGTATTGGCCGGTGTCGGTGTTGAGACCGGTGAAGCAAAGAAGGCTCTTGATTCCGTAAAGGAGAAGCTGGATTCCAAGTATGGTATCGTACTTCTGCAGCCTCCATACACCAAATATCATGTGGAGCTTGGTGAGATTTCTTCTTATCCACCTGGATATAAAGAGAATGCCGGTATCTTCTGCCACAATAACCCTTGGGTCTCCTGCGCAGAGACAGTGATCGGCCGTGGTAACCGTGCTTTCGAAATCTACCGCAAGACATGCCCTGCTTACATTGAGGACATCAGCGAGATCCACTGCACAGAGCCTTATGTATATTCCCAGATGATCGCCGGTAAGGATGCTCATTTCTTTGGTCAGGCAAAGAACAGCTGGCTGACAGGTACTGCTGCATGGACATTTGTCAATGTATCCCAGTACATTCTCGGTGTTGTTCCTACCCTGAAGGGTCTGAGCATTGATCCTTGTATCCCTGCTGAGATGGGTACAAAGTTCACAATGACCAGAAAATACCGTGAGGGTGTTTACAACATTACTGTTGAAAATGACAACAAGGTAGAAAAGGGCGTTGCAAAGCTGATCGTAGACGGCAAAGAACTTACAGGAACAACAGTTGTACCTTACGAGAAGGGTAAGACAGAGTACAACGTAACGGTTGTTATGGGCTAAGACGTAACTTCTACAAAAATAATCTATATAACTTTTATACAGATACCAAAAGGGGCTGCCGGTTCTTTCAACGAACCGGCAGCCCCTTTTTCGTTAAGATAAATTTTAATAATATGCCCGTTTTCCCTTAAAATAATGCCAGACTAAATACATGCCGGCTCATTCTACATGGAAATACTTTTAATCCACTAACGATCAGCCTACTGTATCAAACACCGGAAGAGCATCATACACCTCGGATAACGGCGTCCTCGCAAGCTCCTCCGGATCTCCCTCTTCCAAAGGCTGCGATCTTCTTTTTCCCTGCTTCTCCTCTTCTTCCGCTTCCTTTCTGGTGTCCGGAAGACGACGGTAACGTGCCGTTTTGCGAAACTCCTGATAAGCGTCCTGATAGGTTGCTATGATCGCATCCCGGTCGGGATCCTTCTCGGAAACATGGCCAATGGCATCCTCCACCACTTCCCGGACCTCCTGCTTGGACTTGCATTTCTTCATCTGCTGCTCCAGCCATTGTCTCTTTTGCTCCATACGTCTTGCCTTCTGATATGCTCTGGGATCATTTGCCCGCAGATATGCCATCTCCTGTGAACTCAGCTTTTTGCCGCTTTCAATCTTGGCAAGAATATTCTGGTGATACTTTTCTCTCTCCTGCTCTGACATTCCGGGCTCCGGATCCGAAAACCGGGTAAGCTGTTCCTTGATCACCTGATTTGCGTTTATACTTTCCTCTTTTTTTACAGATGCATTCATTCCATTTCCTCCATTCATTCTAACGACTGTTACTGATTCCGATTTCGGAATTATCTCTGGTGAATGCCATCCGTTGCCTTCCCGATATGTATATCGGCATTTTATTTTCTTTGATAAATTGTAAAATGATACTCCAGATCATAATAGGTCTGTTCCTCGGAAATATGTGTCATCTCCCACTCCGGGTCCTCATCCAGATTTGGGAAATGTGTATCCGCCTCATAGGCATAATCAATCTTCGTAATGTATGCCTTATCACAGTAAGGAAGAAACTGACGGTAGATCTGCTCTCCTCCGATAATGTAGATCCGCTCCTCCGGAAACTGACGAAGCTCCTCTAAAGCCTCCTCCACGCTGTGAACGATCACACCATCAGAATACCGATAATCCTTCCGGTTAGTCAGGATTACATTCCTGCGCCCCTTCAGGGTCGTGCCGCCGGGAAGTCCTTCCATGGTTTTTCGACCTCCCAGAATCACACCTCCCATGGTCAGCTCCTGAAACTGCTTTTTGTCCTGAGGGATACTTACCAGAAGCTCCCCTTTATTTCCAATGGCCCAATTGCTGTCCACTGCTGCGATCAACTGCATTACCATTCCTCCTGTTTCTTTTTTTCTACAAATAAATACTCGTACTCTCTCGGAATCTCTGCCTTAATATAGATTCCTTCATTGCGGTAATCCTCTTCCAGAACCTTTCCGATACTTCGGACCTGATTGACCACGGATCCTTCCGCATAGGAAAATGTCTTTTCCATCACAAGCTTTCCTTCTCTTGCCACCTTGGACACCGTACGTAAAAGCTCCTCGATACCTTCCCCGCTCTTGGCAGAGACCCGTACCGTCTCATCCGCATTCAGATCCTTGAGCACCCCGGCATCCTCCCGCAGATCGATCTTATTAAATGCCGTGATCACTTTTTTGTCTCCGACCTCCAGACGACGCAGCGTCTCATATACCGTATACATCTGGGCATCCATGTCTGGATTGGCACAGTCCACCACATGCAGGATCATATCTGCATATTTCGCTTCCTCCAGGGTACTGCGGAATGCCTGGATCAGATGATGGGGAAGCTTCCGGATAAAGCCTACCGTATCCGTAAACAGGAATTCTTCTCCTTCCTGTGTGGTCAGCTTTCTGGTGGTAGGATCCAGTGTGGCAAACAGCTTATCCTGCGAAAGAACACCGGCTCCTGTGAGATAATTGAGCAAGGTAGACTTTCCTGCATTGGTGTATCCCACAATAGCGATCACAGGAATCGGATTTTCCTGTCGTTTTTTGCGGGTCAGAGTCCTGGTTCTCGTCACCTGCTCCAGCTCCTTTTTCAACTGGGAAATCCGGTTACGGATCAGACGCCTGTCCTGCTCCAGCTTCTGCTCTCCCGGTCCTCTGGTTCCAATTCCACCGCCGAGTCTGGATAATTCCGTCCGCTCTCCGATCAAATGGGAAGAACGGTAACGAAGCTGTGCCAGCTCCACCTGTAATTTTCCCTCATTCGTAGTCGCATGCTTTGCGAAAATATCCAGGATCATCACAGTCCGGTCAATTACCTTCACATCCAGAGCGTCCGACAGATTCCGAAGCTGTGCCGGACTCAGCTCATCATCACAGACGACGGTATCCGCACAACACTGGCTCACCAAAGCTGCCACCTCTTCAATTTTTCCCTTGCCGATATAAGTTCCCGGATGCATACGTTCCCGTTTCTGGATCACCATTCCCACAGTAACAGCCCCGGCTGTCTGACCCAGCTCCTCCAGCTCTTCCAGAGACTGCTTCGTGTCATCTCCTTCTGCCGTCTCTACACCTACCAGTATGATTCTTTCCTGTCGTTCTTCTGTGTCAAACAACTTTTCTGCCATCCCTGCTGTTTCCTTTCTGGTTTTGATCAGTTTACACTTTCTTCTGTATCCGTATAAGATGGAGTCGTCTTATGCGGAGTTGCCGCCGGTGTCACTGCCGTTCTCTGCGTGGATGCCGCCGGAGATCTGGTTGGAGCTGCCATCTGCGGCTCCTGCGACGTTTTTGACGTTTTGTCCGTACCGGAAGATGCTGCCGGTACGGCTGTATTATCCGCGGTCGTTCCGGAAGTCGTTGAAGCCTTTGTTGTGTTCCCGTCCGTACTGTCATCCTTTGCTGCATCATTTCCGCTTAAACTGTTGTCTTTGCTATCTTCTCCCGTGGCATCCGTATCCCCTGCCACCGTACTCTGTATCGCTTCATTCCCCTTGGCGATGGCATCTCTTGTTCTCAGAAAACGACATTCTCTCTTCATTGCTTTATCATCCGGATACTGCTTCAGATAATCCTCAGCAATCGTCAATGCCTCTCCAAACATTCCCTGTCTTTCCATCAATACCATCTGATTTTTACACAATTTCTGCGCTGCCGCACCCTTTGCGGATGCCCTTGCCTTTGACAGATACTCCTCCGCCGCGCTGTAATCTTCTTCCTGAATTGCCATCGTTGCAAGACTATTATATGCATTTTGCAGATATTCTCCGCTTCCCTTAGACACAAACTTGATCAGGTATTTCTTCCCTCTGGTGTCGTCTCCCTGGGATATGGAAAGCATCCCCAGATAATAGGTTGCCTCCTGATTCCCCTTTTGATAAGCAGCTTTTAAAAATTCCTGTGCCTGACCTGCTGCATCGGCATCTCCAAGCTCCTGATAAATCGCACCAAGCCGGTAATATGCCTGCCAGTTTTCTTTATTCTCATCCACTGCTTTCTGATATGCCTTCACCGCTTCATCCTGTCTGCCAAGTGCTTCCAGAACCACACCCTTGCTGCACCATATTCTATGGTTCAAGGATGTTGTATTCTTAAGTTCCAAAGCTTTATCACAAACCTCCAGTGCCTTCTCATACTCCTGCAGATGAGAATAAGCAACTGCCTGTCCCAGATACACCTGCTTGTTATTTACATTAGCAATGGTATTCTTCGTATCCTGATATGCATTTTTAAATTGTTTTAGAGCCTCGTCATATTCCCCCTGCTCGTTTAGATACATCCCATAAGCAATGTAGTATTCCGCTCTTTCTCCATTTTTTTTGATCGCATTTTTTAAATACTTACCGGCATCCTCATACTTTCCTGCCTGCATTGCCTGAATCCCTTTTTGATATGATTTATCCGCAGCACCACAACCTGCCATTAAAACACCGCAGCCCAAGATGACAGCTGCCAGCCATGCCTGTTTTCTCATAGTTTCCTCCATTTCATTCATCCCCATTGGAATTTGGAGTTATTATAGCATAAAACCGTATAAATGTAAAAAAGCCGGCAACTAAAAACAGAGACTCCTCCATATACGGAAGAGTCTCTATTCTCTCTTTCTCTTTTGTAATCACGAATGAATCAAAATCAATCCTTGGTATCTGCAATGATACTCTTTAACTGTTTGCGTTCCTTTGCGGTAAATGTCTTCTTATCAAGCAACTCGGAACAATACATTTCTAAACTGTCATCATCCCAGAATTCAACATCATCGCGGATCATCTGTGTACGGTACGTATGCTTGTCGATCAGAATACGATAATAAAAATATCTTCCATCTCTGTACTGCTCAACAAACCCCTTACGAACTAACTTTCCAAGAAATGTAGAAACTGTCTGTGGCTTCCATTCCTTGCCGTACTTGTCATTCGCTAATGTCATAATACGCGATAATCTTGCTCCATCCCCTATATCCCATACGCATTTCATAGTGATCTTTTCACTCTCAGTTAATGGCTTTGCTCTCATAACTAAATATCCTCCTAGTATGTCTGTTTAGTCCTCTCACCATCATGCATGGCATATTTTGCAAATCTATTATAAGCTTTACATTTATAATGGTATCAAATCCATATCGCCAAATCAAGCCCTTTCCAAAAGTTTTTTTTGAACTTTCTTTGACCAAATTATGAATGAATTTACGATAAAATTCATAATAAAACATAATCCTTTTTATATAACTCAAGCTTCATACATTAAATATATGTCTGTGCCCATAATATTTCTTATGTCTCAAGAAAATAAATATAGATTTTTTTCCCAAGCTATCTGGTAATACCGTGAAGCCGTGACACCAAAATTGACGCAGATCAGTAGGATTTCTGAAAAGTCTTTGCTTTGCAATGTTTCGATGAATACGTGTCTGGACGACTGAGCCTCCAGGGTGGAATCAGTCATTTCGACAGGCACGCTCCCGCTACAATGCGCTACGCAGCACTACATAGCATCCTACAAAACAGGATGCAAGTAGTGGCGAGCGCAAGTGCCTTACGAAACACCTGAATTCCACCCAGTGGCGAGTACGGTAAGACACGTTTATCGAACATCGAAACAGCAAAGCAATTAGACTTTTCGAAATCCGTAAGTGACAAGACAATTTTGGTGTACACAGCTCACGGTTATTCAAAAAATCTAAGAAAAAAATTATATTTACATTCTAAACATAAGAAATATTATGGGCACAATCTAATCATTGGTGTGGGAAGTTTGAGTATATAACTAAACATACATTCTCATTGGGAAATGATCAAATACAATAGTTGTCACCACCGGCCCGGCTCCACTCCAGCAGATCTGCCAGTGTAATATGATCGACCACACCGTCAATGGCATCCTTTAACTGTTCCCAGACCCTTAATGTCACACAGTTTTCACTGCGGTCACAGGTATTCTCCTCTCCTTCCAGACATGCTACCGGAGCAAGACTGCCCTCCGTCAGTCGCAGAATCATTCCAACCGTATATTCCTCCGGTGTATGCGTCAGAAGATATCCTCCCTGAGGTCCCCGGATACTCCGTACAAATCCTGCCTTATTCAAAATAGAAATGATCTGCTCCAAATATTTATCTGAAATCTCCTGTCTGGAAGAAATGTCCTTGATCCGCACCGGATTGCCATTATCATGCTGCGCAATATCCAGCATCAACCGAAGTGCATATCTACCCTTTGATGATATTTTCATATAAATCAACCACGCCTTTCTGTGCCTTGTTATGCACTGTCTTTATTTATAACTCTTATATTATAACGCATTCTCTACCATTTTTCCATACTATTTATCTATGAAATAGTGGATTAATCGGGTTCTATGAAAATGATAAAAAGGGAACTGTACATTGGTACAGTTCCCTAAGAAAGAAAATATTATAATTTCCTTTTATTGACTATCCTGCCATCTGCATTACTCGCTCGCAGAAGCACTTGGTGTCGGTGCAACCGGAGACACACTTGGTGCCGGCACATCCGGAGATACACTTGGTGTCGGTGCTTCTGACGGGGTCACTACAGTTTGCTTTGTAATAACCAGCTTAACCTCGCCCTGTGCCTGTGGAGTATATGGATTTCTTCCTGTTACTCCGGTTGGCTGAACCTTGATGTAATATGTCTTATTAGCCTCAAGCGTTACACTGCTGATGTAATTTCTGATATAATCGCTATCGTCATCATCATCTGAATCGGAGCTGCCAGAACTCTTAGCACTGCTGAGGTACTGCATATTTGCATCAAACAATGTCATTTCATAGCCATTATCAACTGCCGTAGAAGCCTTCAGTGTATATTCTGCGGTCTCAACCGGAGTGAAGCTCCAGATCACATCATTTCCACCGGCAGAATTCAATACAGACTCAAGCGCCAGAGGATTTGCTGCGTATGCTGTAGCACCTGTAGTATCTGTTGCAACTGCATAGGTCAGATTGACATCCTTCTGATTTGCCTTCGCTACTGTTACTGTTCCAAGGGTACGTATTGCACCTGCAAAACGTGCTTTTACCGTATAAGTAGCATCCCCCGGAAGGAATACCTTATAGTATCCATTTTCACCGGTAGATGGCTGAGCAACACAGAGCCCCTTGTCGTTATAGAAATACATTGTAGTATTTGTAATCTTATCTGCAAACTGTGTCTGCTGATCTACAGCGGTTCCGTTAAATGCAATACCCTCTACAGAGTAACGTGCCAGACCTGCCTTGATGGTTCCAACAGAAACGTCCTTATTTGTTACTGTGATCTTCTTGGTAAAGTACTTTCTGTTACCCTTCTCATCCAGTACATAAGCTGCATAGCTGTTTGCCGGAAGAGCAATGTTAAAGCAGCCTTCGCCATTTGTTGTGGTGGCGAAATCACCATTCTTTGTCTCATACTGATTATTCAGACACTCAAAGTAAACAGCTTTATTCTCTAACTTATTTCCACTGTTCGAATAGGTTGCCTTTCCACTTACCGTGTAGAAATACTGCGGAACAGTAACCTTAACCATCTTGCTGGCCTTTGTGATCTTCACTGTCTTAGCCATCTCATAGTTGACATCTCCATCTACTTTGACAACGTATGTACCTGCCGGAATCTCTATGTCATAAGCACCAACTTCCTGACTGGCATCATCATTCTCTGCATAATTATATTTTGGAGACACATATGCATAAAACTGCTTCTCTCCATCCTTGGAGTAGAAACCAACATGTGTACCGGTGATCGGAAGTCCGTTGGAACTCTTTACAACACCGTTTACATTATAGCAAGGAACTACCTTCACTGTGATCGTTGTTGTGCAGGTGCGGTTCGCATCCATAACATCGGCAGCCGTTACTTTATAAGTATGAGTACCGGCGGTAATAGAATATGGAATACAAAGCTTTGTAGAACTTGCACTCTTCTTTGTTACCGTCTTAGATGCATCATCGGCAATCTTATCTGTGGAAAGTCTTACGTCCGTATTGTCCGGAGTATCCAGAGTGAAGGTATAATTACCGGAGCCACCCTTTGGAGTAATATCATAAGTCTTCGCATAGCTGCCAGACAGATTATCCAGCTTATCTGCATCCAGTTTGGTAGCATTGCCTGCCACTTGTGCAGCAGCTTTTTCTTTCAGGTCACTGGTCCAGTAGATTTCCTCAGAAGAATTTCCTATCGCAATGGCAGTGTCATCATAAACACAAATATTTACCTTGACAGATGCTGTTCTTCCAAGTTCATCCGAAGCCTTGAAGGTTACCTGTGTAGTTCCTGCCTCTGTAGGAATTCCCTTTAACTTATAGGATTTTTTGTCAAGGATCACTCCAGCCGGAAGTTTTCCCTTAGAAACGCTTGCTTTCACTTCGCCGATTTCCCCATCGAACCATGTGGAAACCTTTTTACCAACTCTATAGCTGTACTCCGTAAACGTATCTTTGACAATGTCTCCCTTTTTAAGCAGAAGATTTGTCTCTTTATCAACCGCCTTAAATGGAAGCTTATACTGTGTAGAAGCTTTGCTGATACCGGAAGCGATCTGTACATAAGTACCATTATCGATCCCATTCTGCAGATAGACACGATACTTCTTTGCATTTACAGGAATGACCTTTGTAACATTCACTGCCTGATTAAATGCACCTGTTGATTCTTTTCTGGTCACGGTCAGATCGGATACCTTCAGAGAAGAATCCTTTTTCTTCAAATTCAGTACCAGACACTGCGAATCAAACTGATCAACAGATACTGACTTAAAGTTTGGCTTCTGAGCCTTTACTGTAATCTTACATTTGATCTTCTTTTTTCCAACCTTTGCAGTTACAACAGCCTTGCCCTTCTTTAATCCCTTGAGAACGACTGCCTCTTTCTTTTTCCCACTCTTGGAAGTGATCTTTACAATTTTCTTTTTATTTACAGACCATTTAACTTTTTTCTTCGCATTGTTAACCTTTAAAGCCGCAGTCTTTCCCGCTGTGATCGTAAGTTTGCTTTTGCTAAGCTTTGGCTTTTTGGCAGCCGTAGCGGTGCCAGCATTGACACCACTTCCGGATACCACCATGCTCAGAGCTAAACCTACCGCGAATGCGCGCTTTTCGAAATTATTTAATTTCATTGGTTCATCTCCTTTATTATTAATGAAACAATTTTTCATTGCAAATTTTAATGACTGACTATTTTTCAACTGCACTCACATCAATTGTTGTATAAAGAGTATCAGTTGTTGTGAATTCCAGATATACATCACCGGACTTGCGAGCGGTAAATGATACCTTACCGGATCCATTTGCATAATCCCCGGATACCTTTGAAAGATCTCCCGAAAGAACATACTGTGGATCATATGCATCTACACTGACAGAATCTACACCGATCGTCTTGGATGAATAAGATACTTCATATGTCTTGCCTTCTGTAACAGAGACCTTCACATATGCTGTATACTGGAAATCCTTATCCTGCACATTCTTTGCACAAACAACAGATACCGGTGCTCCGTTTGGTACCAAAGCAGTCGAACTCTTCTCATACGCTGCCAGATGCTTGGAAACCTTCACCTTAACATTTCCAATCTTCTGTGTATTATTCTTACTGTCGATCGGAGTTGCGCGCATAATATATGTTCCCTCTGCCAGATATGCGTAGTTGTCATAATCTTCGTTATTTTTGCCGATGGTAGCAACTTTCTTATAGGATGTCTCACCATTTGCCGGCTCTTTGTAGATAACGATGTTGTTTGGCATCTTCTGGTCATCGTTAAATACGGCACTGAAATCATATCTTACATTGGACTGTCCCTCTGTCTTTGGAATCGCAAACTTCACCAGAATATCATTGTTGCCGGTAGATGTGTATACCGTCTCCTGCTCCAGTGCCAGTACATTTGCATTGGCAAACTCAGCAGTCACACCTGCTGTTGTCGGATTAAGAACAAAATCCTGCTTAACATCTCCGCCATTTACCGTTACCGTACCTACGGTGAAAAGCTGATAGTCATCGTAGGAGACCTGATAAGGCCCATCATCATCATCATACGTTGATCCAGGCATACGATATCTCACACGAACAGTATAGGTGCCGTTATCAAGCATCACCTTGTCAAAATTCGTACCATTCTCTGATGCTTTGTACTTGGTATATGATGAGTATTTCACATTTCCCTTGGCATCATAGAATCTCAGATTATAACCGCCCGTCAAAACATCCTCTTCCTTATCAGATAAAATGCCTTTCTGATGGATTTTGAAAGCACCTGATATCTCATATCTGGATACTGCAAGCTTCAGTTCACCAAGATCAGCATTGGTAGCATCCTCTACCTTGATCGGTGTCTGGAAATACTGTCTCATGCCATTCTCATCCTTCCAATATGCCTGATAAGTTCCGGCCGGAAGAGAAACATTAAAGACTCCCTGATAATCTGTTCTGGCATAGAACGTCATATTCTCATACTGATTATTTTCTGACTCGAAATAAATGTTGTCATTTGCAACAGCCTTATCGCTTGCAAACTTTGCAGTTGCCTTGATGTTTGCAAAACGAACCGGCATTGTCAGATTCAGTGCTGCCACTGCATCCGCTGCCACGGTTACTTTGCCGTCCAACTGGTATCTGACGCCGTTCTTACCTCTTACCTTAACTGTATATGTACCTGCCGGTACCTCCGCTGCATAATTACCAGCCTCGATCACCGGTGCCACAAACTGTGGTGCTGCAGATGTTGATGCTGATGCTGCTGCAGATGCTGCCGGTGAAGCAGTCGGTGCTTCTGTCAAAATAGTAGGCATAGGGAATGGACCTGTCTTTGTGGTTTCATCATGAACATAGCCCCTATACTCGTCTCCATTTGCGCAGGAAACATAAAAATCATCACCGGTATCATATCCATCCGGCTGGTTACCTGCAACCGGAACCAGCGTTGTCAACGGCGAATCTGTCGAAATCGGCTGACGGGCATATTTCAGGAAAGTATTTCCTTTAACGTAATCGGCCACATTCTCTGCATCAGCAGGATAGAAGTAGATTGCTTCATTTCCGGAAAGAGGATTATCTGCCTTATCCTTGATCGTTCCGCTTACATTAAAGTTCTCAACAACCTTAATGGTTACTGTCGCTGTCGTTGTACGGGTGGCATCTGCTGCGTCAGTAATATTAATCGTATATACATGATCGCCTGCAGCCAGACCATATGGAATATATAACTCCGTACTCTTAGCAGCCTTCTTGGTAACCGCGTTGTTTGCATCTGTTACATCTGTCGAAATCTTCACACCGGCATCTGTACCAGTCTGAACCAGGTCATACTTATAACTGCCGGAACCACCATATGGTGTGATCTTATAGCTTGTATATACGGTATCAGAATTTGGTTTAGTACTAGCGGAAGGATTCATCGGAACTACCGATGGAACAGATGGTGCATCCGGATCAGATGATACGGACGGTGTACCTGCCTGAGAAGAAGGTGGTGTTGCTGTTGCCAAACGGCTTGCATTCATTGCTGCCATGTAATCATCCAGCTTAATCTCGTTGTTTGGAGAATCTGCTGCAGCAATCGTTGTCTCATCATACACTTTAAATGTAACCTTGAGAGTCGCTTTTCTGCCAGCCTCATCCTTACCGATAATGGTAGTCTCTGTTGTTCCCGGCGTATTTGGAATACCTTTCAGTTTTCCTCTCTTGCCAACCAGAGATAATCCCTTCGGAAGCTTGCTTCCTTTCTTCAGAGAATAAGAAATATAACCAACCGGCTGATAGAAATATCCATCAAGTTTCTCGTTGACTGTAGTATCCTTCTCCAAAAGGATGGTTACGCCATTTTTGGTTGCATAGAATTTCTGCTTATTCTGAACCTCCTTGGAGAACTTGCCAACCGTAACTCGTACAAAGTCAGACAATGCTACTCCAGATGTCAGATAAAGACGATATGTCTTCTGATCCTTTGTAGAAAGAGCTTCTACCTTCGGATTTTCATTGTAAGATCCTGTCTTATAGTCCTTAACAGCAATCTTAACGTCCCCTGCATTCAGAGGAGTTTTCTTGGTAAATTTCACTGTCAGCGCAGAGTGATCCAGCTTGTCGACAGATACAGACTTGATCTTATTTGCCTTAACAGTAACCTTGCATTTTAATTTTACCTTTCCTACCTTAGCAACGACTACAGTGGAACCCTTCTTGACACCTAAGATCTTAGCTGTCTCTTTCTTCTTTCCACTTGTTGCTGCGACTTTCGCAATTTTTTTGTTTTTAATGGACCATTTAACCTTTTTATTGGCTTTCTTTACCTTTAAGGTTAATGTTCCGCCTGCTGTAATGCTGGCCTTCTTCTTAGACAATTTTGCTTTTGTCTTTTTCGCAGCCTTTTTTGTCTTTTTCGCAGCAGATACGCTCACAGAGGAATAATTTCCACTTGTCACAACCATAGCTACGGCAAGACCACATGCCAGCACACGCTTTGCAATGTTCTTATGCTTCATTTTCTCTCTCCTTTGATATTATTTTGTAATTCAGGAGTTCTAATACACAATGGCACACATGAATTACAATTAACTAGAATTATATCATAATGTAAAGTCATTTTCAATAACTACTTTTGTCTTAACAGCAACCTCTTCCCCTGTTATGATGATCTTATCTATAAATATTTTCAAGAATATTTCCCGGTATTTCGGGTTTTGCGCGCCAAAAATCCCCTGAATGATTTCCCACAATACGGAAATTTTGATCTGCTCTTTGTCCTGTTTACAGATCAACACATCCCTCTGATCTCTATGCCGGCACAATGCCATTCCACATTTTCCGCACTTTGTCACTCCGTGAAAGATGTGACGCGGCCGTCTTTTTTTTATATTTCCATTTGGTTCCGGATACCGCTTTCTTATTATTTCATAGGTTTCTCTGCGTATAATGGCCGGATGGGCATTTTCTCTGATATTCCACTTTTCCTTTGCAAGTGGCACCGTTGTAAATCCATTCCCATATCTGTTTACCGTTTTATGCCAACGATCATGACCTATGTACACAGGATCATGAAGGATCCGCCAGACGGCCGGTGCACTCCATTTTCTGCTTTCGTCTGTCTTTTTAAGGATCTGCGCAATTTCTGTGCATTTTTTTCCTTCCATACCCATGCAGAAAATTTCCCGGATAATCCTTGCCTCCCGGCATTTTATAACAAGTCTTCCCTGCGCATTTTTTTCATAACCATATGGACATTTTCCCGGTCTTGCTTCCCCATTTTGCCGTCTGGCATACAATGCCTTCTGCGTTTTATTAGAGATGTCCCTGCAATAATATTCATAAAATAAATTTTTAATTCCGATTTCCATTCCCGGACGGTCATATTCGCTGTCGTATCGGTCTGCAATTGAAACAACCCGCAAAGGATAGCGTGGAAATACCATTTCCAAAAGTTCCGCCAATATCAGATGATCTCTTGATAATCTGGAAAAATCCTTGATCACCATAGCTTGTATTTTACCCAAAAAAATACCGGCAAGCAGCTTTTTTACTGCCGGCCGGTTCATGTTTGTCCCTGTATATCCTTCGTCTTCAAAAACACATACACGAAATCCCGATAGTCCGGTATCCTGTCCAATATAATTTCTGGCCAGATCAATCTGATTATCAATACTTGTACTCTGATCTCTTTTGGAAACTCTGCAATAAACTGCCACTACATTTTCCTGTCTGATCATATTACCATTCCTCTGCCCATTTCTCCTTACGGTCACAGGTCAGATCATTCTCTCCATTATATTATGCGCTCCATATCAGTAATTATCACTTGACAAAGGACAGCAATTCATCAATAAAACTGAGCCCTACCTGATACAACACATACAATATCGTTACCGATAGTATTAATACCAGACAACGGTATATCAGATAACCTCTTGCAAAATTCCGTTTTGCTAAATGCGTCTTTTTATTCAAAGCCAGCGTCAGAGCATATATGAAGCCTATCACCGGAATCTTGATCCAGCAGATACTTAAAAACCACTCACTGACGGAAACCCCCTCTGCATCATCAAATGCCACAGCCTTCTGAAAGGAATCAGTAAATTTTTTTTTCGTTTTTTCCTGTTTCTTTTTCTGTACCGTCTGCTGCTTCTGCTGTTTTTTTAAAATGTGTTCCTGGTGTTTTCTTTCCCGCGTTTCATTAGAATGTCTTCCGGAAACATTATACTCCGCACGAGCCTGTCTCTTTTTTTCCAATAATTCCTGTTGTTTCGCTGCTTTTTCCTGCTTAGCGATCACAGAATCCTGTATTTTCTTTTCCACGCTTTTTCCCCCATCCGGCTATAGTTTCTACTCTGCATTATTATCTGTCCCTGATGTATTTTCCTGATCATCTGCATCATATTGTTCTTTTGTCGGAAGTGCCTGAATCTTTTGCCTGTTACGGATATAATCTCCATGAAGCTCATTATACTCGGAATATGGTTTGCATGCCTCTACTGCCTGTTCCGCTTTTTTCAGGAGATCATTCATATTCTCCGGCTGATATTCATATCCCGTCAATTTCTTTAATCGTGTCTGTGCCAGAGCTATCCTTGTTTTTTTGGTCAATGCCTCTCTTTCCCTTTTTGCTTTCGCAGACGCCGCATCTGCCAGCCTCTGATTTTCTTCCGAGCGCTGTTGCTCGTAGGCCTTCACAACATCCTTCCATTTTATGGACTCATCCTTCAGACTGTCATATTTATCCTTACATCTGATGCTGTATTCTTTGCGGACATCGTCATCCTTTATCACAGCGATCATGTTTTTCAATGTATTATATGTCTCTGTGAAAGTATAGTAATCTGCGATACTGGTAATAGTCAGCTTTTCAAACTTTTCCAGCTTACTTTTGGCCTTGTTCTGCCTTGACTGATCTGTCTCATGATCCACATACTCCGTGGTATCCTCCAGAATATCTGTGGCAAAATAGTCCATACCATAGCTTCGTTTCCGATCCCCTGTCACCTCGGTTCCTTCAATAATATGCCCCTTACTGTCATATTTTGCCAGACATACCGTCTCCGGCTTTTCAAAATCCTTCGGTGCCAGATTCTGATGAATCTGGTTCATATAATTCTTCCAGATCGCTCCGGAAAGTGTTGCACCATATGTTCCGGGCATAGCTCTTGGTGTATCGTAGCCACACCATACTACCGTTGTATAATAAGCGGAATATCCACAGAACCATACATCCTTGCTGGAGTTTGTCGTACCGGTTTTTCCCGCTGTGATCTGTCCTCCATTCAGTTTCAATGCTCTGGCAGTACCATAACTCTCATTAAAAACTCCCTTTAGAACATCTGTCATCATCCAGGCAGCCCCCTTGGAATAAACCTGTGTTTTTTCCTCAGCATCCTTATAGATCACACCATCGGATACATGACTGATCTTTTTGATACAGGTCCGGTCACTGTACTCTCCGTTATTTGCAAGAGTGGCATATCCCTTTGCCATATCCACCACACGGACACCTTCTGTAAATCCTCCCAGAGACAGTGCCATATTACCATTATCCACATAACTGAGGTTATGAAAATGCATCTTGTCCAGAAAAGACAGACCATACTCCGGAGTAATGGCCTCCAGCACCTGCCATGCAATGGTATTAATGGAACGTGCCACTGCTTCTCTGACATGTACATTGCCCCGGTAACCTCCCCCGGAATTTTTGGGACCGTTTTTGATCGCATGGTCATTCACAACCGTAGAAGGAGAAAACTTTCCTGACTCAAATCCCGGCGCGTAATCGATCAATGGCTTAATGGAACTTCCCGACTGACGGGCCGACAGATATGCTCTGTTGTAGGCATCCTTTGTGCCACGTCCACCAACAACAGCCACGACATAATTTGTATTGTTATCTACACAGACAGCCGCCCCCTGCAGAGCATATTTTCCACTGTCTGCATTTTTCTCCGTGTTATATGCCAGACCGTGATCAACGGCCGCCTGGAGCTTTTTCTGTTTCTTCTGATTTAACGATGTATAAAGCTTATATCCACCGGAACGGATATCGTCACACTTCGCACTGTATACCGATGCATATTTTGCCTGATACGTTTCGTACTCTTTTTTGGTCTTAAAGGTATATTTAAATTGGAAATTCTCCTTTTCCATCAGAGACAATGCAGCACAGTGTACGGCATAACTTAGCAGATAACTCTCATTGGCGGTTTTCTCCGCAAGCTGAAGAACCTGCAGCTTCGTTTTCACCGCTTTTTTGTATTCTTTCCGGGTGATCGCTCCTCCCTCATACATTTTCAAAAGCACTTCATTTCTCTTTTGTTTTGCCTCCTTGGGATGGGCAACCGGATTATATGCAGCCGGTGAATTGGACAGACCGATCAATATAGCCGCCTCCGCCGGTTCCAGATCTGCCGGTTTCTTTCCAAAATAATATTTGCTGGCAGAGGCAACCCCGTAGCAGCGATTTCCATAATAATTACTGTTACAGTAAAACTCCATGATCTTATCCTTGCCAAACTTCTGCTCCACCGAAGGTGCCAGCAGGATCTCTGCCACCTTTCTGGTAAAGGTCTGCTCCTGGGACAAAAGATTATTTTTGATCACCTGCTGCGTGATGGTACTTCCTCCCTGAGTGATCTCTCCCCTGTTTTTCAAAAGTGCTACACTGGCACGCATGGTTGCCAGCAGATCCACACCTCCGTGGGTCTTGAACCGTTTATCCTCCACGGCAATATATCCATTATAAATATAAGGAGAGATCTTTGATATCTTGGTATACTTAAATCTGCCCGCATTGACCGAACCGATCTTCTTTCCTTTGTCATCAAATACCTGTGTATCCTCGTTCATAACAAAGTCTTCCTCTGTCATATTGACCAGATTGTCAAATACCACCTCTCTGGCCTCTGTAAACATAGGAATCACCTTTACATAAACGCAGATCCCGGCGATCAGACACACCACCAGGATCGATGCCAGGATCCCCAGTATAGTTCCCAAAATTGTGGAGACCACCCCAAGATATCCACCAATCACGCCGATCAGTGCTTTTATCCCCATTTTAACCCGATTGATACCCTTCTTCATTCGTGCTCCTCCATTTTGAAGCAAATCTTAATATTTCTTTCATCAAACGTTTTTTCATTATAACCCCATCCATGGAAATTATCAAGTTGACACCCGAAATTCTGTCGATTAGAATATAATTTACGGATGTTCATACCGTACAGGTGTTCTCCATCTGTTTTTAACGACACAGACAACATACATCAGAATAGAAAGGTACTGAATACTCATGGATCTATTAGACACAAGAAAACATTTTGGTTTCATCGGTCTGGGACTCATCGGCGGCTCCGTAGCACGCTGTATCCGTAACGAGCTGCCGGATGCCCGGATATCTGCATATAACTATTACGAGACAAAAAAACATCCCCGGCTGGAAATGGCTTTATCCGACGGAGTACTGACAGATATCACAACAGATATCTCTGACGTCAGGAACTGGGATGTGATCTTCCTCTGCACCCCGGTGCGCACCAATGTTGCATATCTTACAAAGCTCAAACCATATCTGCGAAAGGACTGTATCCTGACCGATGTGGGCAGCGTTAAGGGCGAGATCTATGAGGCGGTTCACCGGGAGGGACTGGACCACTGCTTTATCGGCGGCCACCCTATGGCCGGTACCGAGCATATCGGCTACGAGTACTCCTTTGCCTCTCTTCTGAAAGACTGTTATTACATATTAACTCCAACCAGTCAGGTTCCGGCAGAAAGCATCCGGTGGATGCAGGAATTTGTCCGGAACGTGACCGGATCCCGCTGTGTGACCATTGATGTAACAGAGCATGATGAGGCAACTGCCGGCATCAGCCACGCACCGCATATTATTTCTGCCGCTTTGGTAAATGCCGTGCGGGCCAGGGATGACAAGGGGATGTACCAGCTTCTTGCCGCGGGCGGTTTCCGTGATATTACCAGAATTTCCTCCTCTTCACCGGAAATGTGGACCAGCATCTGTCTGGCAAACAGGGATGCAATCCTTGGTTTCCTGAAAGAATACAAGGAGCTGCTTGGCGGTATGGAGCATGCCATCGAACAGGGAAACGAAGCGGAGATCAATCATTTCTTCACTACTGCCAAAGAATACCGCGACAAGTTATTTCCATCCAATCCTCCACTAGACAAATAACATCGGAGAAATCCGGCATTTGGAGACATGTCTATATCACTTTACAAGCATTTTATAGAAAGGAACACCTTATTTTTATGTTAGAAAATATATTAGAGGGATTAAATCCCCAGCAGGAAGAAGCCGTCAAGCATTTTAAGGGACCTCTTCTGATCCTTGCAGGTGCCGGCTCCGGCAAAACAAGAGTTCTCACCCACCGCATTGCTTATCTGATCGATTATTATGACGTCAATCCTTATCATATTCTGGCACTGACCTTCACCAACAAAGCCGCCGGAGAAATGAGGGAACGTGTGGATCAGATCGTAGGCTACGGCTCTGAAAACATCTGGGTCAGCACCTTTCATTCTACCTGTGTGCGGATCCTGCGCCGTTATATCGAGGTGCTTGGTTATAAACGAAGCTTTACGATCTATGATGCCGATGACCAGCGTGCCCTGATGCGGGAGATCATCAAATTCCTTGATCTGGATCCCAAAAAGTACAAGGAACGTGCCTTTCTGAATGTGATCTCCAATGCAAAGGACGAACTGATCGGTCCGGAGGAGTATGCCCGGAGGGCTCAGGGAGACAAAATGCGGGAAACCTACGCCCGTGCCTATCAGGAATACGAGAAACGTCTCCGGGATGCCAATGCACTTGATTTTGATGATCTGATCTGCAAGACGATCCAGATGTTTCAGGAAAATAAAGACATTCTGTCCTATTACCAGAACCGTTTCCGCTACATTATGGTGGACGAGTATCAGGATACCAATACCGCACAGTTTAAGCTGATCAGTCTGATGGCAAGTACTCCTTCCGAGGATGGCGGTGTGGAACACAATCTCTGCGTCGTGGGTGATGACGACCAGTCCATCTATAAATTCCGTGGTGCCAATATTATGAATATCCTGAATTTTGAGCAGGAATATCCCGATACCCGTGTGATCCGCCTGGAGGAAAATTACCGCTCCACCCAGAATATTCTGGATGCTGCCAATGCTGTGATCCACAATAATACAAAACGTAAGGAAAAGGCTCTCTGGACCCGCAAGGACAAAGGAGATTCCATCTACTATTCCCAGTTTGAGAATGAATATGAGGAAGCGGAGGCAGTCTCCTCTGCCATCGCCCGCGCCGTAGAAAACGGAGAGGCTTCTTATAAGGACTTTGCCGTGCTGTACCGCACCAATGCCCAGTCCCGTGTTTTCGAGGAGAAGCTGATCAATTACAATATCCCTTACCGCATCGTCGGTGCCGTCAACTTTTACCAGCGCAAAGAGATCAAGGACATCCTTGCTTATCTGCGCACCATTGAAAACGGCATGGATGATATCTCCGCCAAACGAATCATTAATGTCCCGAAACGCGGGATCGGCCTGACCACCATTGACCGTGTCAGTAATTATGCGATCATTCACGGCATCAGCTTTTATAATGCCCTGCGGGATTACGAATATATTGAGAACATCGGCCGCAGTGCCGCAAAGCTTGGAAGCTTCGTGGGACTCATCGAATCCTTCCGTACCAGTCTGGAGGATCCGGACTACTCCATCGAACAGCTTGTCCGGGACGTGGTGGAACAGACCGGATATGAGGCAATGCTGTTGGAGGATGACACAGAGGAATCCCAGTCGCGTCTGGAAAATATCGAAGAACTGATCAACAAAGCCGCCTCCTACGAGGAGGAGCATGAAGAAGACGGAGCAACTCTGGGAGGATTTCTGGAGGAGGTTGCCCTGGTGGCAGATATTGACAATGTGGATGACAGCACCGATATCGTTCTGCTGATGACCCTTCATAGTGCCAAAGGACTGGAGTTTCCTTATGTCTATCTGGTGGGTATGGAAGACGGAATCTTCCCTGGTGCCATGGCTGTTTACGGGGAGGATCCCGATCAGGCCGCCGAGGAGATGGAGGAGGAACGCCGCCTTTGCTATGTAGGCATTACCAGAGCCATGAAAAAGCTTTCCCTAAGCTGTGCCAGAACCCGTTTCCGCAACGGAGAACATCAGTTCAACCGGCCTTCCCGCTTTATCAGCGAGATCCCGCGTTATCTGATCCATGCCGGCGGCGGTTCTTCTACGGCTTCCTCCGGCGGAGTCAGTGCCGCCGAGTTCTTAAAACACCAGCCGGGTGGGATTTCCTTCGGAGCCGGTCCGGGCAGCCGTAACAGCTTTTCCGGCAGCTATAACAATAACAACAGTTTCTCCGGCAGAGCCAGCAGCAACAACTCTGCCGGCAGATCCTACAGTAATGGTTCCGCCGGCAAGTCCTACGGCACCGGAACCTGGAATCCTGCTGCCGAACAGCGTGTCAAGCAGTCCGGCCACACCCGTGGCAAAAGCGGTCTGGATCTTCTGGCAGGCAATCCTATGATCTCCAAGGGCTTTGGCAGCTCTTATACGGCACCAAATTCCAAATCATCCACATCCGATGCACCTGCCACCCTCAGCTATTCCGAGGGAGACCGTGTCCGTCACATGCGCTTTGGCGAAGGCGTGGTGCAGGCCATCAACCCAAACGGAGCCGATTTTGAAGTCACCGTTGCTTTTGATAATGGCAACACCAGAAAAATGTTATCTTCATTTGCAAAGCTAAAAAAGGTATGATATACTTATAGTAATATTTAGCTGGATTGGAGGTATTGTATGATGAATAATTCAAAACTGGAAGAACTTTTAAACACAGCACGTATCAATGAGCTCCTTCACAAAAAGGAATTAGAAGAAAAAAACAAAAACGGCATTCTGATCGCACTTGCCATCGTTGGTGCGATCGCTACCGTTGCAGCGATCGCATATGCGGTTTACCGTTATTTCACACCGGATTATCTCGATGATTTCGATGATGATTATGAGGATGATTTCGATGATGATTACATCGAGTTTTCTGACAGCAAACCGGAGGCTGAGAATTAATCCGCTGATACGGTGTTTTCCGTAATTGAAACAAGTCAAACCGAAATGGATCTCCATTTCGGTTTGTTTTTGCCGGTTTACAGCCAATGATCCGGACAGCGTGCTGCCTGTCACGAACATGTCATTGAATAAAATACCCGCAGTACAGAAATGAGGAAATTATGAAGCTTTGGGGCGGACGTTTTACCAAGGAAACAAATCAGCTTGTACACAATTTTAACGCATCTCTTTCCTTTGACCAGAAGTTCTACAAGGAAGATATTGAGGGAAGTATTGCCCATGTCACCATGCTTGCCAAACAGGGAATCCTGTCGGACGAGGACAAGGAAAGCATCATCAAAGGACTGAAAAGCATCCGTGAGGACATTGACAACGGCACTCTGACCTTTACCGCAGAGCATGAGGATATCCACAGCTTTGTGGAGGCACATCTGATCGAGCGCATCGGGGATGCCGGAAAGCGTCTTCATACCGGCCGCAGCCGTAATGATCAGGTTGCACTGGATATGAAGCTTTACACACGCCATGAGATTAAGGAAATGAATGATCTCCTCAAGAGTCTGCTGGACAGCATCCTGCGTATTATGAAGGAGAACCTTCACACGATCATGCCGGGCTTTACCCATCTGCAGAAGGCACAGCCGATCACTCTGGCACATCATATGGGAGCCTATTTTGAGATGTTTAAGCGTGACCGTTCCCGTCTTTCGGACACCTTAGAGCGTATGAACTACTGCCCTCTCGGTTCCGGAGCCCTCGCAGGCACCACATATCCGTTAGACCGGGAAGAAACCGCCAGACTTCTTGGCTTTACCGGACCAACCTTAAACAGTATGGATTCTGTTTCTGACCGTGATTATCTGATCGAGTTTTTAAATGATATGTCCATTATCATGATGCATCTTTCCCGCTTCTGTGAGGAGATCATCACCTGGAATACCAACGAGTATCAGTTTGTGGACATTGACGATTCCTACTCCACCGGCAGCAGCATCATGCCACAAAAGAAAAACCCGGATATCGCTGAGCTTGTGCGCGGCAAGACCGGTCGTGTCTACGGTGCCCTGATGTCTCTGCTGACTACCATGAAGAGCCTTCCTCTGGCTTACAATAAGGATATGCAGGAGGATAAGGAATTTGTCTTTGACGCCATTGATACCACAAAGGGCTGTATCGTCCTGTTCCACGGTATGTTAGATACCATGACCTTCCGTAAGGACCGTATGCGTGCCAGTGCAGAGGGCGGCTTTACCAACGCCACCGACGCTGCCGATTATCTTGTAAACCACGGCGTTCCGTTCCGTGATGCCCACGGTATTATCGGCCAGCTCGTGCTTTACTGCATCGATAAGGGCATCTCTCTGGGAGAGATGAGCCTGGAGGAATACAAAGCCATCAGTCCTGTTTTTGAGGAAGATATCTACGATGCCATCTCCATGGAGACCTGTGTCAATAAACGTAATACCATCGGTGCTCCGGGACCGGAGGCTATGACAAAAGTGATTGAGGCTTGCGAAAAATATCTGGAAGAATAGACTATTTTTTTGATAATAGTTCATATATTTATACCAAAAACACTCTTGTGACATTCATCCGCAAGAGTGCTTTTGTTTTTTAGATAAATCTCAAAAAACAAGGGCAAAACCCAACGTTTTATCCTTGTTTATTTTATCGCAGATTGAAAAATAATTTTTTAACTTTTCTATCTGATCTCCTGATTGCTGTTATACTATCCTGTCAGGCAATCTCTGCTCCTGCCGTCTTACCGGTATAAAGCTGGTAATATTTGCCCTGCTGTTCGATCAGCTGGTCATGAGTACCTCTTTCGATGATCCGCCCCTGCTCCAGAACCATGATGCAGTCACTATTGCGGACCGTGGAAAGACGATGGGCGATGACAAAGGTCGTTCTTCCCTTCATCAGACGATCCATGCCATCCTGTACCAGTTTTTCGGTACGGGTATCAATGGAGCTGGTTGCCTCATCCAGGATCAATGCCGGCGGATCGGCAATGGCTGCTCTGGCGATCGCCAGAAGCTGACGCTGACCCTGGCTTAAGTTGCCACCGTCTCCTGTCAGCACCGTATCATACCCCTGTGGCAGATGCCGGATAAAGGAGTCCGCATTGGCAAGCTTTGCGGCTGCCACCACTTCCTCGTCTGTTGCATCCAGCTTACCGTACCGGATATTATCCCGGACCGTTCCCGTAAACAGATGGGTATCCTGAAGAACGATTCCCAGGGAATGACGCAGATCCTCTTTTTTGATCTTATTAACATTGATTCCGTCAAAACGGATCTTACCATCCTGAATATCATAAAAGCGGTTGATCAGATTCGTGATCGTTGTCTTACCGGCTCCTGTAGCACCTACAAATGCAATTTTTTGTCCAGGCTTCGCATACATCTCCACATCATGAAGAATGATCTTGTCATCATTGTAGCCAAAGTCTACATGGTCAAATACCACCTCACCGCACAGCTTCTGGTAAGTCACTGTATCGGTATCCTTATGGTAATGCTTCCATGCCCAGAGACCGGTTCTCTTTTCGCTCTCCGTAATATTGCCCTGCTCATCCTCATTGGCACGTACCAGCTCCACATAACCGTCATTGACCTCCGGCTTCTCATCCAGCAGTTCAAAGATACGGTCTGCTCCTGCCAGCGCCATCACGATACTGTTTAACTGCATACTTACCTGGTTGATCGGCATGCTGAAGGACCTATTATAAGTCAGAAATGCCACCAGTCCACCGACGGTAAATCCTCCCACCTTATTAAATGCCAGAAGACCTCCGATCATGGCACAAAGCACATAGCTGACGTTTCCAAGCTGGGCATTGATGGGTCCCATGACATTGGCAAAGGTATTGGCATTGTCCGCGCTGTGGAACAGCTCGTCATTTAACGCATTAAACTCATCCATACTCTCCTGCTCACGGCAGAATACCTTTACCACTTTCTGGCCATTCATCATCTCCTCGATATGGCCATTGACCTTTCCCAGATCCTTCTGCTGCTGGATAAAGTAGGCTCCGGAAAGTCCTGCTACCTTCTTGGTAGCCACCAGCGTCACACCCACCATAAACAAAGTAACCAGTGTCAAAGGCACATTGATCATGATCATTGCCGTCAGCACACTCACAATGGTGATCACACTGGAAAAAAGCTGTGTCATACTCTGGCTGATCATCTGACGGAGAGTATCAATATCATTGGTATAAATTGACATGATATCTCCGTGGGAATGTGTATCAAAATATTTAATTGGTAAAGATTCCATATGAACAAACAGGTCATCCCTGAGCTTTCGCAAGGTTCCCTGTGTGACATTAACCATCAGACGGTTATATGCCCAGGTAGAAAATACACCCACTCCGTAAAAACATGCCACCTGAAATATCTTGTGCAGCAACGGTCCGAAATCCTTTTCCTTTGCTGTCATAAGCGGGGTAATATACTCATCGATCAATGTTTTGGTAAACATGGTTCCCTGTACATTAGCAAGAACGCTGACTATGATCAGGATCAGCACCAGCACCAGATAAACTCCATAGCTTTTACCGACATAATTCAACAAACGTTTTATGGTCTGTCCGGGATGCTCCAGTTTCATTCTGGGTCCCATTCCCCTTCGTCCACCGGGTCCTTTTGGTACCCTTGGCTTTTCCGAACGATTTTCTGCCATCTCTCATTCCACCTTTCTCGTTTCTTCTCTATTCCATTACTTTTAAGATGCCTCATCAAAATCTCCGTTACCGGATGTCTGCGATTCATATACATCCCGATATATCTCATTATTCTCAAGCAGCTCCTCATGGGTTCCAAATCCGTTGATCTCCCCGTTTTCCATTATAATAATTCGATCCGCATTCTGGATACTGGATACACGCTGTGCAATGATCAGCTTCGTGGTTCCCGGAATCTCCTCTGCAAATGCCTTCCGGATCCTGGCATCGGTTGATGTATCTACAGCACTGGTGGAATCATCCAGGATCAATACCTTCGGCTTCTTTAACAAAGCTCTCGCAATACAAAGTCTCTGCTTCTGCCCGCCGGATACATTGGTTCCACCCTGCTCAATATAGGTGTCATACCCCTTTGGCAGCTTTTCAATAAACTCACTGGCACAGGCCAGATCACAGGCATGCATACATTCTTCCTTTGTTGCCTCCTTGTCTCCCCAGCGGAGATTGTCAAGGATCGTGCCGGAGAAAAGTACATTGTTTTGCAGCACCACGGCAACCTGATTTCGGATCACTTCAAGATCATACTCTCTGACATCTCTGCCCCCCACCAGAACGCTTCCCTTTGTCACATCATAGAGGCGGCTCAGCAGAGAAACAAGGCTGGACTTTCCGCTTCCGGTTCCTCCCAGAATACCGATGGTCTCACCGGAACGGATCTTCAGATTGATATCCTTTAATACCGGCTCCTTTGCATCCTTCTTGTAGCTGAAATCTACATGCTGGAATTCAATAGAACCATCTGCTACTTCCATGACCGGATTCTCCGGATTCGTAATGTCCGGTTTCTCGTTTAATACCTCAGCCACACGTCTGGCACTTGCCACGCTCATGGTGACCATCACGAAGATCATGGAGAGCATCATCAGATTCATCAGAATATTCATACAATAGGTCAGCAGCATGGACAGATCACCTGTGGTCAGCGTATTACTGACGATCATGTGTGCCCCCATCCAGCTGATCACCAGAATACAGGCATATACTGCAAACTGCATGATCGGCATATTCAGACAGATCATCGCTTCCGCCTTGGTAAACAACTTATATACATTCCCGCTTGCCTTTGTAAACTTCTCTTTTTCATGATCCTCACGCACATATGCCTTTACCACGCGGATCGCAGATACATTTTCCTGTACGCTCTCATTGAGGTCATCATATTTTTGAAAGATACTGTTGAAATACTTGGTGGTTCTTGTTAGAAGAACTGCCAGGATCGCACCTAAAAGCAGCACTGCGATCAAATACACCGTGGCAATCCTTGTATTTACCGCAAAAGACATTACCATCGCACAGATCAGGCTGAACGGTGCTCTCATGCACATGCGAAGCAGCATCTGATATGCGTTCTGAATGTTGGTAACATCTGTGGTAAGCCGTGTGACAAGCCCCGCCGTACTAAACTTATCAATATTGGAAAAGCTGAAGGTCTGTATATTTTCATACATTGCTTTTCTTAAATTTCTGGCAAAGCCTGTGGATGCCTTCGCACCATACTTTCCTCCCATAAAACCACTGAAAAGACTAAAGCATGCCGCTGCCAGCATCAGGGCACCCATCTTATAAATATGTCCTGCATTTCCCACCGATACGCCATCGTCAATGATCGAAGCCATCATCAGTGGAATGATCGTCTCCATAATGACCTCCAGTATCATAAAGACCGGGGTCGCAATGGAAGCTTTTTTGTATTCCTTGATCTGTGACGCTAATGTTTTAAGCATAATCAGAAATCCCTCCTTTTCTTTTCTTCCTTCTGTCTCTCTGTACTGTCGTTGATATTTATGGCAACTCTCCCCAGATACTCCTGAAACTGTGCCAGTTCCTTTGGCGTAAAACCTGCCGCCAGAATCTGTTCAAATTTTGCAATCTCTCCTTCTACCAAACGGTGTGTTTCCAGCACCTTCGGTGTCAGTGTCAGCTTTTTGAGCCTGGCATCATAGTCCACGGGAGAACGCATGATCAGGCCTTTCTGGACCATCTGATCCACAGCCTTAGACACGTTGGATCGGGTCATTGCAAGAGCACGTTCCACATCCTTCTGAAACACATCCTCCTGCTGATGATCCAGCATATAGTGAATGATCCAGCTATCCATGCGGCTGAGCTTTTCTCCCGGCATAGCGGCAATGCGCTGGTCAACACTTCTCCGGATCATATTAGAAACACAGTTGATCTCCATGCCCAATGCTCCATCCTTCTTCATGGAATCCTCACTCCCTTCTGTATATACCAATATTCTCTCCTCTATACTGTTGAAAAGTGGATTGTTTCCATTTCAACAATAGGCGTGATTATTATTATATGACAAAAAAAGATAAAGTCAATAGACTTTATCTTTTTTTAATGATTATGAAATGTTGATCACAATTTATTATTTCGCAACGATGTTGACAATCCGTCCCGGAACATAAATTTCCTTAATGATATTCTTGCCTTCCAGCTTATCAGCAATAGTCTCCTTCGCCTTGGCAATTACATCGTCCTTCGCATCATCTTTGCCGATCTTCAAAGTTGCACGGGTCTTTCCGTTGATCTGAACGGCGATCTCCACCGTAGACTCTACTGTTTTTGCCTCGTCATACTCCGGCCATGCCGTCTCGTAAACACGACCCTCTCCGCCAATGATCTGCCACAGCTCCTCTGTGATATGCGGCGCAACCGGGTTGAGCAGGGTGATCAAAGTCTTGTACTCGCCCTTTGTCACGGAATTTTTCTTATAGAAATCATTGATCAACGCCATCATGGCAGCGATCGCTGTATTATACTTCAGGCTCTCAAAGTCCTGGCTTACTTTCTTGATGGTCTGATGCATCTTTGTCTCCATATCGGCAGAGTAACCTTCCTCGTCTGTCATAATGGTCTGTAGCTTCCATACACGCTCCAAAAAACGACGACATCCCTTTACGCCATCCTCGGACCAGGATGCACTCAGATCAAAGGCACCGATGAACATCTCATAGGTACGCAGGGTATCTGCACCATAGGCCTGCACAATGTCATCCGGATTGACGACATTACCACGGGACTTACTCATCTTCTCCCCGTTCTCACCAAGAATCATTCCGTGGGAAGTACGACGCTGATATGGCTCCTTTGTCGGCACGATTCCCTGATCATACAGGAACTTATGCCAGAAACGGGAATAGAGCAGATGAAGTGTTGTATGCTCCATACCACCGTTATACCAGTCAACCGGCAGCCAGTATTTTAATGCTTCCTTGCTTGCCAGTGCCTCTGTATTGTGAGGATCTGTATAACGCAGGAAATACCAGGAAGAACCTGCCCACTGAGGCATGGTATCTGTCTCTCTCTTTGCCGGACCGCCACAGCATGGACATGTGGTATTGACCCAGTCTGTCATAGCTGCCAGTGGAGATTCTCCGTTGTCTGTCGGCATGTAGCTGTCTACCTCCGGCAGAAGCAGTGGAAGCTCGCTCTCATCCAATGGTACATAGCCACATTTCTCGCAGTGTACGATTGGGATCGGCTCACCCCAGTATCTCTGTCTGGAGAATACCCAGTCACGGAGCTTGTAATTTACCTTACGGTTTCCAATGCCCTTCTCCTCCAGGAAATCCTTCATCTTTTCCTTTGCCTCGGTAACCTCAAGACCATCCAGGAACTCGGAATTGATCATCTTACCGGTTGCTACATCTGTAAATGCAGCTTCATTGATGTCTACCGGACCCTCTTTTCCTTCTACTACCTGGATCATCGGCAGATCAAACTTCTTTGCAAACTCCCAGTCACGGGTATCATGTGCAGGTACTGCCATGATAGCACCGGTACCGTAAGACATCAGTACATAGTCAGAGATCCATACCGGAATCTCCTTGCCATTGACCGGATTGATCGCTGACATACCTCCAAGTACAACACCTGTTTTATCCTTTGCAAGCTCTGTACGCTCAAAGTCTGACTTTCTTGCTGCCATCTCACGGTATTTCTGGATCTCATCCCAGTTAGTAATCTCATCTTTATACTTATCGATCAGCGGATGCTCCGGAGAAATAACCATATAAGTTGCACCAAACAATGTATCCGGACGTGTTGTATATACACGGAGCTTCTCATCCTTATCCTTGAGGGTAAAGTCTACCTCGGCACCCTCGGAACGGCCGATCCAGTTCTTCTGGGAAACCTTTACCTTCTCAATATAATCCACATCATCCAGATCCTTAATGAGCTTGTCTGCATATTCCGTGATCTTTAACATCCACTCACTCTTTACCTTGCGGACAACAGGAGCTCCGCAGCGCTCACAGACACCGTTGACAACCTCCTCATTGGCAAGACCAACCTTGCATGAGGTACACCAGTTGATCGGCATTTCCTTCTTATATGCCAGTCCGGCATTAAACAGCTTCAGGAAGATCCACTGTGTCCACTTATAATAATCCGGATCTGTTGTATTGATCTCGCGATCCCAGTCAAAGGAATATCCCAGTGACTGAAGCTGTCCCTTAAAACGGGCAACATTATTCTTTGTTACAATCTTTGGGTGGATATGATTCTTGATCGCATAATTCTCTGTCGGCAGACCAAACGCATCCCATCCCATTGGGAACAATACATTATATCCCTGCATTCTTCTCTTACGGGAAACAATATCCAGAGCAGTATATGGTCTCGGATGTCCCACATGAAGTCCCTGACCGGAAGGATACGGGAATTCTACCAATGCATAAAACTTCGGTTTGCTGTAGTCCTCGGAAACCTTAAATGCTTTCTCCTCCTCCCAGATTTTCTGCCATTTCTTTTCCACCGTATGGTGATTGTACATTTCTGCCATGATAATCCTCCAATTCTGCTAAAACTCAATCCTGTTGTATCATATCAGACCAGATAAAATCCGATCCAGCCAAGCAATACCGCGATCAGACATCCGGCAGCCACATCCTTCGGAAAATGAACTCCCGTGATGACTCTCAAGACTGCCAGTATCAGTCCACATACTGCTGTAAATATCCCCAGAGGCAGGTTAATATATATAACTGCTGCCGCTATGATCATATTTGAAAACACATGACGGCTCGGAAAGGAATTTGCCTTGGTATCCTTCTGTAAAAGAGGGGTGAAACCGTATATTTCATAGGGACGCTTCGCCGCGATCAGCTTTCGCAGGATCGTCACTGCCACAAAGCCTGCAGCCGGTACCGGCAGAAAACGAAAGATCCTCTGATCCCTCTGTGCCAAAAGCCACAAAGCCACCACCATATAGATGGCTGCTGTCACCGCCGTAATCGCCTTTACCAGCAGACGCACCGTCTTGATCCCGATATTCCTTTCGGTCCATTCCATGCATTTCTGATAACTATTCTTCGTCATTTGTCCCGGTAATTCCTATGCAAAGCTCCTCTAACTGCTTGTCATCCACTCTGGACGGAGCCTCTGTCATCAGACATGACGCATCCTTCACCTTCGGGAAGGCGATCACGTCACGGATACTGTCCTGTTTTGCCATCAGCATCACGAGACGATCCAGGCCGTAAGCCAGTCCTGCGTGAGGCGGTACTCCGTACTTAAATGCATTCATCAGGAAACCGAACTGCTCATATGCAGATTCCTTTGTAAATCCAAGTGCCTCAAACATTCTTTCCTGAATATCATCCTGATGGATACGTATGGAACCTCCACCGATCTCAGTACCGTTCAATACGATATCATAAGCACGGGCACGTACCTTTCCGGGCTCTGTCTCTAAAAGCTCCAGATCCTCCTCCATTGGCATAGTAAACGGATGATGCATTGCCACATAACGCTGCTCCTCCTCAGAATACTCGAACTGAGGGAATTCTGTTACCCAGAGGAAACGATATTCATTCTTGTCCAGAAGATCTAACTGTCTTGCCAGCTCCAGACGAAGGTTTCCTAACACATCATATACAACTTTATTTCTATCAGCTGCAAAGAGAAGAAGATCTCCCGGCTGTCCATCCATCTTTTCTACCAGCGCATGTAACTCGTCCTCTGTCATAAATTTGGCAAAGGATGACTTGTATGTGCCGTCCTCGTTGATGCAAAGATAAGCAAGACCCTTTGCACCGAAATCCTTTGCAAATTTCACCAGTGCATCAATCTTCTTACGAGGCATACCACCCTGTCCCTTTGCATTGATACCGCGGACAGAACCACCGTTTTCTAAAGCTCCGGTAAATACACCAAAGCCGCAGTCCTTTACAACATCGGATACATCATTAAGCTCCATGCCAAAACGAAGATCCGGCTTGTCACTTCCGAAACGGTCCATTGCCTCCTGCCATGTCATTCTCTGGATCGGCAGTTTAATATCGATATCCAGGATCTCCTTGAAAAGCTTCTGAAGCAGACGCTCGTTGACATCCATCACGTCATCCTCATCCACAAAGGAAAGCTCCATATCGATCTGTGTAAACTCCGGCTGTCTGTCAGCACGAAGATCCTCGTCACGGAAGCATCTTGCCAGCTGGAAATAACGGTCATAACCGGAGCACATCAACAGCTGCTTGAAAAGCTGTGGTGACTGCGGCAGTGCATAAAAGCATCCCGGATGTACACGGCTTGGCACCAGATAATCTCTTGCCCCCTCCGGTGTACTCTTATTGAGCATCGGTGTCTCAATCTCTAAGAATCCCTCATCTGCCAGAAACTGTCTGGTCAGTGTCGCGATCTTGCTTCTCATAATGAGATTTCTCTGGAGATCCGGACGACGAAGATCCAGATAACGGTATTTCAGACGAAGGTCTTCTTTGGTCTTGATATCCTCCTCGATCGGGAATGGAGGGGTCTGTGCCTCGGAAAGCACACGAAGCTGTGTCGCTACGACCTCGATCGCACCGGTAGGAAGGTTTTTATTGATGCCACCCTCTCTTGCCACAACAGTACCTACAACGGCAATCACAAACTCACTGCGAAGCTTATATGCCTTATCAAATAGCTCCTGTCCCAGTTTTTCCTCCTGAAAATTGATCTGAAGAAGTCCGCTGCGATCACGGAGATCCACAAAGATCAGACCACCGGTGTTACGGGCCTTCTGAACCCATCCCATCACGGTAACCTCCTGTCCGATATTTTTCTCACTCAATTCGGCACAGCGACAGGTACGCTTTAAGCCTCTCATTGATTCTGCCATGATAATCCTCCATTGCTTGATATATTTGTAACTTTATAAACATTCTCTGATGATCTTTACAGACCATACCGTATAAGATAATACACCGAAACCCCGAAACATGCAAGCCACGGTTACAATTAGCCTTTATTTTTCTTGATTTCAAAAGCCATATACGGGATTAATACTTTTTGTTTCACAAATTTCCTATAAATGCTCTGCTTCTTTCACAAACATCGGCAGATGCTCCTTTTGTAGTGTGGAAATAACCGTACACAGTGCCCGGAGTTTTTCTCCGGCTTCATTGTGAAGAACCCTCTGAAATGCCAGAAAGATCTTCATATCATAATCCTCTGCCTCGTCGATCATAATTTCCATGGCTGCCGGACGGTCAAAGGCCCGGCGGTAGCTCCGGTCTGTAGTTAATGCACAATATACATCACAGATCCGTAATATCCTTGCCATCCACGGAATCTGCTGTCCCCGCAGATTTTCCGGATACCCTGTGCCATCCACATTTTCATGATGATAAAACACCGCTTCCGTGATCCGCTCCGGATAACCTTCGCGTTTCAGCATTTCACAGCTGTGAGTCGGATGCATCCGAACGATCTTCATCCGCTCGATCGTGAGTGTTTCTCTGTTTCCTGCCGCCTCCATATGCTTTGACACCCAAAGCTTTCCTATATCATGTAAGAGTCCTGCCACGGCAATATCCCTGCAAAACTCTTCATCCTCTCCAAGCTCCCTTGCCACAGCCTCCGCAAGATTACTGACCTTCACCCCATGGCTCATCTCAACGTAAAGATACTCTCTCATCCGGCTGCTGAGGGAATTGCTTCCCATCACAAGCTGCTCCAGATAATCCTCTTCCATGTTCTTAATCCCCCATACCATGTTCTTGTTTTCGCTGCAGCATCTCATCAATACGGGAAATATAATCCGTCACGCTTTTTACATTTTCCACCCGGCTGACAATATGACGCTGTCTGTCATAGCATTTCGTGCTGGCTCCCGCTCCCAGAGCCGCGATACTCTGCATTTCTTCCATGATCAGAATATTATAAAGACATTCTTTTCCCTCTCTGGCAAAGCCAATATTCTCCTGACCGGAGCTGCCTGCATACCCTGCCGTATTTTTCTGACGGTACATATAATAAGGCTGATATCCATTCTCTGCTGCAAACGCTGATCCCAGCTCCATCATCTGCTCCATCCGGCGTGCCCGTTCCTCCTCCGGTACAGCGCCCTCATCCAGCAGACGGCGCAGTCTGGAGGCACGTTTTACCACCAGCGAATGGATCGTAATACTGTCCGGATCCAATTCTTTTATCTGCTCCAGTGTATTTTCAAAGTCCTCCGGTGTTTCCCCCGGAAGGCCAATGATCAGATCCATATTAATATTTTCAAAGCCGCATTCCCTTGCCAGGGCAAAGACTTCCTTTGTCTGCTCCACGGTATGATGCCTGCCAATGCTCTGCAGTGTCTTGTCCTGCATGGTCTGTGGATTGACTGAGATCCTCTCCACACCAAATTGACGCAGCACCATCAGCTTCTCCCTTGTAATGCTGTCCGGTCTTCCGGCCTCCACCGTGATCTCTGCTGCCGCTTTCACCGGAAAGCTTTCATAAAGGCACTGTAACAGCTCCTCCATCTGCTCTGCTGTCAGAGTGGTAGGCGTTCCTCCTCCGATATAAACAGAGGTCAGACGTTTCCCTCTCTGCAGTCCGGCACAAAAACGGATCTCCTTCTTCAATGCCTCCAGATAATCCGGGATCAACGACTCAAACTGCTCCAGCGGATACGACGGAAAAGAACAGTAAAGACAGGTGGATGGACAAAACGGAATGCCAATATACAGACTATACCCCTTGTCGTACTCTGCCTTTTGCAAAAGCTTTGCTTCCCGCACGGCAATATCCAGACAAAGATCTGTCTTACTGCCACTGCAGCAGTATTCCTCTTCCATACTACGCCGCACCTGTTCCAGAGGTTCCCCCTCTAACAGACGGTTCATAGGAATCTTTGTAGGACGCACTCCTGTCATGGTTCCCCATACAGGAATACTCCGCTGTATCCCCTCCGGCAGCTCTGCCTCGTCAATACTGCTGTATAATTCAAATAAAAGTTTTTTTAGTTTATTCTTGTAAGATGTCCGGTAAGGATGCGTAGTCTTGTCCACATGCTTGTGAAAGTCCTGCTCCCCGCTGACGGAAACGTTCCTGCGGTGAAGATGACCTTTCAAAAACAACCATCCCTCAATCTCATACTGTCCCAGCGACACACCGGTCAACATAGAAACGTCATCCTCAGCCTCGCGCTCCGCCAGCTCAGATAATGCGGCATCCGTCTGATCCTGCTGTATGATCACCCGGTTATGTTCTCCCGGGAAAAATCCTGTCACCAATGCCTGAAGCTCATAATCAAAGTCCCGTTCAGACAAAACGATATCTATCATTTGAATCCTCTTTTCTGCGTGATTTCCTGCAGTCAAACATAAAATTTATGATCACTGATCCATCAGCGGACCGCATACGGATTAAACATCTGCTCATCGCGGATCGTTGTCATCATTCCATGTCCCGGATATACCCGGACTGCCTCCGGAAGCACCAGAAGCTTCTCCCTTACAGAGCGGATCAGTTCCCGGCTGCTTCCGGTAGGAAAATCCGTTCTGCCCACCGACTCCTGAAACAATGTATCCCCGGAAAATAACATGCACGCATTCGGGAAATAAAAGCACATACCACCACTGGTATGTCCCGGTGTCAGGATGCAGCGCATGGTTTCTCCCAGCATTTCCAGCTCCTGACCATCCTCCAGCCAGACATCCGCTTTCAAGCTCACACTGTCTCCCATCATCACAGAAACATTCTTCTGTGGATCTGCTAACAGCGCCTCCTCTTTTTGGGATGCATAAATCTTTGTCTGAAACTTCTTCCGCACCTCATCAGCTGCCGTAATATGGTCAAAATGTCCATGGGTCAGTAAAATTCCTGTCACATGAAGCTGCTTTTTCTGCACATAAACCTCGATCTTGTCCGCCTCATAGCCGGGATCAATGATCAGACAGTCCTTCGTATCCTCCCGGTACAAAAAATAACAGTTGGTCTGTATCGGCCCTACAACCCGAAAATCACATTTTAATAAACTCATATTTATCCTCATTTCTCCCAATTTATTACGCACGGCTTCTCTCAATATCTGTCACACTAGGCACATTCCGCAGCTTTTTGATCAGTTCATTTAATGCCTCCACACCGCGGATCGCAAAGCTGACATTGATGGTTGCGATCCCCTGCTTGCTTATTCTGGTATTCAGGGCTTTGACATCGATCTTATTCTCCGTCAGAACCCTTGTAATATCCATCAGAATGCCCATACGGTCATATGCATAGATCACAATCTCCGCATCGTAATCTTCATCTGCAGACCCCTGGGAATCCACACTCCACTCTGCCTCAATGATCCTCTGACGGTCTGCCTCAGACAGATTCATCATATTGACACAGTCAGTCCGGTGAATGGAAACCCCGCGTCCTCTTGTGACAAATCCGATGATCTCATCTCCCGGCACCGGACTACAGCACTTGGAAAAACGCACAGACACGTCCGAAAGACCTGCTACCACAATACCACTTTTGGACTTGACCGCTGCTGCCGGTCTGGACACACCGGTATTTTCGGTACTCTTTGCCACAGCATCCAGAATCTCCTGATCCGTGGTATGCTTTGGATTCTTTTTGTCATATGCATTCTGCAGCCGGTTTACGATCTGTCCCTCTTTCAGACCGCCATGTCCCAATGCCGCCAACACAGAATCCCAGTCACGGAAGCCATATTTCCGCATACAGTAATCGGTATACTCCGTCTTGAGAAGATCTGACAAAACAACCCCCTGTGCCTTACAGTAATTGGCCAAAAGCTCCTTACCCCGGACAATATTCTCCTCCTTAAACTGCGAACGGAACCACTGGTTGATCTTGTTTTTTGCCTGGGGACTCTTGACCAGAGCCAGCCAGTCCCGGCTTGGTCCTCTGGAATTCTGTGAAGTCATGATCTCAATCCGGTCACCGTTTTGTATCTTATAATCGATCGGCACCAGATTTCCATTGACTCTGGCTCCTACCATCTTATTGCCCACAGCACTGTGTACTGCATAGGCAAAATCAATGGTCGTGGATCCGGCCGGAAGATTCTTCACATCACCGTCCTTGGTAAAGCAGTAAACATGATCCGAGAAAAGATCCAGATCACTCTTCAACAGACTTAAGAATTCCTTATTGTCCGACATGTCCCGCTGCCATTCCAGTATTCGACGCAGCCATGCCAGCTTCTCTTCCTCATTATCTCTGTCCTTGCTTCCATACTGGTTCTCTTTATATTTCCAGTGGGCAGCGATACCATACTCCGCAGTGCGGTGCATCTCATAAGTACGGATCTGTATCTCAAATGGCTGTCCCATGGAACCGATCAGCGTCGTATGAAGAGACTGGTAATTATTCGGCTTTGGCATCGAGATATAATCTTTGAAATGCCCCGGGATCGGCTTATAGATCTCATGGATCACGCCCAATGCCGTGTAACAGTCACGCTCTGTCTCCACAATAATCCGCACAGCAAAAAGATCATAGATCTGATCCAGCCTCTTATTCTGGGTAACCATTTTCTTGTATACACTGAAATAATGCTTTGCCCTGCCATCAATGGTTGCCTTGATCCCTGCCTCCTCGATATGATGACTGACCTCATTGACGATCTTGCGGATCAGAATATCTCTCTGCTCCTTGCCATTGGCAATGCTTGACACAAGCTGATCGTACATCTCCGGCTCCAGATACTTAAATGCCAGATCATCCAGTTCAACCTTCACCTTGGAAATTCCCAACCTGTCTGCGATCGGTGCATAAATATCCAGCGTCTCTCTCGACTTTTCCTTCTGCTTCTTCGGCGTCTGATACTGCATGGTACGCATATTATGAAGACGGTCTGCCAGCTTGATGAGAATCACACGAATATCCTTTGCCATGGCAAGGAACATCTTACGAAGATTCTCCGCCTGAACCTCAACCTTGTCCGCCACATAATCTAACTGTGTCAGCTTCGTGACACCATCCACCAAAAGCGCAACCTCATCACCAAACTCTGCTGCCAGCTCCTCGCTGGTCATCACCGTATCCTCCACCACATCATGAAGCATACCTGCCACGATCGTCTCTTTATCCAGTTCCAGTTCCGCCAGAATAATACAGACACAGACCGGATGAATAATATAAGGTTCTCCTGATTTTCTTAACTGCCCATCATGCGCTTTATAAGCAATCCGGTATGCCTTCTCGATCATGGAGATATCATCCGAAGGATGATACTGTCTGATCATTTTGATCAGCTTTTCATAAAGTACCTGAGGCTCTGTAAAATCCTCCGGTATGGTGCTTGTGGCAAGTTCTCCATTGTCAATTTTGATTTCAGGTCCGTTTTTATCCATATTAAGTCACTCCATTCTGCATCTGAATCCGTCAGTTTCCTAATCGTATCTTCCATCTCGTTTTATTCTTGACGTATTACGGCACAGTATACGTCCATGCCGATTTTACCTGCCCCACCACTGTATTGATATCCCATCGCTTTTCACTTCTCGTAACACTGTTTGGATCATTTAACATCAGCTTACCATCCTCGGTAAGTCCGGTCAGCACAATAAAATGTCCTGTCGTTGTAAAGTCGCCCGGCTTCATGCTGCAGATCACCGGCTGCTTTTTTTCCAGTGCAGACTTAATAGAATCACTTCCCACAACCACAGACTCGGATCTCAGTCCCAGCTTTTTGGCACCAGATGACATTAAAGACCATGCTGTTCCGGAAGCTACGGTACAATAATTATTTTCCACACTAAACTCGGCAATAGCATCCGGCGATTTGGAGGTATCCTTCAACAATCCTGCTGCCACCATAGAAAGACATGTGGGACCGCATCCGTTGATTCCTATATTGTCATTTCCATAGGTAAGATAGCCCCAGCGGCTGTCCCACTGCTGGAAACGCGGGATTCCTTTTTCCGCAGAATCAAGCTCCTCCTGGGTCACACTGCCGGATGGTTTGATATCTGATTTATGCTTCGGATAATTTTCCACAAAATCAAGGGCATCCGGATTGTTTGCCGCAAGCTTTAACATACTTTCGCTGTATTCATACAGGTTTTGTAAAATATTATCTACCTGAGGATATTCTTTTCGCATTTTTTCCAGCTTATCTGCATACTCTTCAAAGCCTTCCGGCACAGAATAATCCGGTACCTTCTCTGTAGGAGCCACACTCGCCTCAACCTGCTTCTGATTCTTAGTGTCGCTGCTGCCGTCATTTCTGATAGCGCGGACTCCCATCCGGATCAGTCCAACCATCAAAAGAAGGATCAGAACTCCCAACGTTCCTACCACCGCCCGAGCGATCATGATCTGCCGGCGGCGTTCTCTTCTGCGTTTCAGTCTGTGAAGATATCTTCGATATTCTCTCTCTTCCTCTTCTGTCCTTGGTCTTTCCATGCTTTTCCCCCTTTTCTATTACAACTCACAGTCAATATCCATAAGCCGCCTCATCAGGGTTTCAAATTCCTGCTCACTGATCTTTTCGTCCTCAAGCTGATCGGTGATCAATTCCTCAAGTTCATCCCAGCTGTACTGACTTTTTCCCTGTTCCAGACGATCCAGTTCCTTGTCCCAGTTTTGGTACTCTGACATATATTTCCTCCGTTCTTTGATCCATCGATATACTCATGTTACATAATATAATAATTTTCTATTTTCTGTCAATCTGTTGTCAGCAGTTGTTTCACAAGTTCCATGGTTCTTTCCGTGGATTTTCCGTCCAATGCCCCCAGAAAAAGTCTGTGAAACTGTTCCTTTGTCATGGATACTTTTCCGTTTTCCTCCACCTCTCCCAAAAGAGCCTTCCTGAGCTCATTTTCCAATGTCTTCTGATCTTCTACGATCTTTCCCGGTGCAAAAGAAGCAAAATCAAAATAAATATCCCGGCTGTCCAGATATTCCTGAAGATCAAAGGTATAAAACAATATGGGCAGTTCCAAAAGAGATGCCTCGAAAATAACCGAGCTGTAATCCGTGATGAGCACAGAAGCAATAAACAGGAGATCATTAATATTTTCCTCTGTGGACAGATCAAGAATCCTGTCCTGATATTCTAAAGGAATCTCATACCTTTTTTTAACAAAGGGATGATTCTTCAGGATCAACACTGCGTCCTCCGGCATGTGGCTCATGATCTCCGATGCCTGAAATCTCTCCCATGGATAATATGCAGTCTTATTCCCGCTTCCCCGAAAGGTAGGAGCAAATAAAACAATCTTTTTGTCACGGCATATTGGATATTTTTCTAAAAAACTCTCCCTGATCTTCCGTCCATATTCCGGATCAAAAAACACGTCCGTTCTGGGTACTCCAATTGGTTTTATCACCTGATCATCCACACCAAATGCTTCACTGTAAAATGGTACAACCCCTTCACTGCTTGCCAATGCAGCGGTATAGCTTCTGTGATTTCTGGTAGACTGTTCCAGGTGATCCACAATCCCCAGTTCGGACAATCCAAATAACTTAAAAGCACCACAGGCATGCCACATCTGCAGAAGCTGTGTATCCTTTCGCAAAGTCAGAGCATGAAGGTGGGGCACAAAGTCCTCCAAAATAATCAGTTTTGCAGAAGCTGCCAGCTCCGCACAATGTTTAATCTCTTTTCTTGTCAGCTTGTGAACCGGTGTCTCAGTTAAAAACTCCCGGCTGGCATACCCCTGTTTTTGTACCTCCTTACGGATCCGATCCAGATTTCCACCGGATTCCACTCTTCTCTCTGATAAAAATAAGATTCCCTTGGTATCCGGATATTTCCTACAGGCATGTTCATAACATTTTTTAAAATAATTGGTTTTATACTCTCTGATACTGTATCCGTACCCGGTCCAGTCCTTCACAAGACCATGGGCATGATAAACTAACGCCCTTTTCCCTTGTCTGCCATCTGCTGCTTTGTGAAGCCGGTGAAGTCCTTTTTGTGCTAATATCCCATCCAGGATCCATATCGGAAGCAGTATCGTACAAAAAACATACAATATCCGGCTTCCGATCTGACGAATCCATGACTGGTGCCGCTTTTCCTGTTGAAACAATTCCCCCGGAAGTTCCAGCACAGGCTCTGTATAAGTCCATAATGCATTCTCCGAACAAATGGCCACAGATATACGAACCTTTTCCCCGGATAATGGAAAAGATTCAAAAAATATATACGGAAGCTCCACCGCAACGCTTGCTGTATATTTTCTGCAATTTTCACTTTCTTTTTGATAACATGCCGATACCGGAAAATATCTTTTCCCACAAGAGCCTTCAAATACCAGAGAAAATCTGATCTTTCCTGCAGTCATCTCCCTTTCTGTATCACATTGCAGATCTATATTTAATATTCTATTTATAACGTCAATATGATAATCTCTTATCTTAACTGTCATTCCGATTCTCCTCCATACCAAAAGATTCTTAATTAACAGTGTATCATAAATGGCTGGTATTTCATAATGTTTTTGAAATACCAGCCATTTTTAATTCTTAACGATATGCTATATTATTTTTTCAATTTAGTTACATAGCTGACAGGAAGTGCACACACTCTGTCTACACGCTGCTCCGCCGTGTAAAACGAAACGGACTCAAATACAATATAAATACGTTTTCCGCTGATGGTGATCTCCTCATTCATTGTCGGAACCTCTACGGTACTGCGCACCTTTCCCAGAGAAATAATTCCCTTGGAAGCCTTTTTTAAATTCGGCTTATATATATCAAGCTGATGCATATAACCACGCTTTTTCGGATCTGTCTGACAGGATCTGGAAACGATCAACCGTCCATTCGATGAAAATGCAATTCCCTGTACACGGGTCGGCATAGAAATCGTTTTTAACGGTGTCAACTCCGGCTTAGTCCCCTTCTTTGCAATCTTGTAGCTAACAAGATATCCCGGCTTTAACTCATCATAGGATGCAACCCAAAGGAGTTTCTTATAATATGTCACGGTAGCTGCCTGCTGTGGCAGATTGATCTCCACACCATATGCGCTAAGCTCCAGATACGGGTCCTGATTATCAATAGCACCCTTTACTGCTGAATACGGAATACTTCTTAATGTCTTTGCCTGTGTGATCCAAAGATTTTTACCATCAAACGCAATTCCACCGGCATGGGATTTATTTGGCAGAATAATCGTTGTCATGAGCTCCTTATCCTCTTTTGATAATACATAAACCACAGAATTCTCTATCCCCTGGCTGTCGTATGCCGTGATAAAGAAATATGATTTTGCCACTGTAATTCCCTGTGGTATCATGGTTCCGCAACCAAATTCTGCCACATTGGTATTTAACATACCAGGCATCGGAAAGCTTTTTGCATAATCCAGTTTCTTTGTAAAATTTTTATTTTTCTTACAAGCCGCTGATTTCTTAAATGCGGACTTTGTTTTGAATAACTTTGCCTGGGTGCTTGTGTCACTGACTTCTGCTGCGATAGCACTTTTCTCTGCAGATGCACTGCTCTCATAAACAATTCCATTGTAGGTGCGATAGGCTTTTACACAGTATTTGTAAGACTGACCGTTCTCAAGATTGGTATGAATGAACTTTTTGTTGGATTTTCCCTCCAAAGTAGTCAATAATACATATTGGTCATTCTGTTTAATATAAACATGATACCCCATTGCTCCGGTAATGGCTGCCCAGCTTAAGCGTACTCTCTGATTACCTCCTTTGATCAGAACTGTCGGAGCCTTTGGCAGAGAACAGGTAAAGATTGACGGTGACTCCTCACCTACGTTTGTCTCTGTTCCGGCATAAGCCACAATCTTATACTGGTATGTCTTACCCGCTGTCAATTTCGTATCTTTATACTCCCCGGTAATAGATGTTCCGATCTTCTTAAAATTTCCCCCGGTTCCTGCGCGATAAATAATATATCCCGTTGCAGATGGAATATCCTGCCAGCGTAAAACAACGCTTGTGGTAGTATTATCGGAAATCGTAAAAGTCTCTACTTTCTCCGGTTTGGTAAATACAGAAGCGGTGATAAAGAAATCACTTCGACATCCCGTATCATCATTGACCGCATAAACAGCCAGATAACACTCTTCACCTGCCGGCAGTCCCTCGATCCGGATGCTGGAGCCGCTTGTGGCCCCGTAATACTCGTATCTTTCCTGAAGAATATCATATTTGTAAACATAGTAACTTGTAGCATTTGCCACCGGAGTCCACTGATAGGTAATGGAATCTTTTGTGATTTCTGTCGGGTTTACCGCAGACATGACAATGTTCGGATCTAGCGTAACTGCCGATCCCGAAGCAACAATCGTTGATGTATCCTGTGGACCAGTCGCAGCCTTCACACTTTGCTTCTGCCACATTTCTGATGATGATACGAGCTGAAGTACAAATAATACACTCGCTAATACAAATGCTAGTTGCTTGTGATTTTTAATTTTTCCCATTTTATCCTCATTTCTGTACTGTTTATTCTCCCATCCCAGCCTGCCACAGTACAGGCAGCTGCGATCCGGCTTTTCAGCCTAATATACTCAGAATACGCTCGCAGGCGTCTCCCTTTATATTATCATATTGAAATTTGACAAAATTTTGTCGTTTTGGCAAATTATCACATTTATTTTGCAAAATTTTATACAACTCCTCCTGCGTATGTGCAATCTCTCCAGGCATCATTTCCTCATAGTCAAAATAAAATCCCCTATCATAATCCGGCAGATCAAATGCAAATAATACAATTGGTTTGTTTAACAACACATATTCCACAACGGAAGAGGAATAATCTGTCACCAGCATTTCAGATGCAAGATAAAGATCTGTAATATCATTATAGTCTGTCATGTTATAGCAAAAACTATTCTCTTTGATATTTTCCATTGGAAACTTCGGATGCATACGAATCATAATGACCCAATCCGGACCTAATATATCGTGAACCGCAGAAACATCAAACTGTTCCAGTATATTTCTGTTTTCTTCTTCTGTCCGGCGAAAAGTCGGTGCATAAAGAAGAAGTTTCTTTCCCTCAAAAACCGGATATTTTTGGTAAAATTTTTCTTTTCTTTGATCCATTCTTTCCTGATCAAAATAAATATCCGTCACCGGAATCCCCGTAGGATAGATTATATCTCCGGGAACTGCGAATGCCTCCTGATAAAAAGGCATCACATGTTCTGAAGTGACAAACAGATGTGTAATCTTCTGATTTGCCTTTTTCACGATCTGATGCACCGATGGATCCTCCTCGGTGGAAAGGCCAAAGCGTTTAAAAGCCCCTGCTCCATGCCATAATTGTACAAACTGCGTTTGTCGGCAGTCTGTCTTCATATAACAAAGAGGAAGAAAATTATCATTCATAAACACTTTCTCTGCCGTCGCCATGTGGTAAGGAAACCGGACAAAAAAGGAGATCGCATCAATAAACATTTTTCCCGGTCCTTTTCGTTTTCCGCTTTCCGGTTCACGAAACAGATCCCGCTTCACTAATATTTTTATTGTATATCCGGTTTTTTGCTCCAACGCATCACGTATTTCCTGAAGATTTCCATTTAAACCATGGTTGTGACCATTCCACAAAACAATCTTCCCCGGATGAATCCGGCAAATAATACAGCATATATTGTATACTCCGGCAAATAATAAATACCCAATTGTTTTCATATTTTTTCTTCTTTTCCTGCTTTTCTAAAAATCTAAATTTTATTATACCAAATATCCCCATTCATTACCACAATGAAATAAAAAAGTGATACGTTTCCTGCTTTTCTCAAATAACATATTTGACAAAAATGCATAAATTATCTATAGCAGACATCTCACAGCCCGGGAGGTACCATTCATCATGCAGCACGTTGCATCTCTTATCCACCTTAATGCAGCACGTAGTCTGAAATTGACAGGAAAAGGCATCGGAATTGCTATTTTTGATACCGGTCTTGGAAAACATCCGGATCTGACCTTACAAAATTCCAGACTCTGCGCTTTTGTTGACACGGTAAATCATCGAAATGATTTTTATGACGATAACGGACATGGCACTCATATTACCGGTATTATTGCAGGTAACGGTCATGCCAGCAATGGAAAATATGAAGGTATCGCACCGGACAGCCATTTTATTATGATCAAAGTGCTAAATCAGAAGGGAGAGGGAAATATTGAGGATGTTCTTGCCGGTATCCGGTGGCTTTTAGCACATTACAAAGAATATAATATCCGTATTGTTAATATATCTGTAGGAAGCAGCCGCGGAAAATATTTTGATGAGTCCTCCCCCCTGGTACGCGGAGTAGAAGCTCTTTGGGAAGAAGGTCTGATTGTCCTTACCGCCGCCGGGAACCATGGACCGGCTCCCCACACCATCGGTGCTCCCGGCAACAGCCGGAAAATCATTACAGTCGGAGCATCAGATGTTATGCAGACCGGTAACGGAAGGGATTACTCCGGACGTGGTCCTACCGAAAGCTGCATCAAAAAACCGGACATCGTTGCCCCAGGCTCTAATATTGTCAGCTGCCAGCCGATCCAGACCGTCTCTCCCGGCTTATATGGTCACACTTATGATATGTATTCCCGTGAAATGTTGTATCACAGCCGCAGTGGCACTTCTATGTCTACACCTGTAGCCAGTGGCTGCATTGCCCTACTTTTACAGCAGCGCCCATACCTCTCCAACCGTGAGGTTAAGATCCAGCTCAAAAAAACAGCAGTAGATCTCGGCTACGACCATTCCCGTCAGGGATGGGGAATGATCCGCCTGGATCGTCTGCTGTATATGTAATCAGTAAAATTCCTGCATCAAAGCATCCCTTTCTACTGCAAAAAACTGTCCACAGCCTGTATAAACTCACTCATCTGGCTCTTGGAAAGCTGGGCATCTGCTCCCAGCATTTCCCCTTTCCGGCGCATATCCTCATTGATCAAGGAAGAGAAAATAATAACCGGAATATCTTTGAGTGCCGGATCATCCTTCATCAGTTTCAGCAAACGATGACCATCCATCTGTGGCATCTCAATATCCGTTATTACACAACGCACCCTTTGCTGCAACGTCCCCTCTTCTTTGTACTTCTGCAAAAGATTCCATAATTCCAAACCATTATTCATTGGAATTACATTCGTGTATCCCGCTTTTGTCAATCCATCATAGATCAGCATACTGAGCAGATGAGAATCCTCTGCAAATAAAATCGGTGCCGGATTCTCCTTTCGTTCTCCTATATGCCCCATATCTGACATACTCATACCGACATCCGGAGCAATTTCTGCTACAATCGCCTCAAAATCTAGGATCAACACAAGTTTGCCATCCAGATTAACAATTCCGGTGATCATACTCTTGGAAGAATTGCAGATCATACTGTCCGGCTGGATGATCTGCCCCCAGTTTACTCTATGTATCCCCACAACTCCATGTACATGAAAGCCTGTGCTTACCATATTGAAATTCGTGATCAAAAACATATCTTGTGTCGGTTCATCCATTTTTTCCTTCATCCCCAAAGCCCTGGCGAGATTCACCACGGTAATCGTCTCTCCACGAGTACTAAATGCCCCCTCCACATTGGCATGACTGTTCGGGATTGGTGTCAATGGCTGACAGGAAATAATCTCACGTATTTTTGCCACATTGATGCCGTAATAATTTCCTGCCACCATAAACTCGAGAATCTCCAACTCATTTGTTCCACTTTCCAATAAAATATTTGTATCCATAATCTGCCTCCCTCACGCAAATTCCGTTCCATAAATTCTTAATTATAATTTTACAATAGCCCCCATCGTTTTTCAAGTGACTTTTGACTTATCGAAGCATATCATTTAATATATGAAAGGAAAAATTGCATATACATTTGCAAAATATACGTATTGGAGGTAAATCCATGAATAATATTATCCTGATCGGCATGCCCGGATGTGGAAAAAGTACCATAGGCGTTGTTTTGGCCAAAAATCTTGGATTTCGCTTTATTGACTCAGATCTGTTGATCCAGGAACACGAGCATCGCCTTCTTCATGAAATCATCACACAGGACGGTTTAGAAGCTTTCAATCAGATAGAAAATCAGGTCAACGCATCCATCGAAGCAACTTCTTCTGTCATTGCAACCGGAGGCAGTGTCATCTATGGTACAGAAGCCATGCAGCATTTAAAAGAAATTGGAACGGTCATCTATCTGCGTCTTCCGGAAAATTTACTGACAGAAAGACTGGGAGATTTAAATCAGCGTGGTGTGTCCATAAAAGCCGGCCAGACACTTCATTCTCTTTATAAGGAAAGAATCCCACTTTACGAAAAATATGCTGACATTACAATTGATTGTGCCGGAAAAGAAATCAGAGAATGTGTTTACGATATCACGAATACGATTCTAAGTGGAGATCATAAATCCAGATAAGCTCCTATTCGCTTAGATAACTTAAAAATCAAATAAGCCAAAAACAAAAAAGGTGTTTCCAAATCATTCTGGAGCACCTTTTAAATATAGTAAAAACCAAATCGACAAGCATTTTCCTATATATAAAAAACTCTCTTAGCAAATCTACTAAGAGAGTCTATATAGTACCTTCAAAACTGTATACCGATTATAACATCTTCCCGCTGCTTCTGCAACCAGCTTCCCGTTTCTTTTGGATAAGCCTTCGACCTATTAGTGACAGTCAGCTACATGCGTTACCGCACTTCCACCTCTGCCCTATCTACCTCATCGTCTCTAAGGGGTCTTATGTGATTCCTCACGGGAT
>CAKRHP010000007.1 GCA_934339135.1 uncultured Lachnospiraceae bacterium | reverse complement strand
CGATACTTTTATTGTATCACTAATCGACGGAATGAAAAGCTCTCACTTTGACTTGTACTATTTATATTCTAACACCAAGTAGTAACTGTTTTAACTGCTGCCACGACAAGTTCACCCCCGCATACGCGGGGAATATAAATCATTGGATGAAACTGCGGCCACAATTTCGGGTTCACTCCCGCATACGCGGGGAATATTTTAATCTCGTTTGTTCAACTAACTCTTTATTAGGTTCACCCCCGCATACGCGGGGAATATTGGAACTCCTCTGTAGTGGTATCTACATTGGTAGGTTCACCCCCGCATACGCGGGGAATATAAACAATGAATAACACAAAAACTGGAGGAGTTAGGTTCACCCCCGCATACGCGGGGAATATGCGGAGAAATTGGGGTTAGAAAATGCGGATAAAGGTTCACCCCCGCATACGCGGGGAATATCAGCCTTCATTGATAGCTCCAACTTCCGTAATAGGTTCACCCCCGCATACGCGGGGAATATTTTTTCGCATCCGGTGCATGAATTCTGTTAATAGGTTCACCCCCGCATACGCGGGGAATATAAGCAGAGTTGCCAGAAGATGTGCAGAAGCATAGGTTCACCCCCGCATACGCGGGGAATATCACAAATAACATATGCCAGCTGGGATTGTTTTGGGTTCACCCCCGCATACGCGGGGAATATTTCAATTTCATCCCTTTGTATGTTGACGTATTGGGTTCACCCCCGCATACGCGGGGAATATTTTTCCCACTGTGGTTTCCCTTTTCCGGCAACAGGTTCACCCCCGCATACGCGGGGAATATCACACGGGTATCTTCCTTGTTTGTGCCGGCATAGGTTCACCCCCGCATACGCGGGGAATATTTGGTAGCACACAAGAAGACAATGTCTGGCGCAGGTTCACCCCCGCATACGCGGGGAATATGAAATACATCCCTGATCAGTCGCTGCCGATTCAGGTTCACCCCCGCATACGCGGGGAATATTACGTCCTCGTATCCGGCGGTGCAGTTGCACTAGGTTCACCCCCGCATACGCGGGGAATATTTAATTCTGGATGCAAAAGTCACATGTTCACCAGGTTCACCCCCGCATACGCGGGGAATATTGCAAGAAACAGGAGTATGGAAGAAAGAAGCCAGGTTCACCCCCGCATACGCGGGGAATATGTAGTCATGCCGGTGCCAGACTGGTATATACCAGGTTCACCCCCGCATACGCGGGGAATATGATTCAAAAACGTATTCCTAATTGTCATATTGAGGTTCACCCCCGCATACGCGGGGAATATTAGTGTGTTGGTGTTAGCCATGACTCGCCATTAGGTTCACCCCCGCATACGCGGGGAATATGCAGAGCGGACACCAGAAATGAAAAGACATTCGGGTTCACCCCCGCATACGCGGGGAATATCCATAGATCCAATCAGGCATATTGTATATATCAGGTTCACCCCCGCATACGCGGGGAATATGAGGATGGGCTGACTATGCCCCGTATACGGACAGGTTCACCCCCGCATACGCGGGGAATATGAAAAGAAGCTATCATTGCTTTCGTTGTCCCCAGGTTCACCCCCGCATACGCGGGGAATATCAGTAGCGAAGATGGTAGAGTAAAACATCATTAGGTTCACCCCCGCATACGCGGGGAATATTCTTTAATAATTCCTCATGATCCAAGTCTGACAGGTTCACCCCCGCATACGCGGGGAATATAAATTAATATCAAAGATTACTATAAGTAATTTTAGGTTCACCCCCGCATACGCGGGGAATATTCATATAGATATAGAAACAGCTTCGAATATATAGGTTCACCCCCGCATACGCGGGGAATATCAAGTATCTTGATCAGCTGAGCAACTTGGATTAGGTTCACCCCCGCATACGCGGGGAATATATATTCATTACAAATACACCCCACTTTCCATCAGGTTCACCCCCGCATACGCGGGGAATATTAAGATTACAAGTGCACAGTCATTCGAACAGCTGGGTTCACCCCCGCATACGCGGGGAATATAACTGGCTTTTCTCAAGTGCGTACAGATTGACAGGTTCACCCCCGCATACGCGGGGAATATAAAATTAGCGTGTAACCAGTACCCCCTATATCAGGTTCACCCCCGCATACGCGGGGAATATGATTACAGACATACCACTTACCCTTGCCTTTAAGGTTCACCCCCGCATACGCGGGGAATATCGCTCCGGGCACTCGCACGCCAGACAGACAGCAGGTTCACCCCCGCATACGCGGGGAATATTGCTCACAACAGACATGACTAATACATTATGTAGGTTCACCCCCGCATACGCGGGGAATATTCCTATAAATCAGCATATCATAGAAGATACTTAGGTTCACCCCCGCATACGCGGGGAATATGAAAAATAATGGAGGGATTTAATGGAACAATTAGGTTCACCCCCGCATACGCGGGGAATATGATCACCATCTTCCTTTCTTATCAAGTCCTCCAGGTTCACCCCCGCATACGCGGGGAATATTGGAACGAATGATCTACAGGGGCATGATGTCTAGGTTCACCCCCGCATACGCGGGGAATATCGGAGGTAAATTTATTCAATGTCACAACTGCTAGGTTCACCCCCGCATACGCGGGGAATATATAGTGCCTAAAAATGCCTGCTGAATAGCCACAGGTTCACCCCCGCATACGCGGGGAATATTTCAAAATGAGTTTAATAGCCGGGACTATAAAAAGGTTCACCCCCGCATACGCGGGGAATATTGACCTATGGTTCTTCCGTTCCGTCTGGTGCTAAGGTTCACCCCCGCATACGCGGGGAATATTTTTCCGGCTCTACCTCTGGTCTTGGTACTATAGGTTCACCCCCGCATACGCGGGGAATATTGAATCTGACCCAGTCTCGGGAGACGGGGACGAGGTTCACCCCCGCATACGCGGGGAATATCTTGGAATTATGACATGACAATATCCGGATCCAGGTTCACCCCCGCATACGCGGGGAATATGGTTCTGCTCTATCGCCTGTATCAATGGATATAGGTTCACCCCCGCATACGCGGGGAATATTCTTGCATTGATACTTGCCGGTATAGTGGTGTAGGTTCACCCCCGCATACGCGGGGAATATCCACTGTTCAGAATCGGTTACCCCGGTGTCACAGGTTCACCCCCGCATACGCGGGGAATATTGTAGTGAGGTTCTTTAAAAATCCGCACAAGGAGGTTCACCCCCGCATACGCGGGGAATATTTGGTGTTGGAAAATGGCAAGCCATATAACCCAGGTTCACCCCCGCATACGCGGGGAATATGTTTCATAATCACCAAATGACAAAAGTCGTTCAGGTTCACCCCCGCATACGCGGGGAATATATTACACAGAACCATATGACGGGATCGTTTACAGGTTCACCCCCGCATACGCGGGGAATATTCGACCGTATTCAGATTCCCGGACAATGGAACAGGTTCACCCCCGCATACGCGGGGAATATACTAAAATATTCCTGAATTTATGCTTATTACAAACAATTTGCTTTCAAAAAATATTTAGTTTGTTATTGATCCTGTATAACAGCTTACAATCGTCAAGTGCCCTATGTGCCCCTTCAATTTCAACACCACATGCCTTTGCAACGGTCTCCAGTCTATAATTATCAATATGTATTTTTCTTCTAACCAATTGGAGTACATCCTTACATCTATAAATAAATATCTCTTGAGAATTTCTTTCACACATTTTATTTATAAACTTAAGATCAAAATTTACGTTGTACCCTATAACCATGCTATTACCAATAAATTTTTTCATCTCCCTCAATGCATTCTGTTCAGTAATTCCATTTTCATTAATCATTTCTGTTGTAATTCCTGTCAATGATATAATAGACGGCGAAACAGTTACGTCCGTAGAAATCAAATTTTGATACTGGTCTATTATCTGATTATCTTTTATTTTTAACATTCCCACTTCAATCACTCTATCCAATTCGCAATCTAACCCTGTCGTCTCTACATCAAGAATAACATATTGTTTTACAGAATTTTTACTAACTGCTCTGCGTTTCGCATACATAGATGCTTTGCTAAATCCTTTTGCTTGTTGTTCCAATGTTAAACTATCTTTATCCTGACTGCTCTTTTGCATAAGCAGTATTCCTTCACAATCCACGGGAACCCAATCTGTATTATGTGTTAATATGGAAAAACCCTGTTCCGTATTGGATGAATAAACCATGATTGCTTTTCCTGTTTTAATATTATCGCATACACGGTTCCAAATTTTATCCCGTACCCTCGCAGATACTTTTCCAACATATACACCAATATCAATTTCCATAAACCATTTTGTCAGATCTCCCCGTAATTGTACAGGACAATTTATCACTGATAACACTACCATTTTTTATCCCCCTAATAGGATACACCATGATCTTTATTCCCATCAACATTATCCCACAAATACAGCGTACTCTTATAATCTTCTTCTTTAAAGTCATCTGATAACAACCATTTAATATCATGTACCATACGGTCTAATATTTTCCCGTTTTTTAGTACATCCCGTATTTTTCTTCGAGTCTCACCATCTACCTCTTCTACTTTTTCAGAAGCAATTTCAAATGCCACCGGTATCGTAACCTCCGCCTTGTATAAATCCGCAATATCGTATACAAAAGATAATTCGTGACCTACATGAACAAATCCAAGTCCCGGACTGCACCCCAATGCACAGATCACTGCATGAGCAATACCATATAAGCAGGCATTTCCTGCTGATAACGACTTGTTAACAATATCTCCTTTTTCATAGGCTTCCGGATCGTAATTTCTTCCCTTCCATTCAACATTCCATTTCTTAGACTGCTGCTTATAAATATTTCTAACTCTGCTTCCTTCTCTTCCTCGAAGTTGCTGCATTGTCAATTTCGAAACATCCTCATCCGGAAATCTTAACTGATACATTTTCCTTGCAACCTGTATATGCAGTTTCTCATTACTTACATATTTTGCCTGCTTTAACAACAAAGCGGAATGATTGGTCAATGCACGTCCACTTGCATAAAACCTTACTCCATGCTCACCAACCCATATGATAGAAACGCCTGCATCACTGATCAGTTCAACGGCTCTGTGAGAAATTTCTGTCCCTGGCCCCAACAACAACGTACTTATCATAGCCGCCGGAATCGCTTTCGTCCCCTGTTCATCATGAATTGTAATCGCCCCATTGGCTCTGCTGATCTTACAATGCTCTGCATATACAAACGTAATACGGTCTTTTATTGTTGCTAATGCCTGTAAATCTGGCTTTTCTATCCCATTCATGCACTCGCCCTCATGATTGTCATCAATCCCATCCCATATGCCTTTTCTCTTCCTAATCCTTCCGTTAATATTTCTTTGAACTTCTCAACATCATTCACTTTTAATATTCCCTCATAGGTAACCGCAAATGCACGTACCATCCGCTCATTCCGTTTATTAAACATTAACCATGTGGATTCCATAATTTGCAATTTATCCTCCACAATTTGAAATCCATGTTTTTCTCCTTGCTCAACAAACCATTTCATTTGATATTTAAGCGTTGTATGTGCTATTCTCTTTCTTCTTCCCTCTTCATCTCTTATACATTTTGTTGGGTTCGCCACTACCCGAAACCGCCAGACAGATTGTTCTGTGACTCTATTTAACAGAGCATCATATTCCTTGGTCTCACATAACGACCCCGGTGTTCCAAACTGTCTGACAATCCCGTATAAATCCGGCTTTTCTTTACTCAATATCAACAAATATATTTTTCCTGCTAATTTATCTAAACGCCAAAGGTTCCTTGAACGATTTTCTGTTGTACAACAAAATGCTGCTTCTACTGCTCCATGAAATTTATTACGGGATATTAATGCTATTTGTGTCTGTTTCTTAGTAATATCTAATTCTACTCTTGATAAATACATTAATTCCTCACTCCAATTCTTTCATCGGATCATGATCCGTCTCATTTATCAAAATTGCTTTTTTTACAATCTTTCCCGGCATATCTTTAATGTTTCTATACCCATACTGCCTATAATTTGCTTCAAATGAAACCGGAACATCCTTTTTTAATGAACCATTCTCTGATTCAATAATAATCCTCAGTTCCATTATATTTCTTTTCCAAAACAACTGACTCTGACGCCATTCAGGTAACAACCACGGATGTGAATATAATGCATCATAGAGATCCTTTTCAACCAGTCCCACATCTAAGGGTAATGTCGGCGGACAGGATTTTCTCCCCAGAAAAACAGCGTATTTCGGGCAATGAACAGCTTTCTTGACCTGATCCAGCAATTCATATTTTTCAGAAGACAAGCCTGCCAAAAAAGTTGCATCACTCAAATATGCTCTAGTAGAAAGATTTTTATTTAACTTTCCTCCCATATCGGTAATTTGAAAATCTCTCATATATTCTCCCTGATAGTCAATTCGGATTCCAAATCGAAGCGAATTTAATTCTTTAAGAGATTCTCCCCTTTTTATCCCTAACGCTGCAGCAATCAGCCCGATTACTCCACTCTTTGTAGGATAATAATCGGTATCCCTATTATCATATAATGATCCTGAACCCCATGATTGTAACGGTCCATTCAAACGTAATAACAGTGTAAACAAATAATCACACTCCCCTTTTAGTTATTGTCCTTAACTGCATCCACTACAACCTCTGCTAAGTTCTTCATTGTTGCACGCTCTACTTTCATATTGTCAGTTTTTAAATCCATATCATCTAAACAGACACACCAACTTCTTTTCGGCTCATCCACATAGTTATCATATATTTTTTTTGCATAATTCAAAAGTGCTTTAATTGACTTTCTTTCATATCCATCATCACTCTTAAAAATAGGTTTTTCAAAGGCTCCTGCCATATTAACCGGCTGATCTTCTCTTAATGTTACATATGTGAAACATGGCAATGTTCTGTTTGCAAATGTATTTTGTTTTCCTGTTGGCATCGCTTTTATAAACGCTTCTAAATATCCACTTATCACACTACAAACCTCATCTACACTCAAGCCATCTTCAAATAGTTCTGCAATATTAACCGTGGTATATCTGTAAAGAGTTGAAGAATTAAATTCTATGGTACCTAAATGACCTGCTCCGGCATTATCATCTTCATTGCAATCATCCACTGCAGTAAAATAATCATATTCATTGCTCACTTCATGTGTAGATATACAATGTGCCACCTGAGCGGCCGCTTCACAATTTAATTCTGGATCACTTGCAGCCATTCTTCCAAATAATAAAATGTCAATGCTAGGATTCCTTGTTAAAACTTCTCTCCATTTACTTTTATATACCTTATCTTTATCCTTTTCTGTCACATCCGCATATTCTAATGCCAAACGGGCCAAAGCATCCACCTGCTGTGAACTGATAAAAAACAAAACATCTTTTTTCCCACCGCTGCTTTTAATTTTTGCTTTTGTTAATGCACTATCTGCAATTTTTTCTAATTTATCACCGTCTTTTTCTGGAGCAATCTCCACCATTTTCTGCATCAGCAATTTTTTAACATTCTTTGTTCGAATTCCTATCTGATCCTGTTCAAATAATTCCTGAAATTTAAGTCTCATCGCCCTTTTCCATGCCTGTGATGAAACTCTTGACCTTCTCACCCCTCCATACACCGCAGTTTTAGGACTTCCGGTATCATCCCTGTTCACACAGCTCGGCGGCACAGTCTGTAATACATGTACATCCAAATATAAATTTTTATTCATTATTTTTTTCCTCCTTACTTACTCTGTAAAAATCTTGTCCCCATTTTAAACTGATTTGATTCCTCGAATCAACAAACTGAAACGAATATATATCTTTTGCTAATTCAGAATAATTAATCGCCATTCCTTCTTTTCGAATTAATGTAATAATACCTTTCAAATGATATGCAAATTCCTCCATATCCTTTGACGTAATTAAGGTCTGTAATTTTTTCTGTACTCTCTCCTCCGCATTGGAATCATCATATGTAGAAACCAGCCTTCTCATTGCTTTTCCTATACTCTCGTACTTTTCAGAAGTATGCACACACTGCCTTTTCAAATCATTGCCTTGCTGATGCCATGCAAATAGTGTTAATGAAATATAACAGCTCCATTCCTCCACGGTAATATCTCCCTGTGCGTTCCAAAAACTATCCGGCATGTCCTTTAACAAGATTCCATACAATTCCGGCAATTCTCCGGGTCGATGTCCCACTCCCCGTCGCAGTTTTGCAAGAGATGCATTGTCATCAGATTCTTGAAAAGACCTTATTTTTTTTGTGATATATTGTCCAATTTCATTTCTCCTGCTCATTCTCATCCCCTCCTTTCTTTTCCATGTCAGGATATATCTTATATAAATTCTTTTTAAATATTCCAACTGCTTTTGCACATATCATTATATGCTGTGGATCTATCCCTGATATATAATCCACAACAACTGATTCTGCAATCTTTGATGAAGTTTGCTGCCATTCATATTCTTTTTCTTCCTTTTTGCTTTCTCCGGGTTTAATACTGATCAACCATTCCCGAAAAAATCTGTCGATCTTATAATAATATGCTGTTGCCAAGGAATTCACAATATCTGTTGTCTTTTTCTTATCTCCTTTATATAAATCGGCAGCTAACTCCTTTGCAAGAAAATAATAACTTTTTTGAACAACTCTCTCACATTTTTCTATTTCATCTGTAATCAGCCTTCTCCAAATATCTCCCTTTTCTTTGATAAGTTCTTTCGACATTGACAGTGATTCATCAATCAATTCACCATTAGTATAACTCATTCCATCCTTGTATTCCAATCCTATCATATGAAATGTTATTAATTGCTTATTTTTCATTTGTACATCTTCCATCAATTCTTCCAACCATCGAATCAATCCCGGTTTCAACGGCAATGATCCACTTTGTACTAACATGCTTGGAAATTCCCTCCACGCAGCAATTGATTTTTGATGTTTTAGAGGCTTAATATTTTCCTTATCCTTACTATCCTGTTTTAATAATGTCATCGGTTCTACTAAATCATTTATAATACTATAATAGTCTCCTCCTACCGACCGATATCCTGACACCCATCCATCCTTTCTTTGGAGTAGTGATCTTCTTGACTGAATTGTATATAACTCTGGTAAATTATCCGGAGGAACAATTTCAACACCCACCTCAATTTTAGGAGGCTGTTCCCATATCGGTTTCGGCTCATTCCATGCCATCCCTTGACCATTCAGAGCACATAAATTCATCAAGATCGTCTTATATACCGTGTTTTCTTCAACTATAATTAAACCAAGATTTCCTAGTCTTCCAACACCCGTCGGTTTATTTTTTCCGTCCACCTTTGTCTTTACATTAATGGAATACGCATTATTATATACCAGCCAGCGTGCTGTTTCAGCATACGACACAGTCTCTACATAATGTCCATCTGTCATATGAAAATGATGTCTGGATTCCACATTATTACTCTCTTTTATATTTCCATACAAATTAATAATCCCGTAATTTGTTCCATCCTTCAAATCTGCCACCTGCCAAAAGGGGGTTTCCGGATGAAATAAAAAAAACCTTTCCTTATATGTTTCCAGATATTTTTGAAATGTATCTGCTTTAAATGCTCCTTTCTTCCAATACTCTGACCATCGTTCTAAAATCACTTCCTCAGGATCCTCATATTCCAGTACATTATCCTCTTGTCCATCAACATCATATCGATAAAACACAGTAATCACTATTGCCAATAATAATCGCAGAATAGATGCATCCTGTGTGACAGTTTCACCTGCCAGACTTTTGTATTTATGGGCATCTCGAAAAACATCAAGCAACGAAACTTCCTTTATTGTATTTTCTTGATCCAAAACTTTAATCCATGGTTCATTTAACAGGCAAAATTCTTTATCCATCCCGCTCCTCCTTATCCACTACCAAACCAATTTCAAAATCATAGTATATACGATACCCACATAAGGTTGTTGTATTATTAGAATCTAATACCAATATCAGTTCCCCTTGTAACCACGGATTTTGCTGCCAGACCTTGAGAGGGGTCTGTCTATTTTCCAATTCTTCGATCACCTTATATAATAACCATGGCTCTCCGAACAGACGTGGCAAATACATTCTCTGTCTTGCGATTTTAATTCCTGCTTCTCCTTCAAGATGATCATAATCATATAATGTTGTTGGCTGATTTTTATTCATATAAACAAATCCTATTTTATCTTCCTCGTACTGTCTCATAAGGATAATTTCTATTGATGATTGAATGTCTCTGACACTCATATCTCCTTTTTGTTCCTCATTTTGATATTCATTATCTAAGATTCCCTGTATATTTTTATCTTTTCGGGGTCGTTTTAATAAATATGTTTTTGCTCTGTTACACTTAATTTTTTTATTATCTAAAAAATTTCTTCGGGCCTGCAGATATTCCGTACATGTATCCATCCCACAATGATCCGTTTCGCTGTATACTCTTTGTACCAGTCGTGGTATATCCTGAGGGATCAAAATCTCTGAAGGCATAATATTAAGAGTTTTCATAAGCAAATAATCACCATAAACTTTCCTGCTTCCATCATCATATTCTGTAACATGATCCTCCTCTGGAGAATTTAACAAAATATGACATTCTGCTTTTTGTAACCCTGATGGTCTTGAAAAACTATGAGCAGGATCACACCGATCATGACGATGCAGGCGTCCAATACGCTGCAATAACAAATCCACCGGACAGAGTTCTGTTATCATAATATCTGCATCATAATCCAATGACTGTTCTAAAACCTGAGTCCCTATCAATATAAATTTATTACGATCCTGATCTTTAGATCTTTTTCCCATCCTTTTTAATAAAATATCTTCCTTTTGCAAACGGTTCTCCATGAGAAACTGTGCATGGTACAAAAGCACTTCCGCTTCTTGGAATTCTTCCTTGACTGCCTTATAACAAGATTGTGCACTTTTTATTGTATTCAAAATAACACAGGCACATCCACCCTCATTTAATCTGTTTTTTAGCAAAGCAATGACTTCTTTTACCCCATGTAAATAGCATATATCAACTTGACGATTTTGTAACTGCTGCATAATATTAATCTGATGAACTTCTAAACCATCTGTCCACGTAAGCATAGGATAAGAGAATCTTTTCATCCACGCTTCCACAGTAGTCTTCTTTTTCCTGTTTTTTGAAAGTGGAAATTTTTTCCTAAGACCCTCCCGATACCGCTCCACCAATTCTTTTCTACGATTCATTGGCAATGTAGCGGATAACAAAATTACCGGGACACCATATCCCGCCATCCATTCAATTGATTGATCCAGATACGTATTCATATAAGAATCATATGCATGACACTCGTCTATGATCACGACTTTCCCCGATAAACCCAAATGCCGCAACATGAAGTGTCTGCGCCTCAGCGATGCCATTAAAAACTGATCCACTGTACCAATAACAAAATCTGACAGCAATGCCTTTTTATTTCCCTGAAACCATGGATGTACATACACTCCTGAGTCCGTATCCTCTTCAATGACCACTTTCCCCTGTATCACCTGTTGCTGATATTCCTCATTATAATCTGCTCCTCCATGTGCTAATCGAATTGCACTGGATGTCTCTTCAGACACCTCCTCTGCCCACTCATATAATCTATCATATAAACCATTGGCTGTTGCCTGTGTAGGCAAGCCGAAAAATACACCCTTACTGTTGCACTTTGATGCTATCACTTCTGCTGCCCCCAAAGCCGCTTCTGTCTTCCCTATCCCCATTTGTGCCTCTAAAATAAATATTCCCGGCTTGTTTGTTTTATTTACTGCTTCTATAACAGCTTTCTGAACATCATTAGGTTCAAATCGAAACCTCTCTTCAAAAATCTGATGATTCATATTATATATGTCAGAATGCCATATTGGGGGCAAATGAAGCTTTTCCCATCCTTCCACAATCCTTGCTTCATAATCTTGTTCGTCAAAATTATGGTTAATACTTATAAGGGGAAATAAATTTGTATTGCTCGCAATCCAATCAGCCATAATAAGCAGCCCCGTAAGAATCACCTGATCATTTAATGTTAGATCCGGCAACATTTCAATAGATTTTATTCCCGAAATTTCAAGTGCTTCGTTTACAACATCCCTCCAGATAGACTTCCATCGCTCAACCTGTATCTGGTTTCCCTCTTCCCCATAAAAATTACCAGGGTATACGGCAACTAAATCATCTGAATAATTCAATCCTTTTGCAGAATAAGGCTTTCCATGATGAGCCCCCACCACAGCCGCAATGCTTGGTTTCAAACAAATACCCACGGCATCACTTTGCAGAATCCATTGACCAGCATATGAGTGAGGCGTCTTCCCCTGATAAATTGTTTTTTTTCGAATATGTAGTCCGGATTCCATCAATTCATCATATAATAATGGACTACTTCCCGTGATCAGTCCCTGAAAATATGAATTTATCTTTCCTATATCATGGCTATACGCCACAAACAAAGCCACCTTATAAAAATCCTGATACCCTATATTACAGCTTTCAAATGTTGCATCTGCAACCCATTCCTCCAGCAAAAAACTCATAACTCCTGCGGTATCTCTCAAATGCACCCACAATGGCAGCCAATGAAGATTATTGTCAGTTTTTCCTACTATTAATTTATTCATTATTTCCACTCCCACCCCTTATACTATCAATCAATGCAAAAATGCTTCTCCATTTACTATAATGAATTTATCTTGTTTTGATATTAGTATAAGTATATCATTAATACATTATATTGCAATATTTTTTCATTTAATGTGTATTATCTCAAAACAATAAAAACCCGGAAGTATCCGGGTTTTACGCAAAACATTTTTATTTAGTCATGTTACATAATATATTATCAATATTGTTTATTAACACCTTCCATTATAATATCATTTCACGAAACAGATGAATTGTCTGTGTTATATAGCCCTCCTGTCTCCACAGCACCTCCGTAGTCATCTGTCCTTTAGGAAACAGGATCAGGTCTAATGCCAGCATGCCAAAAGAACACAATTACACGTTATGACGATACTCATAAGGAAGCACCTTCATCCCGTTATAACTTGGGCAGTCACGAACCCACTCCAGAGACTCCTTGACAATCGCTGTCTGCTGTGGGATGTTGTTTGGCTCACCGGCATTGGAGCCGATCGGAACGTGAGGTGCTGTGATGCGGGGAGCTCCCTGCTGTCTGGCGATCGGAGGAAGGGCTGCGATCACAACGCAGCTCATGCCCGCTTCCTCGCAGCAACGGGTTACGATGGTGGCCGAACGATGGCAGGTTCCGCAGCCTCCGGTACAAAGCACGATATCCACGCCCTGCTCCTTGAGCTTTCGGGCAATCTCCGGCCCTGTCTCCTCCCGGAATTTCTCGACGTTTCCACCGCCTCCCATAAAGGTGTATGTCTCATCCGCCAGAGAGCCAATAAATCCGGCATCCACCAGCTCATGAAGACGGTCGATCGGGAACATGGCATTGACGTCCTTGTTAATATCAGAGTTATCAAAACCTCCATGTGTTACCATCAACTGATCGGACGGCGTATCAAACGGAATCGTACGGTAAGAAAAATCACCGGATGTATTAAATGGGGTCTGGTCCTTTTTATGGATACCTCCCGCAGTGATAAATGCTACCTTACATTCACTCAACGGCTTTTTCAGTTCCGTAAATACAGGCTTTGGTGTGATTGGTACAAAAATTTCTGACTGCATTCCTTCTATGGTTGTTAAATTCATAATTGCCTCCTTTTCTCTGTATCAGATGGATTCCACCGGAATATCTCTTTTTCCGATCACCTTCATACAGCTAAAATAAAACTCGGTTTCCTGTCCGTTTTTCAGGACAACCGGGGTAAATATCCAGCGCCTCGGTACAGCTACTGTCCCCAGTTCATTCATAATGTTTACCTTGACTGCGGTATCATTGACCTCGCAGATGGTTCCTCCCAGCAGACAAGGCTCAATCTCATGGGTTGCCACCATATCGGAGCTGTCATAGTCATAAGGATTTTCCACGACCTGGATATAACTAAAGTAAAACTCCATTTCATGTCCCGGCTCCAGTGGTTCGGAAGTGATGACCAGTCGTTTTGGGATGGTGATCACCCCAAGACGCCCGTGCAGATGGACTTTTATCCGGTCATCTGTAACTTCCTTGACAAGCCCTCCCATTTTAATGGGATTTATCATATAGTCCATTAGTGTAATGTCCCGTTATCAAGCAATTTTGTTTCCGGAAGTCCCAACAGCTTGTTATTGGCATTAATAACATCGTTGTTCCATTTCTTTGGTGCAGGCTTGATCTCTACACCAGCCATCTTATTCTTCAGCATCTGAATTGCACGGGCTGCGACTTCCTTTGTCACACAGGAGCAGCCTGCCACATTGTTTTCAAAGCCGCCCTTGTCCATATTTTCCTCAACCATTGCGGAGGCATATTCATTACCAACTACCAGCTGGCCCTGATAAGCACAGAAGGATACGCCAACCACCGGAATTCCTCTCTTGCCGGCCTGGCCAATATGCTGGATAAAATCAATATGGTTATTGCCAAATCCCTCGGTGGTAATGATACATCCGTCTATATCCAGTGCCTCAAGCAGAGAACCAAGTCTCTCAGACACCCACATTTTCTCATCATTTACCTGCGGAGAACCCACACAGACAACACCGATCAGATCTAATTCCTGATCTGCTGCCAGTCCCTCTACCAGCGGCTCACGGATATAATGTCTTGTCATTTCCTTTGTCGCCGGTCCGATACAGGTCAATGCGTGGATAGAGCCGTCTCTTACCTGATTTGGTGTCAGCATGATCGGCACATTACCACAGTCTACGTTTTTCTGGCCTCCCAGAATACCACAAGGCTCTGTCGGACAGATGACATTATCATGCATTGCGCCCTGTCCCATGATCTCCTTAACCAGAACCACACGGGGATTACCACTCCGGCGGATATCCTCACAGGTTTCTTCGCGGATCACTTCTCCATCATATTTCTTTAGTTCATTGCGGATTGCCTGAATAATATAATCCTGACACTTATGTGCGGCAAATGGACCCGGACGGCTCATTCCCGTCTTTCTTGCAATAACGGCATGACAGCGGATGATAATGTCATTTTCATCGGCACAGCCCGGATGACCAAAGAACATCTTTTCGTCCAGATATCCCTCGGAGGAACCAAACTCATGCACCTGTACACCATCTTCATCCACACCGGTCAGCATAAATACAACGCCGTCTGCCACCTTGGTAACTCCCTCACCAAGTTCTCCTTCTACCTTTGTAGCGATCGGACAGACATCCATGATCGTTTCCGTATAGACATGACGCTTATCCGGATAGATCACATCCAGTGCCAGACTCTTGCAAAGAGGATCTTCTTTTACCGCCTTATCCACAATGGATCCGTCAATAGTGATCTTGCCATCCTTAATGGAAGTAGTATCGCCGATTTCCACGTCCGTGATCTTAATGTGCTTTTTGATCAGGGTACGGATTACTTTTTTGATACTCTCCGGCTCTGCCGCTGCCGGTGCTGCCGCAGGTACAGCCAACGGTGCCACTGCACCGCCAACCGGTACATCCAGCTTAAAGCCCTCCAGATTTGATGCCTTGTCGATTTCAATATGTATCATGCCATTCCCTCCTGTCGTAGTATGAATGATCGGTGCTGCCTCTGGGATTTCTGCCGGTATGTCCTCTTCCAGCGGCTCGCCGGTGACTTCTTCACATTCATTTACCTTGTCTAACACTTCCTTTGTGATCGGTGTCAATGCTTCCACATCAGTCAGCAGTGTACTTCCCAACACCTGTTCGATCCGCAGTCCCTCCGGGCTTAAGGAGAGAAGACCTGCCTCCTCCATGTCATCAAACAGGCTTGGATCCTCCAGATCCGCTTCGCTGATGACAAGCCCTTTTTCCCTGCGGCAGCAAAAGATTGCCGGGTCCTTTAAATGTTGCTGTAATGTTTCTTTTGTGATTGACATAGCACTTCCTCCTTACTTTTTCTTTATTTTTCTAACCAATGGATCATTTACTGCTCTTAATGCACCATCCGTGGAATGGTACACCGGAAGTCCAAGCTGTGGCGCACAGGACATTACGGTATTGGAACAATCCGTACAGTTGCCGATAAGCACTGCCTGGGCACCTGCTTTCTTTAATGCCAGTATCTTCTGTACCTGCCCCGGACATTTCCCGGGATTTTCACACTTTAGATTTCCCTTTACATCGATCGCCTGTTTACACTTTTCTACTCCCACAACCTCGGAGCCAAGACTTGCTGCAAGCTGTTCCATTCTCTCCCGGCAGGCACTGCAGGCACATACCAGCACGCCAAGCTTGTCCGGTCCCTTCGGGAAACATTCTGCCGCGATCAGACCTCCTGTTGTCTTAACCACCGGTGCCTCCGGAGAAGTTCTTTTCCCGGTAAACGGCCCTCCCATGATCAGCTCACCATATGTCTCTGCAAGACCACCCGCTTTTTCAAACATGGCGGATACCTTTGTTCCCAAAGGCACATCCAGAAATACCTGAATCAGTTTATCCTGCGCATTTCCTTTGATCTTGCCGGCCACTGTCATGTCCTTATCAATAAGTGGTTTTTTCAGGTCTACCGCTTCCTGGATCCGGCATGCGGTTTCTGCATTCACCACAATGGCATCTGCCGCCAGCGGAAGATCTGTCACCGCCAGAAGATTTCCAAGCACCTCCCGGATAATGGCTCGCTCTTCTCCCATGGGATACATATCCTCCAGCAGATGCAGCGAAATATCCGGATCCTGATTGGCCTGCTCCAATACCTTCACCGCCCCGGTGTGCTTCCCCTTAATTGCGATCACACCCTTTGTGGCATGCACCACATCCATTGCAATCTTAAGTCCCCGCAGAAGCTGTCCGGGCTTTTTCTCAATCCTTTCAATATTATGTGACAGGATCGGCTCACACTCTGCCGCGTTAATGATCACGGTGCCTCCGGATTGAAAAGGCTTTGCAAGTTTTGCATAAGTGGGAAATCCTGCTCCTCCCAGTCCGACAATGCCTGCCTCTTTGATCAGCTCCAACGGATCCTGTCCCTTTAATGGGACATATTCCTTTGACTGCTCCTTGTCAGCCCTGATAAAAATGCTTTGCTCCGTCACCTCTGTGACGACTCCCTTAACACTGGAATACAGGTTTGCTCCCAGAGTTCCTTCCCTCTGAAACGCAACAAGCTGCCCCCGGTTTACGCTGTCACCATTGACAACTACGGGAACAACTTGCTCTCCAAGATGTTGTTTCAGAGGATATTCATAAATCTCTTCCATACGAATATCACCTCTGTTTCCATTTCCATATTCTGTTTTGCTTTGCTATGGCACCTAGTATAAGGGAGGGTCACCCATAAGTAAAGAAGCAGTATTGCATGTACCCCATAAGGATATGTAATGTCGCAAATTCGCAACGCAAGGGAGCTTGTTCACTTGCGCAGAATTTGCGAACGACAAAATCAAAAAGCACGTAGTGCGACAGATGCGAAGCATCTGGATTTTGGAGTCTCTTAGTGCAAATTCGCAACGCAAGGGAGCTTGTTCACTTGCGCAGAATTTGCGAACGACAACTTTTCTATTCTCCTCCCTCAGGAGCTTCCTGCTCCAATGTCTCCTTGATCGTCTGCGCAAACCGCTTCGCCGCCGGCGACAAGCTGGAATCCGCCCTTGCACCGATCCCCAGCTCTCTGGAAAAATATGGCTCCAGCGGCAATGCAAGCACCTTATCTTTTGCCGTGCCAATGACCAGATTCGGGAGAATACTCACTCCCAGATGATTTGACACCATGGAAATTACCGTGTGATCATCCGTGGAGCTGTACCGGATATTCGGTGTGATCCCTGCCTTCTGGATCGCATCATGAACATCATAATCCACACCCTCCGCAGATATAATAAACGGCCATTCTTCAATCTCCTTCATGGGAATCGCCTCTCTTCCATTGACCGGATATTCCTTGGGAAGAATTGCCATCAAAGCATCCTCATAAAGAGGTGTCCATTTTAGAGAACTGGCATGTTTTTTGGACAGAAGCCCCAGATCTGCCTGACTGTCCTCTACCCAGCCCACAATATCATCCGTGCCTCCCTCTAGCAATTCAATTTCAATTCCCGGATATTTCAATTTGAAGGCATAAATCACCTGAGGCAGCCAACTTCTGGAAATACTCGCAAAGGTTGCAATACATAAATGACCTTTTTCCAGACCATTGATCTGACTCACCGTCTGCTCCAGCTGTTCATTCACCGCCAAAAGCTCCCGCACCAGAGGCAGGATTGCCTCTGCATCCGAGGTCAGCGTTACTCCCTTTGGAGTCCGCAGAAAAAGAGAAAAACCCAGTTCCCGTTCCATCGCCTTTAATACATGGCTGACGCCCGGCTGGGTATATCCCATCCGTTCCCCGCTTTTTGTAAAGTTTTTTGTATTGGCCACATCTGCAAACAATACATATTTATTAATGTCCATAAGTTGCACTCCTTTCCACCAAAAACGGGGGTGTCCCAAATATAGGACATCCCCGTTGATATCTGTTTTTTATATCTGCATCATAACATTTTGGAATGAGTGCGTCAATCTCAGATTATCATAACGCATTGTAATGCCTTACATAAAAAAATGTCGTTTCCATTATGAAATCATCCCATCTATAATATGATGCAAGGGTCAAGCTGGCAGATTTACCTGCAAATATGCGGGATTGAAGATGCCTGCAGGATTGCAAAAATTGCACAGTAATGGAGCAATCCTTGACATCAGTCAGAGGAAAGGGGGATTTGCTATGAATTGTACATATAATGAAGCACTTTATGATCATTGTTTCCGCACGATCGATTCCCATACCATGGGAGAAGCAACACGGATCATTTATGATGGCTTTCCGGAGCTGCCGGGAGATACCATGATGAAAAAAAAGGACTATCTGATGGAGCATTATGATCATTACCGCAAGGCACTGATGATGGAGCCCCGGGGACACCGGGATATGTTTGGCGCACTTCTGACGGAACCGGTTCACCCGGAGGCTGATTATGGTGTGATCTTTATGGACACCGGCGGCTGTCTGAATATGTGCGGCCACGGCAGCATCGGTACCGCCTCCATGCTGGTGGAAACCGGAATGGTTCCTGTCACGGAACCGTATACAGATGTGGTTCTCGACGCCCCATCCGGTATCATACGCACGAGGGTAAAGGTAAAAAACCAAAAAGCAGAACAGGTCAGCATTCTCAATGTTCCTGCCTTTCTGTATAAAGAAAATCTGGAAATAGATATTCCCGGATACGGAACCATTCCCTATGATATTTCCTTTGGCGGTTCCTTTTTTGCACTGGTAGATGCCGAAAAACTGAATCTGGATATTTCCATGGAGGATGTGGATGTTTTAACGGAACTTGGCATGCTTCTGCTGCAGAAGATCAACGAAACAGAGACTATAAAACATCCCTATCTGGACATTACCACCGTGGATCTGGTGGAGTTTTACAGTCACACAGAGAAACCGGAGGCCGATATGAAAAACTGTGTGATCTTTGGCATGGCACAGGCAGACCGCTCCCCATGCGGCACCGGAACCAGTGCCAAAATGGCGGCTTTATATGCAAAAGGAGAACTGAAGCTGCATACCCCTTTTGTCTATGAAAGTGTGACCGGATCCCTTTTCACCGGAGAAGCTACCAGAGAGATGGATGTCAATGGATACCGGGGAATCATCCCCCAGATCACAGGAAGTGCTTATATCACCGGTATGAATACATGGATCCTGGACCAGGAAGATCCCCTGGAAATGGGATTTTTGCTGGGAACACAAAAGGAAACTCCCGAGGAAAGTGACCGCAGCCGGATCGTCCGTGCCGCCTGGCAGCTTTTCCACGAAAAAGGATATGAAGCAACCCGCATCAAGGATGTGGTATCACGTGCCGGAGTTTCACTGGAAATTTTTTATAAACATTTTGAGAAAAAGGACGATCTGGAATATACTCTGGGAGATCTGTTCGACCGGAAATATGCCGATCTGATGGTGCAGATCAATCCCCGTCTCAGCCACTATGATACATTATTATATCTGAATCAGGAGCTTTTTCGCATGATCGAGACCGAGGTTCCTTTTCCTCTGGTAAAGCATTTATATATGGAGGATTCCGATGTAAGACATAATCTCATGAATAAAAAGCGTTTTTATTATTCTCTGATCCCACAGCTTATCCGGGAGGGACAGGAAAAAGGAGAACTTCGTCCCGGCGAAGATGCAAAGGAGCTGGCTGACAATTATTTCTCTCTGGAACGCGGAATCATCTACGACTGGTGCGTAAAAGAAGGAAAAGACAGTCTCACCAAACGTGGACAGCGGCTGATGCAGATATTCTTGAAAGAGCTGGTCTGAAATTATATACTCTTTTCAATAACTACAAACAGGATCAGTCTTTCTTTGATCCTGCTCCGCTGTTGCACAGCACCAGTGCCCCCAGGATCAGAACCATCCCTGCAACACCTCCCACGCTCATTTTTTCATGATAAATAATGATTCCCAGAAGTGTTGCTACCAGTGGCTCTACCGAAGCAATGATCGATGCCTTTCCATTTTCTATTGTATTTAATCCATAATTATACAGCGTATACGGCAGTACCGTACTGACCACTCCAAACACCAGAAAAAATACCACCATCCACAAACTGCTGACCGTCACAGTCACAATCCCCAAAGCATTGACAAAAGGCATTGTAACAACTGCCGCGATCAAAAATGTGTAGAAGGAAATGGTCAGGGAGTGATATCCTCTCTCAATGGCATAACGGGAAAAGATGGAATACAAAGCATATCCCAGGCCAGATCCAAGTCCTGTCAATATTCCGGCAATATTTAGTGCCGACGCATCCCCTGCAATTCCGGTTACAAAGATACATCCAATAAATGTCAGCACCAGAGCTGTTATTTTACGCACGGTAAATTTCTCTCCAAATAACAACCGCGACAGGATCATGACAATCGCCGGTGCCGTATAAAGAAGGACTGCCGCCACTGACATGGATGTCAGGGAAATTGTTGTAAAATAACAATAATTAAAGAACACAATGCTGCCAATGCCTGTCCCAAAAAAGCACCAGATATCTTTTAACCGTATCTTGAACAGATCTCTTTTTTGGATCATAATAAATAAAAACATAGCGATCACTGCTGACACAGCCCGGATCGCTACAATATCCATACTACGCAGATCTCTTGCATTATAAACCCGCACAAAGAGTCCCATGGTTCCCCAGAGACTCCCTGCCGTTAATATTGCCGGCACCGCCAGCCCCCTTTTGTTTGATCTCGTCACATTATCCCCCCAGACTATTCATCATCCTTAAAACGCATCTGCACGATCTCCGCCAGAATCTGTGCCGTCTGCTCCACTCCCAGCAGCCCGCTGTTAATGATCAGATGCTTATGCGCCGGATCAGACGAACTAAACTTTGCGTATCTTTTGTGATAACGGTTTCTTGCCTTATCTACCTCTGTGATCATCTTTTTGGCTTCCTCCTCCTTCATTCCCAGAGGCCCCATGCAATTCGCCAGGCGATCCTTGTAATCCGCATACACAAACACATGAAACGCATCCGGCTCATCCCGTAAAACATAGTCCGAGCAGCGTCCTACAATAATGCAGGATTCTTTTGCCGCCAATGCTGTAATAATACCACTCTGTGCCTGAAAGATCCGGCTCTGACGGTCTGACGGACCGGTTCCAAGCGGGAACAGCATTTCAAAAAATCCTGTGGTATCCTTCTCCTCCTCATCACTGATCACAGATACCGGCAGATCCAGCTTCTTAGATGCCGCCTCCACAATATCCCTGTCATAATAATCCACATGGAGAAGCTCTGATAAGCGTTTTGCAATCGGTCTTCCCATGCTTCCAAACTCTCTGGTTATTGTAACAACAAATTTCTTCATAGTCTACCTCCGATCCTGTGCCGGCTTATCCGGCATCTTCTTTTCTGTATCACAGCACTGCTGCAGATCTCCTGTTTCTGCCTGATCCTGACTGTCCCATTTACCGGACACTACTGATTTAAGAATCTGGACAGAAAAGCCTTCGTTCGTTCTTCCTTCGGATCTTCCATCACCTGTTTTGCCGGTCCTTCCTCCACAACATAGCCATCCGCCATAAAGATCACCCGGTCTGCCACATCTCTGGCAAATGCCATTTCATGGGTCACAACGATCATGGTCATTCCTTCCTTTGCCAGATCCTTCATAACATTAAGCACCTCTCCCACCAGCTCCGGATCCAGTGCCGATGTCGGCTCATCAAACAAAAGTGCCGCCGGCTCCATGGCAAGGGCTCTGGCGATCGCCACTCGCTGCTGCTGACCGCCGGACAAGGTAGACGGCATCACATGCGCCTTACTCTCCAGGCCGACCTTCTTTAACAGCTCCATGCCAATTTCCTTTGCCTCTGCTTTACTCCGGTGTTTTGTCAAAACAGGTGCCATAGTGACATTTCCAAGTACCGTTTTTAACGGAAATAAGTTGAACCTTTGGAACACCATGCCAACCTCTTCCCGGAATTTACGAATATCTGCCTTACTATCGCAAATATCCTCCCCTTTATAAAGAACTTCCCCCGATGTGGGTGTCTCCAACTGATTAATGCAGCGCAGGAACGTGCTTTTTCCGGAACCGGACGGACCGATAATACACACAACCTCGCCCTCGCTGACTTCCATGTTAATGTCCCGCAGGACCTCCAGATCACCAAATGCCTTCGACAGATGGTTTACCTTTATCATTGTATTTCCCATATGGCACCTCCTATTTGCTGGCAATCTTCTTCTCAACAAGCTTCTGTACGATCATCAGGACAGACAAAAGCACCAGATAAAAAACAGCACAGACCGTATAACCCGGAATGGTCTTATATGTTCTCATAACATAATTCTGCGTCTGTCTTGTAATTTCATTGACCGAGATCATGGACAGAAGTGCCGTATCCTTTACCGATATAATAAACTGGTTAAATAAGCTCGGAATAATAGAACGAAACGCCGGCGGGATAATAATATGTATCAGGATCTGCATCTTACTAAGCCCCAGAGAAGCTCCCGCCTCCTTCTGACCAATATCCACGCTGTCAAGAGCCCCTCGCACCAACTGCGAAATAAATGCCCCGGCATTCAGAGTAATAACAAGAATACCGGCAAACGTCGGATCCAGCACCACGCGTTCTCCCTTGATCAGTCCAATGATCTCCGGTACCACAAAATATACATATAATGCCTGTACCACGATCGGAGTGCCACGCATGATCCATACATATAAATTAGCGATGCTCTTCGCAATCCTGCTACGCCCCTGTAAAGCATATCCGCACAAAGACCCCAACACAAAACCAAGCAATATACCAATAATGGCAATCTCCATGGTCACCTTCAGACCACGAAACAGCATCGGACCAATGGTTTGTAACAATTCTAAATCAATTCCCATGTCCTGCCTCCTTATCAAATCCGGGGCACCCGAAAGTGCCCCGGCAGTGTCTGTTATCAGTTACATAAAAGGACTTTTCACAAAAAGCGAAGCTTTTTCTAAGGGTGAAACCTTAGTCCTTCTTGGCGGTATGCAATACCGCCTTAGAAGGACTTTTCACCCTATTCGCACCAATCCTTCTTCAGCTTATCAATGGTTCCATCATCCTCCAGCTCCTTGATCGCCGCATTAAACTGCTCAATGATATCCGGATATTTCTTGCAGATATCAAAAGAAAATGCAAGTGCATACGGTGCCTGGCCATTATAAAACTCATCACCTACAATTTTCAGTTTTACCTCACCTGTCTTGATAGAATATGATGTACCCGGTGCATCGTAGATCGTTGCATCCGCCTGGCCGCCCTCTACTGCTTTATACGCAAGTGCCTGGGAATCAAAGCTCTGAAGACATTTTTCCGGCAATTTTGAGGTTGCATATTCATAAGCAATCGTTCCCGTCTGAACGGCAACCTTATACTTGCCATCTGCCAGATCATCCACCGACTTGATGTCATTGTTGTCCTTCCCCACCGCTACAATAATACCGGCATCGTAATACGTATCTGAGAAATTCATGACTTCCTTACGTTCATCCGTCGCACAGAGAGCAGCAGCTCCCAGATCAAGCTGACCCTGTCCCAGAGATGTCGTTAATGGACCATAATCCATGTTCTGGATCGTATCATCCTTAATCTTAAATCCCAGTTTGTCCTGCAATGCCTTCAAAAACTCCACATCAAACCCCTGCAAAGTCTTACCATCCTCTTTAAAGTAAGAAAATGGTGCATATGTACCGGAAGTACCCACGGTCAGCTCTACTTTACTCAGATCGGTTGCTGTGCTTCCTGACTCTGAGCTGCTTCCTGATCCGGAGGATGCACTGCCGGCATCTCCTGATGAATTACCACAACCGGTAAGCATTGCTGCCACCAGTGCACCTGTCATTAATACAGATATTGCTTTCCTCTTTACTCTTTTTAATGTTCTCATAGTCATGTCTCCCTTCTATCCTGTGTCTCTCCTCCGGCTACGATTAATTTCAATCCTTTGAAAAACAAAAAAACAGGCAGTGGGCTTTCTTTTTTAATTAAAGCTCCATCGCCTGTTTCATTTTCTATTGAAATTATGCTCTTTATTATAGACAAGGTTTTATCATTTGTAAAGATATATTTTTTTATTTAGTGTATAACGATCTGTTATGGGTATTTTCTTTGGGATATTTTATCTGCTTCTGACCCCGGCAGCATATTATTTATTTCCATTATTTTTTCTTTTTCTTACGTTTTACTGCTGCGATCACAGCCTGTAATACGATAAAGAAACAAAGCAGTGCTGACAGTGTAATTCTTACCCACCAGCTTGATAAGGTTCCCTGTGTGGTGATCAGACTGGAAATCGTACCATTGATCAACACACCAAACAAGGTTCCAACAACAGTTCCAACACCACCGCTGAGGAGTGTACCACCGATCACTGCAGAGGCAATGGCATCCATCTCAAGACCCTTTGCCTGCTCCACAAATCCGGCACAGCTGTTCAGACAGAACAGGAAGCCTCCGAGACCTGCCAGAAAACCATCCAGCACATAAGCCTTCATTTTCGTTTTCTTCACGTCGAGTCCCATCATTACGGCACTCTGCTGATTGCCACCGATTGCATAAAGGCTTCGGCCAAATTTTGTAAATTTCAGCATAAGCGTGATCAGAATGACAACCGCCAGTGCGATAATAACGGTGGGATATATGTATGCCGGAATAAATACTCCCCTCCGGTTATATGTACCAAACGGAAGATTGATGCGGTAGTTTGCCCACTTCAGAAATGTTTTATTCTGAATGGCGATCATATCAGTACTGATCACCGCTGTCAGCCCTCGTCCAAAGAACATACCCGCCAATGTTACGATAAACGGCTGAATCTCCAGATAAGTTACCAGATAACCCTGTACGATGCCGAATAATGTTCCGATCAAAAGAGAGATGGCAACGGCTGCCACCGCACTCATTCCTTTGTTTTCCATGGCATATGCGGCAGACATACATACAAGAGCGGTCACGGAACCAACGGAAATATCAATTCCTCCGGTGATCATTACAAGAGTCATACCACATCCGATCACGATAAGTCCTGCATTCGAGATAAACAGATTCATAAACATCTGAGGCTTTGCAAAACCTTTATCGTTGAAAATAATCATTCCTGCAATATACATTACTGCAAATAATACGATCGTAATCATCAACAGGAATGTGCTGCTATTAATTTTCTTTTTTGTCTTTTTCTTTTCCATATCAATGACCACCTTCCAACGCTTTGTTTTTCAAAGCTCTTTTCTGCTTCCAGGCTTCCATATTTCTACGGAATACCGGACTCTGGATGACAACAATAATGATAACAACGATTGCTTTGTAAACCGGGAGCTGATCTGCGGATACAGCCATTGCGTAAAGAGTTGTTGTCAGTGCCTGAATGGTATATGCACCGATCACAGATCCCATAATGCTGAATTTACCACCACTCAGTACATTGCCACCAAGAGCAACGGCAAGGATCGCATCCATCTCAAGATTTAATCCGATATTGTTTGCATCGGCAGAATAGATACGGCTGGATGCCACAATGCCTGCTACACCTGCCAGTACACCACAGATCACATAGGTCAAAAACTTGATCATCGTAGAATTGAGACCTACCAGTCTGGATGCGGAACCATTGATACCTACACTTTCAATATAAAGACCAAGAGCCGTTTTCTTTAAAACAATATTTACTATTATGATCGTTGCTATTGCAAAGAAGATCGGGGTAGGTACCGGACATTTTCCAATATAACCACCCATTACCTTAAAGGAATCTACTCGTACATATGTAATCTGTCCCTTTGTTACAAGCTGTGCTATACCACGGCCTGCAGTAAACAGAATCAGGGTCGCAACCATCGGCTGGATTCCAAGATTTGCCACAAGAAATCCATTAAATGCGCCGCATAAACCGGCTACAATGACTGCTGCAATAATGGCTAATGCCATAGAGTTCATCAACTGATCTGTAGTTACCTGGCCACCGGATAAAATCTGACAGCATACAGCCGCTGCAACTGCCATAACAGCACCGACACTGATATCCTGTCCTCCGGATGCTGCTGTCACAAGTGTCATACCGATCGCCACGATCACCAGTTCGGAAGCACGATTTACAACGTCTACCAGATATCCGTAAAGAACACCGCCCTTCATGGATATCACAAAGAAATCCGGTGTTTTTATGACGTTTACTAAAAGTACAACAAGCAGACAGACAATTGGTAAAAATAAATGATGCTGCGTGATCGCTTTCCAATTAAATTTTTTCTTTTCATTACTCATTGGACTTTCCACCTCCTGCTATGGTCTCCATGATCTTCTCCTGTGTCAGATCGTCACCCTCAATCTCGCCGACCTTCTTTCCGTCACGAAGAACCGCCATTCTGCTGCAGGTACGAAGCATCTCCTCTACCTCCGAAGAAATAAATGCAATGGATTTTCCTTCATCCGCCAGACGAAGCACCAGCTTCTGGATCTCTGTTTTCGTACCAATATCAATTCCTCTGGTTGGCTCATCCAGAATCAAAAATCTGGGATTTGTCAGCAGCCAGCGTCCCAGGATCACCTTCTGCTGATTTCCTCCGGAAAGACTTTTGATCGGTGTCTCCATACTTGCTGTTTTGATCTGCAGCAAATTGATAAAGTTTGTTGCTGCATCCTCCATCTCTTTTCGTTTCATCGGATGGAACATTCCGCGCTTTGCCTGAAGAGCAATAATAATATTTTCCCGGACGGACAGATCTGCAAGGATTCCGTCCTTTTTTCGATCCTCCGGCAGATATGCCATTCCTGCTTTCATTGCATCGAGCGGCGTGTTAATTTTGACTTTCTTGCCAAATACTTTTACCTCACCGGTATCCGCCTTATCGGCTCCATAGATTGCCCGGACCATCTCGGAACGGCCGGAACCTAGAAGTCCGGTGAGACCAACAACCTCGCCTTTGTTAAAGGTCATATCGAACGGCTTAATACTTCCATGATGAGAAACTCCGTTTGCTTCGATAACCGGTTCTCCTTCTTTTACCGAACCGACTCTGTCGCTCTTGATATCCGCCAGATCATCAAAGTCTTTTCCCATCATTTTGGCAACCAGCTGAACTCTCGGAAGATTTTCCACATCATATTCACCCACCAGTGTGCCATTTCGAAGAACCGTGATCTTATCACACACCTCATAAACCTGCTCCAGGAAATGTGTGACAAAGATAATGCCGACACCCTTTGCTTTTAACTTTTTCATCAGACCAAACAGCTTTTCTACTTCTTCTTCATCCAGAGAAGATGTCGGCTCATCGAGGATCAATACCTTGCATTCCATATCTACTGCTCTTGCAATGGCAATCATCTGCTGGATCGCAATGGAACATTCATCCAGTAATGTCGTCGGTGCCACATCAATGTCCAGAGATCGAAGCAGCTTACGGGAGCGTGCATTCATTTCCTTCCAGTTGATCATTCCAAGTTTTCTCGGCTCCCTGCCAATAAACAGATTCTCTGCTACCGTCAGATTCGGACAAAGGTTTACTTCCTGATAAACGGTACTGATTCCATTGTTCTGGGCATCCTGCGGGGATTTATTCACCATCGGTTTCCCATCCATTATGATCTCTCCGGCGTCAAAAGGATAGATTCCCGTCAGCACCTTGATCAGTGTTGACTTTCCGGCACCATTCTCTCCCATCAGAGCATGAATGTCGCCTTCACATAATTTGAAATCTACATTAGATAATGCCTTTACGCCCGGGAAAGTTTTTGTAATGCCTTTCATTGTCAAAATTGCTTTCTCAGCCATTGATTTCACCTGCTTTCTGCCCAAAAAGGGTACAAAAATAGCGCAATACAGCTTTGTGTTGCTTTCTATATTGCGCTATCCCTGAAACACTTTAGCGTTGCTTTTTATGAGATTATATTATGAAAGATTAATATGCACGACCTTTGATCACCTTTTTATCAACAACTGTGACATCATAATCTTTTCCGTCAGCATTTACGCTTTCTACATCTTTTACTGCTGCGAAGATCTCTTCATCTACATACTGCTGTTTCTCCGGTGTCTCACCGTTTTCCAGAGCCTTGATGATCTCCTCTACACGAGGGCCGTGAAGTGGATTACACTCGGTATCAAGAATGATCTTTCCATCCTTTACATCAGTCAGACCGGTCTTAGTAGAATCGAAGGACATTACCAGAATGTCATCCTTGCCGGTTCCAACGGTCTTACCTGCTGCCGTGATGGCATCAATGGCACCAAATGCTTCATTATCATTCTCGCAATATACAACATCAATGTCATCTTTGTGCTTCTTTAACAGAGACTCCATAACCTCCTGGCCTTTTGACTGTGTAAATTCACCTGTCTCCTTTGCCAGCAGATTCCAGTTTTTATTCTCCTTGCAGGCATCCTCAAGTCCTTTTGTACGTCCGATCTGGGCAGATGCACCGATCGTACCCTGAATATCTACGATATTGATCTCTTCGTCGCCACGTCCTGTCTTGTCTAAGTATGCCTTTAACCACGCTGCTGCTTTCTTGCCTTCCAGTTCGAAGTTTGAACCAACCCAGGCGGTGTAGAGACTGTCATCGGATACTTTAACCATACGGTCTACGATGATCACCGGAATACCTGCATCCTTTGCTTCCTTAAGTACGGTGTCCCATCCGGTTTCTGTTACCGGAGCAAGTACGATGTAATCAACCTCCTGCTGGATGAAGTTTCGGATCGCTTTGATCTGATTCTCCTGCTTCTGCTGTGCATCATCAAAAATTAATGTGTAACCGTTTTTTTCACTGAAGGTTTCTTTCATGGAAGTGGAGTTTGCTGTCCGCCAGTCTGACTCCGCTCCTACCTGTGAAAATCCTACGGTGATGTTACCGCTCTTTGCATCGCCTCCGGTCTTGGCTGCCTTCTTGGAGCCACATGCTGTCATTGCAAAGACCATACAAGATACTAATAATGCTGAACATATAATTTTTTTAATTCTCATATCGTTTTCCTCCTCTATCTCCAATTTGAGTTTGTATGTCGCTTACAAGTATTATTATAGATTTTTTCCTGTTTTTTACCATAAAGATACTTATGCAAAAAGTTTAATATTTTATCAAATGATTATATATTGTTTGTTTTTTTATCCGAAAAGTTAAATTTTTTCGGAATATTAACACGAATGACGGTACCTTCCCGATATTTTGAACGAATGTCAAGACCATATTCCTCTCCGTAATAAAGCTTCAGACGCCCCTCGACCGCAGACATTCCAAAGCCTACGCTCTGGTTGTTCTTAAGTCCCTCCTGTACCTCACGCAGGCGATCCTCTGTCATACCGATCCCATCATCCTTCACCTGAATGACGATATCCCTGCCCGCATCCTCAAAAGTGATCCAGATGCTGCTCTTTCCTCTTTTTTCCTTTACTCCATGATACAGCGCATTTTCCACCAGCGGCTGCAATGTCATCTTTGGCAGACGGATCTCTTCCATATCCTGCGGCAGCTCGATGGTATAATCAAGAATATCACTGTAACGGATCTGCTGGATCTCCAGATAACTTTTCGTGTGTAACACCTCGTCATGCAGCGAGATCACATCCTCCCCCTTGGATAAAACAGTCCGGAAAAAGACGGACAAATGGGTCAGCATCTCGATCGCCTCATCATGCATATCTGCCTCCACCATCCATACGATCGTATCCAGAGTATTATATAAAAAATGCGGATTTACCTGTGCCTGGAGAAGCTCCAGCTGGATCATATGCTGCTTGCGTTCTTCCTCCTTCACATTTTCCAGAAGAGTCTGGATGCGTCCCGCCATTTTCAAAATACCGCGATCCAGATCCCGCACCTCGATCACATTTGTTTCCACCGGTGTGATGTCAAAATCTCCGTGTCCCACTTTTCGAACATTATCGCTGACACCACCTATGGGATCTGTAATCTCCCCGGCAAGCCGGAAGGATTTTTTTACCACCAACGCGGCCATCACAACCACAATAATTCCCAGAATGATCCCTACGGCAAGAATCCGGACAAACATATCATTTTCTACCTTTTTCAGATATCCCGCCTCATAATAAATATAGTCCCCCATCGCTTTCTGTGTCAGCTCCGTAAGCACATATACATTATTGGTGAGCTGTACCTGTCTGGAATCATACCCTTTCGTTTCCGCAATGGCACGCATTCGTTTTTTCAGATTTTTGCAATCTGCGATCACCAGTTCGATCGCTCTGCGGCTTTCCTTTCGTACCGTCGTTTTTTCCAGCTTTTCCGCCAACCGAATTGCCCGGTTCACGTCCTTCACAGGAAGCGTTTTCTGTTCTGCGCTTCCCACACAATAATGGTACATTTTCAGATCCATATTTTCCTTGAAACTCAGACTGAACTCACTGCTGAGATTCATATTATGGGTGATCGTAGAATAATTACCAATGGATATGCACATAGAAGCCACCAGCAGCAAAATACAAAACAGCAATGGCAGTGCAAGGCTCCAGATCAGATATTGTATTTTTTGATTTATGTATAATGTCTCATATTTCGTCTTTCTCTTTTTCACGAAACTGCCCCCTGACTGCGATATTCACTCGGTGTACACCCCTGTGTTTTTTTAAACAAAAAGCTGAAATAATGGGAATCCTTATATCCTACCTCCAGTGCAATTTCTCCGGATCGTTTATCCGTGCAGCGCAAAAGCTCCTTCGCACGGTTCATCCGCAGCCCTGTCAGATATTCAATAAAGGTCTGTCCCATTTTTTGGCTAAACATGGCACTGAAATGGTTAGCGCTGACATTTGCCACACATGCCACCGTATTTAATGTCAGATTTTCGTCTGCAAAATTTTCTTCCATATATTGGACGGCATTTTGCAAAACATTCTGGTATTTCCCTTTACTTTTCTCTTCCCGCAGCTGAATCGCCTGTTTTAAGGCATCGGATATGCTTTCCGCAATTTTGTCATGATCCAGCGGCTGCCCCATACCGGAGACCTCCAATAACGAATGATCTACCACATCCTTTTCATATCCCAGCTTCTGCAAAAAGGATACGATACAAAAATGAATGTTCAAAAGAATGTACTGGCGAAACATTTTTGATTTCAATGCGGACTCTCCTACCATCTGAAGGTAATTTTCTACAAAACCGGCAACCTCATTTTCCAGACCGTTGCAGAGAAAGTTCTGAAAGATTGCCGGATTCACCGCATTGCTGTCCACGCTGACCAGATCCTTGATCTCATTATCCCGGGATTGACTTTCGCCCATGGGAACCATATCCTGGGATACCACATGAGAATATCCAAAATAGCGATATGCAAAAATCTGCATACCCTCCTTATAGCAATCCGGCATCTGACTGAGACGTTCCACCGGCTTTGATGCACAAACGATCCACTCCAGCCCGCTCTGATCCTTTTCCAGAATATCCTGAAGCAGTTTTACACAGTGCTCCGTATGCGCCTGTATATTTTCCGCATCCCCGGTCAAAAGCAGTACATAGCTGAAGGTCTGATTCCGGAACATATATAGATTTTTCTCCTTTTGCAGCGTGTCATCGATCTGCTTCTGTACATCTGCCGCCCTTTGGGAATATTCCTGATCGATCGTATCCGTATCCCGGCTTTCCGCCAGTGAGAAAAATACCAGATTATAGCTTTCTGCCATAATGTCAATGGAAAGCTTTTCTGCTCTGTTATAAATCTCCGGCAGATCTGCGTGCTTTGTCACCAGCAGCTCAAAAAAATCACGCCGGGAGTGGTTCTCATATTTTTTGATTTCCTGTTCAAATTTCTCATAATAATCCTGCTGCTTTCCCTTTTCTTCAAAGTCCTTCTGGATCTTCTGCAGAACACGGACAAAATCTGCTTTGGCAATCGGTTTTAATAAATATTCATCGACGCCAAGGGCAATCGCTTTTCTGGCATATTCAAAATCGTCATAACCACTGACAATAACAATGCGGATCTCCGGAAATTCCTTCTTTACAATACCGCTTAACGTAAGTCCGTCCATAAACGGCATCTTGATATCCGTGATCAACACATCCGGCTTTGTCTTGCGGATCATAGGAAGTGCGATTTCCCCGTCCTTCGCCTTGCCCACCAGTTCAAAGCCATATTCATTCCATGGAATCATCCGTTCCAGTGCTTCCCGGATCACAATTTCATCCTCGATCAAAAATACCTTATACATACACGCTCCCCATTTCTTACAGAACCTGTTTCGATTCTCTATTTTATATCCTATTGTATCAAATCAATAATAAAATATCTATATAATGCAAGAGTCAGAGGCAGATAACAATGTATGTTTACATACAAATTGCTATCTGCTTCTGACCCCGGCATCATCTATATTGATCTAAATCTTTAATTTTTATCATTGTCCATAATAGGCATTTGCACCATGTTTGCGATAAAAATGCTTATCCCGGATACAGTCCGGTGCCGGCTGTACCTTCGGATTGATCAGCTCCGTCTTGGTTGCCATTTTGGCAACCTCCTCCAGAACTACTGCGTTATGTACTGCTTCGGCGGCATCCTTCCCCCATGTGAAAGGTCCGTGATTCTTGCACAGAACGCCCGGTGTATGCATCGGATTCAGCCCCCGTTCCTCAAAGGTTTCAATGATCACCAGTCCTGTATTCTGCTCATATGCTGCGTCAATCTCCTCTGGTGTCAGACTTCTGGCACATGGAATCTCCCCGAAGAAATAATCGGCATGAGTGGTTCCATATAATGGAATGGAACGGCCTGCCTGTGCCCATGAGGTTGCCTCCGGCGAATGGGTATGTACCACACCGCCGATCTCCGGATATTTTTTGTAAAGTTCCAGATGCGTCGGTGTGTCAGAGGATGGCTTATATTTTCCCTCGATCCTATTGCCCTCCAGATCCATTACCACCATATCCTCCGGTGTCAGTTTATCATAGTCAACACCACTTGGCTTAATGACAAAATAACCGCTTTCTCTGTCAATACCACTGACATTTCCCCATGTGTATGTGATCAGCCCCCGCTTCGGCAGCTCCATATTTGCCTCGTAAACCTGCTGTTTTAATGCTTCTAACATATTATCCTTGCTCCTTTCATCTGTACCATATTTCGTACACATAGATTTTCCCGCTATATACTGTCCCATATCTTAGATAACCAGTCTGTGATCCGCTTTATATACTCTCTACTGCGGCACGCTCTATCGCAAGTCCCTTATTGTAACGCACCAGGAAATCATCAAAGCCCTTCACATCTGCAGCATCCGGCTCCAACGTAGTTCCCGTCTGTCCGGCAAACACCTCCTGATCCAGATAATCTGCCAGATCTTTTCTGGCTCCTGTCACCAGATACTGTGCCAGTACCGCAATGCCCCAGGCACCGCCTTCGCTTGCCGTATCCATCACGGACACCGGTGTATTCATGGCTGCTGCCATAATCTTCTGTCCGGCACCCGGCACGGTGAAGAATCCACCATGTCCATAAATCTTATCCACAGGCACCTTCTCCTCCTTCAGCAGAATGTCCAGTCCGTTTTTCAATGCGCCAAGGGCCGTGAAAAGATGAACTCTCATAAAATTGGCAAGGCTGACCTTATCATTGGCATGACGTACAAATAACGGCCGTCCCTCATCAAAACCTGTAATGCTCTCTCCTGAGAAATAATTATAAGAAAGAAGCCCTCCGCAGTCCGGTTCTCCCTCCAGTGCCTTCTTAAACAGCAGATCAAACAACTGTCCCCGGTCAATCTTCATTCCTGCCGCTTCCGCAAACTCCTCAAAAAGGTTCACCCATGTATTGATATCAGAGGTACAGTTATTACAGTGCACCATGGCTACCAGATCTCCTGCCGGCGTGGTCACCAGATCAATCTCTGTGTGAAGCTTTTCCAGTGCCTTTTCCATAACGATCATGGCAAAAACGGAGGTTCCTGCCGATACATTTCCGGTGCGTACCTTCACACTGTTGGTTGCCACCATACCGGTACCGGCATCGCCCTCCGGCGGACACATTGGCACACCTGCCTCCAGCATCCCGGTAGGATCAAGCATTTTTGCACCGGCCTCCGTCAGGACGCCTGCCTTCTCCCCTGCCGTGAGTGACTTCGGCAAAATATCCTTTAAAGTCCATGGAAAATGATATTCCTCTACCAGCTTGTCAAACTTCGCCAGCTTTTCCTGATCATAATCCTTTGTATTACAGTCGATCGGAAACATTCCGGAGGCATCTCCGACCCCCAGTACCTTTTCCCCGGTAAGCTGCCAATGAATATAGCCCGCAAGGGTCGTAAAAAATGTAATATCCTTTACGTGAGACTCCTTCTTTAAAACGGCCTGATACAGATGGGAAATACTGTACCGCTCCGGTACATTCACCTGAAACTCCTGCGTCAGCTTTGCAGCCGCCTCCTCAGTCATGGTATTGCGCCAGGTACGAAATGGTACCAGCAGTTCATCCTTCTCATTAAATGCCATATAACCATGCATCATAGCACTGATTCCCAGAGAAGCCAGCTTCTGAAGGGGCACTCCGTACTGCTCCTGCACCTTCTCTGCCAAGGCCTTATAACACGCCTGCAGTCCCGTATGGATTGCCTCCAGACTGTAGGTCCAGACGCCATCCACCAGTTGATTTTCCCACTGATAGGAACCTACCGCCAGTGCTTTACAATTTTCATCCACAAGCACTGCTTTGATCCTGGTAGAACCAAACTCAATACCAAGTGCTGCTTTTCCGTTCACAATACTTTCTTTTGCATTCATCGTAATGATACCTTCCTTTCCCGGCCTGCAAATCTCGTCTCACAGGCACAACTTTTCTCCAATACATATCCTATCTTTTTCGTAAGCACATACAATTTTATCCTATCTTTATCATACAACTTGTACACTCGTATTTACAAGTTGTTTTTTCTATCTTTACACGAATTTCCCTCTACCAGCTCCGGCTCGATCATAATCCGGTCCTTCTCCCCGTTTTCTTCGCCATGGATCAGCCGCAGCAACAGCTCTGCCGCCATCGCTCCCAGCCTCTCCTGGGGATGCGCGATCGTGGTAAGCCGCAGATTGCCGGACATTGCCATGGAAGAATTGTCATATCCACATACCGATACATCCTCCGGCACACACAGGCCACTGTCCTGCAATGCCCGGATCACCTCCCATGCGATCTGATCATTATAACAGACGATGCCATCCATAGCGGCAGACTCCCGAGCCATCTGACAGATCTTTTCATAGGGATGCACGGTCCGGTCCTCGGTGTGAAACCAGATCACCTTCTCCGGATCATAGGCAATGCCCGCCTCGCCAAGAGCCTTTGCATATCCCTTATGACGATTCTGCCCCTGGGTATCATCCGCCTTAAATACACCGATAATATTCCGATGTCCCAGGCCGATCAGGTGCCTGGTGATCAGGTAACCACCCTTGCAGTCATCCATCAGCACCTGCGGCTGCTGTTTCATCTGCTCATAGCACCCCTGAATAAATACACAGGGAATCTGAAACTCCCGAAACTTTGCAAACAGCTCCGTGTGCTTGCAGTAAATCTGACTTTTGCTTGGTTCGATGATCACCCCATCAATATCCTTTTGCAAAAGCTCCTGCAGACAACGGATCTCCTGCGTCCGGGAATTTCTTGTGTTTTTGAGAATGATACTGTAACCCTCCCTGGTCAGAACCTTATCAATCCCCCGGATCACCTGCGGAAAAATATAGTCAGACAGATATGTGGTTATCACCGCAATATTCCCCGATTCATGCTTATGACGGACCAGCTCCGTACAAAAGGTTCCTCTGCCATGCTCCGCATAAACATAACCTTCGTTTTCCATAATGGCAATGGCTTTCCGTACCGTCTGACGGCTTACCTGATACTGTGCCGCAAGAATATTTTCAGATGGAATCTTCTCCCCCGGCAGGATCTCGCCGGACAGGATTTTTTCCTTCAGATCTGCCATCAGCTGTACATACTTTAACTGTTTTCCCTTTTGATTTTCCATGTGTCGATGTATTCCTCCGTTTTTTATCCGGTACAAAAAATCTCTAATATATTCAGCAAAACTTTTTGTACCTATCCCATAAAAGGGACACGTTGGTTCGTGTCCCTTTATAATTCCACAATAAAAATAATCGTCTCATTGGAGCTCTCGCAGGAAATTTTGCCTCCATGAAGCTCCACGATCTGCTTGGCGATCGCCAGTCCCAGTCCGGTGCCGCCCGTCTTGGAATCTCTGGAGCTGTCCAGCCGGAAGAACTGTTCAAAAAGATAGCTGAGCTTTTCTGCCGGAATGGTCTGTCCGTGATTTTGGACAATCAACTTCATTCCCTGTTCCCCGTTTTTGTCCAGATATACATGGATCATACTATCCGGATATCCATAGTTGATCGCATTTTTCAGCAGATTATCAAACACTCTCTGCATCTTCTCAATATCGCAGTACACCATGAGCTCCGGCTCTGCTTCCAGCTCATAATCCATGCCCTTCTCTGCCAGAAGCGGCTTAAACTCATACATGAACTGCTCCACCATCATCGTCATATTAACCATATTACAGTTTAATGTCATATGGGCAAAATTCATTCTGGTAAGCTCAAAAAACTCGTTCACAAGATCCTCCAGACGTCCTGCCTTATTCCATGCGATATCCAGATACTTCTGGCGAAGCTCCTGTGAGATTTCCGGTTCATCCTTTAACAGGGTCAGATATCCGATCACCGAAGTCAATGGCGTTTTCAGATCATGTGCCATATAGATGATCATATCGTTTTTGCGCTGTTCGGCATCCTTTGCCTCCTGCTGGCTGGCACGGATCCCCACCATGATCTGATTGAGCTTCCGCTCCACCTCCTGCAGGGAAGAAGGAAGCTTTACACTATTGATCCGGTTGGCATACAGGTCATCCACCGCATTGGTCACAAGCTCCAGCAGCCGTGCCATCTGATAAAAGTGCACACAGGTAATGGCAACACACCCCACCAAAATCACACAGAGAAAAACCGGAACCACATTGATATGAAGCCAGTGTACCAGCGGATACAACTCGTCCCACGGATACCATACCTGACTGCCGCACCAGCGGTAGGCTATGCCGAGAAGAGCCAGTACCACAACAATATAGACCAGCATATGCACCAGATATCCCTTTACCAGCTGTTTCGCAACCTCCTGACGAACTTCACCATCCATGTTTCTCTATCTCTCCATTCTGTCTTTTCCAGCTTTTCTCCCTTTATCTGTCCCAGCCGTACTTCTTATCTGTCCATTTTATATCCCACACCCCAGACCGTCTTAATAAATTTCGGTGCACGGGCATTTTCATGAAGCTTCTCACGGATCCGGGCAATATGAGCCATCACCGTGTTATTACTGTTAAGATACTTCTCCCCCCAGACAGCCTCAAAAAGCTCCTCTGCCGATACCACTTTCCCCAGGTGGCGGCAAAGATACACCAGTATGTCGTATTCAATCGGAGGCAGATCGATCTTCTCGCCGTACAGATAACAGGTATGCATATTGGGCGTCAGCTCCAGCCCCCGGATATTGTAGGTTTCCTCATCCTCCTGCCCGGTCATGGACGGATTGTAAGTCTGGGACCGCCGGAGCTGTCCCTTAACTCTCGCCACAACCTCCATTGGATTAAACGGCTTTGTAATATAATCATCCGCACCCACAGTAAGTCCCGTGATCTTATCTACATCCTCCACCTTCGCCGTAAGCATAATGATCGGAAAATACCAGTTCTCCCGGATCTGACGGCAAAGCTGAAAGCCGTCGATATCCGGCAGCATCACATCCAGGATCGCCAGTGAGATCTCATTTTCCCGAATGCAGTCCAGCACGCCCTTTGCCCGGTAAAACTTAAATACCTGATATCCCTCATTGGTCAGATACACCTCCAGAAGATCCGCAATCTCCTGCTCGTCATCAAGCACAATAATATTCTGCATATTTATCTCCATTCTGCGGCTGCTCCCCTGACAGCCGCACAAACTGCATTGTCCCCTTTTTGCATATAATTCCTACAGTCTTTTCATCCCTCAGGCTATGGACCACAGGCACTAACTTCGTGTTTTCCTCCTTATTATAACCTTTGCGAGGAAAGATATCTATATTAAAAATCATAAGTTTTTATTACAAAGTATTCACCGGAGCCGCTTCATAGAAGCCTTTCTGTTACAGATTCTCATTCCGAAGTGCTTCCATGGTATTGTCCTTACGGATCTTGCTCATGGCGTAGAGCATCGTGGTAAATACAACAATAAATACACTGACTACGGATATCGCCATTCCCTGCCATGGGAACAGATATTTTATCTCCAGACCACCTGCAACCGACTTGTACATAAGATAACTCAGTCCCCATGCAACCGGCAGTCCGTAAAGAAGCCCCTTAAAGCCATACAGCATACACTCATAATTCATCATCCGCCGGAAGCCCTTCTGTGTCATTCCTACGGACTTGAGCATGGCAAACTCCTGACGCCGCAGCAGAATATTGGTAGAGATCGTATTAAATACATTTGCTACGGAGATCAGTGAGATCAATATAATGAATCCATAGGAAAATACATCAATGATCAGGATCAATGCCTGATTGGAATCCCGGTTTGCCGCCAGATCCATAATAGAGCCGGAAGCACTGGTGTCTCTCAACTGATTTTCAAAATAATCCGAAAGCTCGGTACATGCCTTTTCATGCTGCTCTGCCAGCAGTGCAAACGATGTATAAGGCATTGGATTTGCTATATCATCAAACACTTTATCCTTTGCAGCACGGTATGGCAAAACGATCGTAAGCGCTTCATTCCACCGGGAATTTGCCACTCCTGTCGGCGGAGCTGCTGTCATTTTCTTTCCCAGATGTATCGGACGTTTTTTGACTGCTTCCACCGCAGAAACCCGTTTTTCCCCGCCGTCCTTATTACTCAGATAAATATAGTCGCTTCCCTCATGCATACTGTAATAATATCCTTTCATTTCCTTTGGGATCAAAAGCTGTGCATCCGTTTCTCCTGACTTTAAAATATTCATGGTTTTTATCTTTTTGCCACAATATACGGAAAACCCGTCCCAGACTAATGCATTCCATGATTTCCTATCCATATATTGGGACACATCAATTTTCTTTTCCTGCAAATATGTTTGATACGCTTCCTCCTGAAGCAGCTCCAGCTGTACTATGAGTACAACTGTCTTTTTCTGTCTATTGATCCTCTCCGGATCAGTCTCCTCCAGATAATCCAGATACTCCTTACTAACCTGCTCCTCCGGCACCTCTACTTCACCACAGCCTTCCTTGCGGTATATGGCACTGTCCACAGATCCGATCTGCTCGATCTCTTTCTCAATCTCCGATACTGTTTTGCTGCCGTCCTTTGGCTCCGTTACTTCACAACTGATATCATAATTCTCCTCTCTTCCCAGCCCGGAAGTAGATACCTTCATATATGCACTAAAGCTGGTAGCACTTACAAACAATACAATACTGATAAAAAGTGAAAATACAGTGGTACGGTATTTCTTGCGGTTTCTTTTGAAGTTCTTGCCTGCCAGCATACCGGAAAATCCAAACAGCTTATAGGTCAGTCGTGATGTCCTCACCTTTTCCCCGCGAAGCTTGATCTCACTGCTCTGGCGGATTGCCTGGATCGCCGGAATACGCACGGCTTTGGAAGCCGGGATCATTGCCGAGATCAGCACAGTAATAAAACTGACGATCACCGCAATGAGAATGGACTGCCATGTCACCACCAGATGCAGCTCCACCGTTTCCCCTGCCGACCACAATTTACCCATCCATCCGGAAATGACGTGAAGCGTAATGCCGATTCCCCCAAGTCCTGCCGCAAGTCCCAGCGGAATTCCCGCGGCACAAAGGACGCATGCCTCAAAGATCACACTGTGCCGTATCTGCTTTCTGGTGGCACCAATGGATTTTAAAAGTCCCATCTGCTTGGTTCTCTCACTGAGAGAGATGGAAAAGGCACTGTAGATCAGGGATATGGCTCCGATCATAATAATTCCTATCAATATGGCTCCCATAGAATATAAGACCCGGTTATAACTGTCGTTTGTACTGTTTCCCATAAACCGGAGCAGATCCTGATGGGTTGTATATGCTCCCTTTGTGGTGTATTTCTCCAAAATTTCCTGACTTTCCTGAGGCCGGGTAAATGTCAGAAATGCATCATAAGATCTCGCTTTCTCTGCCCCCTTTTTGGTGAAAGCAGAATAACCTGCTGCAGAATAATCCTCAGAGGTGGGACGGTCACAGATTCCCACGACTGTGTATGTTTTTTCGGACTTGTCTTTCAGTGTTTCCCCATCCTGAAAAGGCTCCATTTCAATTGGCAGCGGCGTATCTCCCTTTTTCTCTGCGTAATACCTGGTACCCACCTGAAGTTTTAACGTATCTCCCACGTCAAATTTGACGCCGCCGTTATATTCCAGATGCTTGGAAAGCACGATCTCCGAAGAATTCTTCGGCATCCGTCCTTTGATCAGATTGATGGGACTGTAATCGGTAAAGGAATCGTCAATAGCCTCCACCATCAGATAAGGCTTATCCGTATTCCGGATGTCATCAATCCCGGCAAAACCAAGATTATCCATGACCGTCATACCTTTGACCCGTTTGTCCTTTGAAATATTCTGTATACACTGTTCATTGGCTGCGATCATACGGCCTTCCCATGCACCATCCCGTGTAATTTCCATATTCATCAGATACTGCTGAAAGCTTACGATGATCGAAGTGACCGAAGTAAACATCGCTACAGAAAGAGCAATTCCAATAATAGTCACCAACGTACGCATTTTATTTTTCTGTAATGTACGAAGTGTAAAACGACTGAAAATATTCATGAGCGGATCACCTCATCTCTTGTGATCCTGCCATCCTCGATGGCAATGATACGGTCTGCCTGCAGGGCAATATTCTCATCATGAGTGATCATGATCAGTGTCTGGTTGTACCGTTTATTGGACTCCTTCAAAAGCTCCATGATCTCGTGGCTGTTGCGGCTGTCCAGATTACCCGTCGGCTCATCCGCCAGAACAACTGCCGGTGCATTCATAAGCGCCCTTCCAATGGAAACTCTCTGCTGCTGTCCACCGGATAGCTGGTTGGGCAGATGCTTTTCCCGCCCCTCCAGACGAAGGGTGTGGATCATCTCCTGCAAGCGTTTCTCATTGATCTTACGTCCGTCCATCAGGATCGGCAGCGTGATATTTTCCCGGACATTCAACACCGGGATCAGATTGTAGAACTGATAGATCAGGCCCACCTGACGGCGGCGGAATACTGCCAGCTCCTCCTCGTTCTGTGCAAAAACATCCTGTCCGTCCATGTACACCTTGCCGGACGTCGGTACATCCACCGCACCAAGAATATGCAGCAAAGTGGACTTTCCGGAGCCGGACGGACCGATGATCGCCGTAAATTCTCCCTTTTCTATAGAAAAAGATACGTCATCCAACGCATGTACTGCATTTTCCCCCTCGCCATATGTCTTTTTCAAATGTTCTACCCGTAAAATCTCCATAACATTCCCATTCCTTTCTGAGCTGTTTACCATATTGGTTACTCTCGTAACTTGTTCCCTACACTCAATAAGATAACGGAATGAGATGACAGGGCGGTGACTTTATTGTGACAGATCTGTCACTTTGGATTTTATATGCAAAGACTTCCCATTTATATTACACTCTTGTAGAAGCGTATCGTAAATACGGCGCCCCGTTTTGTTCCATTCTTTACCTGTATGGTTCCGTTCTGCTGTGTAATGATCTTCTGTGCCAGGGACAGACCGATCCCCACACTTTCCGTACTGTTATGCTTTCCGCGATAAAACCGTTCAAACAAATGAGGCAGATCCTCCGGAGCAATGCCTTTTCCTTCATCCCGGATCACAAGCTCTGTATAAAGAGGATTCTCTGTCCCTTCTACCGCGATCGTACCACCGGGTTCCGAATATTCCATACAATTCTTCAAGATATTACCCACAGCCTCTACACTCCAGGAGAGATCCCCCTGAAAGCTGCAGTCCGGCTCCACATGACATTTCCAGCGGATATCCCGCAGATCCATAGAAACCGCCACCAGTTGATATGCCTGCTGCGTCAACTCTGTTACAGACACTGTCTCCTCCTTCATTCCGGAGGTACCCGCATCCAACCGGGACATTTTGAGAAGGGCATATACCAGCCAGTCGATCCGCCCAAGCAGGGTGATAATATCCCTTGCAATCTCCCGGCGTCTCCCGGGGCTGACCTCGTCCTCCTGCAGAAAGCTTGCCAAAAGCTGCAGAGAGGTCAGCGGAGTTTTGAGCTGATGAGAAATATCTGCCAAGGCATCCGCCAGAAAAACCTTGTCCTGTTTTAACACGTCCGCCTGTTCCCTCATCCGCCGTACCAGCTTGTTGAGCTGTGTATGAAGAATCGCAAGCTCGCCCTCCTGACAATCCTGCAGCAGCGTTTCACCGTCATCATGCAATATACTGTCCATTTTTTCGGACATATCCGCAATCCTTTTGTAACGTTTCCCGATAAATCCCAGATGCAGGACCAATGCCACAACTCCCGCCAGTACCACCAAACCGGCCGCCACACTGCCAATTTGCCAGAACGTCAATGCCGCTCCCGCCAGATATATCACAATATAATACAGGATTTCTTTCCGGATCTCCGGATTTCGAAATAACTTCATATAATGATCCTTTTCCCTTTCCACTGTTACCGCTTTTCGTATCCCGTCAAAATACCCTTTTCCCTTTAAGCAGGAATCCCTCTGAGCAGGAAGATCTACGTCTATGTCCGCTTTATCGGACAGACCATATCACGCCCGGTATCCCATTCCACGGACAGTGCGGATCAGCACAGGCTCCTGTGGATCGTCCTCAATTTTCTGCCGGAGTCTCTTGATGTAAACCGTCAGTGTATTGTCATTGACATACTCTCCGGCGGCATCCCAGATCTCCTCCAACAGCTTATTTCTTGTCAGTACAATCCCTTTATTGTTGATAAATACCAGAAGTAAACGGTACTCTAAAGCAGACAGAATGATCTCCTGTCCGTTTTTCGTCACAGTACCTCCCAACGTATCCACCCGGACATCCCCCAGCTCCAGTACCGCCTGCGTCCTTCCGCAGCGGCGCAGGACACCCTTCATACGTGATATCAGCTCTCGTGGCCGGAATGGCTTGCTGATGTAATCGTCCGCTCCCATGTCCAGTCCCGTCACGGTGCTATACTCATCCCCGGAGGCCGTCAGAAAGATCACGGGAATCTCTGTATTGGCCTTGACCGCCGCACATACAGCAAATCCGTTTCCATCCTGTAACGATACATCTAGCAACACCAGATTGATCTCCTGTCCATGCTCCTCGATCTGCTCCAATGCATCCTTCTGCCCTGAGACAGCCTTTACCTGAAATCCTTCGTCACGCAGAAAAAGACTGAGATTTTTTACAATTTCCTTATCGTCCTCTACCAGCAAAATATTCGTCATGCGTTTTATTCATTCTCCATTTCAATATAATTATCCCCGTGTGGCGTTCCGTGATACAATGCAACTCCATACACTGCCGCACAGATCATCACAAGCAATAAAAGTATACTAACTACAATCTTCTTTGAATTATCTTTTCTCTTCATAATAAATCACTGCCTTTCGAATCCCCTGTCAATCAGATCACATTGCCAAAGGTGCTTTGACACCTGAACGAATGTGGCATCATCCTGTTCCACCATAAGAATAGCAGACAATTCTTTCAAAATCCGAAGCTTTTTCTTAAGAAAAGATTATTTTTTTCTGACATTGACATTATAACGCAAATTCTGCCGCTTATGTAAACATTTTCCCATGTTCCATTTCGTACACCCGGTCACAGAGGATCTGAATATCCTCAGAGGAATGAGAACAGACCACGATTGCCTTTCCCTCCTCTTTCAATTTCAGCAGATATTTTCTCATATCCTGAACGCCCTCTTTATCCAGACCGTTAAACGGCTCGTCAAGGATCAGCACATCGGGGTCCTCCATAATCGCCTGTGCCAGTCCCAGTCTCTGCCGCATTCCCAGAGAATATTTTTTCACACTCCGCTTCATATCCGGATCCAGACCAACCTTTTCCATCGCCTGCCGGATCTGTGTCTTATTGATTTTATTCTGAATGGATGCCAGGAGCTTAAGATTTTTAAATCCGGAATAATACGGTATAAATCCGGGTGTTTCTATAATGATCCCGGCATCCGGAATAAAATCCGTATCTTTCCCGATCACCTTTCCGGAAACGGTGATTTCTCCTGCTGTAGGATGAACAAAGCCACAGATGCATTTTAACAGCATGGTCTTTCCACTTCCGTTCCTGCCAATAATGCCACAGATTTCGCCCTGTTCACAGGTGAGATTAATATTCTCCAATATTTTTGCTTTTTTGATCATTAAAGAAACATTTTGAACTTCGATCATCATACCCTCCTGTTCCTCTGCAGTCTGCTGTGAAAAGACTGCAAAAATACGAACGTAAAATTATAAAATTCATTATGATCAGATTATCATGGAATTCTTAAAATAAACAAATGAACTTCTTAAGATTTGTTTAAGAAAACTTTTCCGCCCCATGACCCACGCAAAAAGACGCAGCGGAAAGCCGGTTCTCTACCGATTATCTTTCCCTGCGTCTCTGGTGGTTTTATTATCACAGATATCCCCTTATCCGCGACAGATAAAACAGATCCTCCTATTGCTGTTTTGTACTTTCCGGTCCGCGATCAAACTCAATGGCAATAACCTCTTTCTTTTTATTAAAGATAAAGAAAATTGCATCATTTTCATCATAACTGCAATATCCCTGAATATAATTTCCCTTCTTAAAAACATTCTTATAAATGTATTTATTATTTTTCCATTGTTTTCTGACATTAATAAAACCAGATGCATCTCCCCGCAGATCGTCAATATCTCCATATCTCTTATATACCTGCTTCTTGGTAGAATATAATGTAATTCCACGGATTGTTTTGATCATTTTTCTTGCTTTTGCTTTACTGGAGTTGCCGGCATAAACGATATAACATCCTCCCTTTTTCGCATTATAAACATATTTTTTGACTTCTTTTGAATAACGTCCTGTCGTCTTAAAATCCCTTTTAAAAATGCGCTCTCCATCCTTCGGAACCTTGCCTTTACTTGGCTTTGGTGCCTCTGACTGTCCTGCCTCTCCTGCCGTTGCCATATTGGCATCAGCCGTTCCGGGAACCGCCATTGTGCTTCCAAATAATACCGCAGCCGTCATGACTGCGATCAATCCTTTTTTTAATACTTTTCTCATTTCATTCATCCTTTCTTTGTTTGTTTTTTTGCGACAAACAAAGTATATCATAACTAAATATAAAATAAATAAACATAGCATAATTAACGGATAGTCCTACACATTTAGCAATACAGCCGACGATTTTCTCTAAATGCAATATTTTTATAACTCAAACTTCCCACACCAGAAAACAAATTGTGCCCAGACTGTTTCTGATGTGGGAAGTTTGAGTTTATAATATTTCTTTTATCACGCCATCTCATTGTAATGGGCATAAATTCCATTCATCGCCAGAAGCTCTTCATGAGTTCCTCTTTCCACAATTCCGGTATCTGCCACCACCAGGATCTCGTCTGCATTTCGTATGGTAGACAAACGATGGGCAATGGTGATCGTGGTTCTGTTTTTGGCAAGCTCCTCCAGACTGTGCTGGATCCTGCGTTCACTTTCATTATCCAAAGCACTGGTGGCCTCATCCAGGATCAGGATCGGCGGATTCTTCAAAAAGACACGGGCAATGGAAATCCGCTGCTTCTGTCCTCCGGACAGACGTGTTCCGCGCTCTCCCACAAAGCTGTCATAGCCATCCGGCAGCGACATGATAAAGTCATGGATATTTGCCTTTCCGGCGGCATCCTCAATCTCCTCCATAGTAGCCCCCGGCTTGCCGTATGCAATATTCTCCTTGATCGTGCCGCAGAACAGATAAACATCCTGCTGTACCAGACCAATCTGATCACGAAGGCTTTCCATTGTCAGCTCCCGGATATCCTGTCCGTCAATTCGGACACTTCCTCCCGTCACATCGTAAAACCTCGGAAGCAGAGAACATATCGTACTCTTGCCGCTGCCGGAAGGTCCCACCAGTGCCACGGACTTACCCGCCTCGATCCGGAAAGATACATCCGACAGCACCAGCGTATCATCATCACTGTAATGAAAGGATACATTGTCATATTCCACGGTTCCTTTGACATGTTCCAATGGCTTTGCATCCGGAGCATCCACGATATCCGGCTCTGTCTCCACGACTGCCAGAAAACGCCGGAAGCCTGACAGACCCTTCTGCATCATTTCCGTCAGCTCCACCAGTATCTGGATCGGACTGATAAAAATGCCGATGTACAACGCATACATGGCAAGATCAGCCACCTCCATCTGACCTCTGGCAATGAGCCATCCGCCAAATACAAGAGTCACCAGATACATTAACCCTTGGAAAAACAGGTTGCCACTCATAAAGGAACCCATGCAGCGGTAATTGGCATCCTTGGAACGCAGAAAATTCTCATTGCTGTGCCCAAACTTCTCTCTCTCGATCTCCTCATTGGCAAAAGACTGTACCACACGGATACCCGCCAGCGTATCCTGCAGACTGGAATTGATCTCTCCGATCTTCTGCCGGTTATCCATAAAGGTTGCCTGCATTCTCCGGTTCTGGCTGTACGAAAAAAGGACCATGAAAAAGACCAGTGCCAAAAGTGGGACAGCAAGCCGCCAATTGATCAAAAACAAAAAGACAAAGGATCCAATGATCTTGATCAAGGAAATAAATAAATTCTCCGGACCGTGGTGCGCCATCTCGGAAATATCAAACAGATCCGACACCAGCTTGCTCATCATCTGACCGGAATTATTCTGATCATAATAGGAGAAGGACAGCTTCTCATAATGGTCAAAAAGCTGCTGCCGCATATCCCGTTCCATATCGGCTCCCATCATATGCCCCTGATAGCTGACATAATATTTACAAAGCCCCTGGATGATGTACATAAACAGCATGGCCAGCCCGATCGGCAGCAATGCTTTTAATATGGCGGACGGCTCCCCCGCAAAAACAGTCCGGGTCATGGTTCGCAGAATCTGGGGATATGCCAGATCGATCAGACTGATCGCTGCCGCACAGATCAGATCCAGAAAAAACACCGCCTTGTACGGCGAATAATATGGTATGAATTTTTTTAATGTATGCACGTATGTCACCTCGTTTTTATATAATTATGAATTATCTTAAGAAAATCGCAGGCATTGTTGAAATGCCGGTTCCATTCTCTCTATTTCTCCTCTATTGATTCCATATTTTTTAGCCAAATCAATCCAGTTTTCACAAACTATTTTCGAGATTTCTTTCACAATTTTTTTTGCATCCTTTTGAGATACACCAAAATAATCCGCTGAATCAATTGCCAAATCAAAATCTATATCTGAATCACGTTCATTTACATTTAATGACAGATCATCTCCATATATATCAGGATTTACATCATATAAAGGTGACAATCGCCATCCGCCCTGTTTTATAATAAATCCGTGATTTCTAAAATGATCGTCTGTATTCGATACTGCCATATTCAACACAATTCTTTTCCATAATTGCAGTAAATCTTCCCGCGGAGATACACCATTTGCCTTTAGAAAAGAAGCAATTTCCAAATAACTGCTTCCATCTACAGCAGAAGCTCCATCATTCTTTCCTAACATCGTCATTGCTGACGAAAAGTGTATCCTCTGCTCTCCTTGCCGGTCGAATCTTTTTACCAAATAGGTACTTCCAAGCTTAGAAAATTTTTCCAATCCAGCCTCTGGAACATCAAGACCACACATTTGAGCCAAATCATGCACAACCATCTCCCAGGCCCCCATATTCCGCTCATCATTCCGCGATGGAAATTTAGCAATCCATAAAGAACCATCTGGCGCCTTGACTGTTGCTTTCGGCCTGGCTCCTCCTAATGATGATCCTGGAGCAATCAGTTGTTTCAACCACTTCTCCTCCAAACCGCTATCATCCTTTTCGAAGGCAACAGACGCCTGTTCCAATTTTCGCAAGGAAGTCCACGGTGGAGTCGCAAGTAATTCATCATCAGACAAAAAATCACCCTGTGCTTCTGTCTTAAACCGAAGACCGCCCATTCTGGATTGATCATATACCCCAAGTAAATAATCGCTCTCCAACAACCTCCTTGGTTTAACTCCTTCTTTTTTGGCACGAATCATCTCTCTTCGCTTCATTAGTACCCTTCCCCAACGATCCGGGCAAGAATCAGCAAACACTCCAAATATATTTTTACCACCACTAATATACTGTCTTCCTCTGTACAAATGCAAATCCGGATCTATCAGTAAGGCATTTGCCTGCGAAATCCATTTTTGATCATATTCAAAGGAATATATCTCCCTTCCCTTTTCCGGTGATACATACAAACGGCCTATTAGTTCATTATGATATGGAAAAAAATCCGCATACACATATATCGTTTTCCCTTTCATTTCCCATCACTCCGTTTCGAAGCCCGTTTTCTAATAGGCAAATTTAAATCCTGCAGTTTTCGCCCCAGTTCATCATCCTTTGCTACCAGCAGCAAATCCTTATCCATATAATTCAACGCGTGAAGCACTGCCGCATAGCATCCTATTGCCACAGATGATGCTCCCTTCTCAATGGAACACAAAGTCGCCCTGCTGATACCGGCCCGTTCCGCCACTAATTCCGCGGAAAGCCTTCTACGCAATCGTGCATATTTAATCTGAGTCCCCATCTGTTCTAAAATTTCCTCTGTCTCTGGTAATAATACGACTGATTTTTTCGGCATATATCCACCTCCATAACGTATATAATATAATACATTATCTCATCTTTTGTCAATTTTTATTTACATTATAACAAAAAAGCAGTGAATTGATTACAAATTATACTAACCAAATCACTGCCCATTAAATATTTTATGATGCAAGGAGCAAAATGCCTTTTGATCCCAACACCATTTTATGTCATTAGAAACTTCTCCCTATGACATCCGGTTTACTGTCTTATATTTATACAACATCTCCGCATGATTCTGCTCCTCGACCTGGATATCTGCCAGCAGCTTACGCACTCCCGGCTCCCCAAACACGAAAACATCCGTATTATATTCCGAAGAAACCAGCTTTTCTGTACCAATACAGTCAGTCGCCAGAAAACAGTCATCTGTTTTGTCCTGTGAATTATCATCGGACATATAGGTTGCTTTCGGTGAATAGTCCTTTCCCTTGCTGTCGTTGCAGTCACATTCCGGCACCGTGCCGTTCAACACCTGACCAAGGGAATCATAATGCTTCTGCTCCTCCTTCTGAATTGTCTGGAACAGATTCTTTAACTCCGGGTCCTTTGCCTGCTCACTGTATTTCTGATACTTCTGTGCACAAGTTTTTTCCTGAGACTGCAGATCCTTTAATGCTGCTGTTTCTTTTTCCGTTAATACCATTTTACTTTCCTGCCTTTCCTAAATTTTCCTTTTGACAGTCATAGTATCTGCAAATATTCTCAAAATATTCTAAAATGTCATCCAATTTTTAATTCTCACAAACACCGCACAGTTCACATTGCGTGTAATTCAAATTTGACTTTATCTCCGGATTATCTTAAACTATCTGTGAATACAAAAACCGCCGGAATCCCAGAAGAAAACCATCCGAACTCTTCTTCTCACTGGCGATACAGAAATGAGGTATCTATGCGATTACGAAATATCCCGGGCTCGCAGGAGCGCATATTAGAAAACAAATACACGATACAGACCGACGGCGCTGACGGTGCTGATTACAGAGGACAATGGGCAAAGGAGTTCTTCCACAATGACCATCCGATCCACATTGAGGTCGGCATGGGCAAGGGCAAGTTTATTCTGGAGATGGCCCGACAGAATCCCGATATCAACTATATCGGCATCGAGAAGTATTCCAGCGTGCTTGTCCGGGCACTGGATCACCGGGAGGAGCTGGAAAGCGACAATCTCCTGTTCCTCCGAATGGACGCAGAGGATATTGATCAATATTTTGCACCGGGCGAGGTTGCCAAAATATATCTGAACTTCTCCGATCCATGGCCAAAGGACAGGCACTCCAAACGCCGCCTGACCTCCCGTCAGTTTTTAGAGCGGTATGACCGATTTTTGGTACAGGACGGAAGCATCCAGTTTAAGACAGACAATCGTCCGCTCTTTGACTTCTCTCTGGAAGAGATCAAGGACACCGGCTGGATCCTGGATGAATGCAGCTTTGATCTGCATGCCGACGGTCCGGCCCCAAACAATGTCATGACAGAATATGAGGAGAAGTTTTACCAAAAGGGCAACCCGATCTGCCGTCTGGTATGTCACCGAAATCCGGGACAGACCGATTATTCCGAAAAAGAATAAGATATAACATTAATTTCGAAAAGATATTTGTTATTTTATAAAGAATAAATCTGCAAACTACAGATCACAATGCCAAAAGGAGGAATTATTATGGCACAAGCATGTATTTTTTTAGCAACCGGTTACGAGGAAGTGGAAATGCTGACGGTAGTAGATATGCTCCGCCGTGCAAAGATCTCCATCGATATGGTTTCCATTACCGATCAGAAGGAAGTTACCAGTTCCCACAATGTAACGATCACCGCAGACAAGACGTTAAGCGAAGTCAACTTTGACGAGGCAGAAATGCTGATCCTTCCGGGAGGAATCCCAGGCACACCAAACCTTCGCGCCTGTGATCCCCTCTGCGAAAAGCTCAAGAAATTTGCTGCAAACGGCAAAAAAGTCGCTGCTGTCTGTGCTGCACCAACCGTTCTCGGAGAACTGGGTATCCTTGCCGGCAAAAAAGCAACCTGCTACCCATCCTTTGCCGATAAGCTTGCTACCGGCGATTATGTAAAGCGGCCGGTTGTCACAGACGGTAACGTGATCACCAGCCGCGGCATGGGCACCTGTATCGAATTTGCCGGAGCCATCATCGAGGCTCTGAAGGACAAGGCTACGGCAGATGCAGTCAAAGAAGCCATCATTTATAATGATGTGTATTGATGATCTAAACCGGAGATGAAACGCTGGTTTTGCTTTTTTACAATCTCCCCTGCTGTCCATCTGCTTCCGCTTCTCCTAACAGATACAAAAAAACAATCGCCGGTATCCTGAAAACAGGCACATTCGTTTCGTGCTGTGTAATTCCAAAATCTTCCAGACGTTTTGTGATTATAAAAGCATCCGTGACCTTTGATTCTTTGTCCCGGCATAGTTCAATAATCGCATCAGAAGCAGGAACATGTGAATTGTTACGATATTTTACCTCACAAAGGATTTTTTGCCGTGGAAGTTCTACTACTACATCAACCTCTTTCTGATTGTCCTTCGCCTTTCGGAAATACCCTATCTGTGCTGTACATCCCTGATAAAAGGAAAGAATATGCTTGTAAACAGCAGTCTCTACCATTGCTCCAAGTTCTTTTTCATCTGACAAAATGTCATCTACCATCAACACAGCATTGCGGATGGCCGCATCTGCTATATAAATCTTCGGTTTTCCTTTTAATGCCCCCTTGCTTCCCACATTAACCGGCTTTGAAAGATAGATAAGATTTGACATTTGCAACGCCGTAATATAGCTTTCCACTGTATTGACAGATGTGTTTTCCAGTTCTTTTGCCGCCGTTGTAACACTAAAAATCTCTGTAGAATTCATACATAAATATAAAAACAGTTTTTCCATCAATAGAGGACTGCGAATGTTAAAAAGGGTCAGTACATCCCGCTTAATGACCTTATCCACCACATCTTCCCGCAGCATCCTTTGTGCATATGCATCATCATCGGACAATACAAGCTCTGGAAAACCGCCGATCATGAGATAACGGTTAAAATGTCCTTCCAGAGAAGTAAACTGCTCCATCAGATCTCCCAGTTCCGACTTATCCATTTTAACAAGCTCCGTCAATTTCAGATGTTTCGGCAATACAGGTGGGTCAAGCTGGAGCAGCCTGCAATATTCATAGAAGGATAATGTCGGTATTTTTAATACATTCCATCTTCCCGTACCACTGTCTGCAGAGCCTTTTTCCAAAATTGGACTGGCAGATCCTGTTGCGGTTAAACGTACATCCTTTCTGCTGTCATAGATTACTTTCAACCACAGCTCCCAATGCTCCATATATTGAACTTCATCAAAAAATATATATTTCGTCCCTTCTAACGGATAAAGAGATTCATAAATAGATAACACCTTTTCTACATCAATAAGTTTTATGATCGGATTATCAAAGGATACATATAAAATATTCCTTGGATTGATCCCTTCTTCCAGTAAATTTTCAATCATCTGATACATGATCGTCGTTTTCCCCACTCGCCGGGCACCCGATAATACAACAAAACGCCGGAGGGTCTTGTGCTTCATCATCTCTAATGCTTCATAATAAGCCAGTCTTCTTTGAGGCTTGCTTTCCTCTTTTATCTCAGTCATGTTACGCCACCATGTATTATACTGGCGCAGCATCTTAATCACCTGATCATCACTGACAATTGCCATCGTACCACCTCCATATATCTGTTATTTCTTAAAATTAATTCTATATACTTTTATAACTCCACAAAAATTACTATATTATATTGTAATATTTCCTTCAAAAAAGTACAAGTATATTTTATAAAATATCCGGGAGTTATTAAAGTATACTTTAATAACTCCCGGATATTTGTACAACTATATTTTATTATTAGATCATAAAAATACAACATCGACTACAAACGCCCACTTTACTCCCCTTCAAATTCCCGGTTCCACATTCTCGTATCCAGAATCTCCTCATAGGCATCTGCTGCTGCATCGTACTCTGCCTCTTCCTCGATATCTTCCATCTCGAAATCATCATTTCCCAGATCGATCAGACGAAATACATAGTACTCTGTAACATTTTCCACATCTGCCGGAATAACTGCTGCATAAAGTCTGCCATCCACTTCATAGATCTCGTCCACATAGAAATCCTTATCCAGACCGTCCTCGTCAGTCAGTGTTACCATTGTCTCCTCAAATCCGTAACTGCTTTCTTTTGCTCCCATAACAATACCCATGCCTTTCTATATTTAATATCACAAATTCGCAACGCTTCGGCAAAAGATCCACTTTGCCTTCGCGCACATTTTACCAAGTCACTAACGCTTCAGCAAAAGGTTCGAAAAAGCTTCGCTTTTCCTCACTCGCGAGCGCGTTCACATAGCAATCGGCCACCTACCAGATGCAAGCATCGGTATCTGACCGATCGCTATGTTCACTTTTGCTTTCGCGCACATTATATCATAACCGGCAAATTCTGCGCAAGAGAGCCTTTTTCCCGTACAGAATCCGGTATGACAAAGTCATGCGTCGTTCGCGCCATATATCAACCGTTCACGCAAAAAAACACATTTCCATGAAATATCCCGTATAATAGGGAAAAGACGCTTTTAGAAACTTACAGTGACACACCGGAATTCTAAAACTTACATACTAAAATCATCAAAAAGGAGGATAACATATGAACAAAAAATATATGACGAAATATGTACCGTCTTTGTTCTTCCCTATGCTTCTCGTTTTATTACTTGCGATCAGCATAAATGTACCTGCAGCATTTGCAAGCGATTCCAGCGCAAACCTTTCAGCATTTCAGATGCTGGATGAAATCTTTCAGCAATATCTTTCACCGACCCCTGTGGATGAGAAACAGTCATCCTATACCGATGAACAGCTCGAAGAAATGACCAGCGACTTACAGACCTTCCTTGACCAGTGTGATATCACAACCAAGACAAAGGAAATGGAAGCGATCACACGCTATGTTGCACAGCGCACATATTATGATCTGAATGACAGTCGTTATCGCGGTCAGCTTGGAACAGAGAACTGTTCCGACAAGCCATACGATGTCTGGAAATCGAAAAAGGCACTCTGTGGCGGATACACTTCCCTCTTAAATACCCTGCTGACTTCCAGAGGCATTCCAAGTTACTCATTGACAACAAAAAATCATGGCTATACTGTTGCCTATAACGAAGACTATAGGTGCTGGATATATATTGATGCCACCGGATATTCCGGAAATACATTCGACTTGGAAAGAGATCCTGACACAAATCAAGTATTACCTAATGCGAATGAAGAATGGACCATGGGTACATGTCGTACTATATATTTCGATCTATCGGTAGAAACATTAGCGAGCAGTCCGTCCAACTGCTACGTATTTTCCTGTGACGGTCTTGTAAAGGATGGTCTGCAGTATGGTTTCCGCTGCAGCGACAGAGATTTTAATACAGAAGTGAACACAAGTACATGGGCAAACACAGAAAACTGGCAGGTTGCTCTTCTTGGTCCCTGGAATGAGTGTCCAAAGAATCTGAAGGTAGCGGGAGATGTTGGTGGCTTACCTGTCGCCCGGGTCTACAACGGATTTGCCGGAACAGATATTGAATCTGTGGACTTTAGCGAAACCGACATGCAAAGACTTACATCCATTCCCGGAAGTAACACCGGTACTTTCGAAGGATGTAAAAAACTCAAAACCGTAAAGCTTCCTGATTCCATTAGACTGTTTGGCACTTATACATTCGCAGATTGTACCGCATTAGAAGAGATCAATATGCCAAAATCAACAAAGAATTATCCACCGGCGGCATTTTCCGGATGTTCTTCTTTGAAAACAGTGGACTTCCGAGGCAGCACTTTAACTAATCTCGATTATAATCTCTTTGAAAACTGTACCTCTCTTTCTTCTGTATATTTAGGAAAACAGGAACAATTAGACATCAGTTATAATGTTTTTTACGGCTGCACAAACCTTGAAACATTTGATTGCGCAGAGGCAAATATTACATCCGTTGGTAATTACGCATTTTATAACTGCTCCAAGCTGAAAAAGATTGATTTATCCTCCAGTACCATGGAACAGACAGGTCAAAGTATTTTCAGAGACTGTACCAGTCTGGCAGAAGTGATCTTACCTGGGACCTTGAAAGAAATCAACTATTTGACATTTTCCGGAACAGCAGTCAAAACACTGGATCTGCGAGACACTGCCATCACAAAGATTGAACTTCTCGGCTGTGGATACATGAATGAACTGGAAACGCTTTATCTGCCGGACACACTGGAAGAATTAGGTGATAATGCGTTCGCCCTTGCGAAAAGTACTGATAAAATACTATATATCTATTCGAAAATTTCCGAATCAGACATCCGTGCAATGGCCAAAAAAGCAGACGGCGTCTGGTCCGGCCGCTATATCAGTTTTCCAAAGGGAACCTACACCATCACTTACGACGGAAATGGCGCTACAGCAGGCACCATGGAGACGCAGACATGCATTATTGACAACTATCCGTTTAATCTTGCCCAAAACGCGTACACAAAGGATGGCTTCACCTTCGCCGGATGGAATACAGCGGCAGACGGAAGCGGCACTTCCTATAAAGACGGGGAACGGATCAACGATCTGACAAAAACGGATCAGGATGAAATCACCCTGTATGCAACGTGGAAGGATCGTTCGGAAATAGAATATAACATCAAATATGTTTTAAATATCAATAATGCCAAAAACAATAATCCAAAAACATATACCAATAAATCCGATACCATCGTATTAAATGCCGCTACTCTGGACGGATATATCTTTAAAGGCTGGTTCTCTGACAAAACCTTTACCAAACAGGTTACAGAGATTGCAGCAGGAAGCACCGGCGATATTACCCTCTATGCCCTTTGGGAAAAGGCAGATACCTGCGATCATGAATGGGTTCAAATGGATGTTATTGAGCGGGCCACCTGTTCCCATGAAGGAACTGCCACCCGCATCTGCACAAAGTGTAAGAAGAACGAAGTAATAACTCTTCCGATCGATCCTGAGTACCATTTCAGCACGCAGGTGGTAAACAAAAAGGCTGCCACGACAACAGCAGAGGGATACACCGGTGATACGATCTGTAAGGCATGCAAGAAGGTCCTCAAAACCGGAAGTATCATTCCAAAGAAGGCCGCTGCTACAAACACTCCTTCCACTTCCAAGACACCGGCTCCTTCCAATAAACCTGACGGTTCCAATGTATCGTCAACCAAGAATCCGGCAGCATCCAACACACCATCGGCCACCAAAAAGCCTTCTGCGAATGCCTCACAGGAAGCTTCGAAGACTTCCTCAGTCACCGCTCCTAAGGCAGTCAAGGGACTCCGGCTGGTAAACCAGAAATCATCAAAACTTATCATTTCCTGGGTTCCGGACAGCACCGTAAAAGGTTATGAAGTCCAGTACGCAATGGATAAGAAGTTCAAAAAATCCGCAAAGAAAAAAACTGTGAAGGCAAATTACCTCATCGTCAAAAAAGCCAAAAAATCAAAAACTTATTATGTACGTGTGCGTGCCTACAAACTGCAGGGAAATAAAAAAGTCTACGGTAAATGGACGAAGATCAAAAAGATTAAAATAAAACAATAAACAACAAATCATTTTGCAGCAACAAGGTGGTCAAATATGGATGTATCCCAAATTTGGGATATACCATATTTTGACCACCTTATTTAAATCACCCGGACATGTTTCTCTTATCCGGTCATACATATCGTTCTCTATATAGCATCTTATATTATTTCCATCTAAAACGCTTTTTCATACAATGCCAGTATATCCTTTTTCGTCGTGCTTCTTGGATTGACAGCGATATTTCCGCTCTTCATGGCATCATCCGCCATGGCATCAAATTTATCCTTTGTAACACCCACTTCCTCCAGTCCCGCCGGAATTCCCAACGACTCGTTGAGATCCAATAATTCATCCACCAGCATGTCAGCTGTAAACTCCTCCGGTGCCGCCGGAAGCTGGGCAATATAATTATAAATATTGAGATATTTTCCTTTGTCTGCCAGCATATTGTATTCTACAATCGCAGGAAGTAAAATCGCATTGGCAACGCCATGAGGCACATTGAAGTATGCACTGACCGGATGGCTCATGGCATGGACGTCTCCAAGACGTGCCCACGAAAAAGCAATTCCTGCAAAAAGACTGCCCACCAGCATATTCTCCGCCGCCTCAATATCCCCGCGGTTTGCCACATAGCAGCGGATATTGGCACCGATCAGCTCCAGTGCTTTCTCTGCCATGGCATCCGAAAACGGAGATGCCGCTGTAGAAATGTATGCCTCCAGTGCATGCACCATGGCATCAATACCACAGGCTGCTGCCACCGATGCCGGTGCGGTAGTCAGAAGCTTAGCATCAAGGATCGCATAGGACGGGATCAGCTTATAACTGAATACCGTGAGCTTATAATTCCGGCTGTGATCGGTAATGACAGAAAATGCAGTCACCTCTGAACCGGTTCCCGCTGTAGTTGGCACGGCGATCAATGGAATAATATCTCCCGGCACCTTGTCTGCGCCCTCATACTCCGTGATGCTTCCGCCATATCTGGCAACGACACCGACTGCTTTCGCCACATCCATCGGCGAACCACCGCCCAGTGCCACGATAAAATCAGCACCGCTTATTTTAAAGACTTCCGTAGCTTTGTCCACCGTCTCTACCGAAGGGTTTCCCTCCGTCTCTGTAAAGACGCTGCTTTCGATTCCCTTTGCTTTCAGGGCATCCACACAGGACTGCACAATGCCCATTTTATTCAGATGAGGACCGGAAATAATAAACGCCTTTTTCCCGCCTGATTTTTCTGCAACCTCCGGAAGCTTCGCAAGACTTCCCTTTCCCACGATAATGTTCTGTGGTACCGAAAAAGTAAATTCGTTCATGACATTTTACCTTCCTTTGTTTATAATATCTGCATCTCTACAACAACGAACCGATATATTCTCTCTCTAATACAGAGTTTATGGCTGCATCGATCGCCGCATCCAAAGCAGCATTGATCTCTTCGTCACTGGACTGCAGTGCTGCCGCATCTTCGTCTGAGATAACCTCTACCAGCGAACCAAAATCTTCCTTGTATTTGAGCTTACATACCACAAAGAAGATGGCTCCCAGCACGCACCAGCCCCCAGCCATTGCCCACTCCTGCCATACCAGAGCCGCACCGGAGTTCGGGATCATATACATCACGATCATAAATCCGGACATGATCACTGCCATGGCTCCGACGAATTTGTATGGTCCTACCTTATAAGGTCTTGGCATATCCGGCTCCTTTCTCCGCAGGATCAGGAAAGAAATGGATACCATGCAGTACGCCAGACAGCATCCAAAGTTACCGGCGTCACTGATCCATACCAGCATCCGACGGCCCGCCAGAGGTGCCAGACAGGACAACAGACCAATGAGATACAGAGAATTGATCGGTGTCTTATACTTCGGATGAAGCTTCGCAAATACCTTCGGGATCATATAAGACTCTGCCATGGAATACATCGCACGGCTTCCGCCGATCATAAAGGAGTTCCAGCTTGTAACAATACCACACATACCGCCGACGATCAGTACCTTTGACATAACTGAGCTGTTAAATGCCTTTGCCATGGCATCTGCTGTCACCAGTCCGGAACCACTCATAGCATTTTCAATCTCTGTATGATTTAATACATAGCCCACTGCCAGAATAACCAGCGCATAGAAGGTCACCGCCATAACAATGGAAAGAAGCATCATTGTTCCAATCTTTTTCAAAGGAACATTGATCTCCTCTGCCGCCTGCGGGATGACATCAAAACCGATAAAGAAGAATGGTGTCGTTACCGCCACGGCGATCACAGCCTTGAAGGAGGTGAGCTTGTCTCCTCCCAGAAAAAGCTGCCCGTCCAGATTGGAGGTATCTCCTGTTACCACAGATGCCACGATCAGCAGAATACCCACACCTCCGATAATCACCGTGAGAACTGTCTGCAGAACAGCCGCTGTCTTGGCTCCGCGGATATTGATATAGGTGATCAGCAAAGACATGATGATCGCCACTGCAAGCCAGGATGCATAAATATCAAACCCTGCTACAGAATAGAGGTACCCTTTCAAAAAACCGGGATAAATATATGTAATGATCGTGGGAAGCGCACACGCCTCAAAGCACACAACGCTGACATATCCCAGCACGATCGCCCAGGTACAGATAAAGGATCCCACCGGTCCCATAGCCCTGTGGCTGAACACATGCTCACCACCGCACTGCGGCATCGCTGCAGTCAGCTCCGCATAGGTCAGACCAATAAAGAAGATCATCACACCGCCGATGGCAAATCCAAGAGCGGCTCCCAGTACACCGCCTTTTGTAATCCAGTCGCCACTGGAAACTACCCAGCCCCAGCCGATCATCGCTCCAAATGCGATCACCAGAATATCCCAGGCACTAAATACCTTATCAAACTCCGAAGTCTTTTTATTCTCCATGAGCACCCGCCTCCTTTGCCAGATATTTCTTCACAAATTCCTCAATATACTCTGCCGTTCCTTCAATGCCAAGAACACTGCTGTCAATGAGCATATGACGATTGTGACGGGCCCCTCGGTTAGATCCGGTCATCTGCTTGTAACGGGCATGAAGCATCTGATCATTTTCCCGGATCAGTTCCTTCGCTTTCTCCTCGTCTACCTTCAGCTCTTTCATGACGTTACTGACACGAACCTCATCCGGTGCATAGATAAATACATTGACACACCGAGGGTTGTTCCGTAAAATATAGTCGCTACATCGTCCGATAATGACACAGGACGAACGGGCCGCCAGCTTCTTAACAACCTCCTTTTGGATATAAACAACACGGTCTGTCAGGTTTTTATATTTCGGGAGACCTGCCGGTCCGGACGCATTTTCTCGTTTTCCTTTAATGTCCTTTCCGGCATCGGCCATTTCCATCAGATCATGGGAAACTCCCGTTTCCTCAATAATTTTATCGATCAACGTACGGTCATAATAAGCAATTTCAAGATTCCTTGCCAGGGCCCTTCCTACAGCAGATCCTCCGCAGCCATACTCACAACCGACTGTAACCACATATTGTTCCAAATTTACTACCTCCCGGCTTAATCGGCTAATTCCTCTACAGACTCCTTGATGATCTCGTAAGCCTTGTCACAATCCTCTTCTGTCAGGATCAATGGCGGTACCATTCGAATGATATGGGCACCGATGGCTGTGATCAGAAGCTTCTTGTCAAAGCACTTATGCTTTACATCGACACCGCTGATGGTATCATCGAACTCCACACCAACCAAAAGTCCCTGTCCACGTACTTCCTTTACATGAGGAAGAGTTTTCAGCTTATCCATAAAGTAAGCACCCATCTTCTTGGCATTGCCTGCCAGGTCACGGTCAAGAAGCTCTCCGATCTGCGCCAGAGAAGCGGCACATGCTACCGGATGACCACCGTATGTGGTACCGTGGGAGCCCGGAGTAAATGCCTTTGCCACCTCAGCCGTTGCACAGATGGCACCGATCGGCATTCCGCCGCCCATTGCCTTTGCCATAGAAACGATATCCGGCTTTACACCATAGTTCATATAGGACATAACCGCACCGGTTCTGCACCATCCGGTCTGAACCTCATCCAGCAGCAGAAGTATTCCCTTCTCATCACAGAGCTTACGAAGTCCTGTCATAAACTCCGGTGTCGCCGGGTTAACACCGCCCTCGCCCTGTACCGGTTCGATCATAATACCGATGGTATCGTCCGTTACTGCAGCTTTGAAGGACTCCAGATCATTGTAATCAGCATATGAAAAGCCCGGTGTCATATTACCAAAGCCGATCTGACATGCATTGTCCGGCTGGCCGGTAGCACTCATGGCACCAAAGGTACGTCCATGGAAGGACATCTTTGCGGTTACGATATTGTATTTATTCGGACCATATTTCTCGACGCCGTATTTTCTCGCCATCTTGATCATTGCCTCATTTGCCTCGGTACCGGAGTTCTGGAAGAAGATCTTGTCCATTCCGATCGTGGTACAGATCTTTTCTGCCAGCAGAGCCTGTGGCACAGTGTAAGGATAGTTGAACGTATGAATAATATCCTTTGCCTGATCCTGAATCGCTGCAACCACCTTTTCATTACAGTTACCGGCACTGTTTACGGCGATACCTGCATAAAAATCAAGATACGGTGTTCCATTTTCATCGTACATATACATATCCTTTGCCGTCTCTGCAATAAAATCAAAACGCTCATATGTCTCGATCATATATTTATTTACTTTTTCCTTCAGCTGCTCCTTGGTAAGTCCTGTGTCCTTTAATTTCATAATAAAATCCTCCTTTGAGAATACAAAAAAAGCGCCGGGTTTTCCAAAAATCGAAAACCACAACGCCTTTGTTGCATGTATGATATGTGATAAAGTTTTGTTTGATGTCGTACATCTGATGTCCTTTATATTGGACACCATTAAAATACCACGATGCCTGTGTCTTGTCAATAGCAATATATAAAAAAGTTTGGTTTATTTTCTTTTGTGCATTATATTGTACAATATGTACTCTCGGAGTGTCATATCTTACCCATCCGGGTGATATGATGATATCAGAGTGAACCGCCCCCAACCTCCTTAATACACCACAAAGAAGGTCATAAACCGCACTTTCTCCTCTCCCCGGTTGCGATACCAGTGGGGCTGATCCGATTCGAAACGAAAAGCATCCGCTTTCGTGATCACGTGCTCCCCGTCCGCAAGCTCCACCACCAGCTCGCCATCCATCACCGTAACATATTCTCTGGTCCGCTCTCCATGGCTGCCGCTGCTGTAAACACCTCCCGGCAGGATATCGATCCGGTAAATCTCCACGGTATTATTGTCCTCAATGGGAAAGCAGTTCCACACCCGGTACTGACCCGGATTCTCTTTAATCGGAAGGGTTTCCTCCACTCTCACCAGATACGAATCGAGGGGCGGCGTCTGGATCAGCTCATCAAAGCTTAGCCGGAGACCGCTGACGATCTTGCCCAGCACACCGATGGATGGATTTGCCGTCCCGCGCTCGATCTGCGCCAGCATACTTTTGCTGACCCCGGTCTGCTCCGCCACCACATCCAGGCTCATGCCCTTCGAGGTGCGGATCCGTTTTAAATTGACTGCAATATTATGTGATAAATAATCCATGATACTGTCCCTTCCTTTCTGTGCCTGTACGCGGCAAACCCGCCATGCATCTGTCTTTTAAACCGGCAATCTACCGGTACAGATCGTCCAGCGTAAACAGGCAGACCTCATTCCGGTCAATCTCATCAAACCATTTCGTATATCCACTCAACGAAAAGAATAAGTATCTGGTGATGCGGTACTTTGCCGGAATCGCTTTGCTTCTTCTGACCAGAGTTTCGTAAATGGTCTTATCTATTTTTTCATTCTTAAACTTGCATTCTCCCACAACCATCACCTTATCTATGGCAGACAAACCTACCACATCAATATCCGCCTGCCGGGTTGTTTTACCTCTCTGCTCATCCACAATCACCTCCGTCCCCCACCATGTTCCCGTCTCTGTCAGAAAGCAGTTAAATTTCCCTGCGATTCCTTCTTTGAGGGTATAATACCGGCACATTTCTTCAAAAATCTTTCCCATAAACGTGTGAATCTGCGGCTTTACCGCTCTGTCATAATAAAGCTCTCCCTGTCCCATTTCTATGACACTGCACGCTTTTGGAATAAACTCATACCAGAATTTAAACATGGAATCCTTTAAAACGTATTTTGTCTTTCTTTTATTTTTCTCTTCGGTAATGCAGCGTCTTTTCTCCACAAGCCCTACGCTGATCAGCTTATTTAAGGAATATAATATCGTAGTTTCCCGCTCATGCACCTTATCTGCGATCACATTGACCGTTCCCTCGCCTGCCGCGATCTGCTCAATCACATTATTGACCAATGTAATATCCGCGAACTCCTGTGTCAGGAAGTTGCGCGTCTCATCATACAAATATCCGTCGGTCCGGAAGAAAAGCTTCTTAATATTCTCATCCAGACTCTTCTCCGGATCGATCATGGAAAGATATTTGGCAACACCGCCTGTCACCCCGTAACAGACAGCCTTCTCCTCGTTTGTATAGGAAGGTACAAACAACGCAGACTCCAGATAGTTAAACGCTTCCAGCTTGATCTGGGAATCTCTCCGTCCAAACAACGGACTTTTCTCGCTGAGTACCTTATCCTCCATAAAGCTCAGTGCCGAACCACAAAGGATAATATATAGGTTCTTGTCCGCCCATTCATTATCAATGTACTTTTGCAAGGTGGACAAAAGACCGTCATCCTTTTCCGCCCAATAAGGAAGCTCATCGATCACAAAAATCAGCTTTTTCCCACTCTCTTTGTCATCAAGCTTTGTGGTAAAAAAGTCAAAGAGATCCTCCAGATCCGTAAAAGATGCCTTATTCATCCCCGGCTCCAGCACTTCCAGCATCTGACGGGTGAGAAGCTCCAGATTACGCTGCTTTCCTACTCTTGTTGCCGTATAATAAATGTACTTTTTGTCTCTTATAAACTCCATGATCAACGTCGATTTACCAATCCGGCGGCGTCCATACATAATGGTCATCTGAAAACCTGCCGCATGATAATATTCATTTAATGCCGCCATTTCCTTTTCTCTGCCTATAAACATCCGCTTCACCCCTCTCATCGATTTTCCACTTTAATTCAGAATCATTTCATTCAAATCATTTTGAATGAAATGATTCTGAATTAAATTATACTCTCCTGTCATCCCCCTGTCAAACAGGAAACACCCAAAGAGATCATAACTCCCCGCCTGTACCAGCTACAAAAGCAGAATATCTGATTATTTGTGGCATAATTTGAGCGCATACCGAAACAATTCGATATGCGCCCTTAAAAAGGTTCCTTATATTATGTCCATATTATCTGCGAAAATTACAGACTGCCGGACCATTTAACTTTCTGAATCATACAAAAATCCATTGATATAAATTTCATAGGATGCAAAGTCGATTTGCTCATCAGTATTCTCGTCACAATATGGAACAAAAAAATATTCACCGTCGCCAACAGTTCCTCCTGCTTCAAACCTATGATCTCCCCATCCATGCCTTTCCCATCCTGCTCCAATCACATTTCCCTGTGCATCCTTATACAGAGCTACCAACCTTATTCTTGCATCTTTCGAATCATTATTTTTGATTTCAAAATCAATCCGGCTGACTCCATATTCGTCAACCGTTTTCTGGCTGGTTACTGTTATTTTTGATGTTAATGGAGATAGCTTCTCTATATATGTTTTTTGATCTACCTCGATACTAATCTCACTCTTCGACACATCTATTTTATCTTCATCATCATCGCTCTCAAGATATACCATGTCATAGTACAATCCATCCTTTTCCAGATAATACCCAATTGAAGCGTAATGATATGTCAATGCATTTCCCTGTGCATCCTTCCAGGTAACGATCACCGTAAAATAATTCACTGTAACATCATTATTATTGACCACCTTCAGCAGTATCTGACCCGTTGACAATTTCTGAAGACTTGCCTTCATATTACTTGCAAGCACTTCATTATCCACATCCGTCGTTCCCGGTGTAACAACCGGAATATCCGGCGTATAGCTCTCATTCGGCTGGGATGGATTTTCCGGTGCCGCTGTCTTCTCCGGCTTCTTGGTCTGATCCGGATCAGATGGATTCTCCGGCTCCGCTGTCTCATCCGGCTGCTCCGGCTCTACTACTGCAGCAGCGCGGTCATAGATCTCTACCTTTGTGATGGTATCATCATTTCCGAACAGACCAACGTACTCATTTCTCAGGAATTCCTGGGTCAGAGATACTTCCTGTCCACTTGGGCATTTCAGCTCATCATACCAGTTATAAGCGGATGCGGTGCCACCGTTTTCCAATGTTACACAGATGACAGGATCTGTCATTCCCTTAATGATCTGTGACAGCTCATTGGATGCTCCGGTAAAGTTGTCACTGTATTTATTCATAAGCTCAAGACCACACTTATAGCTGCCGAGTCCTACCTTGATGTTTGTAAGGCTCTCATTCACGGAGTTGGATTCGCCGTCTCCCTGCTCATGATCCTTGGAAGATGGATAGGTATCCGGTCCCGCCCAGCCTGTCACTTTACCGACAAACTGATATACCACTCTCGGCTTAACCGGTGCCTTTGTCTCCTCCGGCTCATCGCTTTCTGCCGGTGCCTTTGTCTCCTCTGGCTTCTCCGGTGCTTTCGTCTCTTCCGGATCGTCCGGAGTACCCGGTTTTACCGGTGCCTTTGTTTCTGCCGGATTCCCGGAAACGGATGGCTTTCCTGTTCCTGCCGGGTTCTTTGTGGCGGCCGGTGCATTTGTTGTCTTTCCCGGCGTTACAGGTACCGGTGTCTGAACAAAAGCCGGCATTCTTGTTGGTGTTACTCTTGCTGTTTCCTCCGGTGTTTTTGCTGCCTTCTTTTTAACGGTTACATTGCAGGAATATTTCTTTTTCTTGATCTTGGCTGTGATTTTGGTTTTTCCTGCCTTCAACGCCATAACCTTGCCACTGCTGCTTACCATTGCAACATTTTCATTGCTGGATGACCACTTTGCCTTTTTGCCGGTGCCTTTGAGCTTGAGCTTAACGCTCTTTCCTACGGTCAATGTCACCTTTTTCTTGTTCAGCTTAATTTTGGCTTTGGCCTCGCTTTTTGCAGGACTTCCCGCCATAATACCGGTTGCTGCCAGTACCATGCTGAGCGTCACTGCGATTGCCTTGTAACCTCGTTTCATAACTAATTCCTCCTTATTTTTTCCTTCTGCAACAAGCTGCAGGAATAGTGTATCACATGCATGGTCACGGAATCTTTCCGTTTTTTTCACTTTTTCCGTTCTTGCTTTTTTCCCGTTCATCCTGTAATATATTCTTTACCGAACAAACATTCTGTAAATAGGATAGAACCATCCGGTTCTTTGCGATAAACCATCAGAAACGAGGATTTTCATGAGACACAAACGACTGACTTTATATATATTTCTCTGGGGCATGCTTTCTGCTCTGATTCCCGTGGGACTTGTATTTCTGTTTCTTGGGGCACCCCGGGACTTTTTCGCCCCGGCACTCTGCGCAGGACTTCTCTTTATGATCTTTTGCTTATGCAAGATCCATTCTCTGTTTCGTTCCCGCAGCCACTACATCCGCGGAGACTGGTCCCTGACGGATCTGGACGATATCTCCGGCGTGGATTTTGAGGCCCTGACCTGTGACATTCTCGCCTCCAACGGCTTTGAACTGGCAGAGAGCACCAAGGCAAGCGGCGATTTCGGTGTAGATGTGCTGGCTTACCGGGACGGCATCTCTTTTGCGATCCAGTGCAAGCGGTACAACTATGATGTGGGCATTGAAGCGGTCCAGCAGGTGTATGCGGGCCGCGCATTTTATGAATGTCATGTCGCTATGGTTCTGACAAACCAATATTTTACCCCTGCCGCCCGTAAGCTGGCAGACAAGATCGGGGTTGTTCTCTGGGATCGTGATATGCTGGAGAAGATGCTGTAAAAAGGGCAAAACGGGCATTTTCCTATACATTAAGAAAGGAGGGATTCCTGTGCACTGCGTCAAAGTTTCCGTACGTAACCTCGTAGAGTTTATTCTGCGAAGCGGGGATATCGTTGCCTCCGAAAGCGGACTGGCGGATCCCGATGCCATGCAGGAGGGTACGCGGATCCACAAAAAACTCCAGAAACGCATGGGATCCACCTATCTGCCGGAGGTTCCTTTAGCAATCACGGTGCCGGTTACCTACGATGATGTTTCCCTTGAAATCACCGTAGAGGGACGCGCCGACGGCATTTTTCCGGCAAAGGACGGCAGTGGTATGACCATTGATGAGATCAAGGGAATCTACCGCCATGTCTCCCGTCTGAAGGAGCCGGTTCCGGTCCACAAGGCGCAGGCGATGTGCTACGGCTACATCTATGCAAAGGAAAACAAACTCAAGGATATCGGGATTCAGATGACCTACTGCCATATTCCCACAGAGGAGGTGCGCATTTTTGAGGAGCGTATTTCCTTCCGGGAGATTGAAAACTGGTTTCTGGATCTGGTACAGGAGTATGCCAAATGGGCTGCCTGGGAGATTAAATGGCAGGAGGAACGCAACCGCACGATCCGTGGCTTAGACTTTCCCTTTGATTACCGTGAGGGACAGCAGACTCTCGTCAAAGGGGTCTATCAAAGTATTCTTCGAAGGAAACGCCTCTACATCGAAGCTCCTACCGGAGTAGGTAAGACAATTTCCACCGTATTCCCTGCCGTTAAATCCATTGGCGAAGGGATCACCGAAAAAATCTTTTATCTCACCGCCAAGACCATTACCAGAACCGTTGCCCAGGAGTCCTTTACTCTCCTTGCGACACAGGGGATGCGGCTCAAATTCATTACATTGACCGCCAAGGAAAAGATCTGTATCTTAGATAAACCCCAGTGTAATCCCCAGGCATGCCCCAGAGCCTTGGGTCATTTTGACCGGGTCAATGATGCCGTGTACGATCTGCTGACCCACGAGGATTCTATCTCGCGGGATACGATCCTCTCCTATGCCGAGAAGCATACTGTCTGTCCTTTCGAGATGAGTCTGGATGTGAGTACCTGGTGCGATGCCATCATCGGAGACTACAATTATGCCTTTGATCCTACGGCATGTCTGAAACGTTTCTTTGCCCAGGAGACAGAAAATCCTTATATTTTCCTGATCGACGAGGCGCACAATCTGGTGGACCGCGCCCGTGAAATGTACTCTTCGACGCTGATCAAGGAGGATTTTCTCAAGATCAAAAAGATCATGACAATCCACTCCCGCAAAATTGCCCGGAGTCTGGAACGCTGCAACAAAGAACTTCTGGAATTAAAACGGGAATGCGAGGAACGAAAGATTTACGATTCTATCGAGATCGAACCATTTGTCATGAAAGCACTTCGCCTCTCCTCTCTGCTGGAAGAATATCTTCACAGCCGTACGGACTCCGGAGATTATACAGCACTTCCTGACATTACACCCGGAGAGCCGGCTGCGCTGCCTCTGGACAGCGATGCAAGAGAGGAGGTTCTGGCATTTTATTTTGAGCTGCGGTATTTTTTGACGGTTTACGAGACATTAGATGAAAAATATATTATTTACGGAGATTATGATCCTGCCGGAGCGTTCTATCTCCATCTGCAATGCATGGACCCCTCCGGCAATCTGGACAGTTATCTGAAACGTGGCCGCTGCGCCGTCTTCTTTTCGGCAACGCTGCTTCCGGTGCAATATTACCGGGACCAGCTGGCAGGCAGAGAAGATGACTACGCCATTTATGCTCCATCCCCGTTTTCCTCCTCCAACCGCCTTCTGATGATCGCCAGAGACGTAAGCACCAAATATACCAGACGTACCCCGGCGGAATATCAGCACATTAGCAATTATATTTTACGTTTCATTCAGGCAAAGACCGGAAATTATCTGATCTTTTTTCCATCCTACCGTATGTTGGAGGACATCCGGAGTTATATCGAAAGCTCCTTTTATTGTCAGGAATGCGTTAATGTTTATGTACAGGAAACTTCCATGAGCGAAAAGAAACGGGAAGAATTCCTATCCCATTTTGAGGACACACCAGCAAAAACCACCATTGGTCTCTGTGTGATGGGCGGTATCTTCGGAGAGGGAATCGACCTGAAGGACAGCCGACTGATCGGTGCCGTGATCGTTGGCACAGGACTTCCTATGGTATGTACACAAAATGAGCTTTTCCGGAATTATTTTGACGAAAAAAAGGGTACCGGTTTCAACTATGCGTACCAGTACCCGGGTATGAATAAAGTTCTGCAGGCCGCCGGGCGTGTGATCCGTACCGACTCCGACCGGGGTGCCATCCTTTTGCTGGATGAGCGTTTTCTGCAAAACAGCTATCAGTCTTTATTTCCAAGAGAGTGGTTTCCTTATGATGTCGTCACCGCAGACTCCATGGAAAAATATCTATCCGACTTTTGGGATAGATAGTCAGTTTTCCTCATATGTCTGCTCAAAAATATCTCCACGGATCACATAAATATCCGTCAGATCATCAGGACGCACCGCCATATAATCTCCCTTTCGTCCAAGAAAATATTCGTGGCTTTTCCCCACCGGGAAAATCTTCGTCCTCTTTTCCAGACGGCGGGCATAAATCCCGGCCTCCTGCTTCGGATAACATAAATGCGCATACTCATCAATGCTGATAAATTCCTGCTCCGGCAGCTTCTGAAGCTCCGGCCAGAAGTCCATCATCTGTGCAAATACGTCCAGCGGCTCATTTGTGGTTTCATAGCTGTTTTCAAACTTCTGACGCTCAATATCATATATCTCGCCCTTACAGCCGATCATGATATACGTATCCTCTGCTGCGGTGATCTCCAACCCGGACTCATTTTCCAGTGAACGGATCCACAATGTGGTTCCCACCGGAGACACATCTGTTGTTTTGACATAAGCCCATGCCACCCGTTTCTTACAGTAATATTCAAATGACTTGATTTCCTCTGCGTGAACTTCCCCGTACTCCTTTGCATCGATCCAATCACAGTCCCGAAAATAGGACTCTGCCTGATTCATCAGATATTCAATGGTTTTTTCCGTCCCCTGTGCTTCCATCTGCAACTTGAGGATTACCGACGATACCCGCACACTGGCACAGGACACATCTCCACGGATCAGTCCGAAGTCCGGCATCAGATAATCCAGAAACTCCAATGGCCGCACCCGTTTTGTATCACTCAGAAACAGCAGACATTTCTCCTCATGCTCTCCCCACAAAAGCAGCAAAAAGTGATTGGCCGACGTCCGGAGCATATCCAGCTTTTCCTGAAGCCAATCCCCATCCCATACCGCATTGTCCTGTTCCGTTTCCGAATGCTTTAAAAACTGCGCTGCCTGCTCCTCGGAAATCTGTGCCGCCACCAGCTTCTCTTCCTGATCCCTGCAGCAGATTTCCGCCTGCGGAAGCATATGATGTCCTATATCCGGTACATATTCCCATTTTGTATTTTTCTCTTCTCCCATTACTCCTCCTGTTTCTCCCATATCTGCCCTGCAAAGCTGCGAAAGCTTCGGTTTACATGGGTAAATCGCAAGGTAAGGAATCCATCCTTAATCTCAACAATCTTGGCATAAATTTCCGTAAATAATGCTCTGCCGTCATCCCCGGCAGCAAATATCTCCACATCCATTCCTACCCGGAGATCATATTCCTCTCTCTGATCCAGCTGTACCTGTGCCCGCTTGTACGAAAAACGGCACAGTCTGCCGGTGACACAGACATCCTGTATCAGCTTGCCTTCAATGGGGTACATATTAAACAATACCCACCGGTCTACCAAATGCAGTACATCGTTTTTCTGTTCCCTGATCTGGCAATTATAATTGCCCCGAATAGAACGAATCTCGCACACGGTAATGGGATACTGCATTCCCTTTGCCTGAATCTCCTGCTGGGAGGAAATCTCCACCGATGCATTAATGTGGCTCAGGCAGTCTCTGGATGCCAGAATCTGTCCTCCTACGCTAAAGCTTTCGATCCGGGAACATTCATTCACCACGCTGCCGATCACATTGTACCGCATCAGCTGCTCTGATCCCACATTTCCAATAAACGCCTCTCCCCGGTGAATGGCAATCCCCATTTCCATCAGTGGATAGCCGTTCCGTGTGCAGTATTCATTGACCTTCTCCATGTTGTTCTGCATCTTGATCGCTGCCGCAATGGCATTTTCCGTCTGATGCTCCGAAGCGATCGGTGCTCCAAAAACCGCCAGAATGGAATCGCCCAGATACTCGATCACTGTTCCTTTATGCTCGATCAATGCCGGAAGCATGCTCTGAAAAAAGTAGTTCAATACATCCGTCACCTTTTCCGGCGAAAGCCCCTCCGAAATAGAAGTAAATCCTCTGAGATCCGCCATCATTACAGTCAGCTCCCGCTTTTTGCCGCCAATAGCAGCTCCCTCCGGATGTTCCAGAATCTCATTGAAAATATCATCGGAAAAATATTGTCCAAACACCTGACGAAGCAGGCTGTTTCTTGCCTCCAGCTGACGGTTCAGCTTTACGATCTCTTCCTGCTCCCGCAAATGGTTTGCCTGCTGTACCAGAAGCTTCTCATAATTTTTCGTCACATCATGCTGCCATGCCGTCTGCTCAATACGCATGATCCCCTCTCTGGAAAACGGTTTGTGTAAAACCACTGTCGCTCCCCAGGAATAACACTCTCTGTCAAGCTGCTTCGTTCTGGTCTCCGTCATAAAAAACAACGGAACGCCCGCCAGATCCTTCTGCTTCTTAATATAAGACACTGTGGCAAAGTCCTCTTTTTGGGACATACCATGATCCACCACAATTAACGACGGCGCCTCTCTCCACTCCTGACTTGCTTTTTCCACAAGCCGCCTCTCGTCTATGGATCTTTGCACCGCCTCCAGAGACAGTTTGCAGACGGCCCTCATACCACCTGTAGAGTTGATCCTCCGCTGGGCTTCTATCATTTCCTGCCGGTCATTGCCGATCACCCATATATTTCTTCCCATGATATTCTCCATTCCATCGTTTTGCCACGGCATTACAACATTGCCGTATGAAACGTCTTGAAAATACGGTTATCTCCGCCGGGAGGAATGCCAGCCTCCCGTTCCGGAAGAAGAACCTCCCGTCCGGATTCCGATTGCCTTGCAACGGTCACATAAGGTACCTGTGCGGATCGATGCTCCGCAACGCACACAGGATAGTCTGGCAGAATCCATCTTCGGTATCTCCAGGTATTCCTGAGAAATCAACTGCTCGATCACCTGTCTCGGTACACCGGTTTCCCTCTCAATAACAAATGCCGGCTTCGCTCCGTTCTTTCGCAGAAAATTACGTACGGTCCGCAGATAATCATAATTCTCTCTGCCACATTCCTTGCAGCGGTATACTCCCTGAGAAATTTTCTCCAGCTTACCGCCACAATATTTACACTCCTTCGGAATGCCTCTGGATTCAAGATAGGAAGATCTCTTTTTGCGAAGACCGGTTGTATTCTCTTGTTTTTGTTCCTCTTTTTCCCCTGTGTCTGCGTTTTGTTCCGTTTCTTCCTTTTGATATTCCGGTACATTCTGTTTTTTGTGTGTCTCTGCTTCCGGTTCCGGCTGACGGAAGCCTTTATGATCTGCTTCCCCCTTCTTCTGTCCATTATTTGGTACAGCAGAAGTCGTTTCGACATTGTTCATGATCTCCCTCGGTCCCATCAAAAGGGATCTGAGACGATGCTTCAGCTCCTCGATCGCCTCCTTGGGCCGGTTGGCACAACGGATCGTCTGCACATTATTCAGATAAAACCGGAACATATCTGTCATCACACTGTCATCAATCTGAAACGGCACAATGGTTTTCCGGTAATAAATGGCACTGTCAATCTCCTTTTCCACCCAGATTGACTGCTGGGACGCCTGAGAAAGAACCAGCAAAAATATCTCACAGTCCCGGATCGCCTTTGGAATCTCTCTGGCATAATTCGAACCTGCCGGTATCATATCCGGTGCGATCCAATATGAAATCCCCATTTTCTCCAGCATCTGTGTCATTTTTTTTATGTATCGCTCATCCTTAGAGCTGTAACTGATAAAAACGGATTTTCCCATACCCAATCTATCCCCCTACATCAGATTTCATCAACCGCTACCCGGTTGCGTCCGGCGGTTTTGGCTTCATAGAGTTTCTCATCCACACCCTTTACATTTTCCTCCGGTGACAGATGTGAATCCAATGCCTTCACACCAAAGGACATGGTCACACGGATCGGTACATCTTCAAAATAACAGATCGAAGACTCCACCTTTTTGCGGACATTCTCAGCAAAAACTGCCGCCCGGGACACGGAACAATCCTTTAAAAGGATCACAAATTCCTCGCCGCCCCAACGGATCACCTCGCCGGATGTCCCCGCTGCATTTCTAAGAATAGCGGCAATACATTTTAACACAACATCCCCGGCATTATGTCCATAGGTATCATTGACCCGCTTAAAGAAATCAATGTCTGCCATCACAATAGAGCAGGATTGCCTCAACAGATACGGATGAATATTCTTCTCATAATATTCATAATATCCCCTGCGGTTTTTCAACCCTGTCAGCTGATCCAGCTGGGACTCGCTGTACAGCATCTGGGACTCCAGTGTTTTGCCGCAAAAAACGGCTGCCATTGCCAGACGCTTTTCGTCCCGGTCATCAAAATACCAGTATCCCTGATCATCCATTTTATTGATCGCCTGATATGCTCCGATCACCTCTCCCTTGGAATTCGTCACCGGAATACAGAGAATGGATCTGGTCTGGTATCCTGTCTCCTTGTCCACCTCCTGATTAAATCGGTCATCCTGATAAGGATCGTTGATCAGGATCGTCTCATTGCCGGCAATGGAAGCACCTACGATGCCACTTCCCTCCGGAACGACGATACGGGGACTGTCAAGGGCCACCAGGGTCCAATACTGCTTCTTTGCCCTGTCCCAGTACCAGAAGGAGGCTCTTTCCGAATTGGCCAAAGTCCGCCCCAATTCTGTCAAAAGCAGGATTGTAGAGCCGAAATCCTTCGTATCTACCATCTCATTCATAAAGAAAAAAATCTTTTCTAATAGTTCCTCCGCATTTAACACCCGCCTATTCTCCATATAAGCCTCCTATATCTGTCAAGTATTCTAATGATATCCTTTGTGCTTCCGGCTGCGTCGTCTCGATCAGCACCGAACAATTACTGAAATATGTATCATAATAATCAAAAAACTGACTCCAGATGATCTTGCCTGTGCCTAACGCCAGGTGAAGATCATGCTTAAGATCATTATCGTTAATATGAATATGCTTCATATATGGTGCCAGCTGGCGGATCCAGATTGCCACCGGAAATCCATAGATCACAGCATGGGCATAATCAAAACAGACACCGTAATTGGTGAAATCTCCCAACCTCTCCGAGATCCTCACCAGAATATCCGGTGAAGCATCAAACATATTTTCCAGATAAATCTCAATGTCCGAAAAATCGGTCAGAAGCGTTTTCAAATACTCTGCCGTCATGTCAATCGCCAGCATATCATATTCTCGGGAAGAAAGCATTGGATTGACATTGGTATGAAATACCACGCCCTTCACATGCAGCTTTCTTGCAATCTCCATACTCTGGCGCATCCGCCGCTGTGACACCTCCCGGATCAGCGGGTCCCGGCTGAATACCGTCACATCCAGAAATGCACCATGCATGGTACTCCCCTCCGGAAGCCCCGCTTCCAGATAAGCATCTATGATCTCCTGCTGTTTTTCCGGATCATCTAATATCTCCGGATCAAAGAAATCATTGATCTCAAATCCGACTCCATACTCTCTGCTCAGTGCCATATGCTCCCGAAGTGTCTCCACTCTGGAAACAACTAAATATTTTCCCATATCGTTCCCCATTTCTCTTGCTGCACTTTACTTTAACCTTCGTAAAATCTCCAGAACATATTTCCAGGTTCTGCGTACACTGTCCACGTTCATGGACTCTTTCGGAGTATGAATATCATCCATATCCGGTCCAAAGGATACACAGTCCAGTCCCGGCAGCTTTCCGGCAAACAGACCACATTCCACCCCGGCATGAAGTGCCTCTACCACCGGCTTCTCTCCGTACTGTTCCTGATAGATCTGTATCATCAGCTCCCGCAGCGGAGATTCCTGCCGGTATTCCCATGCCGGATATGCCCCGATGCATGTAACACTTCCTCCCAGAGCCTCCATCAGACAGCGTATTCTCTGTACCAGCTCTTCCTTCTCGGAGCCAATACTGCTTCTGACGGAAAAGGAGAAGGATACCTCCTCTTCCTTCGTGATCATAATACCAAGATTTAACGAGGTCTGCACCAGTCCCGGAATGTCAAAGCTCATTCTCTGAATCCCTCCCGGCAGATTGACCAGTGCAGCGATCATCTTATCTGTAGTCTGACTCGTCATAACCTTCTGTCCCGTTTTGTTCCCTTTGCTTTCCCATAATACATCAATAGCCGGATCCGTTTGTCTGTACTCATTTTGGTACACAGCCTTCAGACCGTCTATGATCCTGCTGCCGTCTCCTGTTTCACATACCAGCTCCGCCACTGCCTCTCTCGGTATGGCATTGTCCTTCAAACCTCCATCCAGACGAATCAGCCGGAAGCTGCCCGCTTCCTTCAATGCATAAAGCGTCCTTCCCAGCAGACGACATGCATTGCCACGCCCCTTGTCGATCTCGACACCGGAGTGTCCACCCTGCAGGCCTGTTATGGTGAGCCGTATCACCTCTCCGTCCGCAGTCTCCCATTCTACCGGCAGATGCGCCTCTGTCGTAACGCCTCCGGCACAGCTTACCAGCAAATGTCCCTCATCCTCGGAATCAAGATTCAGCATGATCCGGGATTTCAGATCCGAACAGTCCATGGCTGCCGCTCCCAGCATACCAATCTCCTCATCCACCGTAAAGACAGCCTCCAACGGTGGATGCTCGATATCCCCGGCATCCAGGATGGCCAGAGCATACGCTACCGCAATGCCATCATCCCCTCCCAGAGTCGTTCCCTCCGCCGAGATCACCCCATCCTGAAGCTTCAGCCGAAGTCCCTCTGTGGCAAAATCAATGTCACAGTCCGCTTCCTTCTCACAGACCATATCCATATGCCCCTGCAGCATCACCGGTGCTGACTGTTCATATCCGGGAGAAGCCGCTTTCCATATGACGACATTGTTCCATTCATCCTGCCGGTATTTCAGCCCCCTCTGCACTGCAAAATCCACCAGAAAATCACTGATCCTTCTAGTATCTGATGAACCGTGAGGAATCCCGCAGATCATCTCAAACCACCGGAAAACCTCCTTTGGCTCCAATCCTTCTAATACTGCCATACCACTTATCACGCCTTTCTTAAAATTACAAAAAACGAAAACAACAGCAGGATAAAAAACACGATGCCTCCTGTATTTCCAAACGAAAAGTTTAGTTGTATATATTGTGCCACCGTTCCGCCCCGCATGGGGATCACAGCGAGAACGGCAAGTAAAATACCAATCAGTCCTTCTCCGGCAATCATACCGGAGCTGTATAAAAGCCCCCTGTCCACACGGTCTTTTTTCAAAGCGGCCGTTTCCTCCGTATCCTCCTTTTGGGACTCTGCCAGTTTCCGGATCAGTCCTCCCACAAAAATCGGTGCCGACAGATGGATCGGCAGATAAAGACCGATAGAAATAGGTAATACCGGAAGCCCCAGAAGCTCCATCACGATCGCAACAAAAACTCCGCAAAAGACAAGTCCCCAGGGCAATGTACCACCCATGACACCTTCCACCACCAGCTTCATCAGGGTCGCCTGCGGTGCCGGAAGCTGTGCCGAATTGCCAAAGCCCCACGCTGCATGAAGCAGGTACATCACGCCGCCAATGGTAAGTGCCGCCACAACTGCACCGATCAGCTCTCCGATCTGCTGCCACATGGGAGTTGCTCCCACGATAAAGCCGGTCTTCAGATCCTGCGACGTATCTCCTGCCATCGCCGCCACGATACAGATCACCGTCCCTACACAAATAGCGGATACCATCCCCGTATACCCGGTCATTCCGGTTCCCTTCAACAGAGCTGTCGCGATCAGCAGAGTGGCGATCGCCATACCCGATACCGGATTATTGGAAGAACCCACAAGTCCTACCATACGGCTGGACACTGTTGCAAAGAAAAATCCAAAGATGATCACCAGCATTGCTCCAAACAGCCGGACAGGAACAGACGGCAAAAGCCAGATCACCAAACCGATCAGCAATACTCCTGCCAGAACCGCTCCCATCGGAAGCTCTCTCGAGGTGCGCAGGGTGTCCTTCCGTCCTATGCCAATGCCCCTGACTGCCTTCGTAAAGGTCCGCAGGATCACCGGAAATGTCTTGATCAGGCTGATAATGCCTCCTGCCGCTACCGCTCCGGCTCCAATATACCGAATATAACTGCCCCAGATGCTCATCACATCCATTTCAGAAATCCGTGCCGTGGCAGGTGCGATCACATTATCGCCGCCAAACAGCACGATCGCCGGGATCAGCACAAACCAGCCAAGCACACCTCCGGCAAACATATTCGCCGCTACACGCTGTCCGCAGATATAGCCGACGCTCACTAGGGCCGGCAGCACATCAAGCCCAAATGCTGTCCGGAGGGAGCGGATATTCCAATGCACCTCCGACGGAAACAGCTTCAAACCGTCTGTAATAAACTTATACAAGGCAGAGATTCCAAGACCTGCAAAAACAACCTTTGATTTGGTGCCTCCTTCTTCTCCCGCCATAAGAACCTCTGCACATGCCGTCCCTTCCGGGAACGGGAGCACTCCATGCTCCTCCACGATCAATGCATTACGAAGGGGTACCATAAACAGGACCCCCAGCAGACCTCCACAGACTGCGATCGCTGCAATCTCCGTAAAGGACGGCATTGCCACCTCACGGCTTTCCTCTGCCCACATAAATAATGCCGGCATGGTAAAAATGGCTCCCGCCGCCAGAGACTCTCCGGCCGACCCAATGGTCTGTACCATGTTATTTTCCAGAATGGAATCCCTGCGAAGCACATACCGCAGGATTCCCATAGAGATCACCGCCGCCGGTATCGACGCTGAAACAGTCATACCGACCCGCAATCCCAGATACGCATTGGCCGCTCCGAATACCACCGCCAGGATCAGTCCCAGTACTAAAGAAACCGGTGTAAATTCCGGCAGGGTTTTATCTGCCGGAATGATAGGTTTTATTTTTTCATTTTTACTCATAACAGACCTCTATTCATAATATATTTATCATGCTTATATTATGCTTGTCTGTCCCTCAAAGTATACCACATATTTCCGTTCATGTCATTAAAATACGGCGCCGAAGCGCCGTGTAAGATAACATCTGTATTTTGTTTTATAAAACAGGGGTCGATGCGGCTGCCCGCTCTGCCATTCCCTGCTCTGCCACCTGTGCCGCAGAGGCATTTTCTCCTCCTGCCGGATCATTCACCGCACTTGCAGCAACAGTCGTATTAGTGGCGCTGATTCCATTATCCGGCACACCGCCGCTCCCAATCTCTTCCGGTCTTGTTGTATCACTACCCTGTCCCGACTGATCCTGCCGTAGCAGGTCGATCTTTCTTTTTAAATACTCCATGTCCGCCTGCAGAAGATCATAATTTTCAGAACGGCGATGCCCATTCTTCTCTGCTTTCGTGATCTGTTTTAATCGCTTTTTCAACCGGAGTACCTGCTGGTCCATATCTGCTTTAATGGCTGTGCTGTTTTGTACATGCTCTTGTCTTTTTATATTTTCATTTTTTTGTTCCCTGCTATGCACCGTGTCATTGTCACTCTTTTTCTGCATTTCCTCCAGCTTCAGATGAGACATTTTTCGACGTGCTGTCCGGATCATTTTATTGGCATGATTGATCGCAATCTGCAGTTCCTCGTCCTTATACTGTCCGGATCCCGCTTTCCGTTTCAGGCCGGAAAGCTCTGATTTTGCCGAAGTAAGTGCATTTCCTGCCTGTATTCGGGTTTTCGCCCGCATAATGGCACCGGAAACTTTACGATAATTGTAGGTGAGAGTTTTCTTGGTATCCGTTTTATTTTTGGATATGTTTTCTCTGCTTTTCCGCATACTTTCCAGAAGCCGCTCCATATACTCTATATCCGACTCGGAATAGCCCTGCGTATCTGTGTTTTCAGACTTGTCGTCCTCCTCATCCGTCCCAGACATTGCATCCGTTATCTGTCCCTTTTTTGACGCACCGTTTTGCGTTGCTTCCGCTCCCTGATCAGTAACATAAACATCCCCATTATAAGAATACACGCTCTGCTGCTGACTCAAGATCTGTGCCACTCTGCTTCTTCCATCCGACACATCATACTGTACATTCTCATCATAAAATCCCCTGCTGCCTGCTGCACCTGACTTTTCAGTTGTTTTATTTTTCCCTGCCACAGCTGACGCTGTACGCTTTGTTTTCCCAGCCGTGGTCTCCCGGCTTTTGGAATACCCGGAAACCACCGTCCTTCCCCGGCGATAAGATCCGTCCATATTCCCCGTGATCATTCCCTGCTTCATTTTCATCCTCCTTGAAAACGAACCCTCCGGTCCGCATACACATCCGTGTTATCTTCCGATATATCCTTATTATAATAATCGGCTGGTTTCATAGATTTCTTTATGAACACAAAAAAGGGCAAAATAAGCGGGTTACGCATTTCGGCATAACCCGCTTATAATGATTCATTCTTTTTCCTTTAACCGGCTTTAGAATATAAATAACTTCTTATAAAGAACCTTTTGTGCCTTTGGCACTTTAAGGACAACTTTTTTATTGAGACCCTTAAATGCATTTTTCTTAACACTTCCCGCTTTTAGCAGGGCGCTCTTACAGTTAATATTTTTAAGTTTTATGCAGTTAAAGAATGCTTCTTTACCAATCTTCTTTACATTCTTGCCAATGACAAGCTTTGTGATCTTTGTATTATATCTACATGCCTTTGCGGCAATAGATGTTATCTTATAAACCTTCCCTCCCACGGTAATGGTATTTGGTACATTCACTGTCTTACCCTTGACAATACCTGTAAATTCCGCCGTATTCTTTCCGGTAATACGATATTTCGCATTTTTGTATGTCACCGTAGATCCGACCGTCAAAGAACTGCTTCCATCATTTGTTGTGGATGGTGCTTTTGTTTTAGTCGGCTGCTGTGTCGGTGTGGAAGATGACTTGTTCGTCGTATCCGACGTGTGCGTCGGATTTGATGGCTTATTTGATCCTCCCGGTGTCGCGGTTGGTACATTTGGCTTCTCACTCTCCGCCGGTGATGCACTTGGGGCATTTGGCTTCTCACTCTCCACCGGTGATGCACTTGGGACATCCGGCTTCTCACTTTCCACCGGTGATGTACTTGGGGCATCCGGTTTCTCACTCTCCGTCGGCTCAGGTGTCGTAACTTCTCCCGGCGTCGGCGTTGTAACTGCCCCAGGGCTAGCTGTTGCAATAGCCCCCGGCGTTGGAGTGGCAACCGCTCCAGGGGTAGCTGTTGCAATAGCTCCCGGGGTTGGAGTAGTAATCGTTTCCGGAGTTTCAGTTTCTCCCGGTGTGCTGGTTGGTAACGGTGTTGTTGTCGTTACCGGTGTCGGTGTTGCATTCGGATCCGGTTTTACTGTAATTGTAAAGATGACTCTTCCCTCGGAATAATTATCCGTCTCCGCGTAGATTGCAGAAACGGTTGTCGTTCCTGCTGCCACTGCCTTGATCACACCTTCGGTGGTTACCGATGCCACTTCCGGATCACCGGATTCAAATTGACAACCATCTGCCTTGATAAAGCTGGTCGTCTGACCTACTATCAATTCATCCTTTGTTATAAGCGCACTCATCTTTGGTGATGCTTTTTTAATCTGGAAACTGCTCTGGGTCACGCCCTCATAACTGCCAAGTCCGGTAATCTGTACCTGAGCGGTACCGGCATTGATATTATCGAAATAATTGATCACATAATCCGTTCCCTGCGTCAGAGTTTTTCCCTCTAAAGTCACAGTGACAGCCGGAGCAAATGCCTTTCCGGTATATGTGTATGTTCCACCCGGCAGAGTGATCTGCGCATTTAAAATGGACTGCACCGTGCTTGGATCCCATGGACTCCAGGTGAGTGTTTTACCTCTTTCTACCTGATATGTCAGCTTTTTCGCAACACCGTCCGCTGTCCATGTCGTATTTCCTTTTGGATAATATGCCGTCTTGAGGTTGCTACAACTGCTAAAAATCATATTGGCACGCATTGTCGGTTCGGACTTCTCAAACTGTGGCAGATCTCCGTAAAAATATACCGCAGTCAATCCTTTACAGTTGAGAAATGCACCATATCCAATGTTTGTTACCGTGGCCGGAATCCGGATCACTGATAAACTGGCATCTCCCCAAAAGCAGTTTTCACCAATCTCCACCAATTTCTCCGGCAGCTGCACACTTCTTAAGTTCTTGCAGCTGTTAAATGCGGAATCGCCTATCTTCACTACGCTTTTCGGGATCTCCACGCGGATCAGATTTGTATTATTGAAAAATACATCTGATCCGATTACTGTTACCGTATCGGGAACTTTAAACTCTGAAACCATTGTCACAGTAACAAGCTCTGTTCCATCCTTGCTGTAAATGGCATTATCTTTGGACATATATGTCTGATTGTCCTTTGCTACGGTAAGCTTCTCCAGATGGATGCAGCCGTCTGTGATCGCAGCGGAAATCGTATCTACTGACGCCGGTATCTCCAGCTCTTTCAGATTCTTGCAATTATAAAAAACACGTCCGTCCAATGCTTTTAACGTATCCGGCAAAACAATCTTTGTGCAGTTCAGATTTCCAAGACCTTGGAAACCGATCCCAGTCACTGTATATCCATCAATCTTGGACGGCACCTCCAACGTACCGGAGAAAGCGCTGTCATCATAATAGGTGATCTTTGCATTTTGCCCATCTAATTCATACCGGAAAAGCGAGTTTCTTTTCGTCACCCCAAACGGACGATACCCACTGTCTTTTGATCGATCCATACCGGCATCAATCTGGTAGTACTGATCTCCTATCTTTACCATTGCAAGTTTTCGGCTGGTAGGCTGGCTGGTAGTCGGTTTCGATTCATCAAACGACCATGCATCATATCCCAGCTTCTCAGCCAGCTTAACAACCGACTCTGCCGCAGCTTTATCATTACAGCTCTTCAAAATCACCATATCGGAAAGAGAAGAGGATGTTTTGAGATAATCATACTGTGCCGCAAACTTTGCAATCGCATTGATGAGTTCCATATCACTCATGTCTTCCCCGATATTAGCATCAATGTAATCTTGTATTACCTGATCCACATAAACCGTTTCATAATTCACAAGATGCACCGTCAGGCTTTTCGTTACACCCTTGTAAGTAATTTCGATCACTGCATCACCGGGTGTGATCGTATAATAATCATAATTCCTCACGGAACCTGGCCATATTCCCGCATCGCCGTAATCTTTCCAATAACTGCGCTTGGCCGTCACCAGACCTTTCGCCGATACAGTCACAGAATCAGATCCGGACACTACCTCGTACTTGGTACCCCTTACATAGTCCGGTATTGGATATTCCTTCTGAAGTTCTTCCGGCACCTTGACTTTGGCCCCATAATCACTTCTGATATCATAGATCGTGACCTCCTGATCATCTGCTGCATTTACAGGTGTTACCTGTAGAAATACAATCAGACTAAAAAACATCATGAAACATAATAAAAGTCTTTTCATATATTTTCCTCCTTGTTCTTGCCTTCCTTGTAGAATAGAAAGTTATTTTTCTTTATTCATCAGTATTAGTATATCATTTTTGCATTAACGTTACTGTTTTTTGCGCGAACGGAGCATATATGGTGTGAATGGTAAAAGAATCCGGTTGTTTTTCCTATAAAAACCTTTTATAATCAGACTATGACAACAAGGAGGAAATGCCCATGCTCATTGAAATTTTATCTGCAACCCACGATCTGACGACATTATTGTTTGGCATTTATATCTCCGCTTTTTTTCTGGGTGTCCGTCAGAATCTCAAAAACATCGGCATCCTTTTTTTGTTATTTTGTGGAGAGGGACTCACCTATCTTCTGTTTTCTTTAACCATCAGCGATGCATTTGCCCAGCAGATCTATCCTCTGATCATTCATCTGCCACTGGCTTTTTTTCTACACTGGTATTATAAATACCCGTTACTATCCAGCTTTACCTCTGTTTTTTCTGCTTATTTATGTTGTCAGGTAAGTACGTGGATCGGCTTATTTATCCTGGGATTTACCGGACAGTACTGGTGTTATTATTCCGCACGTATTGCCGCAACTATTTTAACCTTTGTGCTTCTCTGCCGTTTTGTATGTCATACAACAGCCGCCGTATTTGCCAAAGAAAAACGGGAGCTTTGTGTGATCGGTTTTCTTCCATTGACCTATTATATTTTTGATTATGCAACAACGAAATTTTCGAGTCTGCTGTATTCCGGAAACAAAGCTATCGTGGAGTTCATGAGCTTTGCATTCTGCATCTCATATCTGATCTTTCTTCTGGTATACTATAAAGAATTTGAAAAAAAACAGGAGATCCGCCAATACAGTGATCTTATGGAAATTCAGCTTTTGTCCATCCAAAAAGAGATTGATCAGGTCCGTAACAGTAAGCAGGAACTTTCCATTCTTCGCCATGATATGCGGCATCATCTGAATATTTTGATGACACTGCTGCAGGAAGACTCTGCCGAACCGGCGCGGAAATACATTAAAGAAATTGGCGATGCCTATGATGAAACGATCATTGAACGCTACAGCCGGAATGAAATGATCAATTCCGTGATTTCCATTTACCAGATGCGTTTTTCTGATAAGGGATTTACACTACATTGCACGATCCATACCGGCGAAGTCCTTTCCTGTCCCGATCTTGCCATCTGCACGATCCTGTCAAACGCTCTCGAAAATGCAATGCATTCTCTGGAAACGCTGCAATCCGTTGAAAAGTGGGCCCGCCTCTCCCTTACCCAAAAGGATCACCAGCTGCTTCTGGAAATTGAAAATCCCGTGGAACGGATTCCCAAATTTATCGATGGAATTCCTGCATCCGCCCAAAAAGGGCATGGCATTGGGGTGAAAAGTATTGTATACTATGTAGAGCAGCTGCACGGACAGTATCATTTTTCTGTCCTGAACCATATATTTATACTGAGAATCATAATATAAGAAATGTTATTTGTGTTTTATAACCATGCACAGATATTAATTTTAGAGGTACTTGTTTATGAAGATAGCAATTTGTGATGATGAGTTACCATATTTAGAGGAAACAGAATGTCTTTTAAAACAATGGGCAGATCAACGGGGAGTTGATATTACATTATATCGTTTTACCAATGGAGATGATCTGATCCTGGCACACCAGACATATTGTATGGATCTGGTTATTCTTGATATCATCATGCCCCTGCTCAATGGAATGGATACCGCCAGGGAACTGCGCCATGACCATCAGTCCGTTCCCATCATTTTTCTAACCTCTTCCCGGGAATACGCCGTGGATTCTTATGAGGTCAAGGCATTAAATTATCTGATAAAGCCCATTGAGGCGGATCGGCTGTTTGATGTTCTGGACGATTTTTGGGAAACAACACACACCGCCCGTGAGTTCTTTGCCGCCCAGACAGACACCGGTTTCTGCCGGATCACATTGGAGGATGTGGATTATCTGGAAGCACAAAATAAAAGAGTCCTGGTTTCTCTGTCCAATGATACGGACATAGAAATACGAGAGCTTTTTTCTAATTGCGAGAAAATTTTCAGCCTGGAAAAGGGATTCTTTAAATGCCATCGCAGCTATATCGTAAATCTAAACCATGTGGAACAGTTTACCAAGACTCAGATCAGTACTAAAAATGGGACAAATATCCCCATTTCCCGAAATAATTACGCCGCCTTTAAGGAAGCGTATTTCTCTTATATGTTCCGATAAGTATAACTCATCAAAACCTACTGCATATTCGCAAAACGTTCGATCGCCTTTGTGAAATTTTTGATCTCCTCCTCATCCCCCTTTTCAATGGCGTCTTTAATGCAGTGATTAATATGCCCCTCCAACACAACCTGACCGCACTTATTCAGTGCGGACTTTGCCGCATTGAGCTGCGCCAGTACGTCCTCACATGGCACATCCTCATCTACCATCCGGTCAATGGCCTTGACCTGGCCAATAATCTTTTTTAATCTTCTGTGAAGATTGTCCGAATCCATACAACGTCTCATTTGTTATCCCTCCTCCCGATATTCCAAAATATCTCCCGGCTGGCAGTCCAGCGCATGACAGATTTTGATCAGCGTTGACACCTTTAGTGCCTTTGCCTTGCCGTTCTTCAGAATGGACATATTGGCAAGGGTGATCCCCACCCGGTCCGCCAGCTCCGTCACACTCATCTTCCGCTTTGCCAGCATCACATCAATATTAAATATAATCTCTCCCGGTAATAATTCTTCCATAATGCCGTTCATTCCTTTCTTGTATCGTCAGATCGTCAGGTCACTTTCCTCCTGCAGCGCAGCCGCCTTCCTCGTATGATGCGACAACACCGCCATTGCCACGGCGATCACAATCCCCACAAAGCAGATAAACAATGCTCCCAGCAAAATTCCGGGATGATTTTTCCCACATAACCACAATACTATATTTCCCCCAAAAAAGAAAGCCGTATCTCCCGCTGCCAGCCGGGATATCCAGCCGAGGCGCAATGCATTCTCTATGGTAAAGGACCGGTCTTTCCCGATCCGGTCTGCGATCTGCCAGCTAAATACCAGCGCCACATAACATGGGATCATTCCCAGCCATAGAAAGACAAGCCACGGCATCAGCCAGGAAGAAAACTCTTTGTTGGCCGCAACAATCTCCCGTCCTGCCTCCGGCAAAATCAGGGCACCGATCACGATGCTGCAAATCCCTGTACCGATAATAATAATTTTTAACCATCCTGCCAATGTTTTTTGTTCCATTATAATCATCCATTCCTTTCCGTATGTAGTTTTTATTGTCTTTCGATTCCCGGTCTCTATTTCCACTAGGCTCTATATCTCTATCTCCATACTGCCGCCATGGCATCTGTCTCCCCCGGCTGTCCTTTCGTCTCCCATAGGGAACATAAATGCGGCTCTTATATTTATAACTCACCACATCCTGATACTGTCCCGTATCCCGGAAGCATATGGCATCCTCCTCTAACGGAAATTGCGACTGCAATGTTTTTCGCTCCGATATAAATATCCCTGCGATCAGAGCCGCTGCCAGAAACGCGATCAAAATAAGTGCTTTTTGTTCCGGGCGTTGTTTTATTTTTGTTTTTAATATGTCTGCTTTCAATATGAAAAATCATCCCCCCTGATGTGCCATATCTACGCCGGCCGGTTCTATATGACACGGCTATTATTTATCGCATCACGATAAGAATATTATAGCACGGGATTTATATTTGTCAATAATTAATTATCGTGTTGCGATAAGGAATATTTATTTCTTTTTTCACTGTAAAGTTGCAATACTATTTTGCTTGTAGTATAATCGAATATATACTGATTTATCAAAAAAGGAGGAATATTATGAATAATCAACGATTACGAAAACTTATGGTAACATTACTTTGCGTCTGCCTGCTTATTCCCTACACCATATGCGGTGCTCATTCTGGAAGAACAGATGCTTACGGCGGTCATCATGATTATCGCAATGTCAGCGGTTTAGGAAGCTATCATTACCATTGCGGCGGTCATCCTGCCCATTTACATCCGAACGGTGTCTGTCCATACTCTTCCACAGCCTCCACTCACAAGACTGTCACAAAGGTTTCCAAATATTATAAAGCCTCCACAGTCAGAGCGGTACAGAAAAAGTTAAACAAAAAGGGCTATCACTGTGGCAGACCGGATGGCAGCTGCGGCAGTAAAACACGAAATGCGATCCGTCAATTTCAGCGCAAAAACGGTATGACCGTAAACGGAAAAATTAATAAAAAGCTTTGCAAAAAACTGCATATTCAGATGTGATAACACGGGGGCAGGCAAATATCAATTCATTTGCCTGCTTTTTCTTTTGCTGCCATAATATCTTTGATGGATTCATTAACATTTTCTCTATTTATTAAATTTTTCTGCTTTTTAATGATAATACCCCTTTATCATTTGTTTTATGTTATAGTAATATGGTAACTTGTTATCATTATTCATCACAAGGGATCGTGCATTTGCACAAGCGTTAATATATGAAAGAAATCATACATAAAAATAGAAATAAAATCATCTGTTTTATTGTCACTTTGATTCTCGCTTTGATCACCATCTACGCTGTATTTAAGGGAAGCGGTATTTCTCTGGATGAACTGATCATCAGTCTCCGGGAGGCATCCTGGGAAGGCATCGTACTAGCCGCTATCAGTATGCTTGGTTTTATCTGGTTTGAGGGAGATGCTCTGCGGGTGATCCTGCGGCATATGGGATATCCCGTGAAACGGACACAGGGATTTATTTATTCTGCAGCAGACGTGTATTTTTCTGCCATCACCCCTTCCGCTTCCGGCGGCCAGCCTGCCAGTGCATTTTTTATGGTACAGGATGGCATTCCGGGAACAGCAGTTATGACGGCTCTTCTGCTGAATCTGATCATGTACACACTGGCCATCATCAGCATTAGCATTGCGGACATTCTGATCTTTCCAAAGATCTTTCTTAATTTCAGCATTTCCTGTCGTATTCTGATCGTGGCGGGAGGCGTGATCCTGGCCGGACTTGGCATATTATTTTATATGCTGCTCCGGAAGCAGGCCCTCATGAAGTCCATTTGTCTCGGTATTGCCGGATTACTTCACCGGCTTCACTGCCACCGTCTTGCCGGACGCATCGAGCGTAAACTCTCCTCTTCACTGGAAAGATACAGCCATTGTGTGAATGCCGTACTCGGGGGACGCAAAATGCTATGGAAAGTATATCTTCTCAATGTGCTGCAGAGAATGTCCCAGATCATTGTGACCTTGTTTTCCTTTGGTGCCATGCATGGTGATCTGCGCAAGCTGCCTCATCTGCTGGCTACACAGATCTACGTGGTGCTGGGATCAAACTGCGTACCGATCCCTGGAGGCATGGGAGTCACGGATTATCTGATGCTAAAGGGCTATTGCCAGCTTATGCCGAGGGAAGAGGCATTCCAGCTGGAGATCTTAAGCCGCGGACTTTCCTTCTATGTATGTATTCTCGTGAGCCTGATCACGGTGATCGCAGGTTATATTGTACTTCGCAAAAGAAAAATGAAAATGGAGAAATGAAAATGATTGGATTTTATGATTACACAGTAGTTCTTACCTACCTTTCACTGATGTCGGGAGCCACCGGCATTATGCTATGCCTGAACGGGATCGGACACCCTTATCTTGGAATGTTCTTTCTGCTTTTTTCGGGTTTGTGTGATACCTTCGACGGAAAGGTTGCCCGCACCAAAAAGGATCGCACGGATCAAATGAAAAATTTCGGTATTCAGATTGATTCTTTATCGGATCTGATTGCATTTGGTCTGCTTCCTGCCTGTATTGGGATTTCCATGCTCCGATACGCCATCCGCACGCCGGGACTTTCCGGATTTACCTGTTATGTGCTGACACATTATCAGAAACCGACACAGATCGTCCTGACATTTATCGCTGTACTATATGTGCTGGCAGCAATGATCCGCCTTGCATATTTCAATGTCATGGAGGAGGAGGATCAGAACCGCGATGAGACGGGAGCCAAGATATACACCGGTCTGCCTGTGACATCTGCAGCCCTGATCTTTCCTGCGGTACTTCTGTTCCACCTTCTGCTTCGCGCCGATCTGACACTCCTTTACTTTGGAGTAATGATCCTGACCGGGCTTTTCTTCCTGTCCAAAATACAGATCAAAAAACCGCAGAACCGCGGCATTGCCCTGTTAATCGTCTTTGGTACCGTGGAGTTTATTATTCTGATCCTAAAACTGTTGTGGCTGAGACATTAATCATTTATCCAAAAGCAAATGACTCTGATGGCAGAAGTGAGATTACCTTCACATATTTCCCTTCGCCTCTTCGCAGCAAATCCCTCAGAAATGGAGAATATTATGGACACACTTCATTTTCTTTATCATACGACACCGGGCAGACTGCTTCTAAAGCCCCTGACTGCCCCAGCACTATCCAGAGCCTGCGGTGTTTTTCTGGATTCCACTCTGTCCCATTTTCTGGTCAGACCATTTGCCCGTCATAACCACATTAAGCTTTCGGACTATGAAATGGACAATGTGCATAGCTTTAACGATTTCTTCTCCCGAAGGATCCGGGAGGGACTTCGCCCTATTGACCGGGATCCGAAGCATCTGATCGCCCCATGCGATGGTCTTTTATCAGTCTGGCCGGTTCAGGGAGACACAGTTCTGCCCATCAAGCAGAGCCATTACACATTACCATCTCTGCTGCACAGCAAAAAGCTGGCAGCCCGCTATCAAAGCGGATACTGTCTTGTCTTCCGTCTTTGCGTTGATCATTACCACCGCTACTGCTATGTGGACTCCGGAGCCAAAAGCAAAAACTTTTTTATCCCGGGCATCCTTCACACGGTACGTCCCATTGCCCTGGAGCAGGTACCTGTTTTCACCGAAAACAGCCGGGAATACACCCTGATCCGGACCTCTCATTTCGGTACTGTCGCCCAGATGGAGGTAGGCGCTATGCTGGTGGGACGCATTGTAAATCACGAGGGTGAGGGAACTGCCGTCCGTGGCAAAGAAAAGGGATTTTTTCAATATGGCGGCTCCACGATCATTGTGTTGATCGAACCGGATCAGGTGCAGATCCGTCAGGACCTTTTGGAACATTCTCTATTAGGAAAAGAAACCACAGTAAAAATGGGAGAGGTGATCGGACATGCAAAACAGGCTTAAATCATGGATACCAAAATATGCGATTCTCCCACTGGGAATGGCTCTTCTGGTCAATACCTGCGTCTATACCGGAGTCGGACAGCTTCGCCGTTTTCTGACCTTTTCCATCTGGGAGACCCCCATCGACAGAGCCCTTCCCTTTGTGGCTCCTTTTGTGCTTTTTTATGTTTTGGCATTCGCACAATGGGTTATCAGTTATATTCTCATTGCCAGAGACAGCCAGGAGCTGTGTTATCGCTTTGCAATCGGTAATATCTGCGCCAAAATAATCTGTCTGTTCTTTTTTCTGCTGTTTCCAACCACACTCATCCGTCCGGAGATCACCGGGACTGATCTGTGCAGCCGTCTGGTTCAACTGATCTACACCATTGATACCCCGGTCAATCTTTTTCCGTCTATTCACTGTCTGGAAAGCTGGGCATGCATCCGTGCCGCCTTTCTCTTAAAAAAATCAAACCGCACCTACAAAGTCGTTACGGTTTTAATGTCTTTGGGCGTTTTTGCATCAACCCTGCTGATCAAGCAGCATGTGATCGTGGATGTGTTTGGAGGGATAGCGGTATTTGAGGTGGGATTCTGGATTGCGGGAAAGATACGGAAAATTTGGAAATAAAGAACATAAAGAAAACAAGACAAATTTTTATTTTTGCAAGAGGGAGCTGCCACACCGTGACAGCTCCCTCTTCACTCTATATTATCTGATTTTTAACAAATCTCCGCACCTGCCGGCATCTCCTTCTCCGGTGTTACCAGTGCCAGATTACCGTCCGCATCCTCTGCGCAAAGAAGCATTCCCTCAGACAAAACTCCGGCCAGCTTCGCAGGCTTTAAGTTTACAAGAACCATAACCTTCTTGCCCACCATCTCCTCTGCGGAGTAGTGCTGCTTGATTCCGGATACGATCTGCTTAACCTCGCTGCCGATACGCACCTGGGAGCACAGAAGCTTCTTGGACTTCTTTACTTCCTCGCAGGCAATGATCTCGCCTACCTGGAACTGCATCTTGGTGAAATCGTCAAAAGTAATCTCCGGCTTTGCCTCAATGTCGATAACATTTTCCGGAACACCGCCGCCGTTGGCTGCCGCCTGTGCCTTCTGAATCTCCTCTGCCTTTGCTTTTACCTCGTCCATATCAAGACGGGCAAACAAAATCTCCGGCTTCTCTGTTACCTTTGTACCGTTAACATAACCACCAAAGTGATCCATCTTCTCCAGTGGACGCTTTGTAGCACCGATCTGGGCAAGGATACGGTCTGTTGTATCCGGCATAAAGGACTCCAACAGGCTTGCGCCAATGGTAATGCTTTCCAGCAGATTGTAAAGCACCGTAGAAAGACGGTCTTTCTTTGCCTCATCCTTTCCAAGGATCCAAGGCTCTGTCTCATCGATATATTTGTTACATCTCTTGAAGATGGTGAATACCTCTGTGATGGCATCTGCCACACGGAGCTTATCCATTTTCTCCTCCACCTTCTTTGGTGCTGCCATCACCACCGCCTTCAGATCATCATCTACATCCTCTGTGACACCCTTGTCCTCTGCAACACCGCCAAGATATTTGTTCGTCATGGAAATAGTACGGTTTACCAGATTACCCAGTGTATTGGCAAGGTCAGAGTTCATACGCTCTACCATGAGCTCCCATGTGATAACACCGTCATTTTCAAACGGCATCTCGTGGAGTACGAAATAACGGACAGCATCGACACCAAACATATCAACAAGATCATCCGCATAAATGACATTTCCTTTGGACTTACTCATCTTACCATCGCCCTGCAGCAGCCATGGATGACCAAATACCTGCTTCGGCAGCGGCTCACCCAGAGCCATGAGAATGATCGGCCAGTAAATTGTATGGAAACGGATAATATCCTTTCCGATCAGATGGAGATCCGCCGGCCAGAACTTCTTGTAAAGATCCTCTCCGTTCTCATCGAGGCGGTTCTCTCCGTCCACATCATAACCGAGACCGGTGATATAGTTGCTGAGCGCATCAAGCCATACATATACCACATGATCCGGATCGAAATCTACCGGGATTCCCCATTTGAAAGAGGTTCTGGATACACACAGATCCTGCAATCCCGGAAGAAGGAAGTTGTTCATCATCTCGTTTTTGCGGGACTCCGGCTGAATAAACTCCGGATGTGTATTGATATGCTCGATCAGACGGTCTGCATATTTGCTGAGCTTCAGGAAATATGCCTCTTCCTTTGCCGGCTGGCAGGGACGTCCGCAATCCGGACACTTTCCATCCACCAGCTGGGACTGTGTAAAGAAGGACTCGCAAGGAGTACAGTACATGCCTTCATAAAATCCCTTATAAATATCGCCCTGATCATAAAGCTTTTTGAAGATCTTCTGTACCTGTTTCTCATGATCCTCATCCGTCGTACGGATAAAACGGTCATAAGACGTATTCATCAGATCCCAGATTGTCTTGATCTGTCCGGAAACATCATCTACAAATTTCTTTGGTGTGATTCCTGCTTCCTCTGCCTTCAGCTCGATCTTCTGGCCATGCTCATCCGTTCCTGTCTGGAAACGGACATCATATCCCTGCTGTCTCTTGAAACGCACGATACTGTCTGCCAGAACGGCTTCATATGTGTTACCGATATGCGGTTTTCCTGACGTATACGCAATCGCGGTTGTCAGATAAAATCTCTTTTTCTCTGCCATCTGCTGTCCCTCTTTTCCTAATTTTCTTATAATAACCCTATCCTATTTACTTTAGTATTCCTCCCCCGATTTGTCAACCATTCCGGGAAATTTGACGGTGCTGCCAGAACTACTTCTGCACCTCATACAGCAGTTCCATCTTCATATCATAATAATTCGGTGTCATATCCAGATAATGTACATGAGGATTTTCAAAACGCTGCTCCTCCGGCCACATCTCTTCCTTCATCTGCTCCTTGACATAGGCACGGATCTCCTCCAGAGACGGCAGCTTATAAACCAGCTTTCCATCCTTAAAGATCGGCACCTGAAGCTGTTTACCGGTACAGTTGTCAAAGGTACGCTGACGCCATGGAGCAACCGGATCCACATAACGGAACGGATTTGTAAGGTCAATCTCCTCATCATACCTGCCGATGAGATCCGCCACCGCCTTTCCTGTTTCATCATAAATACGGTAAACCTTTTTCAGTCCCGGATTTGTGATCTTTTCCACGTTTTCAGAAACCTTGATCCTTGGCTGGTATACGCCATCGCGTTTTACCGCAGATATCTTGTAAACAGCTCCGAAGACCGGCTCACTCTTGGAAGTGATCAGACGTTCCCCCACGCCAAAGCTGTCAATACAGCCCCCCTGATCGATCAGAGAAGAGATCGTGTATTCGTCAAGACTGTTGGAGGCTACGATCTGGCAGTCTGTAAGACCTGCTTCATCCAACATTTTCCGGGTCTTTTTGGACAAGTATGCCAGGTCACCGCTGTCAATACGTACACCCTTGAGGCGCTTGCCCATGGGCTCTAGCACCTCTTTGGCAATCCGGATCGCATTTGGCACACCGCTCTTTAATACGTCATAGGTATCAATGAGAAGCACGGTTCCATCCGGGTATGTCTCCGCATACTTTTTGAATGCTGTGTACTCATCCTCATAATACATTACCCAGCTGTGTGCCATCGTCCCCCCTACCGGAATGCCAAACATTTCTCCGGAAAGCACCGTCGCCGTTCCGTTCACTCCGCCAATATACGCTGCTCTGGCACCATATACTGCCGCATCCATATTGTGGGCACGTCTGGCGCCAAAATCAGAGACAGCTCTGCCCTGGGCTGCCCGGACGATACGGCTTGCCTTCGTTGCCACCAGAGACTGATGATTGACCTGCAAAAGCACTGCCGTCTCCACAAGCTGTGCATCGATCAGAGGCGCTACGATCGTTAAGATCGGTTCATTCGGATACATGATCGTCCCCTCCGGGAATGCATAGAGGTCTCCCTCAAACTTGAAATTCCGCAGATACTCCAGAAAGTCCTCCTCAAAGATCTTCTGCTCCCGCAGATACGCGATATCGTCATCATCAAAATGAAGATCCTGAATATATTCTATGATCTGCTCCAGTCCTGCAAAAATGGAATATCCACCACCGTCAGGATTTTTGCGGTAAAATACATCAAATGCTACACGGGTATCTCTGTCCTGCTCCCGGAAATATCCGTTACTCATGGTCAGTTCGTAAAAGTCCATTACCATTGTTAAATTCCGTTTATCAAATTGTTTCATCGTTATCACGACCTTTCTCTATATCACATTTACCTGACATGACCGCATAGTCGCCAGCGCTGCCTCATGGCTCTCCGGTGTCACCCCGGCACAGCAGCTGCTGTCCACCGTCAACAGAGTTTCCGGCAGCCACGCTTTCGTCCCAAGCACATTGGATACCACACAGATGTCCGTACAAAGCCCCACAAACTCAATCGCATCCGGATTCCATTCTGCCAGATCCTCCATCAGCCGGCGGCTTCCAAAGGTTGGCTTTTCGTACTTCTCTGCCCCCGCCGCCAGTTCGTCAATCTCATCCGGAAGCTCCCAGCCCCAGGTTCCACGAATACAATGTTTTACCGGCAGATTCCGTCCTTCCTGCGTCTCCATATAGTTCTCCCCATGGGTGTCATATGTATATACTACCTTGTCTCCATTCTCCTGATACTCTTTGATCTTTGCCACAACTGCCGGCACGATCACCTGTGCTTCCTTCGTCCCCAGACTACCGGAAATAAAATCGTTCTGCATATCCACTACAACTAATACCTTACCCATAAATGACCACCTCTCTGTTAAAAACGATGTTCTCGCTCTCCGCCCTTCTTACGATACAGGCACGATGGGCGATGCAAACTTTGTGTCTCCTTTTCCCCGGTCTTTTCCACCCGGTCTGCTATACTTCTGCGAAAATTAGGCTTATGAAGTTCCCGTCCAAGAATCGCTTCATAAACTGACTGGAGCTGGGTTAATGTAAATTTCTCTCCCGCCAGTTCAAAAGCAATATCTGTATACTCTACCTTATTTCTCATCCTCTGAAGGGCTGTCTTGATCACCTTTTCGTGGTCAAACGCAATGCTCTCCTCCGTCAAGGTTACTCCATTTGCCAACAGGAGCAGACTGCCATCCTCTTGTGTCTTGATCGTAAACCATCGCACATTCGCCGCATCGTCCCCGGCTACCGGATGAAGTTTTTCCTTCGGCACCAGCGCCATATATGCCACAGAGATCACGCGCATTCTGGGATCCCGGTTTACATCCCCAAAGGTAAACAACTGCTCCATATAAATATCTGACAGATCCGTCTCCTCCTTCAACTCCCTGGCGGCAGCCTCTTCCAAAGACTCATCCATCTCCACAAAACCTCCGGGAAGGGCCCATTTTCCCAAATAAGGATGGCCTCCCCTTTCAATCATCAACAGCTCCAGAGAATAGTTTCTCTTGGGATTGACAGTAAAGATCAGCATATCCACTGTTACTGCCGGTTTCTCATACCGATCCGGATCATACTGCCGTAAAAACTGAGTCTCTGTCATTCCATTTTGATCCCGTGCCTCCACGCATAACCGCTCCTTTCATCTGTAATTCTCAATTTGAGTATTACGCTCCATGTGCTTTATTATAATCTTCTTGAGTATTATGTCAAGCATTTTATAAAATTTTAAATATTTCAGGTTTCACTTTGCGTAGTCTGCAGCTTACCATTCAGTTCCTTTACATACACTCATCCAATACGCCTTCCAGCACCCGGATCGACTCCTGAAGCTGCTCCTCCTCCTTCTCATCCAATTCGATCTGAATAATCTGCTCCAAACCATGACTCCCCACAATTGCCGGCAGACTCAGTGCCATATCACAGGCTCCATACTGCCCTTCCACGACACCGGACACCGTCAAAATGGAATGCTCATTTCGCATAATGCACTCACAGATACGCCGCACCGCCATTGCTACACCAAAGTATGTGGCCTTTTTGCTCTCAATGATCTTATAGGCACTGTCCTTTACCTGATCATAGATTCGCTCCGTGTCTTCATGATACTCGTCCGGTTGGCACATATCATAAAAATCCTTCAGATCGATTCCCGACACATTGGCACTGCTAAATACTGCTAGCTCACTGTCCCCATGCTCACCGATAATAAACGCATGAACGCTTCTTGCATCCACTCCCAGCTCATTTCCCAGCATACATTTCAACCGCGCAGTATCAAGCACCGTCCCAGAACCCATTACTCGATGCTTTGGCAGCCCGGAAAATTTCCACGCCACATAAGTAAGAATGTCCACCGGATTTGACACGATCAAAAGAATGCCTTCTACCTCTCTTGCTGCGATCTCCCCCATGATCTGGCGATAAATCTCAATATTTTTATGAACCAGATCCAGCCGTGACTCCTCCGGCTTCTGATTGCATCCCGCCGTGACAATAATGATGGCACTGTCTGCAATATCATCATAATCACCGGCATGAATATGGATCGGCATCGCAAAGGGCATGCCATGCATGATGTCCATTGCCTCGCCCTCTGCTTTTTTCCGGTCTACATCCAACAACACCATTTCCGAAAACAGACCACTCTGCATAATGGAAAACGCCGTGGCTGCTCCTACATATCCACATCCAATAATTGCAACTTTTCTATTATTCATATTTCTTACCGCCCTTTCTATCTGTCCCAAAAACAGTACAGATATGCATTTTATTTCTGGCAGCACAAACTTTGCCAGATACTTTAAAACAGGATTATTATCTCCCGAAATATAAATAATATGATACAAAAACTGCAACAAAAAAACGATCTAAAATATTTTCAAAATACTCCAGATCGTTTTCCACGGTAAAAAATTGTATTGTTTACTACATCCTTGCTCCACACTTACTGCAGAAAGCTGCTCCATCCGGAATCACAGCACCACACTGTGGACAGCTGCTACCACCCTGAATGCGCACAACCTCGTCCTTAAGATCTGCAATCTCATTCAAAAGCGTGCTGATGTTTGCCATCTGCTCATCTGCCACTTCACCTTCCTTATGCATATCATAGTAACGTTTTCCCAGAGCAATATACTCTTTATTTAACGCATCCTCTTTGGACTTAATATCCAGCTTCAGCTTCGCCACTCCGGATACTTCCTTTGCCTTCTGGCTCACGTCTCTGCCTGCTGTGGTCAGGGTTTCCTTCATACTGTCAAAAAATGCCATAATTCTTACCTCCTATGCCTCTAAAAATGCTCCCGGCACCTCCGGAAGCATTTCATTCCAATACATTTCTGCCAGATATTTATTATTATATACAATAATTCAAAAAAATCAACTTTCCCTTTCGATCACATAACCATTGTAACGGGTATCCCGCATACCATTAACCGATAATAAGCCCCCGATGCTCTACGGAAGTGGAAAATACGATCAGAGTATTGGTTCTGCCATATTCCTGCAGCTCCCCTATAAACTGATCCAGCTCCGCTGTACTATGAAACAGCACCTCCAAAAGCATGGAATAATCTCCTGTTACACAATTACATTCCACCACATTTTTGCATTCCTTAATAAATGGGTAAAATTGCTTTTTATCCTGCGGAGTCACCTCCAAATTAATAAATGCTTTAATGTGATACCCCATCACCTGAGGATTGATCTGGGCATGAAAACCTTCGATATATCCCTTCTTCATAAGAGTTTCAATACGGGCTGATACTGCCGGAGAGGAAAGGTATACCCTTTCTGCAATCTCTTTCAATGGCACTCTGGCGTTTTCCTGTAACATTTTCAATATTTCATAATCAATGTGGTCTAATTCATTTCTTTTCATTCTGGTAAACCTCCCATCCATGCCTGTCCGTTATTTTATACTTTACTTAATTATCTTGTGTATAAATGCACAAAACGGCATAGTTTTTATAAAACTACGCCGTTGTATAAATAAAATATAGCATATTTCATTAATTTTGTCAATTCGTTATCCTACAATACGTCTTGCACATGCCGGCTGGTTGTAATACATGCTGGATGTGGTAATACCTGTACGTCTTGACTGCGCATGCACTACTCGTCCACCACCAATGTACATTGCAACGTGACCAATGCTGCTGCCATGCTTATAGAAAATCAAGTCTCCAGGCTGTACACTGGAAAGACTTACACTACGTCCACATCCTGCCTGTGCTGAAGAAGAATGAGGAAGACTATAACCATACTGAGCATATATTGTCATCGTGAAACCGGAGCAGTCTGCACCACCTGTCAGGCTTGTGCCTCCCCATCTATATGGGTTTCCTACAAATTTCTGTGCATAGCTTGCAATATCCGATCCGGTAGATCCACTTGCAGATGCTGTATAGCTGGAACTGCTGGAACTACTGCGGGAAGATGAACTGCTGGAACTTCTCCGTGAACTGTAGCTGCTACGAGAAGAACTTCTTCTGCGAGAACTGCTATAGCTTCTTTTGGAGGTTGATCTGGAAGAAGTGCTGCTGGAAGCGCGGGATGCTGCAAGTGCTGCAAGTCTCTGTCTCTCAGCTCTCTTTGCTGCAAGCTTTCTGCGGTGTTCAGCCTTAATCTCTGCCATAGACTTCGCATGCTTAAATCTTACATGAAGTGTTACATATTCCTTACGGACATAACCCTTTGTATCTCCATCAATCTCAATCTTATACCAGTGATCGGTTGTTTTGATCACATCATAATTTTCCTCAATTGGAATCTGTGTCAAAATCTTTGACTTTATATTTGGTTTCTTACGTACATTCAATGTCACAACCGTTGTTTTAACACGTACATATTTCTGACCATACTTGCCAATCATCTTCTTGGCATCATCACCAATTGCAAGATAACTTTTCTTAATATAACCTGTTACATTACCGGAACGGATCTTTACCCATCCTTTTTTCGTTTTTAAAATATCTGCAGAACATCCCTTGTACAATCTGCCGACAATCTTACTATGTGTTGTCGGTTTCTTACGAACATGAACGTAATCGCTGGCTGTAGAAATCGCCTTTACATCCATGTCGGTAACAAGCCCCTTGTCCACACGCTTCGGCGTGTCATTCTTCTTTGGTGCTTTCTTTGTCTCCTTCACCGGCTCTGCCGTAGCTTCTGCAGTAGTTTCCGGTGTGGCAGATACGGATGATTCTGTTGCCGTCTGTGCCGGCTGAGACACAGATGAATTTATAATAGCGTCCTTATTATTAGACGAAAACTTATCCAGAGAAAGCGAAATGCCTGCCATATTTAATTCACGACAGATATTTGCTGCGGTAGGAACGACAAATGTCACTGCAAAACCAGAAACCAATGTCGCTGTAAGTCCTAAACAAACCGCTTTCCTTTTCAATCTTTTTGACTTTAACATACTAAAAATCCTTTCTGTAAATCGTACTTCTCAATAATTTCTATGTTTTCCTTATTCTGTATAAAGTTTTGTGTCTGCTAAATTATTACATAAATGTTACACGTTATTAACAATTATAGTAACATTGCTCTATTTTGTCAACCAGCATTTTGTGAAATTTTTAAGAAATTATTACATATTTATGCAAAAAAGCTTTGTCCCTCAAAGAGACAAAGCTTTCTACCTATGTAGATATTTTACCGGATATTTCCTGTTGCAATCCTTTCTACCTTTGTGGTCATTCTGAACAAAATTCTGTGTCCGACAGAAGACACGCCATTAGAAACGATCATTTACGAACGATGACTACCTGTGTTGCTTTCATATATGGATGTGTAAAATCTACACTTTTCTTCCTTTCCCCGGTAATCGTCATCGCCGCCATCCCCACATCTGCCATCTGACGCTCTACATTTGCGACCACAGAATCAAATGCGGTATCTGTAATCTTCAGTCTGCGGTCCAGTTTATCACAGACCGCTTTCATGATATCCACATCAATGCCTACAATATCGCCGGAGTCTAATTTACTTTCATATGGAGGAAACTCTGCATTCGTTACCATCACCAACTCTTTCCGGTTCGTTTTCTTTTGGCTGCTTTCGTATGCCGTATGCGTCTCGCCGTCCCGAAGCCACGCTTTTACAATATCATTGAGGGTCCCTTCCTCCTTCAGCTCCTGCAGAGCCTGATCAATCTGCTTTAAAAGCTCCTGCTCGTCCTTATTGACAGCAATGCCATATTCTTCCTCCGCATAAGGCTCCGACAAAATCTCCACATCGTCAAACTGATCCGCAAAGACCTTTGCCGGCGCATCATCGATCATCACTGCATCGATCACTCCCTTGCGAAGAGCTTTTACCGCATCGATCCCTTTATTAAATCTCTTGATCTCTGCGCCTTCGATGTCACTTGCATAAATGTCTCCTGTGGTTTTCATCTGTACACCAATGGATTTATTTTTGAGATCATCCAGAGAATGTATCGTGTTTTTCTTTGTCCCGCATCCTCCTAATATCAGTACGCATATCATCAGCAGCATAATTATTTTCTTCATATCATTCTCACGTTCCTTTCTCCGTCCGCTGACTATATCACAATCTGGTCTCTTCCGCCATTTTTACCGATGTACAGCTTTTCATCAGCCCTCTTTACTACCTTCTCACAAGACTCTGCCGGTGCGCTTTCCGTAACACCAAAAGTCATGGTAACCTGAATGTCCGTGCCTCCGTAATTTACTACCAGAGCCCGGATACTTTGCTGCAGTGCCACGACTCGATCTCTTGCCTCGGTCAGGTCCAGACAGTAGATTGCCAGAAACTCCTCGCCACCCCAGCGGATGGCAAATCCATCCACTCCCACGCTTTCCCGGATTGCTGCGGATACCTCGATCAAAACCTGATCTCCCGCTGCATGACCATATGTGTCATTGATCCGCTTAAAGAAGTCAATATCACACATCACCACAGTATATACCGCTTTCTGTTCTACCAGAGCCCCCATCATATGATTGCCACTGCGCCGATTATATAAAGAAGTAAGGGCATCCATTTCCACAAGCTTCTGCAGATTGCTTCTCATTTTATCCGCATAAACTCCGATATCTCCGAGTTCATCCTTCCGCCTGCGGATCCGTTCGTTCAAATTCTCGCCCAGTGCCCCCTCAGAAATCGTCTGAAGAAAATGATTAATAGAAGCAATATCCGTAATGACGCCATTGGAATACCGGCGGGTACACAGAACAGCCGCAAAAACAGCTACAACCGAAAACCCCAAAAACCATGCCAGGATCCGTAAGATCTTATAATATACGGTACTTCGTTTTTTTCCCGCAAAGACCATCCCCACCACGGAACTGTCTTCATTTTTCAGCGCCTTATAATATCCTATATATTCCGTTCCATTAATGCCAACCTTATCTGAAAAATAATCCTTTCCTGTGGCAAGCACTACATCATCGACAGCCTGCTCTGCCTTTGTCCCGGCTGCCGATATACCATCCTCATCCTCCACTGTCGTTATGATACGTGTATCTCCCCAGAAAATGGTGGTATCAATATGTGACTTCTCCCGCACCCGGTAAAGCATAGTGGAATCCGTGATGTTCAGATCTCCCTTCATCAAAAGACCATTCTCGTATTTATAATCGCCCCTGACGGTAAGATCCAGGCATTCCACCATCATATTTGTGGTGGCCGCCAGCTCATCCCGAATGCTCTGACAATAGAAATGATAAAACATCACTGCTCCAAAGATTAATACAAATATTGACAGAACCACTGTAGGAAAGGTCACCATCAAGAGCAGATTGTGTCTGATTCCCCGTCTATTTTTTTGCATACACTCCCCCCCTTCATACCTTCTAACCTTTCAGAGATATGTTCCGGTCATTACTTATCAGAAAAATAATTCTGGTCATATCCACTCTGACCATTCTGATCTGTATTCCCCGGATTATCGTAGCTATTTTGCTCATAACCGGTCTGGGTATAACCACCCTGACCATAACCACCCTGACCATAACCACCGTTTCCATAACTGTCCTGACCACTCAGTCTGTGATATAATGCAGCCTCTGTCGCATTAATATATGGAGAAGTCCAGAAAATAAATACAAGTCCCATGGTGATCGCACCCAGAAGTGCCCATCCGATAAAGGACAGATCCAGTACAAAAGTCGCCCATTTATTGCCGTCCATCATTTCCTTACTTCGTGCAAGCACCTCACTGCTGCTCATCTCCGGATGCTCTGCCAGAAGATATGGCACCATGCGGTATTCGTAGCTCTTTATCACACCCGGTATCACAAAAAGCAGGCTCCATAATCCCACAAACAAATCTCTCAAAAAACATGTTTTTACGCAATGCCAGTAATTATTGTTAAAACCATCTACAAGTGCCCGAAACTCCGGTTCACCGGTCATGCTCTGACGAAAAAACCCTTTACATCCCACTACCAGCACATTCAGTGCAAACACACGAATGGCAAATGCAATAAGCAGGATCACCAATACAGCAACAGATGCCACCAGTGCCGCCATCATATTAAAGTCGCTAAAAATACCGGATACATCAACAGCACTCCCATTTCCCGCAGTGCCGGAATTTTTCACTCCTTTTCTGCCGGCATTTGTGGCTCCGCCCGTGATTGCCGATAAGATCAATGAAACCAGCACCAGCTTCCAATAATACATCTTTACTGCCGCTTTCCCTCTGGATTTTAATTCTTCCCTCGTCCATGTTATCATGTTTTACCTCTTTCTGCGCTCCTTTGCGCTATGAATTTGTTTATATTATATAATATACAGCACGTCTTAGACAACTGATTTTTACAGTTCATTCACATTTTATTAATTTTTTCTCCTGAATTTCACAAAATATTTTCAAAAAAGGTATTGCATTTTTCGGTAATATATTATAACGTATAAGAGAAGAGTTAACTTTACATATTATCTTTTATTTGTTTCCCCTTTATAAAGAGGTCACCCACTTCCCCCGGGTGACCTCCATTTTTTTCTTATTTCGTTTTGTTAAAATACCACTTGCCTGCTGCCGACAGATCGCCGGATGTCCAGCCGCTCGTTTTACTGCAGGAGCTGGCAATGAGCGCAGAAGACTCATTCTTATTACAGAGGCTCCATGCGGTGTAGCTGATATTGTATTTGTCCAGCAGACGCAGCCATTTATTACCGGAAGCCTTATCAAGGGCACCGTTTCCGGAAGCATCACAGATACTAAACTCTGTCACGATTACCGGCAGACCCTTTTTATGCGCCGTCTTCAGCTTTTCCTGATTCCATTCCTTATGTGTTCCGGCATAGAAATGAAGCGCATACATGAGATTCTTCCCTTTCAGCGGACTCTGGGCTACGACATCCACATCCTGTGACCAGGTTGGTGTTCCGATCACGATCACGGCATTTTTGCTGTGCTTCCTGATGACCTTGACCATTGTTTTTGCATACGGTTTGATCTGCTTATTCCAGGTAACATTGCCGTTTGGCTCATTGCATATCTCATAAATAACGTTCTTCTGGCTGCCGTATTTCTTTGACATCTTTGTGAAGAATTTCTTTGCCTCTGATTTATGCTGATTTGGATTACCGTCGTTCAGAATATGCCAGTCGATGATCACATACATCCCAAGCTCTGTAGCGTACTTCACACCCTCCTGAACCTTTTTGACCGCATCCGGACCATATCCTTCAGACTTATTCGTGTACATCGCCAGGCGGATCGTATTGATGCCATAGTTATCCCGAAGTGTCTGAAACGCATCCTTATTCACATACTGCGGAAACCAGGCAATACCATGGGTACTGACACCCTTCAACCGGAATTTGGCACCATGGCTGTCCTTGAGATCCGTTCCGGATACGTGGAGCGCTCCGTGCTGCTCCACCGGAGCTGCCCCTGCTGCCTGTGCTGTTTTGGTCAGTTCCTCGCTGACCGCGCCCGTGACATCGGCAGCCACAGCGGCCTCTGTCCCTGAGGCTGCCTGCTTTTCTGTCCATGCTTTATAACTGACCCCGGTAAGAACTATTCCAACTACACCAACTGCGAGAAGAACCGCTATGAGTCCCTTCCCCATACGATTTTTCATTTTTTCCATTTGCTGCTCCTTTCTTATTTAGAAATAGATATCCGGAAAAACCTCACGCATCAGCCGCTGATATCCATCCAGCCTCTGTGTCTTGTGTATCTTTTTCCGAAGCTTTTTGCCATCCGGCATGCTGTCTGCCAGAAACCCCCACAACTCTTTCATTTTAAAAAGTACCGGCTGTCCCGGACCATACGCCTCACAGTACGCTTCACAAAGGGCATCGGCATATGCCCCAATATGGTTAAGTCGTTCCCTGTCGGACAAATCACGGCTCCCGCCGGTTTGTTCCTGCGGATCCACCGTTTTCTCCGGCGTTCGATCCGCCTCCCTCTCCTGTATCTGTAATGCAAGCTCCGGATGTGCCAAAAGTCCCCGTCCGATCATCATACGGGACACCTCCGGAAAACGCTCCCGGATCCGTTCGTAATCCTCCAGAGAACAGATATCTCCATTATAACATAACGGCATATTGCAGCGTCTGACTGCCTCCGCAAACATATCCAGATTCGGTGTATTTTTGTAATAATCCTTTTGCACCCGTGGATGAATGATCAGCTCCTCTACCGGATACTTATTATAAATGTCAATAATCTCCAGAAACTCCTCCGGATCATCCACCCCCAGCCTTGTTTTAATGGATATCTTCAGTGGACATTCCCGGTAGACCTCCTCCAGAAACCGGTCCAGTGCCACAGTTTTTGCCAGAAAACCGGAGCCCTTCCCCTTGGACACTACTGTCCGGGCGGGACAGCCCAGATTCAGGTTCACCGTATCATACCCCAGCTCTGCCATCTGATCCGCTACCCGCAAGAACTCCTCTGCGCGGTTGCTCATGATCTGCGGGATCAGGTACCCCACCTGATTATTCTCCGGCAGGATATCCCGCATTTCCTTGTTTCTCAGACGTCTGCTGTCCGTTGCCGTGATAAAAGGCGTGAAATACCGGTCGATTCCTCCATAATACTCTTCATACACATTCCGGAATACATATCCGGTAATGCTCTCTAAAGGGGCGAAATATATCTGCATTCTGTTCCTCATTTCTATGACTCATTTTTTATGCAATGCAGACGCACAATCTTCTCCCATAACTCTTCAATATCATCACGAAAATAATCTGCTGCTTCTGCCCTATGCTACTGTACCAACTGTGCCGGTGGTGTATGCAGGATCCTGTGTACCGGAAGAATACTGATGATCGTGTTGACAATAAACATGGCAGCGATCAGCAGTGCCGCCATCCACCACGGGAACAGCAGATAGATTTCCAGCGACGGGATCGAGGTGATAAATTTGATCACACCACAGGTGATCAGGATTGCCGGAACACAAGTGTATGCCGTCATCATGATCATCTCCAGCATATATGCCTTGAGAATGCTTCCCGGTGCAATTCCGATCAGACGGTAAACAGTCAGTTCCTCGCTTCGTGCCATTGCATTTGACTTTATAGTAAAATATATCATAATCAATGACAATACTGCAACCGCTATTGTAACAATATATCCTGCATTTAATCCGCTTTCTTTCTGGTCTTTCCGGTACTTATCGATCTGAGCCTGTGCATTACTCTGTGCTTTGACCTTAAAATATTGCGAATATGCTTTTCCTTTATTTTTGAAATACTGTATGGTTTCTTCTACATTATCTGTATACACCTGAAACTGCTTCGCATCCGCTACATATTCCAGCTTGATCTGATCGCATCTTTCCTTTGGAAGCACATATTCCGCCCCACTGCTCTTCGGGAATTTTCCAACGATCTTGCAGGGAGATACTCCCAGATACTGCTCTGCCTGCGCCGTGATCATCTCGCCACTCTCCCAGCGTTTCTGGTGTTCATACTCCTCGTATTTGTCCGTATCGATCAGGATCTGCTGTTCTTTAAGCTCCGTCTTGCCGTACTCCTCCGGATATAATTCCTGCAGTTCCTCTATCGGCATGACCTGCTTATTTCCATAGTTCATTCCAAACGCCACATATGGGCTGACATAAATGGATGGTTCTCCGGTATCCGATACTCCGACGATCTTTAACTCCAGATTCGATACCATTGTGATCACCGTGAGCCCCAGCAGAGACTCCTCATTATTGTAGAGGGATGCCACAACGCTGCCGGATTTCTGAAATGTATTCAACAGCCACTTGTCAATGACAATCTCTTTACGATTTTTCGGAAGCCGTCCACAGATCAGATCCTCTTTTTTCAACAAATTATAATCCACTGCAGAATAATCTTCCATTTTCGCATTTACCTGCTTTAACTGGCGAAATCCATCGTACCCGATATTTAATGTTCCCTGGGTCAGTGCATTATAATTGACATCAGAGGTTAATGTCTCTTTGCAGTATTCCAGTGCCTGTGTATAAAATTCACTGCCGTCTACGCCTTTGCCCTGCTCCAGCTTCACCGTGACATAATGGGAATCCTGCGTCACGATCTCCTGCTTGTTGATATCATGCTGCATCATAAAATCAGCCAGGGCTAACACCAGCAATACAGAGGTTACCAGAAGGATCCCTGCAATAAACCGATGCTTTTTCCCCATCATCCGGATATTTTCACATGCCAGTTTCCGGATTTCCCGAAACGGCAGTCCACGGCTTCGTCCCGCCTGCATTTTCGGCAGATCATAGGAAACCTCCTCCATCTGGCTCTGATCCAGCTTCGGTTTGCCCTGATCCAGCATCACACAGCCCGATTCCTCACCGGTAAGCACCAGATTGATATCATCCTCTGTCTGTATGTAAAGCTTGCCATCCTTCCATGCCAGATTAATATGAAGCTTGCGGTTTTCTATTGCATCCGGATCATCCTGCCCGAAGCTTTCCCGGTACAGAGACAGCTTAACAAAATCTTCCTCGACCGTCTGCTCCTGCATATCCCGCAGATAAATATTGGAATCGTCTATCTTCTGATAACCGCCTGTTGCATTATTTTCATAGTCCTTTACAATTTCGCCGTCCCGTATCTCAATGATCCGGTCCGCAAAAAATTTGGCAATGGCTTTTTCATGAGATACTAAAATCACCAGACATTCCTTGGAAATGCTTTTCAAAATACTCATGGTATTCAGAGTATTTTCCTCATCCAGATTACCGGTAGGCTCATCTGCCAGAATAATATCCGGAGATTTTACAAGGGCTCTGGCAATGGATACTCTCTGCTGCTGTCCGCCGGAAAGCTGTGAAACACGTTTTTTCTTGTAACGTGACATTCCCAGTGCCTCCAGTACATAGTCTACGCGCTCCTCCTTTTCCTCTTCCGTCAGATCGAACACGTTCAGTGCCAGCTTGACATTATATGCCACGGTATAATCCTGCAGCAGATAATAATTCTGAAAGATATAACCAAATTTCTGATTGCGCAGACGCTCTATTTTCTTCTGCTCGTATTTCTTCAGTACCACATCATCCACTTCCACGGTTCCGCTCCGAAATGTATCCAGACCGCCAATCGTATTCAGAAGCGTTGTTTTGCCGGAACCGCTTTCTCCGAGAATGCACACAAGTCCCTTCTCGCCCAGCTCCAGACTGACTTCCTTCAGAACATGATTTTCGTTGTTCTTTCCCTTATTAAAATATTTATCCAGTTTATTTACTTTAATCATTTAATTCCTTCCTTTCTGCCATCCTATGGATGACCGGAATTTATTCAAAGCCATTGTAACTCCTATCACGACAACGGACAGATTATAAACAAAATATCCTGCTGCACTCCAAATGCTCTGGTAATCCAAAATTCTGTCAATGGACCGGATCCGGTGTCCGAAACAGAAGAACAGGAGCATTACCGCCAGACACGCCAAAACATCAACACCTAACACTTCCAGATATACCATGATCCTTAACGGTCTTTGCTGCATTCCCATAAACCGGAGCAGCTGTAATTCCTTTTGTTTCTGTTTCACATTCTGACGCAGCAGTAACACCATCATGAACACAAGCATTACCAGCACAACCGTAGAAAACTCAATAATCCGAAGACGCTTGAATACCTTTTCCATAATGTACTCCGTCGTGCTGACCCGGTATGTGCTGACCGCATCATATCCTTTCTTATTCAGGGATTTGATCACCTGATCGGTCTTTGTATAATGACGGATATATACGCTGGCCTGTGCACAGGGATCCGGATACAGCTTTTCAAACAACTCCGCACTCACCTCAATAAATGCTCCCCCTTGATCACCGGGATCCATTTGCAGTTCCAGATATCCATTATTTCTCAACTTAAGCTGAGGCTCCGTATCATCCTTCTTTGCACCTACCTCAACCACGGAACTCCCCTGGGTCCGGTACACATGATACGGTAGTATTTTTCCACAAAGTGCGCTTTCAACCGTCATATAGTTTCCCTGATAATCCAGCGCAGATGGAAATTTATAGTTCTTGGATACCCGTACTTCATTATCCTTCAGATCATCTGCGATCACCGGGTAAAAGTTTCTGGTTTTTGTATATACTCTTGTCATGTCGTCCTGGTCATAATCCAGCCGATAGCTGTATCCATCCATCGACGGAGTCAGCATATGACAAAATTCCGGGGTGAAATAAATCTGTTCCCCTTTTCTGCTGCATTTGCCGGTCACTGTCATATCAAACCAGCACTTTTTCCCTGCTCCCCATAAATTTTTGCAGGAAAAATAAATACGCTTCCGGGAGCCAACCTTTAACGGGCTGTCGGCAGAAACAATGATCTCCTGTCGTTTCTCAGGCATTTTCCCCTCCGTTAAATCCTCCCCGGTAAGACCGGAGTCAGAATGCATAAAACCGTTATTCTTCTTTTTGGAAGTGCCATAGCGGATATCATTGACATAATCATTCATATCCACCTCTGTGACATTTTTTATTTTCTGAATCTGTTCCCCGTCCTTTTTTGTCAACGCTTTTCCATCATAACGGCGCACCGAAAGTCTTTTGTCATTTTGCTGTATATATGCCGAATTATCATACTTTTTGGTGATTCGGTCGTCCCGGTACACAGACAATTCTCCGATAAACAGAAAAGAAATGGCGGCCGCTGTCACAAATACGGTGGCAAGAAAAATCGTCCTGCCTTTCTGTCCCCGCAGATCCCGGGAAACAAAAAAGATTGCCCGCTTCCAATCAGATATTTGGTTTTTCTTCCCCTTCTCCATGTAAACTCCCCCTTTTTATCCCTCCGCATAACGCAGCTTACGATGAAAGAAAAATACGGTTGCAAAAAGCAACACTGCATTATAAAGGAAGTACGCAAGAACTCCTGTCACACTATAATAAAACATCATGCTTTGGATAAAGGATATGCCTGCTTGACGAAGCACAAACATAATAAGCAAAGTGATCACTACTGCCGCCGCTGCATGAATCCCCATTTCCTCATAGGTGATCCTGCTAAGCTGCTTCTGTTTCATTCCCATAAACCGCAGTACACTGTAATCCTTCTTTTTGATCTTAAGAATGGAACGCACGATCAGGATCTGAAGAATCGCCAGTACGATCAGGATCAGGCAGGAAATACCGATAACCTCCAATCTCTTGTATACCTTCTCCTGTACGTAATTGGTGGTGCTCACCTGATATGTACTAATAACATCATAGCCTTTCTTCTGCAGCTCACGGATCACCTTATTTGTCTTACTGTAATTTGTAATGTATACACTTGCCTGTGTGGTCCCGATATTGTAAACGTCCCGCAGCTTCTGATAAACCTCCGGGCTTACCTCTATGAAATCTCCTCCCTGCTCGCTGAAATCTTCTACATACTTAATTTCAATCGTTGTGCTATGGTCATCCTTTTTTGCTTCTTCCGAGGTATCTTCCAGTCCGGAAGCCTTCAGATCCTGATCGATCTGTTCCTGCTGACTGCTGTTACTGTCACTCTCGGTATCCTCCTGTCCTATATGGAGAAGTCCGTTTCCCGGAAATGCCAGATCCAGCTTCGTTGGAACAGCTACCTCTCCATAGCCGGTGGAGGTTATGATATAATTGGAGGAAATACGTACCTCATTGTCTTTCAGATCATCAGAAACCACCGCATATACCGGTTTTATCGTTCCAAAATACTTCTTATATCTCATATCCCAGCAGTACTCTCCCCATACCACAAAATTGTCGATGCCACAGGTCAGCATCTGGCAAAGCTCCGGATGAAAATATACCTGTCTGGTTTTGTCCTTTAATATTCCCACAACCTTCAGATCCTGATAACAACTCTGCCCATCCTTCCAGAGGTTGTCTGACGAAAAATAACACCGTATCTTACTGTTGAGTTTCTTTTTGTCTGTGGAATAAAGCACGATCTCATTTCGTTCCTTGGGCAGACGTCCTGCAGACAGATCATCCTTTGTGATCGCAGTGGATGATTTCATAAAATGTGTCTTATCCAACAGGCGGATACCCTGATCCCTTTCTGCATCTGACTCATCATTGTCATTCACAGTTTCAATCTGATCATCCTGACTGCCATATTTCATTTCATAATCTTTATTTTTTTCGATGTAATAATTAACGTCATTTGCATAATCATATAAATCTACCTGATCCACATATTTGACATCGGAAATCGCCGCCTGATCCTTTTCTGTCAACACCTTGTCGTCCGGATAGCGAACTACCAGTCTGGTATCATTTTTTTGAAGATAGGCATCATGGTCATATTCCTTTGTGATCCGGTCATCTGCATAGACCAGAAGCTCTCCGATAAACAAAAACGATACCACTGCCGTGATCAGAAAAAAAGTGAAAAAAAGTCCGGCACGGCCCTTTTGCATTTTTATATTTTTTCGTGCGAAAAAATCCGCCATATGCTGTTTTTTCTTTTTTCTTTTTTGATTACCGGCTTTGCCGTTGTCTTTATCGCTTTCTTCGTTTTTAATTTCACTTTTGGGGGGATTTTGGTGGTCTTGATCCACATTTTCATCCCGTTTATTCACGGGAACATCTGTAACTACCTCTCCATCATGAAGTCGGATCCGTCTGGTCACATACGGTTCTGCCTGATCATAATTATGTGTTACCATGATCACCAGCTTCTGATGGGACAACCGCTCCAGAATCTCCACGATCTGATCTCCCGTCTCACTGTCCAGATTCCCTGTTGGCTCATCTGCCACAATAATGTCCGTATTCTTCGCCAGTGCTCTCGCAATGGAAAGACGCTGTTTCTGTCCACTGGAAAGCTGCGAAGCTCTCTGTGCCGCCTGTTCCGTCAGACCAACCTGCGCCAGATAATCCATCGCCTCTTCCTTTGCTCTTTCCGGGTCCTTCCCCTGGATCACCAGTGCCGCAAGGATATTGTCCAGTGCCGTATAATGATTGATCAGGCTGTAATCCTGAAACACAAATCCGATCTTATTGCGCCGATACTCCTCCCAGTCCTGATCATCATATTGAAAGGTCGGCTCTCCCCGGAAATACATCTCTCCCTCATCAAAAGGGAGCATTCCGCTGATCACATTTAAAAGAGTAGACTTTCCGCCTCCACTCTCCCCGGTGATCGCCACGAACTCTCCCATGGAAAATTCCAGATTGATCTTACGCAGCGCCTGCGTAACCGAAGTATCGGAATAATAATACTTGCTGATATTCTGCAGCCGCAATATTGTCTCTGCCATATTATTTCTCCTTCCATTTATTTCCTTGTTCTTTTTTATTCACAATACAGAAAATCTCCCCATTTCTGTTTTCCTTTATCCATCCTATCATAGAAAAAAACAAAAAAAATCACTGCAAATTTCAGTAAATTTACAGTGATTTTTTCAGTTGCACGAATTATTAAATCAAAAGTACATGAATTATTTGACTTTTTTTATTCGTATTTCTTTCAAATTCTTACAAATTTCTTAAGATTTTTATTTTAATGCTTTCCGGCAAGATCAATCCGGATCAATGCCTTCTTCAATGCAAGCTCTGCACGGACCATATCGACCTCTTTGGAACCGCTTGTGAGTCTGCGCTCTGCACGCTCCTTCGCCTTCCGGGCGCGGTTGGCATCGATCTCATCCGGCCACTCACAGGACTCTGCCAATACCGCGACCTTGTCCTTCTGGATCTGCACAAAACCATCGTGAAGTGCTGCCTCTTTCACATTTCCCTCGGTCTTGATCCGAAGCACACCCGGCTCCAGGATCGTCGTCAGCGGAATATGACCTGCCAGTACACCGATCTCACCCTCTGTGGTCTTCATCTCTACCATATCCACAGCTTCATCGAAAAACACACGGGTCGGAGAGATGATCTGCAATTTAAATGTTTTTTCAGCCATCGAAGCCCCCCTTATTTGGATGCCGAAGCTGCACGCTCTACGACGTCATCAATGCTGCCGGCGTTCAGGAAATAGCTCTCAGGGATCGCATCATGCTTGCCATCCAGAATCTCCTGGAAACCACGGATTGTCTCAGATACCGGTACATATTTGCCGGGAAGTCCTGTAAACTGCTCGGCTACATGGAACGGCTGTGACAGGAATCTCTGTACCTTTCTTGCACGGTTTACCACCAGCTTATCCTCCTCGGAAAGCTCGTCCATACCAAGAATGGCGATGATATCCTGCAGCTCCTTATATCTCTGAAGAAGCTCCTGTACGCTTCTGGCTACCCGGTAATGCTCCTCTCCTACGATATGTGGATCAAGAATACGTGATGTGGACTCCAGCGGATCTACTGCCGGATAAATACCAAGCTCTGCGATAGAACGTGCCAATACGGTTGTTGCATCCAGATGGGCAAAGGTATTGGCCGGAGCAGGGTCTGTTAAGTCATCGGCAGGCACATATACGGCCTGTACCGAAGTGATAGATCCCTTCTTGGTAGAAGTGATACGCTCCTGCAGCGCACCCATCTCGGTCTGCAGCGTCGGCTGATAACCTACGGCACTAGGCATACGTCCCAGCAGTGCGGACACCTCAGAACCAGCCTGTGTGAAACGGAAAATATTATCAATGAACAAAAGGACGTCCTTACCGGAACGGTCACGGAAGTTCTCTGCCATAGTAAGTCCCGTCAGACCTACACGCATACGCGCTCCAGGGGGCTCATTCATCTGACCGAATACCATGGTGGTCTTGTCAATAACACCGGACTCGATCATCTCATAATAAAGATCGTTACCCTCACGGGTACGCTCTCCTACACCGGTAAATACGGAATATCCACCATGCTCCTGTGCGATATTTGTGATCAGCTCCTGGATCAGTACGGTCTTACCTACACCGGCACCTCCAAAGAGACCGATCTTACCACCCTTCTGATATGGACACAGAAGATCAACGACCTTGATACCTGTCTCAAGAATCTCTGTGGCTGTAGACTGCTCCTCAAAGGATGGTGCTTTTCTATGAATTGGATCATACTGTACATCCGTTGGTGCCGGCTTCTCATCGATCGGCTCACCCAGTACGTTAAACATACGTCCCAGCGTTGCCTCACCAACCGGTACACTGATCGGACCGCCGGTAGCTTCCGCTGTCATACCGCGCTTTAATCCATCGGTAGGACCCATGGCGATACAACGCACGGTGTCATCTCCCAGATGCTGTGCTACCTCAACCACCAGCTTTTTCCCATCTTCCAATGGGACATTTACTGCATCGTTGATCTCAGGCAGTCCACCCTCTGGGAATTTGATATCAAGGACGGCACCAATAATCTGCGTCAGCTTACCTGTCTTTAAATCTGCCATCTTTCTTATCTCACTCCTTTTTACTATATTTCTGCTGTACTTTGCCGCTCCTTCAGCAAGGTACTATTTCAATCATTTTTCATTTAAAATCATTACTGGATCGCCGAAGCACCGGCAATGATCTCTGTCAGCTCCTGTGTAATAGACGCCTGACGGGCACGGTTGTAACGCAGGGACAGATCACTGATCATATCCTCCGCATTGCTCGTTGCAGAATCCATCGCCTGCATACGGGCTCCGTTCTCGCTGGCATACGCCTCGGTCAGACCGCCGAAGATCAGGCTGTTGATATACTTTGGCACAATGGCGTCCAAAGCCTCCTCTGCCGCCGGCTCATAATTCATCAGCGTAATGCGCTCCAGCGGATCAGCCGCCTCCTCACTCTCCGAGGTAATATCGTCTGCATCGATCGGCAGAAGCTTGACCATCGTCGGAATCTGTACCACGGTGTTTTTGAATATGGTGTAAACCAGATAAATCTCGCCAATGTTGCCCATGGTAAACTGGCTGAGGACATCCTTTCCCACAGCGATCGCATCATCATACATAGGACCATTCATGGCTTCCGAATAATCATTTACGATCTCGTATCCCAGATGCTCCAGAGCATCGCGACCCTTGGTTCCCACGGCAAAAATCTTTGTGTTGTCCGGGGTAAAACGATCGTCCTTGGAGATCATCTTGACAATGTTGGAATTGTAACCACCTGCCAGTCCACGGTTGGATGACACGACGATCACAGCTTTTTTGTCCGACTTTCCTTTCTGCAGGAAAGGATGAGACATCTGTCCGGACTTTGCGATCATCCCGGCAACCGTCTCATACATCGTATCAAAATACGGCTTGGATTCCTCGGCATTCTGCTTTGCCTTGGTCAGCTTAACCGAAGACACCAGCTTCATCGCCTTGGTGATCTGCTCCGTACTCTGTACACTCTCCTTCCTCCGTTTAATATCTCTCATAGAGGCCATATGATTTGTTCCTCCATTCTACTTTCTTTCTACGAACCATCTGCGACTGCAGCTTATTTTACAAAATCTGCCTTGAACTCCTCGATGGCTTTTCCAAGCTTCTCCTCAATCTCCTTACTCATCTCGCCCTTCGTGCGGATCTCGTCAGGAATTTCCGGATACTTGGTATCGACATACTCAAAGAGTCCCTTCTCAAACTCAAGGATCTGATCCAGCTCAATATCGATCAGATATTTCTTGGTTGCTGCATAAATGATCATAACCTCGTTTTCTACAGGCATCGGATTGTACTGATCCTGCTTCAGGATCTCTCGGATACGCTCACCCTGTGCCAGCTGTGCCTTTGTCTCCGGGTCCAGATCGGAACTGAACTGGGAGAAGGCTGCCAGCTCTCGGAACTGTGCCAGCTCGATACGGATCGGTCCGGCAATCTTCTTCATTGCCTTGATCTGTGCTGCACCACCAACACGGGATACAGACAGACCGGCGTTTACTGCCGGACGGAATCCGGAGTTAAACATCTCTGTTTCCAGATAGATCTGACCATCTGTAATAGAAATTACGTTGGTCGGAATATATGCTGATACATCGCCTGCCTGAGTCTCAATGATCGGCAGAGCTGTCAGGGAACCGCCGCCCAGCTTGTCAGAAAGTCTGGCTGCACGCTCCAGCAGACGGGAATGCAGATAGAATACATCTCCAGGGAATGCCTCACGTCCCGGTGGACGCTTGAGCAGTAAGGAAAGGGTACGGTATGCTGCTGCATGCTTGGTCAGATCATCATAAATGATCAGCACGTCCTCTCCTGACTCCATCCACTCCTCACCGATGGCACATCCGGAATACGGAGCGATATACTGTAACGGTGCCAGCTCACTTGCTGTTGCCGCAACGATCGTTGTATAATCCATCGCACCGTACTCATCCAGCTTCTTTACGATAGTAGCTACGGTAGATGCTTTCTGGCCAATGGCAACATAAATACATTTTACGCCCTGACCCTTCTGATTGATGATCGTGTCGATGGCAATGGCCGTCTTACCTGTCTGACGGTCACCGATGATCAGCTCACGCTGTCCTCTTCCGATCGGCACCATGGAATCAATCGCCTTAATACCTGTCTGCAGCGGTGTATCTACGGACTTTCTGGATATAACACCAGATGCCACACGCTCGATCTGACGGTATTTCTCGGTTTCAATAGGTCCTTTTCCATCAATCGGCTGTCCCAGTGCATTGACAACTCGTCCCAGCAGGGCATCCCCTACCGGCACCTCAACCACCCGGCCCGTGGTCTTAACCACATCACCTTCATTGATGTTTTTATGATCACCTAAGAGCACTGCACCGACATTATCTTCCTCCAGGTTCTGTACCATTCCAAATACGTCGTTTGGAAATTCCAGGAGCTCGCCCTGCATGGCATTTTCCAGACCATGAATACGGGCAATACCATCCGCCACCTGAATGACAGTACCGGTATCAGATACATCGAATTTGGTACTGTAATGTTTAATCTGTTCCTTGATCACGGAACTGATCTCTTCCGGTTTCAAATTCATGATACTCCTCCATTCAACTTGCTATTTCAGCAAACGCAGAATGCTTTTGTTTCGTTCTGTGCATTTGCCTGTTTAATTCGATAACTGAATCTCCGACAAGGATTTCGCCATATTATTCAGCTTTGTTTTTATACTGCTGTCCACTACCCTGTCACCGATCTGGATCTTCATTCCACCGATCAGTGCCGGATCAACTTCATATTTCATCACAAACGACTCATACTTTGTCGTCTCAAGCAGTCTCTTTTCCACAGCGTCCTTTTCCGCATCCTTCAAAGGTGCTGCCGATGTCACATGTGCTACGCCAATCTTTTTATATTCTCTGCACTCATCAACGAAATAGGACAAAATATCATAGATTTCCTTAAATCTGCCCTTATCCTCGATGGTCAGGAAAAATCCCGTCAGCTCATCACTCACTCTGCCATGAAAAACCGTTTCCAGTACGGAACATTTCTCCTCCACACAGATCTTCGGATGACACATCAGCTTCACGAAATCTTCATTGTCGTCTAACACCTGTATGACCGCTTCCACTTCCTCCATCAGGGCGTCCAGCTTGTTTTCCTCAACAGCCAGCTCAAAAAGAGCCTCGCCATAGGTTTTTGATACTAACTTAGCCATGTCTCATCACCCATCTCTTTTAAAGTGTCCTCGATCAACTGTGACTGTTTACCCTCGTCAAGAGAAACCTCGATGACCTTTCCGGCCATTGCCGCTGCAACAGAGATCATTTCCTGTTTCACTTCGTCCTTGACTTTATTCTTTTCCAACTCTACCTCGCGGTTTGCACGCTCCAGGATGCGGTTTGCCTCCTCCTTCGCCTCGCCCACGATGGCTGTCTCCTTCTTCAGAGCTTTCTTTCTGGTCTCAGAAAGGATCTCCTCGGATTCCTTATCAACGTTTTTCAGTTTTTCATCGTACTCTGCTTTAAACTGAATCGCGTCTGCTTTTTCCTTTGCCGCTGTCTCCATCTCCTGACGGATCGTTTCCTGACGCTTCTGCATCAGATTACGCGCCGGATTAAATAATAAATAGGACAAAAACAGAAAAAGGAAAAACATAGCCAGAATGGTGATCAGACTGTCAAAGATCAACTGCGGATCCAGTCCGAAAATATAATCACCAAGCCCACTCTGTGCTAAAGCTACATTCATTACACTCACCTGTGTTCTGCCTCCTTTCAACAGTTTTTATCGCGAAATTACAGCTTGCTGTATAAAGGATTGGCAAATAACAGGATCAGCGCAATAACGAGACCATAAAGACCTGTTGTCTCGGCAACGGCCTGACCAAGAAGCATGGTAGACATGATATCACCCTTTGCCCCCGGATTACGTCCTACAGCAGAAGCACCGTAACCTGCTGCAATACCCTGACCTACACCAGGACCGATACCTGCGATAACTGCAAGACCTGCACCAATTGCAGAACCCATTAAAACTAAACCTTCGTTTGTAATATTCATTATAATATCCTCCTTAATTTAAAATCCTTTTGAATTACTCTGTTTCACCGATCGCATCCGCAACAAAGCACATGGTCAGCATACAGAACACGTACGTCTGAATACATCCGGAAAAAACATCCAGATACGCATGAAGTGCCGCCGGCCAGATCAACGTCAGAACTTTTGGCAGCAAACCATAGAGCAGTCCCATCATAACCGTTCCCGATAAGATATTACCGAAGAGACGGAGAGACATTGAAATCGGCGTTGAAAACTCACTGATCAGGTTCATTGGGAAGAACAAAAAGATTGGTTCAAACAATCCCTTGATCTTGCCGAACTTCTGATACTTAAATCCATTAAACTGGATCATAAACCATGTGATCAGCGCCAGCGGAAACGTGACTCCGTAATCTGCGGTTGGTGCTCTAAGTCCTAATAGCCCGGACAGGTTACAGACCAGAATGAATATAAAGAGTGCACTGACATAATTGCGGAATTTCAAAGCATTTTTGCTGCCCATGGAACCCGCCACCATCTTGTCCAGCATCTCTACGATCAGCTCGATCGCATTCAAAAACGGTCCCGGTACTTCATTTGGATCTGCTTTCCGGATAGCACGGTTTGCAAATAACGCAAATACAAGGATCGCCAAGATAACGATGATCATAGATATATGCGTTGTCGTCAGATAGACATCCTGTCCCATAAACCGCAGCTTTGTATATCCGTGGATAAAGAAATCCACCTGTGCGCTGCTGTCGGCATAGACAGGCATTGCATTGCCCAGCCCCTGTGAAATGGCTAAGACCCTGATTCCCACATTCTCACCTTCCTTTTTTAGTTTTTTGTTGGAAACAATTGTTTCCGTTGATACGAACCATCACCCTTCGCCGTATCAGTATATGTGTAAACCACCGCATAGCGGCGAATACTCATCAATATTTGTCATTATCATACCTTTACCGGTGTCCCCTGTGCGATGCCATAAGCTCGTGAAGCTTTGGCTGCATAAAGGCAGATATCTTCATTCCAAACATCCCAAGCACTGTTCCGATAGGATGAATGTATCGGTACTGTGTCATGGCCAACGCCAGAACAATCGCCATAACCAGAAACCTTTTCATCGCGGATGCCTGAATATGCCTCCCTGCATGAGCCGCATCCATGTCCAATGCAATATCCAGATGGTGGTACATATGCCAGAGAAGCCACGCAGCTGCTGCCAGTCCCACTAAAAGACCACTCGCCACTGCCAGCCTATGCCGGGATACGATCATCAGGATCAAAAACATCAGGATCCCCCATACTGCCAGACCTGCCATCAGTTCTGTTAAGGTCTGCTTTGCCTGTCTCATACGAATCCTCCATATCCCGTAATCTCAAAATTTAAAAACTGCTCCGCCCGGAATAAAACCTCCGCTAAAATCTGTGCCTGAGCTTATGCCGTTTCACCATCCTTGTATTTATGCCGGAACCGGATATTACTTCTTAATCGTGTCCGACTGCTCTCCAGAGACGTTTTCTGCTTTCTCCCTGCCGGCACGTTCCCGCCCCTGCTTTTTTAACTCTTCTATATACTGAAGGCGCTCATGCTCCTTCTTCATATCTTCTGAATAAAAGGACTTTGTCAGATAATACACGTTGCGAAAGGCCGCTCCTATTCCCAGAACGATCATAACTACAAACCATATCTGCGTATGAAACTGTCCGTCCAGCCACCAGCCGATCCAGCCACTGAGGCAGATTGGTACCAGAATCGTAATGCTGATCTGCGATACCATCGCAAATGCCTTCAATATATTTTTTTCCTTTTTGTTCATGACTATAACACCATTTTCAAATTCTTTCGCAGTCCTGAAAGATTGCACAAAAAATCTACATATACGGGTTTATTATATAATAATTTGTACAAAAAGTCCACAGGATACTTCTTCCTGATCACCCATTTCAATTCTGATTTACACAAAAAATCATTTACAATCCCCCGTAAGCCCGTTATAATAATCTGTAATAATTTAATGACGTGAACGAAACGCATATTCACAAAGGAGAATACCATGGAGACGATTCATTTGTACCGGAGGCGTTACATGCCGGATGAAACAGTGGAATTAAAAGACGATCTGATCCTTTATCGGGATGACAATATTCTTGTGACCAAATGGAATATTCTGAAACCGCGCAAAGATATTGACCACGGTATTTCTGTGTATTATATGAAGGACGGCTTTAAGATCAGCAAGGTCTTTGATTCCAAGGACAATCTTGTATACTGGTATTGCGATATTATCGAGACAGAGTACCGTCCGGAGGAAAATACATACATTTTCCACGATCTCCTTATTGATGTACTGATCTATCCGGACAAACACGTTGAAGTCGTGGACCTGGATGAATTTGCCGACTTTACAGAAAACCTGACGCTGCCGGCTCCACTTCTGGCAAAGGCCCTGCGCCAGACCAATAATCTCCTGCGTTTTATTTACGAGGGCCACTTAGATGAGCTCACCGAGCCGATCACATCCAGAGAATAGATAAAAATTACCCAAAAGAAAAACGCTGATTCTGCGTTTTTCAGGAGTAAAATCGTAGTACTTCTTGACAGCGTACTTTGCTGGTATAGAAGTACTAACTACACTTTATCTCAGCACCGCAAACTTTGGGCCGCAGGCACAAACCCTATAAATTAATCAAAAGAAAAACGCCGATTTTGCGTTTTTCAGGAGTAAAATCGTAGTGCTTCTCAACAGCGTACTTTGCTGGTATAGAAGTACTAACTACACTTTTTCTTAGCACCGCAAACTTTGGGCCGCAGGCACAAATTTGCCAAGCGAATTTTATTCGCTTTAGTTGTGGGCTTTTCTGTTAATATATTCTGTCTTATATTTCGAATACACGATGGTCTGGTCATGATAAAGTCCATAATATCCTGACATCAGGTAACTCACACTGATCCCCAGCAGAAAAAACGGCACCCCATGATATCCAAACAGCTCAAATGCGATCAGCATGGATGTGACAGGACAGTTTGTCACACCGCAGAAAACAGACATCATGCCCACTGCCGCACACAGCGATGGAGAAATCCCCAGAATATGACCAAACAGGCATCCAAAGGTTGCTCCCACAAAAAATGATGGTACGATCTCGCCACCTTTAAAACCTGCTTCCAGCGTCAACGCCGTAAAAACAATTTTCCATACAAACGCAAGCGGCTCCACCTTTCCCTGAATCGCCCGCTGGATCACCGGCACACCGGCCCCCATATAATCATCGGTCTGCAAAATGATCGTCAGCAGAATGATCACCAGAGAAGATACTATGATTCTGATGTATGGATTCTTTAGTTTATTCCTATAAAAATCTCCCAGAGAATGAAGTGCCATACAAAACACGACGCTGAGAGCAGCACAGCAAAGTGCCAGCCCGATGATCTTCAGACTTGGAACCACCTCAAAAAGCGGCATATGACGTATTTTAAATACATTGGGTCCAATACCCATATGGGTTGCAAACTTAGAAGCCACCAGTGAAGAAAAAACACAGGGAACCAGAGCAGCATAATACATCACACCGACGCTGACCACCTCCATGGAAAATATGGACGCTGCGATCGGCGTCCCAAAAATGGCCGAAAATGCCGCACTCATACCACACATGACCACAACCCGCTGATCCTTCTCATCAAACCGGAACAGCTTGCCAAGCTGCTGCCCAATGCTGCCGCCAAGCTGCAGCGCTGCCCCCTCACGTCCGGCACTTCCACCAAACAAATGCGTGATGATCGTGGAGATAAAGATCAGTGGTGCCATCCGGAATGGCACTTCCGCCTCCGCATGGATGGAGGAAAGCACCATATTGGTTCCTTTATCGTTCTTGTATCGAAATATTCCATACAAAAAGACGATCACAACACCCGCCAAAGGCAGGCACAGGATCAGCCATGGATTCTCCGTCCGAAACGCCGTCACCTGACGCAGACAAAAAGCAAACAACGTACTGAAGCTTCCCACAAAAAGGCCTACAAATGCAGAGAAAATCCCCCAGCGTATAAAAACTGCGAGATTTCTCATTATTCTTCCTATATAAAATCGGATCATTTTTATCTGGCGCATAATTTCCCCTTGTCTACTTAAACTTTACTGCCGTGCCATAAGCGATCACTTCGGCCGCTCCCTGCATTACCGCCGAAGATGCATAGCGCACATTCACAACAGCATCTGCATCCAGACTCTCTGCCTCCATCACCATTCTCTTGGTGGCGAGTGCCCGCGCCTCCGTCATCATCTCATTGTACGCCTTCAACTCGCCGCCCACCAGAGTCTTCAGGCTCTGTGTAATATCTCTTCCAACATTCTTGGACTGAATTGTGCTTCCCTTCACCAGCCCCAGCATTTCCAGTTCCTTCCCGGTAATGTAATCAGTATTTACTAAGATCATCTTCTTCTCCTCCATCGATTTCTTTGATTCTCTCCATACAGACATATATCATCGCTCCGCCCAGTGCTGCCGGGATCACCGCCAGTATGATCTTGAATATCATTGGTACAAGGCTGATGACCAGACAAAAATAGAGCAGATAATATAAAATAACAAGCAGCGTGATAATGACCGGTGCTATTTTCTTTTTCTGATGTGAGTCCATAACGCCTCTCCTTTTCCCTTTATTTACGAATTGTACCATATTCATCATAGATTGTCACCGTTATTTCATTTTCAAACCGAGGCCTTTTTTAACGGAAACTTTCCCACACGGACGCTCAGATCCCGCACCTCCTCGATCATCCCATCACACCCATACACACCAATCTCACCAGAAATGCTGCGATCCATGCCACCGCACATTGCCAGAACACAACACCCACAGCCCATTTACTGCCCAGCTCTCTTTTAATAGAAGCAATCGCCGCCACACATGGCGTATACAGCAGACTGAATACCAGCAGGGATGCTGCAGAAACCGGAGACATTACGGAACCAATATTTCCACCGAACAGAACTCCCAGCGTGGATACTACGCTTTCCTTTGCCATAAAACCGCTGAGAAGTGCTGTACAGATCCGCCAGTCTCCAAGACCAAGCGGCACAAACAACGGTACCAGCAGAGAAGAGACTGCCGCCAATATACTGTCTGCCGAATCCTTCACCATATTCAGACGGAGATTAAAGCTTTGCAGGAACCATACAACGATCGTTGCGATCAGAATGACCGAAAACGCCTTCTGCAAAAAGTCCTTCGCCTTCTCCCACAGGAGCTGTGCCACATTCTTTGCTCCCGGCAGGCGGTAGTTTGGCAGTTCCATGACAAACGGTACCGGCTCTCCCTGAAAAAGCGTCCCCTTGTACAAAAACGCCACAAGAATTCCCATTATAATCCCAAACAGATAAAGCCCCGCCATGATAAGTCCCCCGTGCCCCGGGAAAAATACGCTGACAAAGAAGGAATAGATCGGCAACTTCGCCGTACAGCTCATAAACGGCGTTAATAATATAGTCATCTTGCGGTCACGTTCGCTGGTCAGTGTACGGGTAGCCATCACCGCCGGCACAGTACAGCCAAACCCGATCAGCATCGGCACAATACTGCGGCCGGACAGACCGATCTTGCGCAGCAGTTTGTCCATCACGAACGCGACACGGGCAATATAGCCGCTGTCCTCCATCAGGGACAGGAAAAAAAACAGCGTTACAATGATCGGCAGAAAACTCAGCACACTTCCCACACCGGTAAAAATGCCATCAATGATCAGGCTGTGTATCGCTTCATTGACCTGAAGCGTTGTAAGCCCTCTGTCCACAATACCGGATACAGCGTCTATCCCCATCTGCAGAATATTCTGCAGCCATGCCCCGATCACATTAAAGGTCAGGTAAAAAACAAGTAACATAATTCCAACAAAGCATGGAATTGCTGTATATTTCCCCGTCAATACACGATCAATGCGCTCACTGCGGATCCGTTCCCGGCTCTCCTTCGGCTTCACGACAGTCTGCTCACACAGACGTTCAATAAAATCAAACCGCATATCTGCGATCGCCGCACTGCGATCCAGACCCCGCTCCGCTTCCATCTGCTGTACAATATGCTCTAACATTTCTGTTTCGTTCTGATCCAGTGCTAGCTTTTCTAAGATCAATGGATCCCCTTCGATCGCCTTTGTCGCCGCAAAACGCACCGGAATCTTTGCATGCTCTGCATGATCCTCGATCAGATGGATCACCGCATGAATACATCGGTGTACGGCACCATCGTGATCATTTTTATCACAAAAATCCTGACGCAGCGGTTTCTCCTGATACTTTGCAATATGAAGTGCATGGCGGACCAGCTCGTCCACGCCCTCATTTCTGGCTGCGGAGATCGGGATCACCGGCACTCCGAGCAATGCTTCCATTCCATTAACATCTACCGCTCCCTGATTTCCCGTCACCTCATCCATCATATTCAGTGCAACCACCATAGGAATATCCATCTCCAGAAGCTGCATGGTCAGATAGAGATTCCGCTCAATATTTGTTGCATCTACTATATTGATCAGTGCCCGCGGTCTCTCCTCCAGCACAAAATTGCGGGATACAATCTCCTCACTGCTGTAGGGAGACATGGAATAAATACCGGGCAGATCCGTAATATCTGTTTCTGTATGTCCTTTAATGGTGCCATCCTTCCGGTCCACCGTCACACCCGGGAAATTGCCCACATGCTGGTTCGAACCCGTCAGCTGATTAAAAAGCGTCGTCTTTCCGCAGTTCTGATTGCCCACCAACGCATATGTCAGCAGCGTTCCCTCCGGCAGCGGATTTTCATCCTCCTTGGAATGATACTTTCCCTCCTCACCAAGACCGGGATGCTCCGTCGCCTGCAGCCGCTCCCGTCCTGCATGGCTTCTGGTTCTCTGATCGATCGGCGCAATTTCGATCTGATCCGCTTCCGCCAGCCGGAGCGTCAGCTCATAACCATGAACCTGCAGCTCCATAGGATCTCCCATCGGTGCCAGCTTCACCACCGTCACCTCTGCCCCGGGGATCATCCCCATATCCAGAAAATGCTGGCGCAATGCCCCTTTTCCTCCTACCGTCCGGATCACGGCACTCTTTCCGATTTCTAATTCCTTTAATGTCATAACCTATGCCCTCTTTATCTCATGTGATACGGTTCTTAAACGGACTTTTCTCATCCCGTCACCGCCCACAGTTTGCATCGTCTAATGATAATTTTTATCAACAAACATAAGTTATACCAAACGATCTGTTATGTCAACAGGATATTCTTTTAGAATATATTAGCATTTTCTATGATGTTTTATCTTTGTGTTGAAACTCCCCGCACTCTGTGCTATCCTTTGCTATAACACAACAGATCCTTCGATCACACACCGTTGATTTCTGTTGCATCAGATAAAGAAAGGGCTCCTTTTAGGAGAATGGTGAGAAAATGATTATTCGATAATTTGACGAAAGCAATTCATTGTATTTTTATTGAGCCGCCTGTTTTATAGGCTTTTTAGGGTGCCTTATTTTAAAGATACGCTTGTTTAAGAAATGCTTGATCGGATTATCCTGTCATTTATCTTACAATTTTTCCATATCGACAGCTCTTTGTAACCGATTCCTATTCGGTGCTATATATGGCTATATATGGTTTTGCCAGCTTTCTATGGATATGAGAAACAATTTATCCGACATTTTACGTTTCTACATGCACTCTCAGAAACAGGTTGCTCCGAAAGGAGGCAGACCATATGGCTGCAATTCACGTAAACAATCTTACCTTCTGTTATGACAACAGCTTTGACAATATTTTTGAACACGTCACCTTCACCCTTGATACTAACTGGAAACTGGGATTTATCGGTCGGAACGGCAAAGGAAAAACCACCTTTTTGAAACTTCTGCTGGGCGAATATTCTTATGAGGGTTCTATTTCTTCCGGTGTCTCCTTTGATTATTTTCCTTATCCTGTCAATGAGACCGACTACAGCCGGTGCGCTTATGAGCTTATGGATCTCTGGAAACCCAACACCGAAGACTGGCGTGTCTTTCGGGAACTTCCGGCTTTAGGTATCGACCCGGAGCTTTTATACCGCCCCATTTCCACATTAAGCTTCGGAGAGCTTACAAAGGTTATGCTTGCAATTTTATTTTCCGGAGACCATGACTTTCTGCTGATTGATGAGCCAGCCAATCATCTGGACAGAAATGCCCGCGATATCGTGAAACAATATCTCTCCGCCAAAAAGGGATTTATTCTGGTATCCCACGACAGAGATCTTCTGGATGCCTGTATTGATCATGTACTCGTATTAAACCGCTCTTCCATCGAGGTTCAGTCCGGCAATTTTTCTTCCTGGTGGGAAAATAAAGAAAAAGCTGATCACTTTGCCCGGGCAGAAAACGAAAAACACCTGAAAGAGATCCGTCACCTGAAAGCTGCCGCCGACAAAGCCACCCGCTGGGCAGAAAAAAACGAAAATACCAAGATTGGATTTGATCCCCTGCGGGAACCGGATCGCATGATCTCTACCAGAGCCTATATCGGTGCCAAAACAAAAAAGATGCAGGCAAGAGCAAAGTCCTATGAGACAAGAATATATCGGGAGATTGCCGAAAAAGAAGGACTTCTTAAAGATATCGAAGCTCCTGTCTCCCGAAATGTGGTATGTCATAACTTTCTCTGCTGTTCCAAAATATGTTATGCTTTGGGACAGTTTTATCGGGATTGTCCTGTAACAGAAAAATCGAGAATGCTCCATGGCAGTTATCGCCAATAAAACATTCCCGATTCTATGTTTTTGTTTAGGTATTAAGGGAATATTTCATCCCCTCTTACACCTCTTGTGCGTGCCATTGTAACATGGACTTTTTGGGTTCGTCAAGATTAAATGTTACATCCCTGCAATAATTAGTTCTTGATTTATTTTTCTTGCAATTCCAGATATAGTTGCAACTCCATAGATTCCAAGCAATTTGGGCTGATTAGCAAGTTCTTTCCCATATTCATCAAAAAACTTACCTTTTCCTATGCTATAGAATCCATAATCCTTGACATTTAATATCTCGTCATAGTGTTCAACATTATAAAAGTAGCCTCTTGTCCAATATTCCTTTCCAACTATCTGTGGTGGAAGCAACAAATCATCTTCTTTTACTCCATTGCTAATACTTCCTTTAATATCAATATTTTGCTTAAAAATTAGTACTAGCAATAAGTCATCACCATTGATATTATGAATATGATTATTTAAAACAACACCATAAAAATATATATCATCTCTTGGATTAACTTGAAAGATATCACCAATTTCTGGATAACTTCTTTTCCTTTTTATCACCTGCAGTTGATAATCCGAAACATCAGAATTATCCAACTCATTAAGTTTTTCTTTTATCTCATCAGGTAGTTTTTCGCACCGTTCTTTCCATCTGTTTGAAATAATATTATTGTTTATATTTTTCAAATCTATCATATCTCTATTCCACTCCTAAGTATTGTTTTGCCCAATTCATTGCATCTTGATAATATTTATTATTCGGACTTATACTGTTAATCTTATTAAGAGCATTCGGCCCATTTTCAATATAATATTGCTCAATTCTCTGGCCTGATTTCTGGTTAAGCCCTCATATTGAATATCTAAATCATCAAAACCTTTACCTGCGTTATTATGTTGATTTAATCTAGCATTTTTTGTTTGTTTAGTTATTCCTGTATATTGAGCTGTTCCATCCTTCATTCCAAAGTACACTTTATTATCTGTTGCACCCTTACCCAACCAGTCATCAAATCCTGCTGTTGTAGAAGATGTACCACTCTTGACATAAACTCTTTACCCTTATAATAATCCAAGCCAATGCCACTCTTCCGGAAAATGCGTACACTTCCCAAAGCTGACTATCACATCTGCTTAAAATTCTACTACATATTTGCCATTATTTCACTACTTTTCGTCAGCACTTTCCACCACTGGCATACGATATTCCGTACCATGCTTTAACATTCCGTAAATAACACTGATTAACCGTCTTGAAATACAAATCAGTGCCTGCTGGCTGGTTTTTCCCTCTGCCTTACGCTTCTCGTAGTAGGCCCGCACTACTGGATTTCGTGGTGTACCCTTTGAGGATACCTGCACCATTTGAATTGCAAGGAAGTAAATCGTAGCCTGCAATCGTCTGTTCCCCTGCTTGGTAGCTACATCTTTCCCCTTACCGCTGGAGGATAGATGAAGCGGTGCAATTCCGGCAAACTGTGCCAGCTTATTGGCATTACTAAAGCGTTTGATATCACCGATTTCAGCCAGAATCTTCACTGCTGTGATGACATTTACACCGGGAATGGTTGTAAGCGTGCAGCCAAGCATCTTATACATCTGTTCCAGCATCTTGTCTACCTCTGCCAGTTGGCTGTCATAGTGCTGTAAATCACTGACAATGTTAAGAGTCACCATGTCCCTGGCATCTTGGTAAGCATTATTTTTTACCTTGTCACTTGCTACCGCATCCAAGATTTTCTCACAGTTTTTGGTCGAACATCTATTGTGGCTGACCGGAACAAGTTCTGTTCGTAGGTCTTCCACACTCTTACCCTTCAAATACTTTCTAGACGGGTAATGCTCCCAGAAATACAGTGCAGTGGGTCTGCTGATGTCATTGAAAAACTGCTTATAAGACGGATATGCAATACACAACTGCTCATGCAATTGGTTGACTAATCTCGTCCTTTGCTTCATGATATTGTCCCTGCGGTGCACCAACTGACCGAGTGACCAGTACGCATCGTTCGGACAAGCATCCGGAAGCTTATCAAGCATGTTTAATGTTGCAAGTGCAATGGCTTCCGCATCATCACTGTCACTTTTGCGATACATGGCACCCCGGTGCTTTGCCTGTCGATGTGAGATAGCGGTATTTACATCCTTTACAAAATACCCCTTATCAATCAGCCACACCGCTAAAGGTCTGCCGTAACCATAAGCATTCTCCAGACCATAGACTACTTCTTTTGCATCAGTATTACATTTTTTAACCTTTGTTACCAGCTTAGGAAAATCGGCTGGTCTGTTTGGAAAAGTAATCTCTCCAAGCTTTTGATTGTAGCAGTCAATCATAACTGCTGTGTGGGTTTCTTTGTGTAAATCGATACCCACATAAATAAAATTTTCTTTTACCATAAAATCAACCCCAATCTCAATGTTTGGCAAAATAGTGGCAATCTCAATTGTTAAGCATCTTTCTCGGAATTACGCATCTTTTCAGCAACCAAGTGTGCAAGAGTGGTATAGCCTATCCACTTCTGGTCAGGCACAAAATATTCCGCAAAGGAACACCGCTGACTTTCATGGAGATGGATACATCCTGTAGAACACAGGACACGAAGCAGAAGAAATCTCCTTCGTGGTGTGTGATATTAACTCTGAAAAAGAACAGTTGCAAGTCAAAATTTTTGTTTTTGAAAAATCGGAGGAAACTTTAGCGATGTGAAGACAGAATTGGCTTTATGCCATAGACCAAAAACAGAGAAAAAACCGTAAATATGCACAAATTCATTTTTTAGACAGACAAATCAACTTTCTCTTGCCCCTGTGAGAGCCTGTGTTGCCCCTGTGTGCGATTTTAAGAGCAAAGTCGAGGAGTTACCCATGATAGACTTTTTAGGGCTTGTTGGGGAAATGTGAAAGAAGATACTTTTAGAAAATATAAGAAAAATATTAGGGTCGAAAATAGTGCAGGTTAAAGGGCTTATGCCGCCAGAGAATGGCATAAGCCGAAATACACCCACCGGCAGAGCCGTTGTGATGTTTAGGAATTTGTTATGCTATGGGACATTTTTATCGGGATTACCCTGTAACAGAAAAATCGAGAATGTTTCATGGCAGTTATCGCCAATAAAACATTCCCGATTCTGTGTTTTGGTTTAGGTATTACGAGAACTTTTCATCCCCCTTACACCCACTTGTGCGTGCCATTGTAACATGGAGGCTTTGAGATCGTCAAGAGAAATGTTACAAAATTATTAAGCTCGATACATTGATGATTTTAATTATTATTTTCTTCTACGAATCCAAGGAATGTATCCTGTAATTCATCTTCCGTACTAATACCATTAATCCTAACTTCAAATTCAAAATCTCCACCAGACAAGGTACTTGAACCATCTAATATACCAAAAACACTTGAAATTGTATCAATCATAATAAGTTCAGCAAATTTTAACATTTTTTCTTTTTCTTCAGAAGTCAATTTCTCATACAACTCTAATACATTTATCCAATATTTGTCTGTAGCATTTTTTAGAGCTGTGTTATCAAGCAAATTTTTATATTCACCGACTCCGTCTTCAACTATTGTTTTGTAAATCTTTTCAACAAATTTTTCATTCATAATTACTATTTCCTCATTTCTGGATACATTTTCTTATTCATATCTATTAATTCCTTCAGTGCAGAATTAGGTATGTCAGGATATACCCTCTTTAATTCAAATAAATCTCTTGCAAGTAATTGTCTTGCATTAGTTATCCCCGTTGTACTCCTTGATACAATCCCCCTTTCAGGATGTCTCTTTGTATGTCCCAGTTTCGGAACATTAATTGCAGGTGCCGTTAACTCATCATAATCTGCAACCAACTTTTTCATCAATGCTTTTTGTCCTACATGATGAGCATCCAAACCTTCCACACCTTTTATATCTTGATATGCACCAACCTGATACTTACCCGAAGAACTACCACTCTTACCAACAGCTCCTGAAACCGACTTCTTCCCAGCCAGTGCATCAAGATCTAAAAATCCGCCCTCATCCTTCAAAAGTGCTTTTCCGGTACTTTTCAGATTATCAATTCCATCTAACAGCTTTTTACCTAAACCTTGCTGTGATGAAACTGCATTCTTCCCTGCACCTGCCAAGCCCGCTTCCGCAGAAGTCCCAAGTGCCTTCTGGGCGGCTTTCGCCCCGGCCTTTTTCGCTGCAATCGCACCGGCTCCTTCTGCCGCTGCTCCGGCGATCTTGCGGACTGCCTTACTGCCGGCTTTTTTAAGAGCTGTACCTGCGGCATTCCCTGCCACATCCAGGATTCCGGTAGCCCCGGCTACCGCTGCCTCCTTGGCACTGATCTTCTTAACGCCCTTGCTGATTGCCTGGTTTGCAACATTCCCGGCGGCATTTCCGGCCACATTAATGGCGACTTTCTTCGCCACAGCCTTAGCTGTTGTCTTGGCTACTGTTTTCGCTCCGGTTTTTGCTGCCGTTCCTGCGGCAGATGCTGCCAGACCGGCTCCGCCTGTAGCGGCACCGACACCACCGATAATAGCTCCTTCTGCGGCACTTCCGGCAACCTTCTGCCAGTTGATTCCCTTTGTAAAGCTCTTGTTTTTGATCGCCTGTGATGCATAGGAGAGTCCACCACTGACCAGTGCACCGATGGCTGCCCCTGCTACGATATGCAGGAAATGCCCGTCCGGATCATATCCCGTCACCGGCTGGTTATGGCAGTAGGTATACTTATTCAGGCTCAACGGGTCGGTATACTTACCGGAAGCAGTGTCCTCCGTCAGGAATCTTGCCGTCCTCGGATTATAGTAGCGGCTCTGCAGGTAATACAGCCCGCTTTCGGAATCCTGATAATAACCGGCATAACGGTAAGGGTTGGAAACCGTTTCCTTCTCTGTAATGGCATTGCCAAAGGCATCATAGTCGTATTCGTTCTTAACCTCTCCTGCCTGGTCAAGGACGCTGATGACATCGCCATGGTTGTTATATTGATAATATAACATATCACTGCCTGCCGTGGCAATCAGATTTGTGCCATGGATATTTGTTTTCGTCTGCCCTGCTGTCTGCTCAGTCAGGAGCTTCGTTCCGTCATAGGTAAATACGGCGGTGCTTCCGTTGACATTCTTGGAGGCACGCAAACCGCTTGCATAGTAGGTGTAGTCTGACTGACTGCCGTCACTGCCGCTGATATGTGTCAGCTGGTTCAGCTCGTCATAGACATAGGTGTCTGTTTTTGTGGTTCCTGCTGCACTGTCCTTTGCCACGACCCTGGTCTGGTTACCGTTGGCATCGTACTCATAGTCAGTATGTACCGTTGTATCTGGCTTCTTTTCTATGGTTGCTGTCAGACGGTTCTGACTGTCGTAGATGTATTCGATTGCTGTTACGTCACTGCCATCCGCTACCCTCTGGCTTCTGCGGTTACCGGCTCTGTCGTATGTATAGCCGGTTACCCTGCCAGACGGCTCTGTCATGCTGACAAGCTGTTTGTCCCCGTTATAACTGTATGTCGTTATTCCCTTTGGCTCCTGCTTTTTGGTCAGCAGGCCTTCCGGATCGTAGTTATAATAATACTTCTTATTAGTCCCGTCAGGATTGGTGTTGATGATTCCCGTCAGAAGGTTTCTTCCGTCAAAGGTGTAGCTTGTCTTCATGCCGTTAGAATGGATCATTTTGATCTGGTTTCCGTTGGCATCATAGTCATACCGGGTATTCTGCCCGTTATATTCCACCTTGTTGATACGGTTCATCTTATCGTAGCTGTACCGTGTAAGCTGGTTCACACCGGACTGCACGGTAAGGCGGTTTCCTGCCGCATCATAGCTGTAGCCGACTGTCTGGTTCTGGGAAGTTACCATTTTGGTCATCCGGGACAGGGCATCATAGCTGTACTTCGTTGTTCCGGTATTGTCCGTCATGGTCAGCATGTTCCCAAGCTTATCATAGCTGTACCGGTAAGATATCTTTCCCGCTTTCTCCGTCAGGAGCCGGTTACAGGCATCATAGGTGTAATTCGTAACGGTACCATTGCGGTCCGTTTTGGCAGTCAGGTTAGATGCTTTATCATAGCTGTAGCTTTCTTCCTTTCCGGCACCATCCGTCATGGAAATTTTCCGGTTCATGCTGTCATAAGCGTAAGATACCGTCCTTCCTTCCCCGTCTTTCTGTTCCAACAGGTTTCCTGCCAGATCATAGCGGTATGCTGTATTATTGGATTCTGCATCCGTTACCTTTACCAGCTGGTCAAATCCATCATAACTGTAGCCGGTGACCTTGCCGTTGCGGTCGGTTTCTTTGATCAGGTTGCCTGCCGCATCATACTGGTACCTGGTCGTATTGCCTGCCTGGTCTGTGGAAGATATTTTCCTTCCCAGCTTATCATATCCGGTGGAAGTCTCCCCGCCCTTGGCATCGGTGACCTTAATCTGCCTTCCCATGGAATCATATGTATAGGATATGCTCTTATCATATGGGTCTGTGGTCCTGATTAACTGCCCATTTTTGTCATAGCTGTATCTGGTGATGTTTCCGTTGCGGTCCTGTTTCGCTGTGTTATTGCCCACCGCATCGTATTCCATTACCTCTTTATTGCCATACGCATCCGTGATGGCGGTATTGCGGTCAAGATCATCATACGCATATTTTGTTTTATTTCCGGCAGCGTCAGTCTTCACGGTGACGTTTCCGGCTGCATCATAGGTATAGGCGGTTACTGCTCCCAGGGCATCTTTTTCTTCGGTTACCCTGGAGAGGGCATCATATTTTTTGGATACGGTACGTCCCAGGGCATCCTCTGCCTTGATGACATTGCCCACCTCATCATAGGTATAGCTCTGTTCCCCGTTTTCTGCATTGATCTCTTTTACGACACGGTTTAAGGCATCATAATTCCATTTGGAAACCTGCCCTTTCGCATTGGTTTCTTTCTTCTTATTGCCGTTTTTGTCGTATTCGTAAGTTGTAATGCAGTCCTTTGTTTCCCCGTTTTCCTGATATTTCAGGTTCATGGAGATCCGGCGGTCCAGTTCGTCATACCGGCATTCCGTCACACGGCCTAAGGCATCCGTTTCCCGGATCAGGTTTCCATTGCCGTCATACTGCTTCCGTGTAACATGGCCCAGCGCATCCGTCACTTCGGTTTCCCTGGACAGGAGATCCAGTTCTGTTTTTGTCACACCGCCGTCTGCTGCTGTAACTGTCACAGTGCCATTTTTATCGTCATAGACCGTAGATGTTTTGTTGCCGTTTTTATCCGTTGCCTGAATAACCCTTCCCAGGGCATCATAGCGGGTTTCCACGCTGTTTCCAAGGGCATCGGTTTCTCTAATCACATTTCCAAGGGCATCATACTGATATTTTGTTGTCTGACCCAGTGCCGCTTTCTGTTCTGTCTTCTGATTCAGGGAATCATAGCTGTAGACTGTAACACGTCCCAATGCATCCGTCACATGGGTCAGGTTACCGTTTTTATCATAATCATAGAGGGTCTTTTCTTTTAATTCATTCTTTTCCTCTATCTTCTGATTGATGGCGTCATATTCATAACGGGTCGTTCCTTTTGGCGTAATCTCTTTTAAGACATTGCCCACATGGTCATAGCTGTACTCCGTTGCATTGCCCATTGCATCCGTCAGCTTTACCAGCTGGTTTTTAGCATCATACTGGTATTTCGTTTCGTTGCCCTTCTTATCTGTTTCTGATGTTTTATTTCCTGCCGCATCATAGCTATACTTCTCCGTATTGCCCAGGGCATCGGTCGTCTTTACGAGCTGGCCTGCCTCATCGTATTCATATCCCGTTACATTCCCCAGAGCATCTGTTTCCGTTACTTTCCTGCCCACATGGTCATAGGATGCTTTCGTCACATTGCCCAGGGCATCCTGAATCTTTTTGCAATTATTATGGGAAGCGGTATAGTAGTAAGTGGTTACCGCACCCCGCTGGTCTGTCTCGGTCTTGGTAAGCCCTTTAATTTTGATATCACCTTCTGCCGCATAATATTTGTATTGTGTCACATTCCCCAGGGCATCTTTTTCCTCCATAAGTTTAATGCCGTTATCATCATAGGTATGTGTAGTTTTATTACCAGCCTTGTCCGTTTCAGACACCAGGTTGCCGTATGTATCATATTTCATGGTGGCAGTGTTGCCTGCCGCATCAGTAACACTGACCGGATTTCCATGTTTGTTGTATTCCGTTACCGTCTTATTCTTGTTTTTGTCAATCGCCGTTTCACGTATGGCAACTTTGTGGTTTCTCCGGTAATCTTCATAAGTCTCCCATACTTTGTCTCCGTCCCGTTTTACCGTAATGTTGACCCATTTATCACTGTCTTCATTATAATATTCATATTTATACTGTGTCTGACCGCCCAGGGCATCCCGTTCAATGACCGGTTTCAAGTCCTGGTTGAAGGTAGTTTTGCTCTCCTTGCCATTACCGTTAATCATATATCTGGCACTGACACCCTCTGATTTTTTATCAATCTCATCATCATAAATAAAATACTGGATGATGTTATCGCCGTCATACTGGCGGACAATCCTGCCGAGGGCATCATAATCATTACGTACTACCTGATGCTTTAATGGGTCATTGACTGCGGAAAGCATGCCGGATTTTTCATGGTATTCAAAGGTGGTGCTGTTCCCCAATACATCTTTTACTCCGGTAAGCTGCTTTTTCTTATTGTAGGAATAGCTGACACTGCGGTCTGCACTGTCCACTACTTTTTCCAACAAGCCGTTCCCGTTATAGGTAAATTTCAGATACCGTCCCACGGCATCGGTCAGCTTACTGATTTTCCCATCGGAATAAGATACGGAAATCTCATTGCCGTAGCGGTCAAACATTCCTGTCAGTTTTCCTTTTTTATCAAACTCTATTTTTGACAGGTCTGCATTTTTAATACGGTACCCATCCGCTGTTTTGGAAAAGGTAACATCCGTACTGTTATTCGGACGGATTGATCCATCACTGTTTTCCGTAAAGAAAATTTTGGTGCCGGAAGCAAAAGATACCTCATACCCGCCATTTCCATCAATGTACCAGCCGGCCACATAAGCATCTTTGTTCTTGTATTTTATCTTGTACCAGGTTTTTCCCGATACCTCTTCCGTCCCCAGTACTTTTACCGTTTTCCCTCTGGAAAGCCCACCGATAATCTTTTTGTCTGCCCCAGCGCCTGCCCTGACATTTAAGCGGCTGACATCCACCTTGCCAACCTGTATATTGCCCCCGGAACTGGATTCCTGTTTCTCCACTTTCATATCCAGGTTCGTATGGTAACCCTTTCCAAGGATGGAGCTTTCATTTGCGGAAAGGGAGTTATAGGTTCTGGTAAAGGAAAGGTTGTTGCCCGGTCCTTCCAGGGCAATATCGGTTTCATCATATACATAGTTTCCGGTCAGAAGGTTGGTGGATGCAGTCGTCATCCACTCCTGTGCCTCCTTGCTATCGATACCGCTGTATAAATCCGAAAACTCCAGGTTCATCCTGCTTTCCGGCAGGTCTTCATCCTCTGCCTCTTCGCTCAGGGTAAGCTGCTTGGAAAGCTTCTCATAAATTAAATCAATCTGTTTTTCTACATCTTCCTGTGTCATGGAACGGGAATTATTGATGTAGAAATAACCACCCTTTGTATAGGTCGCAATCTTCTCTAACAGACTTGTATTAGTACCGCTGCCCAAAGCAACTGTATTCACAACTACATTTTTCTTATTACATAAATTTGTGGCTGCCGGAACCGGATTTCCTCCATAACCATCTGTAAAGAGAACGATGACCTTTCTCTTAGAATTATCCTTGAACATATCGACAGCATCTACAATAGCCTTATAAAGATCTGTTCCACCGCCATCATAATACATTCCATCCAATGCTTTATTCAGTGCATTCTTATCCTTGGTAATTTTACATTTTACTGTGGTAAAGTCTTCAAACGCCAGAATTCCCGCACGATAGGAATCCTCTTTTAAATTTTTCAGGAATTTTTTTGTTGCAAGAATCCTATAATAATTACGATCATTTGACCACATGCTGCCGGACTGGTCAATGGAGAATACAATATCCACATTGCTCAGGTCAATACTCATCTTGGAATATCCAAGCAGATAGGTCCCGCCATCTGTAATCACGCCAACCAGCGTATTCTTTTCCTTGTCATAAGTTACTTCCGTCAGTTTTTCCAGTTCTTTGGTATCATAATTTACCTTATATACACTTAAGTCATCCTCACCGATGCCCAGCTCCTGCAGCTCTTCGTCCGTATAATGGAAGGTAATTTCCCCCTCTTTAAACGGAAACCCGCCGGTCGTGACATCCACTGCATTCCCAACCATGCCCTCCAGGGAATTGACCAGTACGTTATCGGAATCATTGGCACCAACCGGGGCAAGCACCAGGTTACTGTCTCCGCTGATATTGACCTCTGCCCTGCCGGAATCTGACTTCTTCTCCGTCTGGTATTCTCCCATCTCGTCTTTTTCCAGCGGGTCAAGCCCTAATAGAACCTCTGCGCCATCATAAATGCCGTCCCCGTCTGTATCAGGTTCTAAAGGATTGGTGCCCCGACGGACTTCTTCCGCATCATCCAGACCATCATTATCGGTATCCTTAGAAAAAACATCCGTACCGTGCAAAAGTTCTTCACTATTTGTCAGACCATCCTTATCATCATCCTGCTCTGCCTCAAAAGTATATTCCCTGTCTTCATTGATGCCTAATTTAATCTCATTGGAATTGTCACTGTTTCCCCGCTCATTAACCGCTACCACAACGTAATAATAGATTTCATCCGGATCCATGTCCTCATCTACATATTCCGTCTTAAGCAGTTTATCTGCCAGCACATAATATGGCCCGCCGCTTTTGGTACTGCGGTACAAGGTATAGCTTCTGGCTCCCAGTGTTTCATCCCAGATCAGCTTTGCCGCATTATTCTCAATCTTTCCAAGCAGGGTAGGTGTCTTGGCTATATTGCGGTAACACTCTTCGTTGGATAACGGACTTTTGGTAAATTTATTGTCAGCCGTAACTACATAGTAGTATTCACCTTTTTCATGGATGTCCATATCCGTATAGGTCTTTGCAGTCAGATCGGTTGCCAGAACCGTATACTTCCCGTCAGTCCCTTTCTTTCTCTGAACTGTATATGTCGCAGCACCATCCACCCGGTTCCAGCTAAGCACAGGATACTCCCCGGTTCCGTCCAGAACCAGCTTTGGCGCATCCAGCTCCAGCTTCAGATCCTCATAGGATAATAATTCATAATTGTATGGACCGTTCTGCACCTTCCCCGGCTTGCCCTGGAAACCGATTTCTATCTTTTCGCCTTTTTTCAAGTTGCCATTGTAGCCGGTATTCTGGATGACGTAATGGTTTCCGTTATGTTCAATCATGTTTCCATTCCAGACACTGTCAATATCATGATCAAAGTCGAAGCTTAGCACCCAGTCACGGATTGTTTTATTGGTATCGTTAGTAATTGTGATAGAGCCGGTATAACCGTCGCCCCAGTCAGAAGTAACAGAAAACTCTGCCTTATAATTATCCCCGTCCAGAGTAATTCTTTCAGAACTTAATTCAAATTTCGATGGTTTGTTGATGGTATCGTTATCCCAATTTGCCGTAAAGGAGAATGACACGCTGGCACCCGGAGCAATGTCCGAATTCCATTCCGCATTTTTAAACTGGTAGGTGTCTCCCTTGTGGTCATATATAAAAGCATTCCATATTTCTGTAATCTCATGGCTGAAATTACAAGTAACATTCCAGTTTTCTATTGTTTTTTCAGAGGTATTGGTAATTGTGATTTCCCCCTGAAACTGATTGTCCCATTGATTGATTACCTTAAAGCCGGTGGAGAATTCTTTCTTAGAAAGCTCTACACCCGTCTCTTCCGGTAAATCGGAAGCCTTGGATTCCTGCCCGCTATCCCCCAAGGTATTATTTTTCTGTGCAGCATTTGCATCTACAGTTGAATTTTCCATACTGCTTCTTTTTGCAGTATTACTGTCCATTTCTACAGTGCTGCTGCCTGCTTTTGCCGTCTCACTACCCGTAGCCGCACTGGCAACAGGGCTGAATCCTGTCTGCAACGTGATTGCTGCTGTCAATATCATCGCCAACACACGCTTCATTCGTTTCTTATGTTTAACTCTCATCCTAGATTCTCCTTCCATCATTTATACGTCTCCCTTATCTTACCTGCATCTGTCATAGCTGACACAACAAATCAGTATGCAAAAAAGCTGCATTCCAATCTATTTTTAAATCCATCATACATGACGGATTTAATTTCCCACCCATTGCATAAATGCAATGGGTAGTTTTCTTTTGGCTCTGCTGCCCAACATTCCAGTTATTTTTTAGCCGGACGTTTTGGCTGATGCAAAAACCCTGCACATGCTGGCGGCCATCCTGAATTTGTCTTAACCGCTTCCATTTTCGCAATTTTGCCTGCCAAATTAAGAATTAAGCTACCTGTTTTTTTTGTTTTCATCCGTTCTCACCTCCTGTTGTATTATCTTTGCTACTATTATGAAAACAGCACATACGATGATTGCCATCAGAATATACTGCTGCCATTCCATTTTTAAGAGAATCCCTGCTCCTGCCACTCCAATTTCCATAAACAAGATTCCTCTGCTCCAATTTCTGTGTCTCCTTTGTTCCTCTAAAGTCAACATAAGATTTGGATGGTTCACAGGCGCAAAAAGCAAAATACAGACAATAGAAATAACGAGCATCACTCCGAATAAAATTATATATTTTGCCAGTAATGGCACAAAAACTTCAAGGGTCAGTATAACTGTAGCAATCGAACCTATGAAACAGCCCGAAAACGATTTTGCATGGAATCCTCCAGTCGTCTGACGTAACATCAGAAAGCAAGCTGTAAATGTAACGCCCTCCCAGAATTTTCCCAACAGAAAAGAAAGAATAAATAAAACCGTACAAACAATCAGTTTTTCAAAAATTAGTGTCAAACCATAAATAGAATCCTCTCTGTACTTTTCTTCTAATGCGTGACTCCGAATCAGAAAATCAACAAAATTTGCCACCATTACATACCATCTCCTTTCCCACAGATGTATCATACTTCTTTGTAATAAATCAATGGCAGTTACATAATTTGACGGAAAGTTGCAAAAATTGACGTTTTTATTTTAGAAACTTTTTCTCATTGTATTATTTCCAAACAAAAAAGCAAGGCTACATAAATCATAACCTTGCACAATGCATACACCTATCTATATTCATTATTTACAGTACATTTTTACTAAATCTCAGCCTTTTATCTCAGGTATCACAGCCGTATACGAAAAATATCCCTCTTCGTAACGCATCATCCCCATCCCCTGGTACTTATTCAGTATCATCTGCACATTCTTTAAACCAATCCCATGTTTTCCCTTATCTTTTTTACTTGTAGGAATCTCATTATTTTGAATATCAACCGGTTCAGACACCGGATTTCGGATAGAAAGCACAAACTGCCGCTTTTCCCTGACAAGTTTTATCCATACCTTCTGTTCTCCTTCCAATTTTTCACATGCCTCTATAGCATTATCCAGAAGATTGGACAGCAAGCTTACCACATCCTGCTCCTCCAACCATAAATCCGACAGATCATTAGCATAAAACAAAAGTGAAATATTCTTCCGTTTTGCCAGACGGTATTTCTGATTCAACACAACATTGAGAATCGGATGGTTTACATCTACACTCTGCATTTGATCAGGGATTGAATCTGCCAGTTTTTCCACATAGTTCTCCGCCTCCTCATACTGCCGTTCTTTAAGCAATCCCTGCACACAATCAATCTGGTTATGATAATCATGCAAAATGCGTTTTTGTTCTTCATAATTGACACTTACTTCATGATATAACCGAAATTTTTCCTCATTTCTCTCTTGCAGGAGACGTATCTGATTCCATCGCCTATCTTTCTCTGAAACGAACTTCAACCATTCAAACATAACAACATTCATAACCATAATTCCAAAAGAAACGGTCAAATAACTTGCCCCACTATTTCTACCTATAAACGAAAACAGCATAACTATCATAATCATCATTGACAATACAGGAAAACTTATCATTAATATCCATGCTGATCCTGTCAGATGTACTTCCCGTCCACGATCCCAGAAATGCTCAATTCCCAAAATCACAATAAAAAGAATCGTTTTACATAATAAAACAAGCATAACCTGAATTGCATTATTGTCAAACAAAGCTTTTCCGAATATTGACTCTAACATAATATACGAAAAATAATCTACGCAGCAGAGCAAAGCATAAAATGCTCCACATAAAAATATTTTTTTCTGCCATTTTCCTAAAAAGAAAAACATAGAAAACAAAAAGATACAAACTATAATCCCCATACTACGAATGATATACTCACTATTGGTTTGGGTAATCAGTGCCAGAAATAAAAAAATTCCGGCTAACAACACTACTGAAATGAATCTTTCTAATTTAAATGAAAATCTCTGTTTCAAAAAAATGTCCAGAAAAATTCTACAGCAAAGTGCTTCATAAAAAACAATGCTGATACTTTTCAAAAATTCTTCCAACATTTTATTCCCCTCCATCATGTTTATATCTCTTTATATTGTAAATACCGCCGTTTCACTTCGGGATATCTGGGACGGGAAACCGGAATCATAGACCTATTGGACAGACAAATTAAATAGTTGTTTATTTGTTCAATATGCCCAAGATTAACCAGGAAACTTTGATGGCACCGGACAAAATTAAAACCAGTCACTTTGGATTCCAACTCATTAATCTGACCATACATATATAAAATGTCATCTTTTCTTGTGAACTGTAATTTATGAGATCGGCTTTCTATATACAATATATCATCCAGTAGTATCGTCCTTTTCCCACCAACAAATGGAAATTCCATCCTATGTCCGCTAAGCTTTCTTGTCTTTATAATGTTCGCTAAACAATCCGGCAATGATTTGTCGATTTCTTTTTTCATAATATAGCGTACTGCCCTGACATTATAACCCTCAAAAACATAATCTGATGTGACAGTTATAAAAACAATGTCAATTTCCGGATTTTTCTCACGAATGAAATACGCTGTCTCCATCCCATTCATACCATCCATTTCAATATCCAGGAATATAATGTCAAATTTCTGAATATTTTCTTCGTGTTCACAAAAAGCTTCTCCATTCATGAATAACTCAATCCGAAACAGCACATCTTCTTTTACCAGATAATCCCTGACAGCATTTTTAACATAGTTCCTATAATATTTCTCGTCATCACAAATAGCAATATTTAATTCCAAAGCCATAGCATCCTCTCACCTGATTCTTTTGTTATTCTGCAACTATTTTATTATTTTAGCATATCTACAGACTATTTGTGAAAAAACTTAACTCAATAAATATTACTGTATACAGTAGTAACATTATAAAAGGGGATCGTCAAATCGTAACTTTTTGTTTAGTATCAATAGTAAGAGGTGCTTTTCATGAAAAAAGAAGTATTTACAATGAACCAATACGGTTCCATCAAAATTAACCTAAAGAAATATATGGATTCAGAAAACATTACAAGAAATGCACTGGCAAAAGCCATCAATACAAGATTTGAAGTCATCGACAAATGGTATAATGGATATGTCGAAAAAATCGATGCAGATATCCTTGCCAGAATTTGTTATGTTTTAGACTGCACACCGGGTGATATTATTCAATACAGCCAAGAAGAATGACTGCAGCAAGAAAAAATTGACCAGCGCACATCTATAAATATAAAACAATCGAGTAGGAGGAAAATCCGCCTCACCCCTCTGTCCTATTATAAGAACACACTGGTAGACGCACGGGATTTCTCCCTTTGGTACTCCGATGCCAAGCATCCCGTGATCAACCGGATCACTTTTCAGATCCGGCAGGGAGATATCCTTTTCCTTCATGGAGATAATGGCTGTGGCAAATCAAGTCTGATCAAAGCAATACTGCAGATTCACCAGCAAAGTCTATTTCACACCTCCGGTACTCTGGAGATTCCCGGCCATCCTGTCATATCCTATATCAGTCAGGACACCTCCTGCCTAAATGGTACTTTACAGGATTACGCCTTGTCCCACCAGTTGGACTATAGTCTGTTTCTGACATTGCTTCGCCAGTTGGATTTTGACCGCACACAATTTCAAAAGCAAATACAGGATTTCTCCGAAGGACAAAAGAAAAAGGTGTTGATCGCAACCAGTCTCCTGACTCCCGCACACCTTTATATCTGGGATGAGCCTCTGAATTATATTGACGTGTTTTCACGGATACAGTTGGAAAACCTCATATCCCACTACCATCCCACGATGCTGATCGTAGAACATGACATCCGTTTTCGCGAGAAGCTTGCCACTAAAGTTTTGAATCTGTCATAATCCACAGCAGTAAAAGAATTCAGAGTTCAAAAAAGGAACTATTACACAAACGGATCATTTCTTGTCCGTTGATGCAATAGTTCCTTTTTTAATTGTATTTATCCATGTTCACAATGCAACTATGATGCAGCAACTGCCTCGGCTTCTCCCTCAGCAGCTTCATCTTCCTCCACATACTGAGAGGCTTCTGAAATATCTACGATGGTTGCATCCTCTGAAGTGATCAGCTCGATCTTGTCATTCATCAATTCCTTGATATCCTTTACCTTGACACATTTCTGATCGCCCAGCTTCTCGAAATCAATATAAACCTTTTCCACAATATCTGCCGGGTCTGCCTTGTAATGAATCTCGGAAATCTCCTCGTCGACGGATCCCTTTGCCAGCTCCTCATTCAGCAATACAACCTGTGCTGTCGTAGAAATTTTCTCTCCGGCAACCAATAACTGGAAATCAATAAACATAATCCTCTTCATCAGCGGATTATAATCTACATCCTTTACGATTGCGTTGTACTTCTGATCTCCAACCTGCAATACCGTTCTGCTGCCCTTCATGTTCTTTCTCATGAAACGCTCTGCTTCAAATTCAGAAATCTTCAAAGCAACCGGCTCCTCCAGATCTCTTCCGCATAAACTGCCTGGGACATATCCCTCTCTCCGTAACTTTTTGGCCTTTACACTCATGTCTCTTTTCTCAGCGTTTAATGTCATCATAATGATTCCTCCTTCTTTTTGCTGATCTTCACATGCGTAAAGCAAAGCTTGATCCGATTGCTTCCTTACGGAATATTTTGCTTTATCGGAAATGACACGACCCTGCAAAGCAAAAAGACTTCCACCACACAGGTTTCTTAGTGTAGTAGAAGTCCAAATCGAATCGGTTTTTCGTTTTATGCACCATAAGTTTATTATAGTACCTTATTTTTGATCTGTCCAATTTCATTTTAGACAATCTTTTGCCGATCCGGTTTTATTTTTTGTGCATTTTTTAACCAAAATATCTCTTCAGAAGACCCTCGAATGCCTTACCGTGTCTTGCCTCGTCCCTAGCCATCTCGTGAACCGTATCATGGATCGCATCCAGATCCAGTGCCTTTGCTCTCTTTGCAAGATCAAACTTACCTGCTGTTGCACCATGCTCAGCCTCTACACGCATTTCCAGATTCTTCTTCGTGCTGTCTGTAACAACCTCGCCAAGAAGCTCTGCGAACTTCGCTGCATGCTCAGCCTCCTCATATGCTGCCTTCTCCCAGTAAAGTCCGATCTCCGGATATCCCTCGCGATGAGCCACACGAGCCATTGCCAGATACATACCAACCTCGGAGCACTCTCCGTTGAAGTTTGCACGAAGATCTGCCATAATATCCTCCGGTGCGCCCTGTGCAACACCTACAACGTGCTCAGCAGCCCAAGTCTTGTCATCTCCCTGTCGGATGAACTTATCTGCGCCAACTCCACACTGTGGACACTTCTCCGGTGGCTGATCTCCTTCATGAACATAACCACATACAGAACATACATACTTTGCCATAATCGTAATCTCCTTTTCTTTTATAAATTTTATAACATTTGTTTGCCTTGTCTCCTTAACAGTAATGATTACTGTTTCTGATAAGAATATAACAAATCTTTCTCTTATTGTCAACACATTTTTTCAAAAAAATCATCTTTTTGATCAAATTCATTCAATTTACTTCCTGCAATCCGGACATAGCCCATAAAACAACACCCTATGTCCCTGGATCTCTCCATCAAAGCCGGCTCCTGCGATCTGGTCGATATGATCAATGGGATCCATGTCCAGATCCATCACACAGCCACACCCGCGACACGCAAAATGATAATGAGGTCTTGTATCACCATCAAAATGATCCACTCCGTCACCGCAGTCCAGACGCAGTGCCTCGCCCTGCTCCACCAGCAGATTCAGATTGCGGTAAACGGTTCCCAGGCTAATACGAGGATGCTCATTTTTGATATTATTATACACTGCCTCCGCTGTAGGATGAGATTTTGTCGAGAGCAGATACATCCGGATCGCCTCCCGCTGTTTACTATAACGTATTGCAGCCATCTCATTCTCCTTTCGTAAAATAATAGTAATTGTTACTGTTATTTTATCATAATAATGCAATATGTCAATATTATTCCTTAGAAACAAAACAAAAAACATCTGCCAACATCTGACAAATACTTTCCATTATGCAATCAACATCCCCTACGCAGCCGGACCTACCGTCAACGTGATGGTAAGACTTTTGCCATCCTTACTCTCTGCCGTCAGCTTACCATGATGTGCCTCCGCCACTGCTTTCGCCACGGAAAGTCCGATTCCGCTTCCGCCTGTCGCGGAGTTTCTGGAAGCGTCACTGCGATAAAACCTCTCAAACAGCACATCCTGATTTCCTTTTGCAATCTGATCCGTCTCATTACTGATCTGATAAATGATCTTCCTTCCCTTCCGCTCCAGAGAAACATGAATCTCACTGCCCTCAGTGGAATATTTCACAGCATTATCCAGAAAAATCCCAAACATCTCCCGGATCCGCTTTTCTTCCCCGACAAAATACAAGTTTTCCTCAATGTCACACACAAGCTTCCGTCCCTTTGTCTCTGCCACACTCTCAAAGGAGGAGGTTGTGTCGATGACAGCATCTGTCATGGAAAACTTCATCTTATCCGCCGCACCGTCCCCTTCGTCCATCTTCGAAAGGGTAATGAGCTGTCCCGCCAGGGATGCCAGACGCTTCACCTGATTTTTTGTACTCTTGGTCCATTTATTTTCCCCGGACATCATTTCAATGACCTCCACATTGGCATCAATGATCGTCAGGGGTGTTTTGATCTCATGGCTGGCATCCGTGATAAACTGTTTCTGCTTTTCATAACTTTCCGCAATAGGGCGAAATACCAGTCTGGAAAAGATCACGACCAGAACAAATACCGCCGCCACTCCCGCTAAGGATACAACGCCGCTGATCCGCATATTTTTATAAAATGTGTCCAGTGCCTTATTGCAGTCTGTAAAAGCAATCAATGTCCCGTCAGACTGTGCCACCTTCGCATAACGGTAAATTCCTGTAAACCCTTTGCTGCCCGACGTTTTCATTACCTTTTGCGCCAGCTTTTTGGCCTGATCCTCCGATACCGCTGCAATATTATTGAGATTGGCAGAGGTTACCTTCCCGGATGCATCTAACACCACAGAAAAGTACCTTGTCTCAAACGGAGCCTCCGGTGACATTTCGCCCATATCTCCGGAAGGCTGCTTGCCCGGCTTTCCCGGTTGTCCGGGACCCGAAACGCCATTCTGCTTTCCGCCCTGTGGCTGCTGTGGCGGCTGATTTCCATCCGGCTTCGGAGCATTTCTGTCCTCTCCACTGTTATTTGGAAAGGTTCCATTATTGTCCGTGATCATTTTATTGGTCCGGTCCGCATCCGCCTGAAGCTGCCGGTAATTCATAATGTTCATGCCACCCACAATGGCAATCAGCACTACAACTGTAGAAAGCATTGCCACCAGAATAAATCGCCTCCGAAGTTTATTTATCACCTCATAACCCCCTTTCGGTCTTATTTCCACACGCCGATTCCGTCACCGCGCCACAAATATCCGCTTATACCGGATCCGGTATTCTTATTTTCCGACAATTTCCAAAGTGTATCCCTGATTGCGTACTGCCTTGATCTGCACATCACTTCCGATCTTCACAAGCTTTTTGCGCAAATAGGAGATCATCACCCACACCACATTGATATCCGACTCCGTGTCATATCCCCAGACCTTCTCCAGAAAGCGGTCCGCGGATATGATCTGTTTGGGATTACTCATGAGCATTTCCAGCATCTGAAATTCCTTATTGGGCAGACGGATCTCGTCCTTCGGTCCCTTTAATATCCCCGTGGCATCATCCAGGACAAGATTTCCTACGGTGATCTTTGCATCCAGTGCTTCGGTTTTGCGCCGGGTGATCGCACGTACTCTGGCGAGAAGCTCTTTTGCCGCAAATGGCTTTCCCAGATAATCGTCCGCTCCATTGTCCAGTCCAAAAACACGATCATCAATGTCGGCTTTTGCGGTCAACATCAAAATCGGGACATCATTTTTCTGCTCCCGGACCTTGCGCATTACCTCAAAGCCGTCCATTCCCGGCATCATCACGTCCAGCACGACACCGTCATAATCTCCCACCAGAATATAATCAAGCGCATCATTGCCATTGTAAACTGCATCCACTTCATAATGATTATGCTCAAAGATTGCCGTCAAAGCCTCCGACAGATCCTTTTCATCCTCCGCAAGTAATAACCGCATCCCGATTCCTCCTCTCCTATCGCCACTGATTGACGAAAGGCAGGGAAAGCTTACGCTTCCCCCGTTTTGTCCTGTTGTCATATCTTTATGCTTTTTTGCTCTGTGACCATGCACTCCAGTATTTCTTACCGTTTACCACCTTATAGGTTCTTGCGCTGAAATAATATTTTTTACCCTTGCTTACTTTCTTTACGGTAACATGATTCTTTGTCGTGGTCAATGTTTTCGTCTTACTCTTGCTATACTTTTTATCTGTAGAATAACGAACCTGGTAACCACTGGCTGCTGCCACCTTTTTCAGAGAAACCTTTATTTTCTTTCCGTCTGCGCTTCGTTTTGCAGAAGTGACCTTTGTCTTTCCGGCAGACTTGGCAGATGTTTTAGAATCGGATGAAGCAGTTCCATTACTGTTAGACGTTCCGGATGGTGCCGCTGTGGCAGAGGTTCCTGTTGTCTTGTCGGATGCTGTTGTCTGAGATGGCGCTGCTGTTGTAGAAGAAGCAGCTGTCACGGTACTTCCGGATTCCTTGATAGCTGTTGACTGATCAACGGCGTGATCGCTCCATTTGCTGACGCTGGAGGCCCCACTCATATCTGCTGTAGTAGAATAGTTCTCCACCGTGATCGTATAGCTGCTGCTTCCCTTTACGTACACCTTGCCGGAAGAATTCTTGATCGTAACGGTCTTGCCATCTGCGTCCTGAATGGTACCTGCATTGTAAAGATTTGTTACGGTACTGTCCCCGGTAACGGTCCAGGTAGAATCCTTGTCAATATAAATGCTGCTGTATCCGCTGCCGCCATTGCCCGCGCAGCTTTCATCCTGAACCACAGCGCCTTTGAGGCTGCTGCCCTCTGTCATATACAGGTCGAGCTGACTGATGCTGTCCCAGATAATATCACCATTCATCTTCTGGGAAATGGCTGTAAAGAGGCAATCCGCACCGTTGCTTCCGCTGGTTCCCCAGCCTCTCTGATTACTGTTGCCGGTGCATTTCAGGAAAAATTCACTGTCATCCGCATTGGTAATATCCACATTCTTCAGAGTAAATGTAGATTCTGTATTTGTAGTATAGAACATGCCGCCATTCTTTGCAGTAAGACTGCCTCCCTGCATTTCAAAGGTACTGTTTCCTACCTGGGAATCTCCGGACATGCTCTGATACAGGATCACATTCCAGGTGCAGTCATTCTGGCTGTCGTCCTTCATATTTCCGGTGAGATCACAGTCATAAAGGCGAATGGTATTTAATCCCTCAATGCAGATTGCCTCGGAACCGTTTGCTGTCAATTTGGTATCATGAACCGAAATATCTGCTGTGCTGTAGATTGCAGGAGAGCCCTTGCCGTTGGATGTATATGTTCCACCATCCACTACCATTGTGCCACCTCCACGATCGCTCCGGATCGCTGCAGAGGACTGACCGCTTGTCTGGGCAGTTACATTCCATGCGTAAAGTGTGCCACCACCGGCTACGTGAATACCACCGGAGGTATCCTGGCTTGTGGTGATCGTCGTGTCTGCTACATTTGCAGTGCCGTCACCATAGGCAAATACACCTGCTCCGCCTGCTGCATTTGTAGTGATCGTATCCTTAACCACATTCAACACACCATTGGTACACAAAAGTGCGGATCCCACACCGTAAAAGCTGGAATTATCACCGCCGGTGCTGTCGGAGGATTCACGGGATACCGTAGAATTCTTCACCGTTACATTGGCTCCTTCCGATACATTCACGGCATTTTCATCTGTTCCCGTTGAAGTGATGGTCTGCCCATCCAGAACTGCATCCGTCGTCAACTTGTTCACAGCCGAATAATCAGAAACGCCCGAAGAAGCCTCTCCCGGTCCGCCTCCCGGCTGTCCCTGTCCACCCGGTCCTCCATCCGGTGCTCCGCTTGGTGGTGTTCCACCCGGCTGACCTCCTCCGATTGCACCACCCGATGCTGCTCCACTTGGCGGCTCCGGCGGAGTTCCGTTCCCACCCAGTCCCTTCTGATTCGAAGAGGATTCCTCTGCCTCCGTGGTCTGGCTGAGTCCCAGTGCTGCCAGAAGTCCTGTTTTCGGTACTGTGTATACAGATACTGCTGTTGCCAGTGCAACCACTGCAAATCGTTTGATCCATCTCTTTCTCATAGGCTTATCCCCCTTTTCCTAAAGTGTTTCTCGAAACGCCTGAATACTTTGATCTGTTTTGATGATATGGCTATGATAAGTGATGTACCTTAATTCAACCTTAAAAACCAAAAAGATCCTGCAAAGTTTTCAACATCTCTGCAGGATCTCTATTAATCTTTTCAAAAAAACATCCCGGATGACCATGATCATCCGGGATTCCATTACTAACTCGCCGTACTTTTTTTATTTATTTCGAAATACCGATTTTAAAAAACCGCCTTTTTTTCTGTTTTTATTACTTTCTTCTTCCTCACCGCCCGGCGTCTGCGGCTGTGCCAGAGGATCATCTCCACCAAATCCTGCCGGATACAATAAATGTTCATAATGCTGACGAAGCTTTGCCCAGTCCGGCTCATAAAAGTACTCCGGCTTTGGCACCTTGATCTGTGCATTCTCATTGATCAGACATACCACCGTCTTATCATCCGTCGTGTCTTCGATATTCCACAGTGGCACACTTGCCGTCATGGTACTGCAGATCTTTTCTGTCGTCGCGGCATCATACATACTCTGATAGCCCTGGCGCATACAGTCCAGATATAACTGCCAGTCCTGCTCCGGATCCAGAAACTCTCCATTGATATAATAATGATACAGATCAATGGGATCCTGAAGATTTTTATTGCCAAGCACACAATAGGGATTCATAAAGAACTCCGTTGCACTCCGATATACATTTGTTTTGTGTCTGTCAGGATTTTGAATCTCTTCTCTGGTCGCCGGAAGATTTAATAAGTGTGGCTGGATCACTCTATCGAGAATCCCATCGGTAACAAGCATAACCGCTGCTACTCTCTCCGGAAAATATCCAAATTCCCACGACTTTTCTCCCGCACGTAACGGCATTACCGAGACCCCGTCCGATCCCTTCTGTGGAAATGTCGCCACCTTTGTCTCTCCGGACACAGTCCGGACCAGAATCCCTCCATCACCGGCATGACCGTATACAACCGTCCTGCCATCATAGAGCACCACATGAAGAGTTGTATCATATTCATTGAGCATATCATCGCAGTCCTGCACATATTCTTCAATGGCTTTCTCTGCATACTGAAATCCCGCCTTCAGACAAACTAACTGCTCATCAATCCCATAGCCGGTCTGCACATGACGTTCTAAATATTCTACCAGCTTCTCTGTTGCAAGCCCCGATGCAATATCGGAATGACGCGCACTGCCTACCCCATCTGCAGCTACGCCGATATATACCCCCGGTGCGATCTCCCCATGCATATTGGCATCCTGACATACAACCCCTGTTTTAATATGTGCTTTTCCTTTGATAGAAAATCCATAACTTAACATGTCATACGCCCCTTCTCAAATATCAGAACCGGTCTCCTACCACTCGCTGACATCCCTCTCCTCGATATCCGCCGCCATACCTGCCCCTTCCGGCAGATTATCCAGCTCTATCCTGTCTCCTACCTGGCTCTTGGAGATCGCACTCATGCTGTCCACCAGCCAGTCAAAGATACCCGTAAACTCATGCTGCTGCAGCTCGATCACGCGGTCGGTCAGCTTGAAAAGCTCTTCTTTATCATAATCATCTACGCCCAAAGCCCAGAATTTGAGACGTCCATTGCTTCCCTTGGACTCCTCCTCATGAATCCTGGCAGCTGCCTCCTGCATTGCCTCCGGTGTAGACATGGAAACACCATCTGTGATCATAAAGATCCACGGCTTAAAACAAGGAACCCCAACTCCCTGATATTCTCTGGTACGTTTCTTAACGAGATCAATGGCTACCTGAATCGCCTCTGCCATATGGGTCTGTCCGCCCGGCTCCAATGTGATCGCAGGCATCTGATCGATCGGCATAAAGTCACTGACAATCTCTACATGTGTCTCAAATGTAACAATCGCTACCTCAACACGCTTTCTTGCAAGCGGATCCTGACATACCTGCTGCTTGAACTTCGCAATCGCTTCATTCAGGCTCTGAATCGGTGCTCCTTTCATGGAACTGGAAATATCCAGCAGAAGCACACATGCCATATGCGGCTCACTTGGTGCCGCGATCCCCCCAAATAATTGCTCCTTTGTGATCTGTTCGCTCATTTTCCTTCCTCCTGTTTCCTTTTCACTACTACCCCTTGGTGTTACCTCTATCAGCTGTTAAAATACCATACAATAAATAAAATGATAAAAAGCGCAATCACTCCATATATGATAAATACAAAATGCGACTCCAGGAATGTCGGCTCCTTCGGACGCACATCCATATAATTGTCTGCCATATGCTCCTTCGGATGGATCGGCTGACTTGCGGCGATCCGACGCTTCTCTGCTGCTGCCTCAGCCTCCGCTTTTTGTTGTCTTTCCTGATGCTTCTTGATCATCTCACAATACGGACACTCCATCTTATGGATAAAATAGATATGACCATGCTGGCATTTGATATAGTCTTTATTTTGTAAAACCTCCATGATCACCTGCATCCACTCACTGGCACTGGCACGTACAGTCGGATCCTTATAGCCGTCCACAAAAGTACGATAAAACAGCCTCTGAAAACTCTCCGGAAGGAATGTAAAGTCCGGCGCATAAGTCGGATACGTGATTCCTTTTTTCTTATAGAAGAACGGTGAAAACCCCTTACGGATATTGTCGGAAGGCTGTGGAATATCCAGAGATTCGTCCATCTGCTCTGCCTCTTCCGGATCGATCGCACATGCAAAAGGATGACATCCATTCATAAATAATGAGAATAAATTAACTGCCAGCGCAAACCGGTCAGTCTCCTTACTATATGTCGGAAGCGGCATTGACGATAAACTCTGTCCGCCATACAGACGTTTCTGCAGCTCCGGCGGTATATAGTTCGCCTGACCCACCTCACAGCGATACATCATCTGACCGTTTACGATATGATAAGAATCTGTGTCTACCAAAGTAACCATCAATGCTCCCGGATCATCCATATCCAGATTGACACAGATATTCTGTGGATTCAGATCTCCACAGACCTGGCCAAAGCTATGTACAGTATCTACCGCTGCACAGATATTATATCCGATAAATAACCGATCCTCCAGATTGATCTCCTCAATCCCGGCACCACATACCACGGTAAAATCCTCCGCACTATGAAGTCTCGGCATAATATAACCTGCAAACCCAGACTCCTCATAGATCACGTCCAATGGCCATGTAACCTGCCGGCGCTGAATATCCGTTAATTGATAGCGAATCATCAGAGAGAGCTTTTCCAAGCGACGCTTTGTTCTTTTTTCCTGTTTGTATATTTTTGCTACGATATCGTCTGCCCCTTCTACGGCACATATCGTTCCTTCACCGCCCTTGGCGATTGGCTCCGGATCAATATTATATATTTTTCCCGATGCTCCCCGATACTTTTTCATTTAATCCTCCATGTCTACAGACAGGCTTTTTTTGCATATTCTGCTGCCTTATCTGCTGCTGCGGCTGCCTCCTGTGCCTTAACCGCCGCCATACGTGCTGCTTCTGCCGCCTCCTGGGCACGGCTCACAGCCATCTCCATCAAATGCTGTCTGGACTCATCAACCGGTTCATCACTGAGCCCCATTGCCTCATTGACAATCCGATTGATCACCTGACCATCTGCGCCGACACGAACCGGCTCCCGTGGTCCCGACTCCATCTCAACATAATGCTTTTTCCGCTCCTGAACCTCTGCAAATTCCGTCTTTTCTACACCGGCCATCGCATAATACTTCTTGGCCAGCTCTATATTCTGTCCAAAGAGAATGCCATTTTCGTACATATACGCTAAGCCAACGTAAGCACGCTTGCTTCCCTTACTTTCCGCTCTGTGATAAAGCTGATACGCTCTGTTTAAATTCTGCTCAACCCCATATGTGCCATTCAGGCATCTGTCCGCCATCTCACAGGTGGCTTCTACGTCCTTTTGCCCGATCAACTGCTCCAGATCCTGGTTTGTTAATTTTGTATAGTCCATGCCCCATCTCCATTTCTGCAAATATCATTTGCATTTAACTCTCCAATACACATAAATACATAGATTAAATTTATCATATCAGGTGCAAAAAGTCAATGATTCTGCCCGTTTTCGGCAGTTTTTGACGTTTTTGCCTCCATCCCCTTTCTCCCGAAAAACCAAAGGGATTTCGTCACTCTGCCAGATGAAATTTCCCGATCTGTCCGGACAGCTGATCTGTCTGCTGTGTCATTTCCTCCGCAGCAGCTGTATTCTCTTTGGACACACTGGTATTATTGTCTACAATGCTGCCAATCGCTCCCATGGACTGGGAAATGTTGTTCATGTATTCTTCCTGATTTTCGATGATCTGTGCTGCTTTTGTAATCTCATCGCGGGCTTCCTCAAAGCTCTTCAGATTATCTTCAAGAATCTGAACCGTATGTTCTGTAATGTCAATTCCTTCCCGGACGGACTCGTTATTCTTTTGGATCATTCCACGAATCTCACCACTTGCATCCGCCGTATTCTCCGAAAGCTGCCGGATCTCCTCTGCTACAACGGCAAATCCCTTTCCTGCCTCTCCGGCTCTGGCTGCCTCAATGGAAGCATTCAATGCGAGAAGATTTGTCTGACTGTTAATACTGTTGATCAGCTCCAGACATTCTCCAATCTTCGCAGAGCTTTCCGAAATCTCATGCATCTTGTCACTGAGAAGGTTGATCTGGTTATGAGTGATATCACGAAGATTTTCGTTGTTGGCATTTACCGCCACGATCACTTCCCGTACGCTTCCGGTTGCCTGCACCATACCTTTCTGCAGATGATCCATATTCTGTGCAAGATCATCAATGCTGTCCGCCTGCTGTCTGGCTCCCTGTTCCACCTGACCGGATACATCGGAAACCTGCCGGGAAATTCCCTGAAACTGTTTTGCACTATGCTCGATGTCACGAACTAATCCATTTAAATTGCCTGTGATCTTCTGAATCGCCTGCTGTAACCTTGCAAAATCTCCCCGATACTCAATATCCGAAGTCACCGCCAGATTTCCTTCCGCAACATCCTCCAATATACGAACAATGTCATTAATATATGTATTTAACGACGTAACCATCTGATTCAACGAATCCTGCAGTACTTTAATCTCCAGACAGATCTCATCCTCATCAAAAACAATATCCAGCTGCCCCTGTGCCACTGCCGGAATCTTTCTGGCAAACTCCTCCAGAGGACGAAACCATTTGCCGATGACCCTGCGGTTATACCGGATACTGCTCCAGACGCAGGCTATAAACATAAATATATAAAATATTGTAGTTTCCACCAGGAAGGAATATACCTGCAGCCAGTCCTTCACCATAAAGACGCGGAAATTGCCGTCCTCTGTGGTCATCGCCGTAACCGTTTTTGCCTTTTTCTGATAATCAACGATCGTTTTTACGGAAGCGTCTTTTTTGCACTTTGCATAAACACTGTCACTGACCTTTACGGAAACACCATCTCCAAGCTGCAACTGCTCTGACGGATGCGTCACGATCATCCCATCCTTTGATGCTAAAAACGCATAATTACGTCCCTTATAACTGTCGGAAAGAATCGCCGTCAACTGATCCATATAAAAATCAATGCCAAATACCCCGATCGTTTTTCCATTGATCACGACACGCTTACTCATAGTTATACAGTAGTTCCCTGTCTGCTCATCAAGATACGGATCACTGACTGCAATGTCATCATTGTCAATGGCATCCGAATACCAGGAACGCTGGGTCACATCAAAATCGGCATCCGGCTTCCAGCCATTATTCATAATCACGACAGTCGGCAAAGACGGATCCGATAAATATGTACAGGAAATCTCCTCATATTTCTGTGTTATATGATCCAGATACTTTACAGCAGCATCATAATCCTTATAGAGATCTCCCTGTGCCTCCATATTATTGACAAACATATTTAATATGCTCTGCTGCTTCAGCACCCATTTCTCAATCTCTGCCCGATATTCCTGTGCCTCAGAATTGATCGCCTCATTGCCTCTGTATACAGACATAAGAGTAATGCCGACAAATGCGATTCCAAGTACGAGTACCAGAATAATGCAGATATTACGGTTGATGATCCTGGTAAATAAATCACTGTACTTCTGTAATTGACCGTTATTCTTTTTCTTTTTTTTCATTCATTTTCCTCCTCATATACAAATGTTTCACACAAATAAATCTTTATTTCCCGATTCTGCAAGAGCCCGAAAAGCTCTCGGCTCAGCCTAATATTTATTTTACCATGAACCCCCTGCTTTTGTATATACAAAGCCACCCTATTATACAAAACTTTACTACTGCCTTTAACCCGGCGGCTGATCGATCTTGCCAATCTGGTTCACTAACAGTCCTACCTCTTTTTCAAGCTGTTCACTTCGAAGCTTTTCCAGCATCTCCCGCCGCTCCTCCGGATTCATGTCCTCAGACACCGGATACGTCCGGTTGGTCAGCGCAAGACTTAAAGCAAATCCGCCGCTCGCCACATCTAACAGCATTTGATCACCCCCACTTTTATTGTGTGGGGTTTTCATCATGGTATGCTGGGAAATGTTAGAAAAATACTAAACTGTTTGCTTTGTAAACATCACCAGATAATCCTGTGCCTTCTGCACAGACACATTCAGCTTACTCTGCAGCCGAATCAGAATTTCTCCGTCAGACAGACCAAATTCCCGTCCCATTTCAACGATCTCCTCTGCTTTTCCTTCTGTCTTTCCATCCTGCCACGCTTCCTCAAAAACACTGCACATATCCGCATCTCCTTTCTGCGCCAGCTGGCCATAATCAATTTTATTATTAACTACTCCTGCTACAATCGTCTCTGCATAATCCTTATGCTCCAGAATAGAAGACTCCTCTGTATCAAGTTCTTCCAGTTCATCCGGTTTAATCACATTTTTCCCTTGAAATAAAACAGCATTGAAAAAATCTGCAAACTGTTCGTTATTACGCCAATAATTTTTTACTACAATATCAGGTTTCAGTTGTACATTCCCTGTCCCCATGTACCTTCCTCTCTTTCTCTGTTAACATTACGCAAACAAGCCAAAACAAAGAGCTTTCGGTACATTTTCATAATAACAAACGATATATGAAAATGCAATATAGTCTGCGTTTTGGCAAAGTATTAATGTAACAATAACCGTCGTTAATTTTTTAACAAACAACAATTTTGTTGTGCGTATCAGCATACCACGCATTGATCGTTTCATCTATTGACATCCTTGCCAAAACTGACCCGGTAAAGTTCATATAAGATTACATAATTATAAACAGAAAATTTATTTTTACTACTGCATAATTCATAAAATAAGTGGGATATTTTTGTTAAATATTTTGTAAGCTGTCAGAACATTTTCTTTTGCCCTTGATTCCCACTGTGTTACAGACATTTTCCTACCACAAAAAAACTCCCACAGAAACACTACTCTCTGCGGGAGTCATAAAACAACTATTTTAAATTACATCTTTGGCAGGCTGTCAAAACCAGGCTGCAGATCCTCATCGGTAGGAATATAATCCTTCATGGTACCGTCATGGAAGCTCTCATATGCATACATATCAAAGTATCCTGTACCGGTCAGACCGAACACGATCGTCTTCTCCTCGCCGGTCTCCTTGCACTTCATTGCCTCGTCAATAGCTACCTTGATCGCATGACTGCTCTCCGGTGCCGGAAGGATTCCCTCAACTCTTGCAAACTGCTCTGCTGCCTTAAATACTGCGGTCTGCTCTACGGAACGTGCTTCCATCAGACCATCATCATAAAGCTGTGAAAGTACGGAGCTCATACCATGGTAACGAAGACCGCCCGCATGGTTTGGTGAAGGAATAAAGCCGCTGCCCAGAGTGTACATCTTTGCCAGAGGACAAACCTTTCCGGTATCACAGAAGTCATATGCATATTTACCTCTGGTGAGACTCGGGCAGGAAGCAGGCTCAACAGCGATCACCTGATACTTCTTCTCACCACGGAGCATCTCTCCGATAAACGGAGATACCAGACCACCAAGGTTTGATCCACCACCGGCGCATCCAATGATGATATCCGGAGTGATATCATATTTATCAAGAGCAGCCTTTGTCTCCAGGCCGATCACCGTCTGATGGAGAAGTACCTGAGAAAGCACACTTCCCAATACATAACGATAACCCTCGGTGCTTGTTGCTGCCTCTACTGCCTCAGAAATGGCACATCCAAGGCTTCCGGTGGTTCCCGGATGCTCTGCCAGGATCTTGCGTCCCACCTCTGTATCCATAGAAGGAGACGGTGTTACACTGGCACCGTATGTACGCATCACCTCACGACGGAACGGCTTCTGCTCGTAGGAGCATTTTACCATATATACCTTACAATCCAGATCAAAATATGAACATGCCATGGAAAGTGCTGTCCCCCACTGACCTGCACCGGTCTCTGTGGTAACACCCTTTAAGCCCTGCTGCTTTGCATAATACGCCTGTGCAATGGCAGAGTTTAACTTGTGGCTGCCGCTTGTATTATTACCCTCGAATTTGTAATAGATCTTTGCCGGTGTATCGAGCTTTTTCTCCAGACAGTACGCACGTACCAGTGGTGACGGACGATACATACGGTAGAATCCCAGAATCTCATCCGGAATATCAAAATAAGGTGTCGTATCGTCAAGCTCCTGCTTTGCAAGCTCTGTACAGAATACATGCTCCAGCTCTGCCAGTGTCATTGGCTCATAGGTTGCCGGATTTAAAAGTGGTGCCGGCTTATTCTTCATATCCGCACGAACGTTATACCACTGCTTCGGCATTTCCTCCTCACTCAGGTAAATTTTGTAAGGGATTTCCTGACTCATCATGATGTTTACTCCTCCTGTGTTGGTTTATATCTTTCTGTTGCGTTTTCGCCTAAATATCCTTAAATAGTTTACTCCATTTCGCAAACACCGTCAACGAAAATACCACATACCTGACAGATTTTTTACAGATCCACAAGCATCCGGATCCGATTATATACATTCAGGCGGGAACCGCTGGAATCCACATCCGCACTGACGATCTGCCCCTGTGGAAGCTTTCTCTGCAAAAAAGGATATAAGCCCCGCCCACATGTGTGATTCGGCATACAGCCAAAGGGCTGAACCGCCGCCACCTTCGAACAGTCATGAAGAATATGCCCCACGATCTCTGCACCGATCAGCCAGCCGTCCCCTACATTATAATGATAGCTGACATAGGGCTCTGCCTCCTTTTTCAATACCCGGAAGGGCTCCAGCGTATAAAATCCATACTGCTTCAGTGCCCGGATCATCTGATCCTGAATATTTCCGAAAAACCACAGACCTATGCGATACAGCATCCCTTCCAGTGTACGGGACTGTGCCATATGAGAATCCATATAATACATTGCATACCATGACAGACCATTCGTGTGGGTCTCGCATCCCTGCTCCTCCAGAAAACGAATCATATCCCAATTTCCTATATGACAATATTTAATATATAATTCTCCCACGATTCCAATGCGCTGCTTTTTCACCGTCTGCCGGTCCAGGGCAGCAAATTCCCCGGCAATCCTATAAAAATTGCGCTTCATATGATGTATAGTCAAATGTCTTCCGGTCCGCAGGTCTTCTCCCAGACGATCAATCCACTTCTGCCAGAGACGCTGCGCTTCACCCGGCTTCTTTTCGTAGGGTCTGGTCTGATGCAGCAAAAGCATCAGCAAATCTCCATAAAAAAGACCAAACAAGGCCCGCCATACCATATCCGGTCGAAGCTTCAACTGTTCTCCCTTTTCCAGGACCTTGAGATTTAACGACAATACTTTGACCTGTTCAAACCCGGCAGCCGCCACGCCCCGGCGAAGTACACTGGTATAATTGGAACCACGGCAGGCATCCCCCGCCGTGGGCATCAAAAGTCTCGTCCGCTCCAAATCATATTTGCCGGACTGCAATGCCGCAACCATCTGTCCCACATTCAGGACAGCCGGATAACACATATCATTGTTGACGTATTTCAGACCAACGTCTGTAATATTCTCCTCATTCTCCAGGATCACAGGATGATAATCCGGCGAATAAAACGCATATTTAAGCAGTGGAAAATGTGCATCCAGCATCGCAGGAATAAGAAGAATATATTTTTCCCGGTCCTGTGTTTCGTCGATATGGTACATTCCATCCCTCTCATTTCCATTTGATTCAAACTAATTTTTAATTTTCTTCTTTTTTAGTTTACCCCATTTTCCATATATTTTCTTACCATCTCTTGTTACACCAGCCCTTACTCTTACATAATATTTTTTCCCTTTTTTCACTCCCTTATAGCAATAAATTGATTTTGTAGTATAAATATTCTTTGCTCCTTTGAAATTTCTTTTTGTGCTAATTTGCACTTGGTAAAAAGCTTTTTGAGGCAGTTTAGCTTTTCTCCACGAAATGTATAGCTTATTTTTTTTCTTATTCTGAAGCTTTTTCACATTCACTTTTTTCTCCAAAAAGAGAGCCTCATCTCTGGAATCTCCAGTCACATCTTCTGGCTGAGAAACTAAATCAGAATCCGGTGATCCAGTTGTAATTTTGTCAGGAGCTATAGTCGACTTTATTTCCGGTGTTCTCTCTGGATTTTCATCTGGAGCACCACTTGGTCTTGCCGTATTTCCCGGCTCATATGTTGGTGTATCAGTTGCCGCCGGACTTTCCGTCGGTACCTCACCTGGCTTTATTTCCGGTGTTTTACTTGGATTTTCATCCGGAGCACCACTTGGTATTGCCGTATTTCCCGGTTCATATGTTGGTGCATTAGTCACCGTTGGACTTTCAAGCGGTTTTGGCGTTGTTTCTTTTCCAATAATCTTCCACGGATATTCTTTTGCTTCTTTTGTACCGTCTGCCCAAATGCTATTTTCTGCATCTTTCAGCCCAACAGACGCAACATAATTTCCCGGTAACGTTGCCGCAGCCTCTGTTATATTTACCCAATCCGTTTCCAATTTCTCAAATAACAGTTTCTGTTCAGCCCCTGTATAATACAGATTTTTCTGAGAATCCTGCAAAATTGGTATAGGAACTAATCTCTGCGTAATATTTACGCAAACCATCCTACTGTCCACCCATGTGCTATCCTCTCCATCGCATAAAGTTACACGACACTTATATACTCCACTATTTTTCACATCTTTAACAGATATTGACGCCCCTGTTGCTAAATGGATCTTCTCAAAATCGCCATCCTGCATTTCATCATAATACCACTGATAAGATAACACCCCTTTTTCTCCTATTTCATGAGATGCAGATATAGATATCTCTCGTTTTTCTCCATCGTATATAAAGTCCATTTCCTTTTCTGTAGGATTGATCTTGTCAATGGAAGGTTCTTTCAATATCTTCTTTACATAAATTTCTGTATCCTGTGCTACCGTCAACGGCCAATCTTTTTCCTCTATTTGTTCACTATCTGTATCCTTTCCCAGATAATATTGATACTCATACCCCTTTTCTTCATATTCCCTTGGACAATATACATTACAGTTCTCATCCGTTTTTGCATCAAGAGTTATGTCTCCTACAAAATGAACAATATACGTCGGATTAACTATCCTTACTTTAACCGTTTCGGTATAGTTACCATAACATGCTGCTACAACAATTTCTCCCTTGGGTTCATCTTTTCCCACCATCAATAATCCATTTTCGTCAATATGTGTATCTTTACTTTCACATTCTTTTACAGACCAATCACTTATATTCACATATTCGTCTACTCCTGTGTAAGCAATACCCACCAACTGCACCTGCTCTTCAGGCGCTGCAACCAGTTCTTCAGGAGTAATAATCGGATCATTCCAACCTCTAAATGGTATCTTTTGCTCTTTAGCATACGCTTCCGCATAAGTGTCCTTGGTTCCGTAAATGACGGTTTCTGACTTGTTAATTGCACAAAACGTCTTGCTGCTGATAGCACTTACCGTACATGGTAATACGATATTTTTTAAGGCAGTGGCCTGATCGAAAGATCCAGCCCCAATATACTCAATTCCAGATTGAAATTCCACTGTAGTCAGTCTCTTTCCTGCATAGTATTCTGCTGTACAATACGAGCCTCTTCCGGTTTCTATATCCGGCATTATTCCGGTTTTTCCTTTGCTGTATGTGATCTTTTCTATATTTCCACAATTATTAAAACTTGGATAACTCGTCTTCACATAATCCAGATCCACCGGCATTGTCAATTCTTTAATCCCGGTACAGCCTTTAAATGCATCTCCCCATACTTTTTCTATCGTCTCCGGTATCTTCAAACTGCTTAAACCGGTACATCCATAAAAGCAGGAAGCCGGTATCTCTTTCAGCCCTGCAGGAATTGTCAGATCTGACAAACCACTGCAACCAGAAAAACTACGTTCTCCCAGCTCTTCTATATTGCTAAAATCAAATTCCGTTATTGCTTCGTTTTTATAAAATGCATCGTCTCCAATCTTCTTTACCGTTGATGCCAGCTTTATATTTTTCAATCCGCTCCCACCTGCATCCGCATGCGAACAATACGCTCTGGCTCCGATATTTTTTACTCCCTCTTCAAACTCTACCGTAGTCAGCTTATTTCCTGCGTAGTATTCTGCTGTACAATACGATATATATACCCCTTCCTTATTTCTTTTTATATCCGGCATTATTCCAGTTTTTCCCTTGCTGTATGTGATCTTTTCTATATTTTCACATTTCTCAAAACTTGGATAACTCGTCTTCACATAATCCAGATCCACCGGCATTGTCAATTCTTTAATCCCGGTACAGCCTTTAAATGCATCTCCCCATACTTTTTCTATCGTCTCCGGTATCTTCAAACTGCTTAAACCGGTACATCCATAAAAGCAGGAAGCCGGTATCTCTTTCAGCCCTGCAGGAAT
>CAKRHP010000006.1 GCA_934339135.1 uncultured Lachnospiraceae bacterium | reverse complement strand
GTCGGATAACTAAAAATTATCCGTCACGACCACATCTTTCCACCCGATAATATTTAATTATCAGTACCAAAATGATTTTTTGATTACTGATAATTATTAAGTAATAGAAGTATTGTGTTCTCTGATTTTCTTGGGGATAGAATGTGAATTGTTAGAACAACAAATTGAACAATATCTAACACTGGACACATTGGATTGGTGCGGTTCATCTATGAGTTTTATGGAAAGTCAGGTGCTTGGGAGTCAAAGTCCTTTGTATGGAAGAAGAACAGCCCAGTTTAAGATTGAGCCATTGAATTATAAGGAAACAGCGGTATTCCATCCGGATTTGTCGGCCGAAGATAATTCTCTGATTTATGGAATTACAGGAGGAGTTCCTCATTATATCAATAAGCTGGATGTAAAAGATAGTGTGGATGAAGCGTTGCTGGAGCATTTTTTTGACCGTTCCAGCTATCTGTATGAGGAGCCGGGTAATTTGCTAAAGCAGGAACTCAGGGAGCCGGCCATCTATAATGCAATTATTAAAGCGATTGCAGAGGGGGCTTCCAGAATGAATGACATCAAGATGAAGGTTGGTGAGGAGAATTCAATTATATCGAAATATTTGAAGACACTGATTGATCTTGGTATTGTCAAAAAGGAAACTCCGATTGCAGAAAAGCCGGGTAGGAAAACAATCTATTTGTTGGCAGATAATTTTTTTCGGTTCTGGTACCGATTTGTGCCTGTCAATATGAGTGCGATTGATTCCGGCAGAATTACAAAGATATATCCGCATGCTGTAAAACAGTACTTTTCAGATTATATGGGGTTGATTTTTGAGAAGATGTGTCAGGATTATCTGCTTTATTATTTGGATAGTCTTCCGATTGAACTTAGCGAAATCGGTCAATGGTGGGGAACAGATCCCAGGAAGAAAAAGCAGGTACAGATTGATATTGTCGGCACTCCGGCCAGGGGGAAAGAATATATTATCGGTTCGTGTAAATATAGAAATGAGAAAATTGGTTTGGATGAACTTGATCTGCTCAGAGAATATGCATCGGTTTTTGGAAAGGGAAATCGTTATCATTACTATATTTTTTCGAAAGGCGGATTTACGGATGGACTTCTGCAGGTTCAGGAGCGAGGCGAAGTGAGGTTGATATCGTTGGAAGACCTTTATCGTTGTGATATTTCGGCATCAAAATAATGAGGAGTGAGAAAACAAAAAGATTAAAAATAAAATAAGCCGCTTTGCGGCTTATTTTATTGCGCAAATATATCAGTTAAAATAATAAGGAGAATGTTACCATGAAAGGGAATCGCATTTTTCCTGAAACCTTATAATGATTTTATGCACTTTATAGTGTAAATTCTATAATGGTATAGATATATGTTCCGGATAGCAGATATATTTTGCGGGGATGTGCCGGTATGCAAAAACTGATAATATGGATTGGCAAGAGAAGTGAATGCGTGTCCCTTGGCAGATTGCAGAATGAATTTTTTAAGGAGATGATTGTGTTATGGCAAAAATAAAAAGACGTTCCGACTGTCCGGATAAGGAACAGTCGGTAATAACAAAAGCTGAGAAAGAGTACCGGATGTTCCGCTATAAGATGCTTTCACAAAAACCCCGGAAGATTTATAAACATTTTCGGAAGATTTATTTTTATGAAAGCCTGGCGGAGTACATAAGTTATCAGGAACAGATGGATGGTGGGTTTATCCGCTGTGGTGCATATGGACGAGAAATCGCCCCATATGACCTTTGCTTTGTCCCTTTGACCGAGGATAAGCGTCTGTGCGCCAAGGAGATTTTAGGCAACAAGAAGAAACTGACTCAGTGGCAGGATAAGTATTGGGAACACATGGTCAAGAAATATCCCGATCTGGAGCGTGGCGAAAGTGCCGGCGAAACCGGGCGTGACCACATCCCCACAAGGGTATTCAAGCAGATGGCAAGGCTCACCAAGCAGCACGACAAGCTGGATGCCATGCTTTTCGATGTGAAGTTCACCAATTACAAGGAAAAGACGGCACAAGTCGTTGCGTTCTTGGAAAAATATATCCCTGATGTTGCCGCCATGGAAACACAGATGAAGAAATACGAGAAATTTTTCAAGACAGTCAGCGGCAAGCAGAAAGCCTTGGAAAAGAAAAACGCCGACCTTGCTGAAGCTCTGGAAGAAAGTCAGCAGGAAAGCACCCTCAAAAAGCTACGGGACGCAAGGCTGCAAAGCGATTACGAGCGTGTCAAGGGCATTATTGAATTAACGAAAAATCAATGATATAATAGTCGTGTAATATGTGTCCAAACTCTATGCGTGAGCTGTGATTCTCTACGCATAGAGCTACATAGAACAAAAGTGCAGCACCCCGTTGCACAATTGGGAATGAGGTGTTCCGGTGAACAATTATGATGATATGAATCAAAAATCCAATATGATTATTTACACAACAGAAGATGGATTGACAAAAATAGAAACTACTTTTGATGAGGATACCGTGTGGTTATCCATTGATCAGATGGCGGAACTGTTCCAGAGAGATAGAAGTGTTATCGGAAAACACGTTAGAAACATCTTTAAGGAGGGCGAACTGGTCAAAGAATCAGTTTGGGCAAAATTTGCCTACACTGCCGCTGACGGAAAAGTATACGATGTAGATTACTATAATCTTGATGTCATCATCTCCGTCGGCTATCGTGTAAAATCCAAACGTGGCACGCAGTTCAGAATCTGGGCAACTAATATCCTCAAGGAATACATGAAAAAAGGCTTTGCCATGGACGATGAACGATTGAAAAATCTGGGCGGTGGTGGATACTTCAAAGAACTGCTTGAAAGAATCAGAGACATTCGTGCATCGGAAAAGGTATTCTATCGTCAGGTGCTTGAAATCTACGCCACCAGCATTGACTATGACCCGAAAGCGGAAATTTCTATTCGGTTCTTCAAAAAGGTTCAGAACAAAATTCATTATGCCATTCATGGGCAGACTGCGGCAGAAGTTATTTACAGCAGGGCTGATGCGGAAAAAGAATTCATGGGACTGACCACCTTCGCAGGTAATCAGCCGACACTTAAAGAAGCGATTGTCGCTAAAAACTATCTGGATGAAAAAGAGCTTCGTGCTATGGGACAGCTTGTATCCGGTTATCTGGATTTTGCGGAACGTCAGGCAGAGCGTGAACAGGCAATGACGATGCAGGATTGGGCAAAACATCTGGATCGCATCCTCACTATGAGCGGAGAACAACTTTTAATAGGAAATGGTAGTATTTCTCATAAACAGGCGGTAGATAAGGCTACGGATGAATATCGGAAATACAAAGCAAGAACGCTCAGTGATGTGGAAACCGATTATCTGAATGCGATAAAGATGCTGGAACAGAAAACTGACGGCAAAAAGTAATGGATGATGAAAGCAAAATTGTGCCACAGCCTGTGGCACAAATGAGGATGGCGATATCAAAAAAGACAAAATAAAAGTATATATTTATACGAGAGTATCTACAACCATGCAGATTGATGGTTACTCTTTGGATGCTCAGAAATCAAGAATGAAAGCCTATGCCGAGTTCAACGACTTTGAAATTGTCGGTGAATATGATGGCAGCAGAAATGCAGTTGTAATGACAGATATGGAAGGTAAGGAACTTGCGATTGACTGCGATAAGGCAGAGGAGCAGGTTGAGTTTGATGAGCCTAGAGATGCGGGGATTCTTCCAGACTTGCAAGAGAGGAGCCTGCAAGTTATGTGAGCTTTGCCATGCGTCCGGGTGGATTGCAGGATTATGTGGATGTGTGGAATGAGTTGAATTGATAATTTGATTTAGAGAATATTTTATAATTCAACGAATGGTTGAATTATAAGCTGAAATTCAATTTAGTGGTTATTGTTTCTTTGCTGAAGGGTAAGCTATTATAAAATAAAAACGGAGGTATTAGTATGCTTGATAGTATTAAAGTTGGAAATTTTATAATGGAAAAGAGAAAAAGCCTTGGTATGACACAGCAACAGTTGGCAGATAAATTGAATGTATCATTTCAGGCAATTTCGAAATGGGAAAATGGAACAACCTATCCTAACATTGAAATATTAAGAGATTTAGCTATTGTGCTGGATGTGTCTGTTGATGAAATATTGGCAGGAAGTAACCGTGACGCAGAAGGTTTATCCTACAGTAAGGCGGGAATTAATATTACCTATACAGATACCATCAAGAAAGAAATGGCAAAACATTTGGAGACGAAAGACCATCGAGTTTTGAATGGATTGGGACCATTTGCATCATTATATGATATTAAGTTTCCTGATATTGAAAATCCGGTTTTGGTATTAAAATCCGAGGAGCCGGGTTCAAAGCAAAAACTTGCTATGGAATACGGATACACAGAATCCATATGTCACGATATGATTAATCATTTAGTAAATGATATTGTGGTTATGGGTGCTAAGCCTTTAGCTGTGCTGGACACCATAGTATGTGGAAATGCTGAAAAAGATACTATAAAGACCTTGGTAAAGAGTGTGTCTGACGCTTGCAAAGAAAATGAGTGTTCCTTGGTGGGAGGAGAAACTTCAATCCAGCCATTGGTTGTAGATTCAGGAGTTTATGTTCTGACTTCAAGTATTGCAGGTATTGCTGAAAGAACTAAAGTAATCGACGGTTCTGCAATCCAAGAGGGAGATGTAGTATTAGCAATTGCATCCAACGGATTACATACAAATGGATATTCTTTGGTTCGATTATTGATGGACAAAATGCCACAAATCAAACTGGATAAAATAGATGGATTAACATTTATACAACAGATTATGAAGCCACATACACCATATTATAAATCAATTAAGGCTCTATTTTTTGAAAATGTAATCCATGGAATGGCGCATATTACTGGTGGCGGTATTGAAGGAAATCTGTGTAGAGTGATTCCGGAGGGACTCAGTGCAAAAATAGATTTGTCGAAATTGAGATTATTGAGTATATTTAAGTATATTCGAAATAATGGAAATATAAGTGACGAAGAAATGTTACGTACATTTAACTGTGGGGTTGGATTTAATCTTGTAGTTTCACCTAAAGATAAAGAAAGAGTTATGAAGCATATTAGTCAGTTTTATGATTGTTATGAGATTGGGACAATAGAAAGAGGAAACAATAAGGTGAAATTCACAAATAGAATAAATTGGTTGTAGTCATTCAAGAATCGTCTGATAGAGTTTATCCTATTGATAATATTCCGTAAACGTCTGAAAATGGATGTTATCATGGAAGCTCACGGTTATTCCAATAATCTAAGGCAAAAATCATATTTACACTTTGGACATAAGAAATATTATGGGCACAGCTATATATTCCATGTGCGAAGTTTGAGTAAATATTTTAAACTTAAATGCCGACATCCTTATTGCTTCAGATGCATTTATTATGCCTAAAATGGAAAAGTTTAAATTGATACAATTAAACGAAAGGAGCAAATATGAGTTGAAATTGTATTATAATGATGAGAAAGCCTTGGCTGCAGCATCATTTAACTTACATGGGACGGCATTCACAAAACCATTCAACATTAAAATCAGGAATGTAAATTATCCTGTGACAGGTTGCATTGGTTTTGGAATTGAACGCTGGGTATTAGGCTTTCTGGCTCAGTATGGTCTGTGTGAAAAAAACTGGCCAAAAGATGTACGTAATTATATTAGAAAATGTGAAAACCAATGAGATGATGAACGCAAAGTTGATAGTTTTGTTGGGTTTACACCATTTGAAAGGACTGTTATGGGCGAAAATATTATCACAGTAAAAGATCTGAAAAAAACATATCGAATCAATAAACGTTCGAATGGTTTGTTTGGTCATATTGCCAATTTATTTGTTTCAAAATATGAACAGAAAAAGGCTGTTGATGGGATTAGTTTTGATATAAAAAGGGGAGAAGTTGTTGGCTTTATCGGTGCAAACGGCGCGGGAAAATCCACGACAATCAAAATTCTGACAGGCATCCTGTATCCTGACAGCGGGTATGTCGAAGTGAATAATTATATTCCTTATAAAGACAGAAAAGCGTATGTTGCCAATATAGGCGTTGTATTCGGACAAAAATCGCAGCTGTCGTGGGATTTGCCTGTGATCGACACATTTGAACTATTAAAAAATATATACAAAATACCGGAAAACGTCTATGAAGAAAATGTAAAGTTGTATACGGAACTTTTGGACATGGGTTCCTTTATCAATCAACCGGTCAGACAACTTTCTCTTGGACAGAGGATGCGGGCTGATATAGCGGCATCTTTATTGCACTCTCCGCAAATTATCTTTTTTGATGAACCAACCATCGGACTGGATGTCTTGGCAAAAGAAAAGATTCGTGATTTTATTCGGTATTTAAAGCGCGAGAAAAACATTACAATGATATTTACGACGCATGACATGCAGGATATCGAGCAGACCTGTGAAAGACTGATTGTCATTGATAAAGGCAAAAAAATGTATGACGGAAGAGTGAGTGATCTACTCAAAAAATACGGAGGAAGCAAAACAATCATCGTAGAGTTTGGCGAACTTATCGATACGGAATTTGCGTTTGACCATGTTACGGTAAAAAAAGAGGACAAAAGCAATCAGATAATTTTTGAATTTGACAGCAGCAAAGTGGACGTGGATGACATCATGCGTCAGATTCTTCAATATAAGGTCAATGATATATCTGTGAAGGAGTCTGATGTAGAAAGTATTGTACGAAAAATATATGAGGGGAGTATTGTGCTGGAATGAAAGTTTTTTTCGCATTTTTTAAGCAGGGTTTCAAATCAAATTCAATCTATAAAGCAGATTATTTCTTGGGAATATTAAGCGCCTGCATTCAGATTTTTATCACTGTCGCAATATGGCGGGCGTTATACGCGGGCGCCGACAGCATGGATGGCATTTCTTTCCGAATGCTGACGACAAATTTTGTGCTGTCCATCGGTCTATCCTACGTGTTTTCATTTAATGATTATGCCGTTCAGGGAAAGTTGTATGATGGAACGATTGCTATGGAATTGCTGCGGCCGATGGATTACCGGGTGGGGCTGCTTGCAAATGATATTGGAACGATATGTTTTAAGCTTATCACCAATTTTGTGCCTATTTTTCTGATTGCGATTGTTGGAATCGGCATCAATGGACCGGTGGATTTAAGCAGTTTTTTGCTTTTTCTGTTTAGTGTTTTGTTGGGCTTTTTCGTTTTACTGGGGTTGAGTTATATTGTGAAAATGACAACATTCTGGATTATGAATGTCTGGAGTGTTTCCGTATTAAAGGGTGTGCTTATCTCGGTTTTTTCGGGAATCACATTGCCGTTATGGTTTATGCCAAAAAGTGTTTTAAGGGTGATTCAGTTTACGCCCTTAGACAGTATTTATTTCAATCCAATCCAGTTGTATTTTAACCAGATGAATGCGGATGAAATTATGTTCTGTTTTCTAAAGCAGATTATCTGGATTGTCATTCTTTTTGCGATTGGAAATATGATGTGGCATTATGGCAGAAAAAGAATCGTTGTGCAAGGAGGTTGAGCGTCTGATGAATCAGTACAATCCAATATCCCTATTTGGCGTATATTCTAAAATTACGATTAAGTCATGGTTTCAGTATAAGCTGAACGCCTGCATCCAATCGTTGACGGTCTTTTTAAGGGAAGCAAGCAATGTTCTTATTATTTATTTTACATTGACCAAATTCAGCAATATCAATGGCTGGAATCGAAATGAGTTGTTTTTCTTATACAGTTTATTGTATATCACATATGCGATTCTGATTATTTTTTGCACGGGGTTACGGGATTTTGATCAGTTAATCATTAACGGGACGTTTGATCGTTTTTTATTACGGCCGCGAGGGCTTTTGTTTCAGGTGGTTGCGAGCAATACCGACTGGTTTGCGGCGCTTGGACACGGCGGACTGGGGGTTGTGCTGTTTTTCGTTTCGGCAAATAAAGTGGGAATCGTGTGGGATGGAAAGACCATTCTCTATTATTGCATCGCTGTAATCAGCGGGACATTGATACAGGTTTCTCTTTTTCTGTTTTTTGCGACCTTGAGTTTTTATATCGTGAAATCACAGAATCTTCGGGAGGTCTTTTATTGGAATGTCAGGAAATTTGCAGGCTATCCCATCAGTATTTTTAATCGGGTCATTCAGTTTTTCTTGATGGCGATTGTTCCGTTTGCCTTTGTGAATTACTTTCCGGCGCAATATTTTTTGAGAAATAGGGATATGCAAAATTTCCCGTCGGTTTTTCTGTATCTTTCTCCGTTGATTGCGGCGATAATGGTTGTGATTTGTTACTTTTTTTGGAAATTTAGCATTAAGCGGTATGCCAGCTCGGGGAATTAAGGGTAATATAGATAAACGACTGGTGACGCTGAATATAGATGGTGCAGGAATGGAAGCTGGCGGTGATGTCAAAGATAATCTTTGAATCGTTTTGGTCAGACAAGCAGAAGGTATTGCAGATTGCGGAAGAATTGCTGGAACATAATTTGCATCTTGATGATGAGAGTGACTGCGATGCAGATATTCGAGCTTGTGAAGCACGAATAGAAAAAATAAAGCAAAAACTGAATGCTCTTGTTGACCTTCGACTGACAGATGGGATTCCACAGGAAATCTATGTTGAGAAGAAAAATGAGTTAGAGATAGACTTGGATAAGGAAAAGGAGAAACTGAAAGAATACAAAGAAGTTCGCCCGGTTACAGAGGAGGAGATGCAGGAGAAACTGAAAGTATTGAAGTACGCGCTGGAACAGGATTTTAAGTTTGACCTGTATAATATACCAGAATCTATCATTGATGCTTTCGTAGAAAAGGTAATTGTGTATAAAGACCATTTTGCATGGAAATTATGCTTGACAAATAATGAAATCATATGTAGGCTAGAAGGGAACAGAAAGAAGTGTTCATTGGAATTTGATAATTTTGACCCGAGTTGTGTACAGCAGCACAGGCAGCAATCGCTGATAAATAAGATATGGTCTGATGTGATACAGCATTCATATTAGAATAATAGATTCCCATTCCGGGCTAGGTTTTAGTCCGGGATGGGGATTTTTTATTTGTAATCCCGTCGTTTTGTACACGACAATTTTACAATAATGCATACTGTGACGCGGCAATTTCCCAGAGTATATTGAAGTTCTCAAGGAAGCATGATAATCTTTGCTATAAATAAAACAAGGAAAAAGCTGGCGTTGATTTGCAGGACGGATGATGGTATGATAAAAATTATAAATACTAAATTTTAATTGGTATTTCGGGTAGAGAAGCCGCACTTTACTTGTTTTATGATAGTTCAATATAAGCAGGGAAAGTGAGGCGGGATAATGAGTTATGAACAATACTCAAAAGCTACAAAAGAAACAGCAGAAAATTTAAGAATTATAGATGATGCTTGTATATTACAGAATATGATGCACTGCATAATGGGCAGATGATCACGCATGTGAAGCGCTGCATGGAAACCCGGGAAGGCTTTGTGCCTATAGATGATGGGGAAGATATCTTTTTTGCTAACACAGTGGTTCGAGATGGTTCAGATCAATCCGAACTGCTTCAACTGTTTTTACGGGAAGATGTGTTTGAGGATGCCAGATTTCCGGAATTAAGTAAAACGGTAAAGTATTTTAAAGAGACAGAAGGGGGGTTTGGAGAAATGTGCAAAACAGTAGAGGATTATGCAAAAAATTATGCCGAAGATTACGTAAAGGAAAAGCTTTCAGAGGAAAGAATGAATACAATCCGCAAAATGCTTCAAAACGGATTCAGCAGGGAAGTGATTCTTTCTCTGGATTATTCTGAGACTGAATTGGAAGCTGTTGAGAAAGAATTGCCAGTACAGGTGTAAGAAAAAGTATTATCAGAAGAGCCGTTTCACAAAAATGTGGGATGGCTTTTCCATCAATTAAGTTGACACAAAATGGGATTTGAAATTGTAAAACAGGAAATAATATGTTGTTTGGATTAGTTAAATAGTTTATAATTTAGGATAAGGAAAAAAATTTGAAGCTGCAAAGGTGTCTTTGAAGTTGTCGGGTGACTGAGGACATATATGAGTGAAAAGCATTGATACAAATTGAGAAAGGGTTACATATTTAATATGGAAAAAATGAATAAGGAATATCCGATTTTAAATAATTGGAAGTTTGTGTTTCATGAGATGTACAGCTTCGACCATAAGTATCCATGGTATATTGCAGTACGGTCAGTAGCAGGATTTCTGGCTCCGTTTATCGCAGCGGTCATTCCAAGTGTTGCGATCAGTTTGGTTGAAAAAAGGGCAGATTTTTTAACCTTTTTTGGCATAATGCTTGTGCTTGTGCTCGGAAATATGATCATGGGAATCATTTCTACGAAGTATGATTTTTTGATAAAAAAGAAAAATTATAAGGTGCTGTTCCAGTCTGTCCAGAAGAAAGTGATCCGTAAAATTATGACAGTGGATTATCAAATTCTGGAGAGTGCAGAAGGAAAACGATTGGCGGATGGTGCAAAATATAGTTATTCTGTGGAATGGAATGGCTGGAGCCGTATTATGGACATGTTTACCCCCTTTGCATTTAATCTGTTGGGGATTGTTGTATATACGATCATACTGATTCCGCGATGCCCGTGGGTTCTGCCGGTTTTTGCGGTTATGAGTATTATGAATGTGATGATCGAAAGAAAAATTGCTCTCCGGGGTTACCGGAAATACAGAAATACCATCTGGGAAACGGATTCCAGAGTGGAATATTTTTTCCAGAGAAGTACATCGGCTACAGATGGTAAAGATATTCGTCTGTACCGGATGGAAAAGTGGTTTGTAGATGTTATGAAGACGCTGGTTCAGAGGCGGATGAAGGTATGGAAACGTGTGGAAATGTATTATTTTCTGCCGCACCTTTCGGACACGATCTGGTCGCTTGTGCGGGACATCATTGCGTATACAGTGTTGGTGAACCAGTTCCTGGTGGGAGAATTAAATGCCACCACGTTTACATTTTATCTGGGAATTATTACCGGATTTGCGGGCTGGTTAAATGGTGGCAATATGGGAGACGGCTTTGTGCACGCCAACAGTGAGATGATCCGTTGTAACTGGGGGATTAACGATTATCGCAGTTTTATGGAATTGCCGGATTCAGAGAAGAAATCAAAAACAATATGTACCAAAAATGGGACAGATAAAACAGAGAAAGGTGTCACTCTTGAATTCCAAAATGTATGTTTTCGTTATCCCGGTGCAGAACATGATGTGATACATAATCTGAATCTCAAGGTGAGGGCAGGAGAAAATATTGCACTGGTGGGCGTAAATGGAGCTGGAAAGACTACCTTAGTGAAACTTTTATGTGGTTTTTATCATCCTAATAAAGGACGGATTTTTATTAATGGCAGAGAAATTTCTGATTATCCGGAGACAGAGTACCGTAAGTTAGTGGGGGCGGTATTTCAGGATATGATGGTGATGGCCACTTCGGTAGCAGAAAACATTGCCTGCGAAAAACAGGAAAATATTGACGAGCAGAAGCTGCAACAGGCAATGCAGCTTGCGGATATTGAGGATAAGATCTATTCTTTGCCTAAAAAAGAAAAGACGGCTGTCACCAACTTTTTGGATAAGGATGGTGTATCGTTTTCCGGAGGAGAATTGCAGCGTATATTACTGGCACGAGCCTTATATAAGGATGCGCCGCTTTTATTGCTGGATGAGCCGACCAGTGCACTGGATCCGTTGGCGGAAACGGCGGTTTACGAGCAGTATCACCGGTTATCACAGGGAAAAACGACGATTTTTATTTCCCATCGTCTGGCCAGTACCAAATTCTGTGACCGCATTATTTATTACGAAAATGGTCAGGTGAAAGAGGATGGTACCCACGAAGAATTGATGAAAGAAAACGGTGCATATGCCAGAATGTTTGAGATACAAAGTCAGTATTACAACGAGAAAGGTGGTGATTCTGATGAGTAAGAATGCGATCAGTAATGAAAAAGAATCTGCGGGAAAAATTTTGAAGAAATTTATGCATGTCATTGGAATCAATCATAGATTATGCAAATGGATTCTGCCGTGTAATCTGGGGAAAAACATTATTATGGCGGGGCTGCCTTATGTGGGGATCGTATATGGATGTGATATCTTAAATGCATTGGTGGCACAAGATGCAAAAAGTAACATTATGAGTCTGGTTTATCAGCTTTTGGGAATTACTTTCGTTATGACGCTTCTGTACCATATTTTGGACAAGGCAGGAAACGCTATGCGGGATAGCATCCGTTATCGGATCAAGGCAGATATTTCGGGGAAAGCGGCAAGTCTGGATTATCAGGAACTGGAATCGCAGGAAAGTATGCAGCTTTTGACCGCAGCATTAGAAGGGGAGAAAGAGAGCGGTGGCATTTATTGGTTTTCGGATAAATTGGGAGTGCTGATTGGCGATGCTGCCTCCATCTTTTATGCATTTATCGTACTTGTCCCGATATTAACAAAGAAACAGTATCTGGTTGGAAATGGTGCAATGCAGATCCTAAACTCGAAGTGGATCATATACCTTATTTTTCTGTTGAATTTGTGTTCCATGTTCCTTTTTATGTGGATATCCAAGAGAGGCAACAAAAAGCAGTACGAAATATATGAGGAAAGTCTGGACGCGATTCGCAAGGATGATTATTTTTATCGGGAAATCCTTAGCAAATACGCGACAGGGAAGGAGATTCGTCTGTATGCTTTAAAGGATTTACTGCTTCGCGACATGACCGGAGTATGGAATGAAAAATGTGACATTCAGGTTCGAAAGCTGGATATTCAGGAAAAAATCAAAATCCGTTACCTGATTGTGCAGGCATTGCTTCTGGTGATTTCCTATACGGTGATCGGTGTCAGAGGTGTCAATGGAATGATCACAGGAGCGGAAGTTGTTAAATATGTATCGGCACTGACAGCACTGGGAGGTGCCTGTCAGTATATGGTGGACCATTTTGAAACAGTGTTGCTCAATATGCAGTATTTACACCATTATTATGAATATCTGCAGCTGCCAAATCACAAAATGGCAGGGGATCAGTCCACGGCAGACCTGAAACCACAGGAGCTGGTGATTACCTTTGAGGATGTAAGTTTTCAATATCCCGGAGGTAAAAAGGATAGTCTGAAGCATATTAATCTTACATTTCATTATGGAGAAAAAATTGCTCTGGTGGGGCCAAATGGTGCTGGAAAAACAACCCTGATCTTACTGTTATGCAGATTGTATGAACCGACACAGGGGCGGATTTTGTTAAATGGAATTGATATTCGTGAATACGATTATGAAGAATATCTGGCAATGTTTGGTGTGGTATTTCAGGACTTCAAGCTGTTCGCTATGACGGTGGCCGAAAATGTTGCGGCAAGTGAGGAATATGATGAAAAGAAAATAGAAGAGGTTTTGGAGAAAGCCGGTATTTGGGAACGTGTCCGTAAAATGGAACAGGGAATCCACAATCCGTTGTATAATGTTGGTATAAAAGGTGTTGAAGTTTCCGGCGGCGAAGCACAGAAAATTGCCATTGCGCGAGCGTTGTATAAGAATGCACCATTTATTATTCTGGATGAACCAACCAGTGCATTAGATCCTATGGCGGAGTATGAGATTTATTCAGGTTTTGATCGTTTGATCCAGGATAGAATGGCTGTTTATATATCACATAGAATGTCAAGCTGCCGGTTCTGTGAACGGATCATTGTACTAAAAGATGGACAGGTGCAGGAACAGGGAAAGCATGAAGAGCTGATAGCCAGAGATGGAATTTATGCAATGATGTGGAATGCACAGGCACAAAATTATCAATAGGATGAAGGTGATCATAGAAATGTTATTCAGGAAAAAGATAGCAACAAGGACATATGATAAAGAAAATAAAAAGCCGGTGATCAGGGCAAGTATCTGCAACGGAGAACAGGTTGCCGGATTTAAGGATATCCATACAGGCAGGATAGAAGAAGTGATGTTGATAAAAAGTCCGGCGGATCTTGAGGCATTTCAGAAAATGTACGGTATTGATGAAGAAATAGAAAAGGAATACTGATCCGAAAGAAAATAGGAAAATAGGCATAAATTCTGCGCAAGCGAACAAGTTCCCTTGCGTTGCGAATTTATGATATAATTGATAATAATTAGTTGTTGTAGACGCATATGTGAAACAGATAGTGATCGTTTATAGAAACATTGAAACGGAGAAATGAGAATGGATGGGAAATTAAGAAATATGACTTCTTTGTATATATTCAAAGATGATAAAGTACTGCTTTTGTATCGTCAAGGAAGCAGAGTGGTTCATGATATGTGGGTGGGGTCTGCAGGAGGTCATTTTGAGCAGGAAGAATTAAATGATGCAAGAGCATGTGTGGTGAGAGAGATGCAAGAGGAAATTGGGCTTACTCTGGATGACATATATGAACTTCAGTTGCGCTATGTGACCTTGCGGAGATGTAAAGAGGAAATTAGTCAAAATTATTATTTTTTTGCGAAGCTTAAAGATGAAGTTGATATGACTTTGAATTCCAATGAAGGAATCAGTCGATGGTTTCATTTATCGGAATTGAGCTCTTTGGAAATGCCGTTTACATCGAAGCATGTGATTGACCATTATTTGAAAATTGGTTGTAGTAATAATAATTTATATGGTGGAGTTGCTGATGGAGAAAAAATAAATTTTATTAAGATGCCAGAAGCTTAATTGTCCCGATAAAGATAAATGGTCAGATGATTTGAAAAAGAGAAAGGGGCAATGAATTATGAAATGTTTAAGTTGCAAAATGGAAGAAGATACAAACTCATATTTTGTTAAGCTTAGTAGTTGCTATGTAATTATTGAAAATGTACCATGCTATAAATGTAGTCAATGCGGAGAAGTTTTCTATAAGGCATCTGTGCTTGAAAAAATTGATGATATTTTAGAAAAATTAGAGCATATTGCCAGCAAAATTTTTATCTTAGATTACAATGAGGCGGCATAAATGTGAGTATTTTGATAGAAAACATCAAAACTTCATATTCATAGTTAAGTGATATTAAAAATAGCAAAGCGAAACACAGGAGGAAACATGAAAAAGAATATCATATATACAATAACGGGGATTTGTATTATTTTAACAGCAACAACGTTGGTTACAGGAAAAAATACAACTGACAAAGCGAATGCAGCCTATGTAACACAGATGAAACAGACAGAGTCGCAATATGTTTTGTCTGCCAAGTCTACAGAGGGAAGTTATAAAGCATATGTTCGTGGAGATGAGAGTAATGTTGTGTATGTTCAGGACCGAAAGATAGACAAGGTAAAAAAGATCTTGGTGGAACCGCATTTAGCATCAGGGATCATGTCAATGGAATGGTTTGACGATCAGACAATCATTGTGTATTCCCATGTAAGCCCATACATAGGATGTGCGAGTGTTTATGATGTATCAACGAAAAAATTAATCATGGAAAAATATTGTTCAAAATACTCGTTTGGTAACACTTTGAAATCCTTTGTTTATGTAGAATCTGCTCCGCGGAATTTAGGCAGAGATAAGATTGTTAATTATAAAGATAAACTGGTATATCAAACGAAAAAGAATCAGTGCATTTGGGATATTGTTCTGAACCATAAAAATAATGATATTGCAATGGTTGTGGGAAAATATGCAGATGATACTGAAACGCAACATCTGCAAGTTGTTATTTTAGAAAAAAGAGGAAATAAGTACACCAAAGTAAAAAGTCAAAAGATCAAGTCAGATACGATTGATTCCATTCGTTGGAGGAGTAACAAAAAGGTAGTGGTCGTTCAGAATGGACAGCGTCAAATCGTTGCTGTTTCAAGGAAAGGATAAAATGAATCGAAAAAGCATTCTAAACCGAATACTGATCGTGGCGTTATGCAGCTGTACCGTGTTGTCCGGCTGTACTGCAGATCAGAACAAAAGGGCAGATAAAGCAGAGAAAAACACAAAGAAATCGACACAAACGTCATCAATATTAAATGACAGCAAAAAAATGGGATATAAAAAGAATGAGATAGAAGATGTTCCCATGGGATATATTCAGGACTGCGACCGGCGGGGAATGATAGAAACTTTAGAGTATACCGCCCCGGATTATACGGGAAGTGGTGGGGAATGTACCAAAAAGGCGAAAGTTTATCTGCCGTTTGGTTATGATGAAACAAAGGAATATCCCGTGTTTTATTTGATGCATGGTGGGGGAGATGACGAAACCTGGTACTTTGGAGATACCACCAAAACCATCAATAGCTTTTTGGGAGGCATTTTGGATCACATGATTGCAGGAGGGGATCTGGAACCATGTATTGTCTGTACACCCACGTATAAAAATACATATTGTCAGGATGATGCAAGCTGTGTAGATGTGTTTTATCAGGAATTGGTAAATGACCTGATCCCGGCATTAGAGGGAAAATATGCTACGGCGTATAAAACGCTTTGCGGGGAGCAAACCGGGAAAGAACAGGAAGCTTTGTCTGTTCAGGAGACAGAAGAAAAAACAAGATTAAGCAGAGGCTTTGGCGGCTTTTCTATGGGAGCGGTTACGACGTGGAATGTCTTTCGTCATTGTTTAAAAGAGGTCGGATTTTTTATGCCGATCAGTGGGCAGCCGTGGGCATGTAACAGCGAAGAACTTGCGGAAAGCGTGGAAAAGCAAAAATTATCCTGGAATGATTTTCGGCTGTTTGCCGGATGCGGAGGCAAGACAGATATTGCTCATGATGGGATGACATCTGTGCTGAAGGAGATAAAAAAACAAAGTAAAATATTCCGTTATACAGAGGATTTTTCAGACGGGAATTTTTATTATGGTGTATGGAAGGATGGAGGTCACGATGTCAACACGGTATGCACAATGATATATAATGGGTTGCCGCAGTTCTTTGAAAAGACAGAGGACTATAAAATGAAATGGGCGCAAAGTATTTTAAGTGAAAAGTTTCCGGAGAAGATGAAAAAAAGGGATGCCAATACAGAGTACGGGAAATGGGTTACAAAATCCTATTATTCCCGGACAGCCGAAAGAAAGACAAAAATGAATGTACTTTTGCCGGCTTATTATGACAAAGAAAAAACATATCCGGTACTTTATCTGCTACATGGATATTATGATGATGAAAACTGGCTGAAGGATCGCATGGATCTGAAAATGATTTTGGGAAATATAATGGCAAAAGGTTTGACAAAGGAAATGATCGTTGTTTGTCCATATATTTTCTGCAGCAAGAAAAATGAGGTATGCACAGAAATGAATTTAGAAAATTCACTGGCATATGACAATTTTATTAACGATCTGGAACAGGACGTTATGCCATTTGTGGAAAAGACATTTTCTGTTTCAAAAGAAAAAGAAAATACGGCAATTGCGGGATTCTCCATGGGAGGCAGGGAAGCATTATATATTGGTATTCAGCATCCGGAACAATTTGGTTATGTGGGAGCGGTATGTCCGGCACCCGGATTAGTTCCCGGCACGGATACTTCACAACATCCGGGCCAGCTGAAAGAGGATGAACTGAAATTTGATAAAAATAGTGGAGCACCGTATTTGTTATATCTGGCAGGAGCCAGGGAAGATAGTGCCGTTGAAGATACCCCTTCGCAGTTGCATGATCTGTTAAATAAAAATAAAGTGGATCATGTCTGGCAGCTGTTTGATGGAACGGGACATGATGAGAGTAGTGTGGAGATTTATCTTTATAACTATATGCAGATGGTTTTTAAATAGGGGATATTAATATAACGAGGAACCAGATGAGCGACAAGAGTATGGAAAGTTGGGAAAGGAAGAGATACCATGTATATAAATGATCTGTTTGACTTGTGTAAAGACAAAGTGGTGTGGATCCAGACGCATAATTTTCCGGATCCGGATGCCATTGCATCTGCATTTGGAATGCAAAAGCTTCTGGAGGCAAAAGGAATTTCGTCAAAGCTTTGTTATGAGGGAGTGATTGATAAATTAAGCAGCACCAAAATGCTTGAACTGTTGGATGAACCTATGAGCGCTCACGATGAAATTGAGAATGAAATGACAGAAGAGGACATGATTATTTTGGTGGATTGTCAGAAAAATAATGGCAATACAACGGATTTGATCGGAGCAGAACTGGCTGTTGTGGATCATCATCCTACATTTGTATCAGTAGAATATGAGTATTCGGATATAAGAATTACAGGCGCTTGTGCTTCCATTGTTGCCGGATATTATAAAATGCTGGGAATTACGCCAAATAGAAAGGTGGCGACGGCATTGCTGTATGGAATCAAGATGGATACGCTGCAGTTTAGCCGGGGAGTTACAGCATTTGATATAGAAATGTATGGCTATTTGTTTGAGTTTATTGATCAGGAACTCCTTAAAAAATTAGAGTCGAATAATATGGAGCTGGATGATCTGCAGGCATATGGAACAGCGATCAACAATGTTAAAATTTATGGAACGGTTGGATTTTCCTATTTAGATTATGAATGTCCCGATGCGCTTGTCGCGATATTAAGTGATTTTATTTTGGCATTACAGGAGGTGGAAGTGGTTGTGCTGTATGCCAGAAGACGAGGTGGCTACAAATTTAGTTTTCGAAGTGAGAGAGAGGATGTGAATGCGGGAATACTTGCCCATGAAGGATTGAAGGAATGGGGAAATGGTGGTGGCCATGCAACGATGGCTGGCGGTTTTGCAGCAGATGAAAAAATGAACACCCGTGAAGAAATGGTTTACCATGTGGTACGTTCGCATTTTACAAAACTTATTCAGGAAAAGTGGCCGCAGATTTTGTGATACAAGAAAATATGCTTCGGGGAGGAATATGGAAAAGGGGAAAAAAATGACATTATACCAGCCGGATTATTATGACAAATTTCAATGTACCGCATCGGCATGTCCTATGACCTGTTGTATGCAGTGGCGTATTGCAGTGGACGACGAGACGATTCTTCGCTGGCCGCAGGACTGGAAAAAGCAGGTAAAAGAGGTTGAAGAGGGGTATGTTATTCGACTAAAAAAGGACGGTATGTGTCCATTTCTTAATGAAGAAAAATTATGCAAAATTGTATTAAAAGCCGGAGATCAGGAAATCTCTCATACCTGTCAGACTTTTCCAAGGGAAGAACACAGGTATAACGGCAGAATAGAACGGTGTCTGACACCGGGATGTCCGGCGGTACTGGATCTGATGTGGAAGCAGGATGACTTTCATATTCAGGAAAGAGAAATTCAGGGAAATAAAATTCAGGAAAAGGAAATTCACGGACAGGAAATTCGTGGACAGAAAGTGAAAGAAGAGGCTCCAAATGAAGAAATTTGTGAATTAAATCCGATACTTTTTGAGATCAGAGACTGGTTTTTGGAGATTGTAAATGACAGAAAGATTCCGTTAAATACAGCGCTGGAAATTTGTTTTTTGATCGCAGTAGATCTTTATGAATTAGAACAAAAAGGAATTCTTGAGAAGGAATTTATGCATTATAAAAATGTAACGAATATTCAGAAAATCCGGGAAGCCATTGGAACAAATGATCAAATGACAGAAGACCGTCTGGAGGAATATAATCTATTATTTTTAGATATTTCGGAGATATATCGAAAACAAAAGATTTATGCAGATTTTCTGGTGCCCCTTGCCAAAGAGGCTGAGAAATTGGATTGTCGGAAAATAGAATATTGGAGTGAGTTTGAGCCAAAACTTGCACCTTGGAAAGAACACCTGCGGAAGCTGTTTGCCGAGGAAATATCATCGGCTGTTATCACGCCGGGCACAGAGCATGTACTGGATATGCTTGTGAAATTAGAATGGATGGCAATGGAGTATGCTGTACTTTTGCAGGTGTTATTTCTGCAGGGGAATACCGGAGAGATAACCTATGAAAAATTAAGGGAAAGTGTCTGCGTTATTTTTCGGATGATGGGGTATGCGGATGATGATATCTGGGAGTATATGGAAAATTGTTTCGATCAGGTGATCTGGCCGTGGGAATATTATGCACTGTTGGTGTAGTATAAAAAGAATACAGGACTGCCCGCACAAAAAATATGTGTGAGCAGTCTTTTTTTGATAGATTTCCATATTTTTATCCGTACTAATAAGTGTAAAACAAATATCCGGATAAATTGTTTGTTAGTGAGGAAACGATATGAAGATAAACGAAGAAAATTATATGGATCAATTACAGAAGCATAATGAAAAAGCGTTGCTTTATGTGATTGATGAATACGGGGGACTTTTAAAAGCAGTGATATCCAAAAGCCTGTTTCAAATGCAGGGTTATCAGGAGGAATGCATGAATGATGTTTTGCTGGCAATATGGGATCATATAGATTCCTTTCAGCCGGAGAAGAACAGCTTCAAAAACTGGATCGCAGCAATCGCAAAATATAAAGCGATCGATTACCTGAGAAAATATCAAAAGGAGCAGATGGAGGTGCCGCTGGAAACAGTAGAGTGTGATCGTATCATGGAATCTAAACCGCCTGCCATGACAGACGCAAACGAAATATCCGAGGAGATGGAGGAATTATTATCCTGTTTATCGGCTCAGGACAGAGAGTTATTTCTGCGTTTATATATAGAAGAGGAATCGGTAGAAGAGGTTAGTCAGGCGGTTCGATTAAGCAAGCCCGTTATTTATAACAGACTTTCCAGAGCGAAAAAGAAATTACGCTCCAAGAAAAAGAAACAAATTGAAAAATGTTGATGTCCAAAAAATGGGTCAGTGCGAAAATGTTGCTGATCAGAAAAGAGGGATTATAATGAGCAGATTATATGAATTATTAAATGATGTATCGGTTAATTTCGAGGAATATAAAGAGCAGGAACTATCAGAACTGGAAACAAAGCGGATCAAAAAGAATGTATTGAATGAGATAAAGGTGCGAAAGAAGCAGAATAACACAAAATGGACCACCCTTGTAAAAGCCTGTGCCTGTGTTGTGCTGATCCTGGGAGCAGGAAGCGCCGGGATTGCTGCAGCAAATGGCCAGCTTCCGGAAGGAATAAAAAATCTGTTTGGTATCCATTCGAAAAAAGAAATTCAGATAGCAGGTAAAATGGGAAAGGCATTGGACATTTCTGCTCAGGATGCAGGGATTAAAATTACCGCAGAAGGTATTATGCGGGATGCAAGACATGTGGGGATTGTTTATAAAATAGAAAAGTCTGATGGAAGTATGTTGGATCAAAAGGGACGCAAGTGTACCGGAGCAGAATTTGTGGAGGATGACTGCGAAGGTGATGGGGGAAAGCTGTGGACCAGTGGAAGGCAGGATTGTCTGAAAAAGGAATGGAACCGTTATCATATCAGATATTATACCATTTTTAATTATGATGAACAGATCGGAAAGCATCTGCAGATCACCATATCAGATCTTAAATTATGGTTTGGTGATGATGCGTCAGAGGTTGATATTAAGGGAAACTGGACGTTTGATGTGGCGGCAGACTGTAAGGATTCTTCCGTCGATCTTGCACAGGGGCAGAAGCTGCAGTTTGGTAAAGAAAAAGCGACGTTGCAGGAATGCAGTATTTCACCCATGGGATATTATCTGGAAGTTATTTCGAAAGAAAAATTTAATGGAAATAAGATCATCAAGGCGATAGAAGCAAATGCTTCCCTGTATTTAAAAAACGGAGATCAAATTGCATTCGACGGTAGCAGTGCACCGGTGCTTCATGAGGATGGGACATGGTCTTTTAAAATTATAGGCACCTTTGATGAATGGATCATGCCGGAGGATATGGATAAGGTAACCATAGGAGATTATGAGTTTAAATATGAATCCGCAAAAGGGGATTCCTGATATTATCTAAGGGGAAATAAATACGGGCATAAATAAAAGAAATAGGATAGCTTTTCCTGTGGAATGTATGATATAATAACTCCCAGAAGGCAAAAGCAGAGCTTTTACGAACCTTTTGCCGGGGCGTTGCAAATTTTAGATATGCTGGGCTCCAAGCTTGAAATGTAGCTAATTACAAAATGAAGGAGATTATTTATGCCAAAAAGAGACGACATTAATAAGGTTTTGATCATTGGTTCCGGTCCCATTGTGATCGGTCAGGCGTGTGAGTTTGACTATTCCGGAACACAGGCTTGTAAGGCACTGAAGAAGTTAGGATATGAGATCGTGCTGGTAAATTCCAATCCGGCAACCATTATGACAGATCCGGAGACAGCAGATGTTACATATATTGAGCCGTTGAATGTGGAGCGTCTGGAGCAGATCATTGCGAAGGAACGTCCGGATGCGGTTCTTCCGAATCTGGGAGGCCAGTCCGGGTTGAACCTGTGCTCTGAGTTATATAAAGAGGGGATTTTGGACAAGTACAATGTTCAGGTGATTGGTGTGCAGGCGGATGCCATTGAGCGTGGTGAGGATCGTATTGAGTTTAAGAATACCATGGATGAGCTTGGCATTGAGATGGCAAGAAGCCAGGTGGCATATTCTGTGGATGAGGCTCTTGCGATTGCAAATGAGCTGGGATATCCGGTGGTTCTTCGTCCGGCATACACCATGGGCGGAGCCGGTGGCGGACTTGTTTACAATAAGGACGAGTTAAAAACCGTATGTGCAAGAGGTCTTCAGGCGAGTCTGGTAGGACAGGTGCTTGTCGAGGAGTCCATTTTGGGCTGGGAAGAGCTGGAGCTGGAGGTCGTTCGTGATGTGGAGGGCAATATGATCACGGTCTGCTTCATTGAAAATATTGATCCGTTGGGTGTTCATACCGGTGATTCTTTCTGCTCGGCTCCAATGCTGACAATTTCAGAGGAGACACAGAAGAGACTGCAGGAGCAGGCATATGCCATCGTAGACAAGGTTCAGGTTGTGGGCGGAACCAACGTACAGTTTGCTCATGATCCTGTTTCTGACCGTATTGTTGTTATTGAGATCAATCCGAGAACCTCCCGTTCTTCGGCATTGGCTTCGAAGGCAACCGGTTTTCCAATCGCACTGGTATCCGCAATGCTTGCATGCGGTCTTACCTTAAAGGATATTCCATGTGGAAAATACGGAACTCTGGACAAATATGTTCCGGACGGAGATTATGTGGTAATTAAGTTTGCCCGCTGGGCGTTTGAGAAGTTTAAAGGCGTAGAGGACAAGCTGGGAACACAGATGCGCGCAGTCGGCGAAGTGATGAGTATCGGTAAGAATTACAAGGAGGCATTCCAGAAGGCAATCCGTTCTTTGGAGACAGGACGGTATGGATTAGGACATGCCAAGGATTTTGACAGCCTGTCCAAGGAAGAACTGTTAAAGAAACTGATCACACCGTCGTCTGAACGTCATTTTGTGATGTATGAGGCCCTTAGAAAAGGTGCAACAGTTGACGAGATCTTTGAGATTACAAAGGTAAAAGCGTACTTTATTGAGCAGATGAAGGAACTGGTAGAGGAAGAGGAAGCACTGCTTGCAGCAGGCAAGGGCAGGCTTCCGGCTGATGATGCACTGATCCGGGCAAAGAAGGACGGCTTCTCTGATAAATATCTGAGCCAGATCCTGGAGATTCCTGAGGAGGATATCCGCAATAAGCGTATCGCACTTGGCTGTGAGGAGGCATGGGAAGGTGTTCATGTATCCGGTACACAGGATAGCGCATATTATTATTCTACTTATAATGCAAAGGACGAGTCCAAGGTATCAGATAATAAAAAGATCATGATCCTGGGCGGTGGTCCAAACCGTATTGGTCAGGGTATTGAGTTTGATTATTGCTGTGTACATGCAGCACTGGCTTTGAAAAAGCTTGGTTTTGAGACCATTATTGTAAACTGCAATCCGGAAACGGTTTCTACCGATTATGATACTTCTAACAAGCTTTATTTTGAGCCGCTGACACTGGAAGATGTTCTGGCGATTTACAAAAAGGAAAAGCCGCTGGGCGTGATCGCACAGTTTGGTGGACAGACTCCTTTAAATCTGGCAGCAGAGCTTGAGAAAAACGGAGTAAAGATTCTGGGTACTTCCCCGGAGGTTATTGATCTGGCAGAGGACAGAGATCTGTTCCGTGCCATGATGGACAAGCTGGAGATTCCTATGCCGGAAGCAGGCATGGCAACGGATGTGGAGGAAGCAGTCGCTATTGCAAACCAGATCGGATATCCGGTTATGGTACGTCCATCCTATGTACTGGGCGGCCGTGGTATGGAAGTCGTATATGATGATGAGTCCATGGCAGATTATATGAAAGCAGCTGTCGGTGTGACACCGGATCGTCCGATCCTCATTGACCGCTTCTTAAATCACGCACTGGAGTGTGAGGCAGATGCCATCAGTGACGGAGAGCATGCATTTGTTCCGGCGGTTATGGAGCATGTGGAGCTGGCGGGTGTCCATTCCGGAGATTCCGCTTGTATTATTCCATCGGTTCACATTTCCGCAGAAAATATTGCAACGATCAAGGACTACACCAGAAAGATTGCAGAGGAAATGCATGTGCGCGGCCTGATGAATATGCAGTATGCCATTGAGAACGGAACTGTTTATGTACTGGAGGCGAACCCGAGAGCATCCAGAACTGTTCCTCTGGTTTCCAAGGTATGTAATGTGAGAATGGTGCCGCTGGCAACAGATATCATAACCTCAGAGCTTACAGGAAGACCTTCACCGGTTCCGTCCCTGAAGGAAAGTAAGATTCCATATTATGGTGTGAAGGAAGCAGCCTTCCCATTTAATATGTTCCAGGAGGTTGATCCGATCCTCGGACCGGAGATGCGTTCCACCGGAGAGGTGCTTGGTCTTTCTCCTTCTTACGGAGAGGCATTCTTAAAGGCACAGGAGGGTGTCGGTTCCAAGCTTCCGATGTCCGGTAAGGTATTGATCTCTGTAAACCGCAAGGATAAGGCAGAGATTGTGGATGTTGCAAAGGCATTCCATGAAAACGGTTTTGAAATTGTTGCCACAGGAAATACTTATGAGCTTATCACAGAGGCAGGTGTACCGGCAGAGAAGATCAATAAGCTTTCCGAGGGCAGACCAAATGTATTGGATGCCATCACAAATGGAGACTTCGATCTGATCATCAATTCCCCTGTTGGTAAGGACAGCATCAATGATGACAGTTATCTGCGTAAGGCTGCCATTAAGACAAGAACTCCTTATATGACTACAGTGGCAGCAGCCAGAGCGGCTGTTGAGGGTATCTCATACCTGAAGAAGCATGAGAGCTGTGACATTAAGAGTATTCAGAGTCTGCATGCAGAAATAAAATAATGATCTGGCTGATGTTTGTTTGAGATTATATTTATTAGGGCAAAAGCCCATAAAAAAGCCTGTTACCATTCCGGTAACAGGCTTTTTAAGGATGGTGCTTGGCTTCTTTAGAATGATATAGAATAATAAACTCAAAAGAAATATTTTGAAAGGACAGGTAAGTTTCAGTTATGGAAGAATTCGGACAAAAACTGCGGGAAGTAAGAACTGCGAAGGGGTACACACAACAGGCTCTTGCAGAAAAGCTTTATGTCACACGTCAGACTGTGTCCAGATGGGAGAGTGGAAACCGTTATCCGGATCTGGAAACATTAAAAAAGATATCTGTGGAGCTGGAAGTGAGTGTGGATGAATTGCTGTCTACGGAATCGGATCTTGATGAGGCGGAGACGGCAGCTGAGGAAGAAAAGATACCGGTTGTTTTTGAAAAGTCAAAAGAAAGAAATATTAAAAACAGGGTGATGACAGTGTTATACATGATCGTCATAATAGGCCTGATCATTTATCTGCTGGGAAGCTTCAAGGAAAATGGTATTTTTAATTCCATTTTTTTAACGAAATATGTGGAGATTTTGGGAGAATTGGGATTGTTTATTTTGGGATTGATTGCGTTTTGGAAGGAAAAAGATAATCCGGAAAAAAGCGGCATTGTTGTGGCTGGTTATTTTGTTCTGGAGGTGGTTGGGAACATCTGTTACATGTGGAGTATCCGGGAATTCATTTTTGGCATTTTTGATGGAAGCTGTCCTAACCCGGAGGCATACATATATATTTTGATCGACTGTTTGATCAAAATATCCGTATATTTCATCGGGGCGGTGGGAGCCGGACTTTATTTTTACAGAAAACGTGGCAGAATTTTGGGAGGAATATTAATTTACGTTGTGTCTGCGTATGTAATCTATTTGAATTTGAGGAGCATTTTCTCTACGATTCATATTATTCAAGAGAATTCTCAGAGTATGGCCGACGGGGCATTGAGATTAAATGTATTGTATTTTGTGATTTGCGCTTTTGTTGTGATGGTATTCTGCTGTCAGGTTTTGCTGCAAAAACCATCTCATGTGGATAATAAAAGTGAAACTTTTCCGTCGTAAAATCCTACTTATAGGACAGAGCAGGAAAGGAGAAAATACATGGAAGATTCCGACATTATTGAATTATATTGGCATCGCTCGGAGACGGCTATCCTTGAGACGAAAAAGAAATATCATAAATTGTGCAGTCATATTGCCGATAATATATTACATTCCAGAGAGGATTCCGAAGAGTGTGTTCAGGATACTTATCTGGCGGTATGGAACCGGATACCGGAGGAGCGTCCCCGTTATTTCCGGGCATTTGTCTGTAAGATTACCAGAAATATTTCATTGAACCGGCTGGATCACAAAAGAGCCGCAAAGAGAGACGAGAAAAACACGGTATCCTTTGAGGAGCTGGAAGAAACTTTTTCCGTTATGCCGAACTTTTCAGAAAATATAGAATGGGAGGAGCTTACAAAAGAAATCAACCGTTTTCTTAGTAAATTGCCGGCTGCCAGAAGAGTCATTTTGGTAAGGCGGTATTTCTTTGGCGATTCCATTGCGCAGATTGCGTCTGATCTGAATATGAATATCAATTCCGTGAAAACGATCCTGCGGAGAGAAAACCGGAAGCTCAGAGAGCATTTGAGGAGAGGAGGATATGGCAAATGACAGACAAGGAAATGATATTACATGCTTATGGAGAGGTTGAAGACCGTTTTATCGAAGAAAGTCTGGAATTTTCCGGTACTTCAAAACGTATTTCTCTGTGGCGTTGGGTGGCAGCAGCGGCTCTTGTGATTCTGTTATTTTCCACAGCGTACCGGGTAAATGCACAGTTTCGCAAATGGATCATTTCTATTGTGCCGGTTACAACCAAAGAGCAGATAAAGGAAAAGAATGCTTCTCCCGGACAAGGCGGATCAAAAAAGAACGAGGAAGGCATTGAACTCTCTGAGGTCAAAGAAATCGGAAATGTATTGGAAGCACAGTATATAACGGCGAATGATTATGTAGAGCCGTATCATGATATTTATATTTCGACGGATCAGGGGAAGGAATCTTATTTTTCCATCCAAGGAAATGCCATCGTGCCGATTCCGAATATTCGTCATATCAAGCGGAAGCTTCAATGGAAAAAGTATACCGGATGGATCAATGCGGATATGATATCGGATCAGGGAAAGCAATATGTATATAATCTGACTCCGAAAAATGATGTACCAGATAACGGACAGTACACCTTTTCTCTGTCACAGGATGATGCCGGAGAATATTGGGTTACTGCATCGTCGGAGTCCCAGATGGAGTCGTATTCTTATCCGTTAAAATATAACATAAATACAAAAAAGCTTACAGACGTTTTTGGTGACATCAGGATCAGAAATAAGAGTCTGCAAAAATATCATGTAGTGACAAACTGGGGAAAGCTGTCAGATCACCTGTGCTGTGTGCTTGTTGGAGATACACAGAAGGATGCAGTATATTACCTGATCGATATGAAGGATCATACAGCCGTGTCTATGGAAAAGCTGACAAAGATGGATGATATCTGTTTTGTCCGTGGACTGGACCACTCGGTAATATTTGGAACGATATCGATGGAACAGTACAAAGACAGTGGGGATGTGGATGGAAGTCTGACGGCTGAAAATGAAATAAAGGATTATTATGATTGTTACCGTCTTGACCTGCAAACGGGAGAGCAGCAGGAGTTGTATCATCATGTTCTGATCTGGTCCGAGGATCCGGAGGAAGACGACAGCGACAAAGTGGCATTTACCGGGGGAAGATATGATCTGCTGGAGCAGGGGAAAACGGTTTATCTGGTAGATGAATTAACGGGGGAACAGACAAAAATCCAGAAATTTGACGGAAATCCGGAAATGGGATCTGTGCTGGTGAATGATTCCGGCGATAAGCTCCTTTTTGGTGGAAAATTTACCGAGAGGTGCGTGAGAAAAATCGGTGTACTTGATATCCCAAAGAAAAAATTATATCTGATTGACAGGGAGAATCTCACAAGTTATGATGAATCTGCAATCAGCTGGAAGGATGACACAACCTTTGTAATCCGGGCGGACAGACAAGGACAGCAGGGGAGCGTGCTTTTCTGCTATCGTATAAAATAAAGATAACAATGATACCGGGGTGGTTCTTATATGTTCCGCTCCGGTAATTTTTATTGATTCTATTTTAATCTAATTTCAGCAAAGCAGTATTTCCCTCGTTCACTTCTTTATCCTCATATGGACGGACGGTAAGCTCCGTATCTGTCAGCTCATAGCCGGAGAAATAATATGGAAGTGTGATCCCGGTTCCGGCGGGGATACAGGTGTCAGGGGAAATTACATCGTAGTCCTTGATGTCGTCATAATAATCGTAATCACGAAACGAGATAAAATTATCCTCGTCCTCCTGGAATGCAGAGAGATAAGGAAGGTTCAACTCCTTGGAGTAATGATTGTCGATCTGCAGAGATACCGTATAATAATCGTCGGCGAAACGGTCGATCGCAGGTGGGACATCTTTTTCGGCCACTTTTTCCGGCTCTGTGACAGCCTTTAACGTGTAATTTGTCGTAAAATGATAATCCGGTCCGTTATAATCCGTATAGAAAAGGCTGGCAGGAATCGCAATGAAAATAAGCAGAAGTAATATTCCATTGATCCCAAGCTTTTGATAGGTTGTGGTTACAAGCTTTTCAATGAGGAAAAGTACCCCTTTCATAAAGTGCCTCCTTTGATGTAAAAGTTTAAAATTAGTCTGTAAATGGTTCAGGTTTATACGTTCATATTAATAGTAAGTAAGATCATTTTTTTCGTTTGATTCCTGTGATGAGATAAGAGGCTGCTAACACATCCGTATCAGGATCCATCTGATTGACCAGCACACCCTTAAAATCATTTTTCTTTACCATAAAATAAAGGGATCCATCCTGAGAATCAATGGTATCTCCAATGCCTTTTTTCTGACGCTCACTTTCCTCCATGTCCTTGACACGGCTCAGATCGTATTCTGAAATGGGCTTAACGTAACGGCCGCTCTTGGTGACCCCGTAGGGGAGGACCGTGCCGTACATCCAGTTGGTGAAAAGATGATTCTCCTTTGCCTGTCCCGGATAGGTCTCCAAAGCCTCGGAGGGAATATCAACGTGATACCGGACGGTCAGGATCTCATAGCCATCGGGTGTTTCAAAGGTTTTATCGTTGTCCGGAGTTATGGCTGTCATAGAAATCTTAAAATCTCCGTTTTCCGTGGGAATCGTAAAAGTCTCTGCACCCTTGAGATTTGTGCGGATCGACTGATCTGTCAGGATCAGCTCCTGCTTTTTGTTATGGAAAACATAGGTAGAATAGCTGTATGGGACGATAATTGCCAGGGCAAGGATCAGAACCAGAACAACAGTTACCAACCGGCTGCTGCGAAAACGCCGGATCGGAGTAGCAGTGTCTTTCTTTTGGCGTGTTTGTTGTTTCGTTTGCTGGTGTTTCTTTGGAGTAGATCTCGGAGGGACAGACGTAGAAGTATTTCTACGGGGCTGCTCTGTTGATCGTGGTCTGGGATCAGAGTCCGTACTTTGTGTAAAAGCTGTGGAATCCGTGCGCATATAAACACCGCAGTGCGGGCAGAGACCGGCATATAGATCGTAATCAAAACGCTTTCCGCAATTTGTGCATTTTATTTTCATACATTCCTCCTGAGTATCTGTAAATATACTTATATCTTATCATTTTATAGCAGTTTTGTAAAATATCTCTTGACAAAACCAAAATGGGATAGTATACTGGACAGGCAGTGTGAATTTGCCACTACGATTCAGGGGTGTAGTTCATCGGTAGAATAAGAGTCTCCAAAACTCCAGAGGAGGGTTCGATTCCTTCCACCCCTGCTAACCGATCCCATAATTGACAGAGATGTCTTTTATGGGATTTTTGTTTTACGGAAAACTCTGAGAATTGAAGCGGGATTGCCTGCGCAGTTCTTGAATAAATATAGGAAAGGCATGGTGAAAAATGAACAGTAGAAAATCGATTTACGATATTAAGTCATTTTATAATAAAAAAGCCGTGTTAAAGGCAAGTTTTCAGGGGATGCGTTATCAGCTGGAGCAGTATAAGGATCCGGAGCAGGAAGAAGCGGATCCGGTGCTTCGTGTGACGATCTGGCCGGAGCCGTTCTGTTTTGAAAAAACATCCGATGAGAAAAAGACAGTAAAGGATTTTGTTTATACGGAGGATGGTTTGGATGAAGCCTATGACTGGATCTGTCAGAGCTATGAGGATCGTATCGCGGAATGGAATGAAGCGAGGGACAATCCATATAAAGGATTATTTTAGTCCGGAAGAAGCTCATGAAGTGCACGGAGCAGAGAGGTTTTTAAGTCGAAATCGGAATCTTCCACATGACGGATCAGTTCCTGAACTTTTTCCGGATGATGCTCTGCAAGATAGATCTCTGCCAGTGAAACATAGGTATCCTTAATATCGCTGCCCAGAGAAACGGCACGTTCCAGAATTATTTTGGCACGGGAATCCTGTCCCTCGCAGTTCTTGTGGAGGTAGCTGCCCCACAGTCCCAGATTGCGGATCAACAGGATATAATTCTGATCGTACATGGAAAGTTCGGGGAAATTAGCCGTACCGTACTTTAACTTGATATCTGCATTACTCATGCCGGATAGATTGAGACTTTTACAGGAGAGAGCACGGCGTACCTCATCCTGACGGTACTTTTCTTCTCCCTCGGCGGTATCGGAAAAGGGAAGCTCATCCTCGGAGATGATAATATAATCCAGATTGCTGATATCCTTTTTGCGGACAAAGTTGGCCTTTCGTTCTTTTTCCCAGTAAGCGGTATCCCATTTGGAGTTGTTTTCAGTGCCACGTTTGGTCTTGACGTTGACCCAGATTATGAATAGAATAAAGAATATGAGTATAATTGGCATAAGATATCATCCTCCTGTGATGGGGTAAGCTATGTGAATTGCCAAAGAAAGGAGTGTCGTATGAACTTTTTTAACAAAAAAAATCAGCAGAGAATTGCAATGGTTATCTGTATATTACTCATAATAGCCATGGTCCTTCCTATGGTTCTCGGATACTTAGGGTAAATGTTTTTGCGATAAATGAGCAGATGTATTTCATCTGCTTTTTTCAGTGTATAGAAAATGCTCGTAACGCAGTGTGAGCAAGGGAAAAACGCTGGTTTTGCCCTTTTTCAATATACATAATGTACGAAAAATTGTCAAATACGGGGAAAATCTTTGACTTGCGATTTGCCCATAATATGATTAAAATAATGTAATAAGCAAAAATAAGGAAGAGACGACATTATGAAAAGAAACAAAGCATTGACAGCAGTTTTTGTGGCAGGCTGTATTGCAGTAGTTGCGATCGCAGGTATTGTGACACTGTTTGCAAAGGATAATTTTGGCAATAAAACACAGATCTGTGATGGGGTATCCATTGGTTCCATTGATGTGGGAGGCCTCACGAAGGAGCAGGCACATAAAAAGGTGGAGACCTATATTACCGACAGACAGCAACAGCGTCTGGTGGTGTCGGTACAGGACAACCGGGTCGAAGTGACGGCGCAGGATGCCGGTCTTACGATTCCGGAGAAGGATTACGCGGGAGAGGCGCTTCAGATCGGAAAGAAAGGAAACCTCTGGGAGAAGTTTCAGGAAATCCGCAAGGCGGAGAAGGGCGAGAAGGATATTGCACTGGAGCCGGAGATTGATGAAGATACATTAAAGCGCTTTATAGAGACGAAATGCTCTGTTTATGATATTAAGGCAAAGGATTCCCGCCTGAAATTCAAAAACGGTGCATTAAAAGCGACGAAATCAAAGGAAGGGCAGGAAGTACAGATCGATAATACCTTGGATGTTGTTAAGAAGGCACTTTTAGATAAGAAAGCGGCAGAAAAGGATACCATAGAAGTAAAAGCGGATGTCGAAGTAACTCAGCCGAAGTTTACACAGGAGGAGGCCTCTCAGTGTACGGACCTGCTTGGAAAATATTCTACAACTTATGCAACATATCAGGTGGAGCGATCCAGCAATGTTGCCACGGCAGCAGGCAGGATTAACGGAACGGTGCTGGAGCCGGGAGAAACATTTTCCACGATCAAAGTCATCAAGGACAGGACGGAAGCCAATGGATATAAGGCAGCACCGGAGTATTCCAGTGGTAAGGTGGTTTCCGGGATTGGCGGAGGAGTCTGTCAGGTGTCAACGACTCTTTATAATGCCGTGCTGAATGCGGAACTCAAGGTAGTAGAGCGTTCGCCGCATTCCATGGTTGTTGCATATGTTCCGGTTTCACGGGATGCGGCAATCTCAGGAGATTATAAGGATTTCAAATTTAAAAATAATACCGATTATCCTATTTACATTATGGGAAGTGCATCCGGTGGCATTTTATCCTTCCGTGTGTATGGTCATGAAACCAGAGAAGCCGGAAGAGAGATTTCTTTTGAGTCTGAGATTACAGATACGATCGAGCCGGGTGAGGAGGTTGTGACAGAGGATCCTACCCTGCCTGCAAGCTATCGTTCTGTGACACAGTCTGCGCATGTGGGGTATAAAGCAAAGCTCTGGAAGATTATTAAGGTGAATGGCGTACAGACAGATAAAGTACAGATCAATACCAGCGCATACAATGCTTCCCCACAGTATGTGACGGTAGGAAAGCAGCCGGCTACACCTGCGCCGGGGTCTGCAAGTCCGGAAGCAAGTGCATCGACATCGGATAAATCTAAGAAAAAGGATACGTCCGGTGCCGGCCCGAAATCTACGACAGGTTCGCAGAGCAGTGGAAGTAAAGCATCCGGCAGTAATGCGAGGAAAAATACTTCCGGTACATCAGGAAATAGTGCAAAGAAAAATACGACAAACACATCAGGAAATACATCGGCAAATAAAAATGCTGCAGACAATACAAAGAAAAATAATACGGCGAAGACATTGGAGAGTACCGGTGGAAAGGCAGTCGTAAGATGAAACGGAATTTAAGCTACCGGGCTGAAGGATGAAAACAGAGGGTTGGCGGTTCAATGCCTGTGGATTGGGAAAGGAATGTAAGGTTATTATGGAGATAGGAAAGGTACCTGAGAATGTACTAAAAAGAGCAGTATTTAAACAGATCAAGCATCTTCGTCCGGAGGTATTATTACATCCGGGAGTAGGTGAGGACTGCTCTGCTATTGAGACAGCAGAGGATGAGGTGCTTGTCTTTTCGACAGATCCGATTACGGGGGCATCCAAGGGAATGGGAACTCTGGCGGTACATATTACGGCGAACGATCTGGCTTCCAGTGGTGCAGAGCCGGTAGGGATCCTTACCTGTGTGATCCTGCCGCCGCGGACCCGCGAGAAAAAGCTTCATGACCTTATGGAGGAGATCATACTGGCGGCAAACCGTCTTCATATCGAGGTAATGGGAGGACACACGGAGATATCCGATGTGGTCAATCGTCCGGTTATTACAGTGACCGGAGTTGGAAAGGTAAAAAAGGATAAACTTGTCTCAACAGGCGGACTTCATCCGGAGGATGACCTTGTCATGACGAAATGGGCAGGGCTGGAAGGTACTTCCATTATTGCAGAGGAGAAGCGGGAGGAGCTGCTGACCCGGATACCGGAACAGATCATCGATTCTGCCGCGGCCATGAGAGAATATATTTCTGTGGTACCGGAGGCTGCAGTCGCGGTAAATGCCGGTGTCACGGCAATGCATGATGTCACGGAGGGTGGCATATTCGGTGCATTGTGGGAAGTAGGAGAGGCATCCGGCGTAGGGATCATCGCTGATCTGGACAAGATACCGATCCGGCAGGAAACCATTGAGCTGTGCGAGTTTTACGATATCAATCCATACATGCTGATCTCCAGCGGAAGTATGCTGATCGGAACACCCCATGGCAATAAACTGGTGGATGAGCTGGCAGAGCAGGGGATACCGGCTGCCGTTATCGGCAGAGCCACAGAGGGCAATGACCGGATCATCCGAAGTGGGGAAGAGACACGTTTTCTGGAGCCGGCAGGCAGTGATCAGCTTTATAAGATTTATCAGTAATGTAGAAATGAATTAACAGGAAATCTCATTGGCACTATGCAGGGATAGGGCAGATGCAGTATATAGATGTGGAAAAATATTGTGACTGCTGTTGAGAGACAGCAGAACATTAGGAAGGAAAGGTGATTAATATGATCAAGAAACAGATATTAGATGCCATCAGCATGAACAGCCGCCGGTCTACAGAGGATCTGGCAGCTATGTTAAATACAGGAACAGATACCATTGAGCATGAGATCAAGGAGATGGAGGATAACAAAGTGATCTGTGGTTATCCGACCCTGATCAACTGGGATAAGACAGACTGTGAGAAGGTGACCGCTCTGATCGAGGTAAAGGTAACACCACAGCGCGACATGGGATTTAATAAAGTAGCAGAGCGTATCTATAAGTTTGAAGAGGTAGAGAGTGTTTATCTGATGTCCGGCGGTTTTGATCTGACCGTAGTCATTCAGGGCAAGAGCATGAAGGAAGTTTCCCGTTTTGTTACGGAGAAACTTTCCACATTGGAGTATATCACAAGTACAGCGACATACTTCGTACTTAAGAAGTATAAAGAGCACGGTCTGATCATGACCGACGAAAAGCACGATTCAGAAAGGATGTTGATTACCCCATGAGAGACCCATTATCTAAAAAAATACAGAGTATTGAGCCTTCCGGCATCCGTAAATTTTTTGACATCGTGAGTGAGATGAAGGATGCGATCTCTCTTGGTGTAGGAGAGCCGGATTTTGATACACCATGGCATATTCGCGAGGAGGGAATCTATTCCCTGGAGCAGGGAAGAACCTTCTATACCTCCAATGCCGGTCTGAAGGAACTGAAGGAGGAGATTGCCAATTATCTGAAACGGCGTTTCCGGTTATCCTATGATCCTGCAGGAGAGATTTATCTGACCGTAGGCGGCAGTGAAGCCATTGACGGGGCTCTTCGTGCCATGCTTGATCCGGGAGACGAGGTTCTTCTGCCGCAGCCAAGTTATGTATCATACGAACCGTGTATCGTTCTGGCAGACGGTGTGCCAAAAATCATTGAGTTAAAGGAAGAGGATGAGTTTAAGCTGAAGAAGCAGCAGCTTCTGGATGCGATCACAGACAGGACCAAGATCCTGATCATGCCATTTCCCAACAATCCAACAGGTGCCATTATGACCAGAGAGGATCTGGAGGATATCGCAGAAGTGGTCAGAGAGCATGATCTTTATGTGATCTCAGATGAGATCTATTCGGAGCTGACCTATAGCGGAGATCATGTATCTATTGCATCTTTGCCGGGGATGCAGGAGAGAACCATTGTGATCAATGGATTTTCCAAGTCCTATGCCATGACCGGATGGCGTCTGGGTTATGCCTGCGGACCGAAGCCGATCATCAAGCAGATGCTTAAGATCCATCAGTTTGCGATCATGTGTGCCCCTACTCTGAGCCAGTATGCAGCTGTCAGTGCCGTACGTGATGGGGATGATGATGTAGAACGTATGAGAACAGCATACAATCAGCGCAGAAACTTCCTGATGAAAGCATTCCGCGATATGGGGTTGAAATGTTTTGAACCGTTTGGTGCATTTTATGTATTCCCAAGTATCAAAGAGTTTGGAATGACATCCGATGAATTTGCCACAAAGCTTTTAGAGGAGGAGAAGGTTGCCGTTGTACCGGGGACTGCATTTGGCCGCTGCGGAGAAGGATTTCTTCGTATCTCCTATGCGTATTCCATCGACGATCTGAAGGTTGCATTGGAGCGTATCGAGCGGTTTATCGAAAGACATAGAAAGTAGTATCGGAGTGGCTGCTTAGAAAAGAGGAAATGCATGATAAATATTGTACTTCTTGAGCCGGAGATACCGGCCAATACCGGAAATATCGGCCGAACATGCTGTGCGACCGGCTCCAGACTTCATCTGATCGAGCCTCTGGGGTTTCAGATCAGTGATAAAATGCTCAAAAGAGCCGGAATGGATTACTGGGATAAGCTGGATGTCACGGTTTATGACTGCTACGAGGATTTCCTGGAGAAGAATCCAAAGGCTGTGGGCAATATGTTTATGGCTACCACAAAGGCACATCAAACCTATGTGGACGTATCATATCCTAATGATGCCTATATTATGTTTGGAAAGGAAAGTGCCGGCATACCGGAGGAGATTCTTGTGGACAACGAGAAAAATGCCATCCGTATCCCGATGAATCACAATATCCGTTCCCTGAATCTTTCCAATTCCGTTGCGATCGTGTTGTACGAGGCATTGCGGCAGAACAGCTTTCTGGAAGCGGAGAGGGATGGACAGCTTCACCGGCTGCATTGGCACAGCGAGCAGTAATAAGAAATCAAGCAGCAAAGAGAATGTAGTAATAAATGTAAATGACAGGAATGCGAAAAAGGAACCGGTACATGAATGGGTATCAGTTCCTTTTTATTGATATGTGAAATTTTCGTCAGTTCATAAAGTCCACCGTAATTGCTCCCATGCTGCATTTGAGGGTTACGTCTCCATAATTTTCTGAGGAACTGTTTTCTGGCTGGGAATCCTTTTTGAAGGTAATGTCTCCCATGGTGGTGCTCGTATTAAAGTTGTAATTGCTTTTTGCACCTGCCAGTGTCAGATCCAGATTCCCGGTGGCACATTTCAATGTACTGTTTCCCGTGAGTTTTCCCGTGATCTCGGTATTTCCCATGGCTGTTTTGGAGACAAGATTATGGATATCAGAGGAGGAGGCCTTATCCCCGAGTTCCAGATTTCCCACACCGACCTTAGCGGTGCAATGTTCCGTAACCTGAAGCTTGTCAATAATGCCTTCTCCGGCACCAATCTTGATCGTTAATGTCTTCGCCTGCAACTCCTTTGCCGTTAAATCCCCGGCGCCGATTTTTATGGTGGATTGTCCGGCAATCAGAGGTGTATTGATACGGCATGCCCCTGCCGCTAAGGAAATATTCGCTTTATCAAAGGTTACATCGGAGGGGATGGTGATCGTATAGAGACTGTCATTCGTGATCCTGTGACCAAAAGGAATCTGGATCGTATGGTCGAGGACTGTAACATCGGCATTTGCATTATCAGGAGTTTCCACATGCCAGACGCCGTCCTTAATGTAGGAATGATAGCGGTTATTTTCATTATCATTTTTAGCTTCAATGCCATAGGATTCCCCGGACCGGATCACAACCTCCTGAGCTTTAAAGTCGAAGTCGAAGCCTGTGATCTGTGAAGCTTCCTTATCAGACAGAGTCATGGATCCCCTTTCCGTATATGATTCCGATGAGGTTTTCGGGTTGATATGAAAGGAAAAAAGCGTCCCTCCCATCATGATTCCTGCAATAATACATACTATACCGATCAAAAATATTCCGGATAAAATGATCAAAAATATATTTCTTTTTTTCATAATTTACACTTGTCTAATAAGACTGCTCCTTTCCTGTAAGTTTTCCTGTGATCCAGTCCCAGAAACGCTGGAGCTGTTTCCAGAGCAACGGGAATAATCGGATGACAAGGAATATTCCCAGATAGCAGAATGCGGAGCCGAGCGCAAATAAAAGACATCCAACGCCAATGGTAAGAATACCTCCGGCAGTCTTTCCGGCGATAATGCCGATGATTCCGCCAACGATGGTAGCGACACCTCCGATCGCTGATCCGGCACCGCCAAAGATCATTGCAGCAAAAATACCAACGATGGCACTCACAATACCCAAAAGGATGCCGGCAATACTGATCAATACGGATCCCCAGATTGGAGAGGTGACGATCAGGACAATGATCATGATGAGAGTATTTGATTGATCCATTTTGGCAAAAAAGCCGGATTTTTTCTGCCGGTTATTACTGGAATTTTGTGAGCCGGACATTTTATGCCAGCCGTCCTCGGTACCGGAAGTGTTCTGTGTGTGGTGATCCTGTGTGTGTTCAGCGGTTCGGTATAACTGAGGTGCATCGGCCGCATGGAAACCGGCACTGTCTCCGTAGGAAATGTCTTCAGTGCCGTCATTTTTGATCTGATCGGCAATTACTTCCGGAGAGCCAAGCTCTTTCAGGACATCCTGTTCGTTATCTTCTCCGGCATCGGCAAAATAATCTTCGTAATAGTGAAGCGCCTGTTTGCGTTCCTCCTCCGGAAGATCTGCCAGTAACCGGCTTAAATCTCCTAAAAATTCATATTTTGTCATAATTCTCCTCATTTCTTTTCGTTTATTGATTTGTGTCTGTTGATGTGTGCAACAGCAGTTGACTGATCTTATGGGAATAACTGTGCCATTCCTGCCGATAGAGGTTTAATTGTACCCTGCCTTGTTCGGTAATCTGATAGTACCGGCGGTTTCGCCCGCGGCACTCTCTGTCATATACAGAAAGGCAGTTATCCTTCTGTAGTCTTCGGAGAACCGGATAGAGTGTTGATTCCGAAACATTTATGACAGATCGTACATCCTGTGTGATCTTATAGCCATAGGTTCCCACGGAAGACCGTTCCACAACGGCAAGCACAATGGCATCTAATAGCGCAGAGCCAGTGTTAAATACCATGAAATACTCCTTTCGTGTTGATGCTGATATAACCTTACAATATATAATACTATACATCGTATAATATGGTGATATTATACGATGTATAATATATCCTGTCAAGACATAAGATAATTTTATATAAAACAAAAAATCATTCATCCCGGTATTATTCTATATTATCAGGATTTTCTGTTTATGAAAAAAAGCATTCAAAGATATTCTTTATCTTTGAATGCCTGTATAACCTTTATGAAAGGGTGTTTATAACTCCAGAATCTGAAAGTGCTGCTTCTCTGCCATGATTGCACTTGGTCGAAGTATGAATTATTGTTCAAAGGAGATGGATGCATTTCCTTTTGAGACATCCACTCCCACAGTACCGAAGAGCTCTGTGGAATTATCTTTTGTGTTGTCTTCCTGGATCGAGGAATCATGAATGAGAAGATTGGCTGTAGCGGCCGGTAACGTATAATTAGTATGGCTGCCATATAAAACAGCTTCAAGATTTCCACGGCTTGTCTGGACAGAAGCATTTCCTGTCAGCTTCGCATATAATGTAATACCACCACGTTTATTGGATATGGTTGTGTTATTCATTGTATTATCCTTTGCAGCACCGGCAGTGCCCAGTGTCAGACGTTGCTTGGCAGAGATATTACCGCTCATGGCAATCTGTGAGGAGGCTGCCTCTAATGTACCATCTACAGATATGGCAGCATTGTCAGCAGTAAGCTGATTGACTTTTAAATCTCCATGATTTACATTAATATTGATCTTGCTGGCAATTAAAGAATCACAGGTGATATCACAATGGTTTGTATTGATCGTGATCTCATCCAGCTTTGCATCAGGAGGGATGACAAGAACATAGCTTCCATAACCACAGATCCATTTTGATGGAACATTAAATTTCATGCCTAAGACATTTGCGGTTCTTTTTGCCTCTGTAGCACCTGCATATAATACTCCATTCAGAACATAGCCATCAAATTGGCCGCTGCCGGAAAGATCAAAATTTTCTCCGGACTTAATGGAAATCTTACTGGAAAATAAATTTAGTTCGATAGAGCGGATGTCGCTGGATGAAACGTCCTTAATATTTGCAGCACCGGTTGGAAGGTTCTGACCGGAAAAAATGGCTGGAATAGAGGATGGACCGCTACCCATAACAAAACCTGCCACCATGATCAAAATACCTATGATACCGACTGCAATGATGATTTTAATTTTATTATTCATGCTTTTCTCCATTCTGAAGCAATTGTTTGCTTCTGTCTGTCAGATTATTTGAGAGCAAGGCGAGCCAGTCTTGCTTTCATTCCGTTAAATAATACCTTGATACTGAAGTATGCCCCCGGAAGAATTCGCGTTGCCAGCTTGTAGCCGAGAAAACATAATCCGCATCCTGCGGCGAACAGGAATAATACGCATCCCAATGTAAAGATGCCGGTTGAAATCTGAACAGAGAGTATGGCCAGAAGAGACAGTGCGATGGATGAAAGGCTTGCGGCAAAACATCCGATTCCAGCAAGGATGCATCCGATTACAGCACAAATTCCAAGGACAAATACTCCAAGAATGACACCCAAAAGTGTCAGCCAGATCGGACAAGTTATCAACAGAACGATTGCGATGACCATTTTTTTGGAACTACTGTATCGCTCGGCATTGTTTGCCTTTTCTATGGCAGCATTTCGTTTTGCTTCTGAACGTGATATTTTTTTATCTACTTTGGACGTAGTAGAGTTGATGGATTTAATATCAACCTTTGTTTTATTGCGTTTTGCAAGTTCTTCTTCTGCTTTCTTTTTGTCCTCCTCCGTATCGTCGCGGAAGATAGAGTTACGCATAGCGGAAGCTTTTGAAGGTCCCCCGGCTGCCTTTGGAGCAGATGTGGAAGATATCTGCTGTTGAGGAGTAGCGGATGTCTGAGGAGCTATACCGGCGGTCTGGCCGACGGTGTGTGGCCTCTGTATGGAAGACACATTTTGTGGTTGGTTGGAACCAGCAGGTTGTACCGGAGTTGGTGCAGTCCCGACCGGCATAGAAGAAACCGGGGCTGTCTGCTCTGACATTGGTGATGCGGCAATAGAAGCCGCAGCCTGAGCGGGAGTCGGAGTGCCTGCGATAGAGGCAGCCGCAGCCTGGGCCGGAGTCGGTACGGTAGAAACAGAAGCCACAGCCTGAGCGGGAGTGAATGTCTGTGAGTACGGCATAGCAGTGCCGGAAGGATTCCCCTGTATTGGTGCCGGTTGGGGTACTCCATTAGCAGAAGGAGTATTTTGCGGTTGAGAAGGGGGAATCGGTGATTTTGTCTTTACCGTCGGAGTTTGTGTTACAAATCCGGTTGAAGTGGCCATAGAAGCATTTTTTTGTGCTTGCGCTGCAAGCTTTCTGGAATATACCGGTGGTTTACCGGCAGCAGCCTGTGCTCTGGCGGCTGCTGCAAGTCGTTCCTCTTCCTGAACGCTTGCCTGTGCCGCAGCTCTTTGACGTTGTAAAGAAGCTTCGCGGAGCTGTTCGGCAATATAAGCCGGAGAGATAAAGTCACGGATGATTTCCTGTTCTTTTTCAGGACCGGCATCTGCAAAATAATCCTCATAATATTCCATCGCCTGTTCCACTTCTTCCTGCGGAAGATCAGCGATCAGGCGGCTCAAGTCGCCTAAAAATTCAAATTTTGTCATGTTTTCCTCCCCTTTTTGTATAAAATACGGTTTTATACAAGTATCCATTGCCGAAAAGCAATGGATACCATGAATAGATATAATTGTTATATCAATTATTTATTATTGTCATCCTCATTGGAAATCAAGTGTGCCTGTAACAGACGACGCTTGAAGTCATCCATAGGAGCTTCCGCAGGCTGGGCAGCCGGTGCCGGCTCTGCAGCCTCTGGCTTTGGAGTAGCCACTGCTTTGGTTTCTACAGATTTTGGTTCCACTGGTTTTGCCTCTGTTGGCTTTGTGCTGATGGCTTTTGCCTCTAAAGGTTTTGTAATGGTAGCGGTGGTCTCCACAGGCTTCGCATTTGGAGCAGCTGCCTTTTCGTCAAAGGATTTGGATGCCGCTGGTTTGTGTGCCTGCAGCTCAGAGGAATCTGTCTCCGGAACAGGCGTTTCAGAAGAAACTCCTGCAAGAGGCTGTGAGCTGGAAACCATTCTCTGTTTGAAAATCTTTGGTGTAGCAGATTTGCTCTGCTTTCCTTCCATAAGAAGATCTGCTAATCCACCAACAGCATCGTCGGCAGGTACTTCACGGTAACTGGATCTGGATACCGGTTTTGACTGGGAATTCTCAGCTTTTGGAACAGGACCAACCGGTCGGGATGAAGAAAATGCCCGGACAGGATTGGAGGAAGAGAATGCCCGTAATGGTGTTGATGAAGAAAATGCCCGTAATGGATTGGAAGAAGATGTCTGCTTTGGAAGTGGAACAGAACTTGACATTGCAGAAATATCTGCAGCGGTAGCTCTGAACTCATCAGCAGCAGAACGTGATTTACGCCCTTTCTTCTTAGAAGAAGAATTATCCTCCTTCAAGAGATCCACAAGACTGTTAACAGAATCATCGCTGTCCGGATTACGAACCTCCTGCATTCGGGAAGAAGAAACAGGAATCGGCGAGGATTCTGATTTTGCTCTGACCTGACTTGGTACCGGTATCGGTGTAGAGGTAGATCTTGGGGTATCTGCAATCAGTTCCTTTGGGATATTTTTCTTTTTATTACGTCCAAAGAAACCACGTTTCTTTGGCTGATCATCATCTTTTAAAAGATCCACAAGGCTGTTGACAGAATCATCGGTTTCTTTATTTCGGACTTCAGCATAGCGAACCGGAGTAGAAGATGACTCCTGACTTGTTGTATTATCAGCAGGAACTTCGTCAGCCTCAGTTGGATTTAACATCGCAGCAACAGCATTGATATCATTAATGTTTAAGTTAGCGGAAGGCTCCTCGGTAGCTGCAGCAGGCTCAGGATGTGCCTCCATAACGGACTCGAAGGAACGCAGCTGTGTCAGCATGCTTTCTAATGCGTTAATAGTGGCGATGTCCGATACGGAGCTTTCCAGTTCCGGAAGATCATCCGTCTCATTTTCATCAGAATCCCCCATTGCCATTTCTGCAAGGAAATCCGCCTCGTCGTCCTCAACAGGTTCCTCAGAGACTACGTCTGAGACCATCTCCTCAATAGGAGCATTCATATCAATAGTTTCTGTTGCAAGCTCATCGGCAGGCTCTTGATAAACAGGCTCTGTATTCATATCAATCGTTTCTGTAGCTGGTTCATCAGCAGGCTCTTGATAAACAGGCTCTGCATTCATATCAATGGTCTCTGTAGCGGGCTCATCGGCAGGTTCCTGATAAACAGGAGAAGCTTCCATGACTGGAGCAACAGGCTCGCTGGCAGGCTCCTGATAAACAGGAGCAGTCTCCATGATTGGAGTAACGGGTTCGATGGCAGGTTCCGGAGCAGCATCCATCATCGGAGCAACAGGCTCAGTGGCAGGTTCCGGAGCAGCATCCATCATCGGAGCAACAGGCTCAGTAGCAGGTTCCGGAGCAGCATCCATCATCGGAACAACAGGCTCAGTGGCAGGTTCCGGAGCAGCATCCATCATCGGAGCAACAGGCTCAGTGACAGGTTCCGGAGCAGCATCCATCATCGGAGCAACAGGCTCAGTGACAGGTTCCGGAGCAGCTTCCATTATCGGAGCAACAGGTTCAGTGACAGGTTCCGGAGCAGCTTCCATTATTGGAGCAACAGGTTCCGGATAGACAGGTTCTGGCATTGGTTCTGCCGGAGCATCATCATAGGAAATAAATGAAGATGCTGGTATATTATCAAATTCAAATAAATCGCCATCAGAAGAAAATCCCATATCATCAGAATTTACAGCGTCATCATCACCAATAGAAAAATCGAAATCCATCATGGCATCTGATGCGCCGCCAATATGGAAAGAATCCTCTGCATCAGCGGCATTCTGCTGTTGCTGCATCATGGCCGGATTAATCTGTGGCGTTGCGTTCATGACAGGAACCGGCTGAGGTTCAGAAACAGGAGTCACCTGAGGAGCAGTCTCCATGACAGGAACCGGCTGTGATCCGGAAACAGGAACTGCCTGAGTAGCGGCTGTCATAGGAGGAACCGGTTGCGGTTCAGAAACGGGAACTGCCTGAGTAGCGGCTGTCATAGGAGAAACCGGTTGTGGTTCAGAAACGGGAACTGCCTGAGTAGCAGCATTCATAACAGGAGCCGGCTGTGGTTGAGAGGAAGAAGCTGCCGGTGGCTGAGGAGCCGGTGCAGGTGCTGCAGCCGGCTGTGGCTGTGCAGCTCCATTCATCAAAAGGGAACTGGCTCCCTGCAGATAACTGTTCCAGGTTTGCTGACAATATGTAAGATGCTCACGTCCGGCATCCGTAATCTTGTAAAAACGACGGCTTCGACCACCGATATCCTTATGGTAAACTTCCAGATAGCCATCAGCCTGCATCTGCTTTAACAAAGGATAGAATGTGTTCTCCGGTACATCAATTTTTGAGCGTACATTCTGGACAATCTTAAAGCCCGAAATGCCCTCAGGCGTACTGGCCACAATTGATAAAATAACTGCATCGAGAATTAACTCACTGGTGTTAAACATCATAACATTCATCCCTTTCCTTTCGGAGTACATATTATTCCTTCTTAGGAACAATATGCCAATCTCTAACTCTTTCCCTCTGATCATGTCTTATAAATATTCATATTATATTCAGACATATCTTTACATATTTTCTCTAATTACATTATCGTACGGATTGTAAAATAATGCAAGTGACGAAAATATACAATTTTTTATGATCAATGTTGGCTATATTGCCTATTGCCAACAATATGTCACAATTATATCATACTTTTGATGAAAAATCAGCCCTTTTTTACAAAATATGAAAACGGGTGATATAGATTATTTGTTAAAAAGCGTTATTCCTTTAAAAATGTAAAGTTTTTTGAAAAATATTGAAAAAGGGATTGAAAATAGTCCCGTATCATAATAAAATAGAAATGTGTGCATATTATTATATTTTGTGCGTATTCCAGGTATTTGGGGGGATCAGCACAGATCATACATAGAAATAATTAACGATGCCATGGTTGTTTGTGGCAGAATGGAGGAAAAAATGAGCACAAAGAAAGGAAAGATCGGAGTACTTACAAGTGGAGGAGATGCGCCGGGCATGAATGCAGCCATCCGTGCGGTTGTTCGTACCGGTATTACCAGAGGCTATGATGTCTATGGTATTCGCAGAGGATACAATGGTATTCTTCACAGAGAGATGGATTTATTAACTTTTAAGGATGTTTCAGAAAAACTGCAGCATGGCGGTACATTTTTGTTTACAGCCCGCAGTGCAGAGTTTCGTGAGATAGAAGGAAAAAAGAAAGCGGCAGAGATCTGCAAGGAGATGGGAATCGAGACGCTGATCGTTATTGGAGGAGACGGTTCCTTTACCGGAGCGAAGAATCTGTCCAAATTTGGTGTTAATATTATCGGTATTCCGGGTACGATCGATCTGGATATTGCATATACTGATTATACGATTGGATTTGATACTGCTGTCAATACCGCAATGGAGGCGATTGACAGACTTCGTGAGACATCAAATTCTCATGAGCGATGCAGCGTTGTTGAGGTTATGGGACGTTCCGCTGGATATATTGCATTGTGGTGCGGTATTGCAAATGGTGCAGAGGAGATTCTTCTGCCGGAGAAGTTTGACAATAACTATGATGCACTTCTGGAGCAGATCCATAAGAACAGAGAGCTTGGTATGACACATCAGATCGTTGTTAATGCAGAGGGTGTGGGTCATTCTGACGAGTTGGCAAAGAGAATTGAGGAAGCAACCGGCATTGAAACAAGAGCAACGATCCTTGGACATCTGCAGAGAGGTGGAAGCCCAACTGCCAGAGATCGTTTTTATGCTTCCATGATGGGTGCGTATGCAGTTGATGTCATCGATCAGGGGAGAAAGAACCGTCTGATCGGATATAAAAACGGGAAAATTTATGATGTGGATGTAGATGAGGCATTTGCAATGACCAAGTCCATTGACGAGTATGAGTATGAGATTGCCCGCGTACTTGGTACAAGAGAATAGGAATCATATATTATTAAACAAAAGAGGAATCTGTTTTGGCAGATTCCTCTTTTAGATTATAAAGCAAAATAAAGCATTATATTCCCGATGCATGATGTGGCAGTGAGAATGAAAAGTCAGTGCCACTTCCCAAAATGCTGGTGGCATGAATATATTCATGGTGGGCATCAATAATTTCCTTGGTGATCGCAAGCCCAAGACCGGAGCCGGTTTTATCCTTTCCACGGGAGACATCCGTTTTATAAAAGCGATCCCATATGTGAGGAAGGCTTTCTTCGGGGATTCCAATACCGTGATCGCTGACTGTGACGAAAATTTTATCCTTCTGGATCGTGGTCTGAATCTCAATAGAAGAATCCGGGGAACTGAATTTTACTGCATTGTCAATGAGATTTTGGATGACCTGCGATATTTTGTCCCGGTCGGCATCTACATACAGGGATGGAGCACTGAAAATCAGATGAATGGAGATTTTTTTTTCCGTGCAGCGCTTTTCGAAGCTGGAAGCAGCATTGCGGATGACTTCGTTAATATCAAAGGTACTGTAGTTTAAGATAATACCATTGTTTTCATAGCGGTTCATTTCTAAAAGCTGTTCTGTTAGTTTCGTCAGACGTTCCGTCTCCATTAAAATGATTTTCAGATATTTTTCCTGAGTCTCAGGTGGGATCATACCGTCCAGCATGGCTCCGATATATCCCCGGATAGTGGTCAGAGGAGATCGAAAATCGTGAGAAACATTCGCTACAAAGTCTTTTTGATAAGCACCGGCATTTTTGCTGGAGGACGCCAGATTATGGATGGCTGTTGTCAAAGAGTCATATTCCCGGAGAGGAAGATTCTTCATTTTTGTCTTAAAGTGTCCCTGGGAATATTCCCGGATCGTGAGGGAAAGCTGACGGAGCGGATGCAGTGTCAGGCAGTATAATTCCAACAAAATGAACAGAAGTACCAGAAAAAACAGGACAAAGCATATACGAAAACTCTTTGTCAGATGGCGGGCGCTGATACGAAGTTCTTTTAGGGAGGTCATAATGACAAGATACCCGTTTATATCATGGTCACCAGACAGTGGATAGATAATGGACAGGGATTCTTTTGGAAGATATGAGCTGTTGAGATGCCCCATATAGGTATCATTGTCTAAGAATGTAGGATTTAAGTCGTTGAAGTTTTGTCCCTCAAGGCTGTTTTGTTCTGCGGAGTCTACGGAGATCCTGCCGGTACCGTCCACCAGAAAATAACGGGCATGACTCATGGTCTGCAGGGAAGACATACGTTCTCGCAGAGTAGATTCGGTCTGGTCATCAAATGCGTCAATGGATCTGACATTAAAAAAATATCGTTTCGAAAGAGCACTTGCCTCTTCGTAAAGTGCCGCTTTTCGTTCAGTAATAAGGGAGTCCGATATCAGATGAACTCCAAGAAAATGTATTAGTACAAACATTACCGCTGCCAGAAGCAGATAGATGGCAACGTAAATAGAACGAATTGATAGTTTCATGGAAATTCTCCGTTCAAAGTTGTGATTTATGCGTGATATTCAAATTTATAACCAACACCCCATACCGTGGCGATGTTCCATTCGGCAGGCTGGGAAAACTTTTCACGAAGTCGTTTGATATGGACATCTACGGTACGGGTATCTCCAATGTAATCATAGCTCCAGATATGATCTAGAAGCTGTTCACGGGTAAATACCTGATTTGGATGTGAAGCAAGGAAGTAGAAAAGTTCCAACTCTTTTGGGGGCATCTCTACTCTTTGTTTGAAATAGTAAACAGAGTAGTCGGTGAGATTGATGATCAGGTTAGGATAAGTAACACATTCTTTTGGAATCGTTTCGGCTTCCTGTGCGGATGATTCTATGGTATAGCGGCGCAGAACTGCTTTGATTCTGGCAACCAGTTCCTTTGTATCAAAGGGTTTCATTACATAATCATCAGCTCCCAGCTCGAGTCCGAGAACTTTGTCGAAGGTTTCGCCCTTGGCAGAAAGCATGATGACAGGGAGGTTTGATGTTTTACGAAGCTCCCGGAGAACGTCGTATCCAGTGATGCCGGGAAGCATAATGTCCAAAACAATAAGATTTGGTTGATAACTTGTGATGGCAGTCAGAGCGGCTTCCCCGTCATTTGCGATGTAAGTATCAAAGCATTCTTTTACCAAATACATGCTTACAAGCTCAGCGATATTATTGTCATCGTCTACAATTAAAATTTTTTGTTTTTCAGCCATTTCATCTTCTCCATTTCATTCCTTGATTTATTTGAAAGTTACGATGGTAACTCCCATATCCCCTTCGCCAAATTCACCAAGGCGATAAGACTTTACATATTTTAAACGGGCAAGCTGTTGATGGACAGCCTTACGGAGTGCTCCGGTTCCACGGCCGTGTATCACGGTTACCTGTGTCATATGTGCCAGATAAGCATCATCCAGATATTTATTTAATACAGGCATTGCTTCATCGACGGTCATGCCGATGAGGTTTACTTCCTGGTGAACAGAAGCGGCCTTGTCAATACGGATCTTTCCGCTTCCGCTGTGGCGTTTTTCTGTTTGTTTTGTTTTTTCTTCCGGAAGCAGTTCCAGATCTTTGATGTTGACCTGAGTGCGCAGGAGACCAGCTTGTACAAAAAGATCCCCTTTCTCATTCGGCAGGGTGCTGACCGTACCGTCTGCGTTTAAGGTTAATATATGAACGTTAGAACCGATCATCAGATCAGAAGCTTTGATGGATTTCTTTTTTCTCTTTTGAGGTTTGCTTCCGGACTGATTCTGGTGCTTGTTCATCCGGTTACGTAATTCGGCCCGCTCTTTCTCCATTTCCTGAATATGGCGGTCGCTTTTGGCCCATTTGGTATATTTCCGTATGGTATCATCCGCCACATTTTTGGCTTCTGCAAGGATGCGGCTTGCCTCCTGATTGGCATTTTGCAGAATCTTTTCGCGGGACTGCTCCAGTTTCTCTGTTTTCTCACGAAGTTCTTTTTTGAGACGTGAAATTTCTTTGCGGTTTTCAGAAATCGTTTTGTGCTCCTGTTCCAGCTTGATCCGGGATGCTTCGAGATCGCTCAAGACATCTTCAAAATTTTGGGAATCGGAAGAAACACGGTCTTTGGCATCTTCAATGATCTCTGGGGATAAGCCCAGCTTGCCGGAAATAGCAAATGCATTACTTTTTCCCGGAATACCGATCAAAAGACGGTAGGTTGGCTGCAGGGTTGATACATCAAACTCGCAGCAGGCGTTTTGAACATCCGGTGTCTGCAGGGCGTACAGCTTTAACTCGCTGTAGTGCGTGGTTGCCATCACCAGACTGCCTCGTTTGTGCAGATTGGCAAGGATTGCTGTGGCGAGAGCAGCCCCCTCGGTAGGATCGGTACCGGCACCAAGCTCGTCAAAAAGTACCAGACTGTTGGAATCTGCTTTTTCCAGAATCGACACAGTATTGACCATATGAGAAGAAAAGGTACTCAGGCTCTGTTCGATACTCTGTTCGTCACCGATATCAGCGTAGATTTCATCAAAAATCTTCAGACAGGAGTTATCAAATGCCGGAATATGAAGACCGGCCTGTCCCATCAGACAAAAAAGGCCTACGGTTTTCAGTGAAACTGTCTTGCCGCCGGTATTTGGTCCGGTTACTACCAGAAGAGAAAAGTCTTTTCCGATATGAATATCAATAGGAACGACCTTTTTGGGATCGATCAGGGGATGCCGTCCGTTCTTGATCTCAATATATCCCTCTGCCGGGAAAAGAGGTCGTGTACCATGCATCTTTTTGGAGAGCATGGCGCGGGCAAAAATAAAATCCAGTTCACATAAAACCCGGTAATCCTGTGCCAGGAAGAAGGACTGCTCCGCAGCAAGATTACTCAGATCTGCAAGAATTTTGTCGATCTCTTCCTGCTCCTGGAGCTCCAGCTGGCGAATGTCGTTGTTCAGCTTCACGACAGCAGCCGGTTCAATAAAAAGGGTGGAACCGGTTGCTGACTGGTCATGAAGCATTCCACGGAAGGAGGAACGATATTCGGCTTTGACGGGCAGGCAGTATCGGCCGTTTCGCATTGTGATGATGGAATCCTGGAGCATGCTCCGGGAAGAACTATTGAGAATGCTGTTTAACTGTTCGTGGATACGGTCGTTGGTCAGCTTTAGCTGTCTGCGTACCTGAGCGAGTCCGGTGGAAGCGTCGTCTGCAATGACATCATGTTCCGGAATGCATCGACGGATCTCCTGCATCAGAGGAGATAACGGTTCGATCAGCTGATAGCGTTCGTTAAGGGAATCACCGGTGGAGTCATCTTCCCGGAGTGCCTGGCGGAAGTAGTTCTTCACGGATGCAGCAGTGGAAAGAAGCAGCGCAATATCCAAAAGCTCATGACTTCCCAGAGAGGATCCGATCTCCAGTCGTTTTAAAGAGGGACGAATATCCTGAATTCCGTAGAAGGAAAGCTCGCCCTTGGTCAGAATATGGGTGAGTGCATCAGAGGTTTCCCGTTGAGACATTTCTATCCAATCGCGATCTGTGCGGGGGGTTAAGTCCTGACAAAATTCTTTGCCGGATGGAGAGGAGGCAAAAGAAATCAGCTGGTTGATTATTTTATTATATTCTAATGTCTGTAATACTTTTGTATTCATTTTTGTAGACCTCATTTCAATACAGTTAATATCATCATACACCACACAGATAAGATACTGCAACATAATTTTAAAATATCATATTAACTGCTTATTCATAAACTATTCATATATGTGTGATAAGCTTTATATAAAAACGTTATCATAGAAATTGGAGAAATAATATGGAAGAAAAAAAGAAAACAACAGAAGAGGAGTATTGCTTTCTACAGGAAGCAGTGCGGGAACCCCAGAGGGAAAAAGGATTCTGCCCTGCGAAAAAACTTGTATATGTGATCGTTCTTGCGTGTGTTTTCGGAGTGGTTGCATCTGTGGTATTCTGGAAGGTGCAGGACGTGCTGAGCGAGAGGGATGCACAGGTCTATCGGGAGAATCTCCTGAATAATTCTGATAACGTACAGGAAGAACAGAATAACAGCGTCGGAAAGTCAGATGCGGATATGATCGAAGCCTATGAGGATTATTGGAAACGGATCGCACAAATTGGGGTGAATTGCAATAAATCCGTAGTATCGGTGAGAAAGATACATACCGAAAGCTGGTATCAGAAGAGCAAGCAGGATGACATGGTGCAGAGTGGTCTCTTATTTAAACGCAAGGGAGGCATGCTGTATATATTGACACAGCTTTCCTCTATCACAGGGGAAAAGGTTCTGGAAGTGGAATTTGTGGATGGGAAAAAGGCATCTGCAGAGCTTGTGGAGGAGGATAATAATATAGGAATTGCTGTGCTTGGTGTCAATGTGGATGGTGTCTCAAAAAGCACGATGAAAGAAATCGTAGTGACAGATTTTACGCAGTATGCGTCAGAATTATCGTTGAAGCTCAGTGACCGTATTCTTCTTTTTGGCTGTCCCAATGGAATGATGAATTCCGTGATGCTGGGCAATATTGTGAATGCAGATATTTCTGTGCAGGCTACAGATAAAAATTTCTCCGTATTTGCAACGGATATTGCCTATACGAAGGGTGGCAATGGTTTTGCGATGAACATTGAAGGAAAGATCATTGGAATGATCACAGAGCAGTATAAGGACATTACCGGAGAAACCAATTGGGCATTTGTGTCTTCTGCGGATATTGCGGTGATGGCACAGGCAATTGTAGATCGTAAACAAAATGTGTATCTGGGCATCCACGGTAAAGATGCAGGAGACAGGGAAGGCGTTTATGTTACGGAGGTTCAACTGAAATCCCCTGCTTATCATGGTGGAATCCGGGTTGCAGACAGAATTTATTCGATCGACGGCAATAAGATAAAAACTATGAACGATCTGAGTCTGTGTTTGTCTACCCACCAACAGGGTGACCGGCTGACACTGCGTTTGTGCAGAGAGGGCGGAGGTTCGGAAAAACACAAAGCAGTGAAGATCATATTGGATTAAGTGGCAGGAAAATGCACGTTTCCTAATGGGTGACATGGTCATCCTTGATGATCTGTGCCAGTTTGGAACGAAAAGCTTTTTCGTTGAAATTCTGTTCATGAAACGCAAAACGGTTGTAATCAAAGTGAGCCTCGCGGATCATCTGGCTGGTATATATCGTGGTTTCTCTGTGAGATGAAACCGGCCAGAATATCAGGATGCCTCCATGGAGTACTTCTTGGTTCTGCTTCTCTATGGAAAGGTTCTCGGTCAATCGGTGGTCCAGCATATAAACATGGGAATACAGACCGATCACCTTTGCAAGACGTGTTCCGTTGACAGGAAAGGTGTTCATATCGTATCCTTCCCGATAAGTGTTGGCATTTTCCGGAGAAACTGCCTTATGCTGGGTGATCACAACTACCGGAAGACGTCTTTGCGGATCGTGAATCAGATGTTCGAATGTCTCAAAGCTTTCCGGGGTGTTTACAAAACGTCCCTGTGTGCCAAGACGTTCCTGATCCATCAGCCCGATCTTGGAGGATAATTCTGCCAGATAAGATGGTTTACTGAAGGTTTCACGGTGGATGGCTGTAGTCGGAGTATGAAGGGTGGTCTGGTGCCGGAACAACAAAGGTTCTTTTTCACTGGAGCCGTCCTTTTGAAGGGAGACAGTAATATGCCACAGTGTTCCGGGCATCTTGTCATCAATATAAGAAAATTCGGCTTCCATAATATATTGTTCGGCATTCCAGGTACACTTGATGTCATAACCGGGCAGGTGGCGGTGCAGCGTTTCGGCCTCGGCCGGAAGATCCGGAAAGATATAGCTTAGTTTATACCGGATCCATCGGTAAATAATATGGGATGCGTTGTTAAATTCTGTTTTAAGCTCTCGCACAGGCTTGTGCAAAAGTGGAATTTCCAAATGGAACAGAGTATTGCTGTCCAAAGGCTTTAATGCCTGACGGACCGGTACCGGTGTTTTGACTGCCAATGGATCATGCTCCTGATAATATGCTGTGATGCGGGCATCATGTACGACACTTTCATTGAGCAGACGGATGATCAGGTCGAAGGTGATCTTTGGAATATAATCCTGCTTTAACAATTCGCGAACCAATACAATTTTTTCGCATTTGAAGAATTGTTTCGCCAGACGGCGGTCCTGATCGAAAAGTACTGTGATCGCAGGAGAAAGTGGTTCCTTATCTTCCATGCGCAGCCGAAAGTGGCTTTTCAGCATCAGATCCCAGTTTCCGTTTTGATAATGGTTATAGGAAAGGTGCTCAAAAAGCTGCACCAGAGACCAGTCTGATAACTCCAGATTGGCGAGGATGCAGTGCAGGATCCGGGAAAGGTCTTCACTGTTTTCCCAAAATTTGTCATCTGGCAGAAGACTTTTGTAGCGCATATCATGTTCAATCTCGTGCCAGCCTTCAAAGAATACCGTGCGGAATTGGATCTCAAAGGTTGTATCAATGGGAAGATCCCACAGTTCACTGGTATATAATTTGAAATGATCGGAAGGCAGACGGAATACACCATTGATCTTTGTGGCACGGAATTCTGCGGCATTGAAATCGTTTCGTGACCAGGTTCCTGTACGCAGGAAAGTTTTTTCCATAATTTCACGACCAATGCTCAGATCATCTGAATAGTAAAGAACAATACGCAGACCGATAAGATCCTGTACTTTTTTCGAATTCTTTTCGGTGCCGTATTTTCCATTATAAAGCTTTTTGCTGATGGAGCTTTTCGTTTTTACGCGTGAAAAGATCCGGTAATATAATCCGCAGGAGTCAAGAATGCTCCGAATATCCCTCTCGAGATGGGCATTTAGCTCCTCAAGCCGGTCGAAGTCGATCTGCTTTTCCACCTGTTCGCGGATATCGTCTATACTCATATTTGTAATATCCATCATAAAAATCCCCCTTTTGGTATCTGCAATGTCTGAAATGCAGATACGATAACCCTTGTTTTTGCATATATTAAACCCATAAAGTGTTTCCTGATTTTAAAGATAACATATGACGGAGGTTTTGTATATATTGTTTTTTCGCTATATTCTGCTATAATGCTAGTACAACGAATAATGAATCGTTGTGCTGGTATAAGAATAAGTAAGAAAGAACAGGAGATCATTTATGAAGGAAATAGCGTTTGACGTAGAGCTGACAGCGGGAGATCTGTATGCATTCTCCATGAGACACGCATATGGAAATATATCAGGAATTTTCGGTGTGGTGATCAGCCTTTCCTGCTGGTTTATTCTGGTGCTTCGCTTTGGTGCGATGGATACCACGGCACGGATCGCATTATTTATCATTGGTTGTCTGTTTACGATCGTTCAGCCGGTGATGCTTTATTCAAAATCAAAGGCGCAGGCAAGGCAGAATAAGAACATCAATTCAAAGCTTCATTATGTATTGTCGCCGGAGGGGATCACAGTTTCCCAGGGAGAGCAGGAGGCGGCGGTAAAATGGTATGATGTCCGCAAGATCACCTGTACGGCGAAGGCGGTGTATTTGTACATGTCTCCGGTCAGAGCTTTTATTTTTCCGCAGGATCAGTGCGGCACGGAGTTTGAGGAGATCAAGACCTTTGCAGCGGCAAAGGTAAAGGAATATGCGGATTATGATCCGGCAGAGGCGGACAAACATCAGGAGGAGAAGGATCAGGAGGAGCATTCATGACTGAGGTGATAGAAAGCTTACGGGAACAGGATACTTATGAACTGGGGAAAAGACTGGGAGAGGATTGTAAGCCAGGGGATATCGTATTGTTAAATGGTGATTTAGGTGTAGGGAAAACAGTATTCACAAAGGGATTCGGAAAAGGTCTTGGAATTGAGGAACCTATCAGCAGTCCTACCTTTACGATCATGCAGATATATGAGCAGGGGAGAATTCCACTGTATCATTTTGATGTATACCGGATTGCAGATCCGGAGGAAATGGATGAGATTGGTTATGAGGATTATTTCTTTGGGAACGGAGTCTGCCTGATCGAATGGGCATCTCTGATTGAAGAACTGATCCCGGAGCATGTAATAGAGGTACAGATAGAAAAAGTACTGGAAAAAGGATTTGACTATAGAAAAATTACTGTTATTAAAAGATGATTTAATCAGAAAGGCGTGATAGAAGATGAAGATATTAGGCGTGGACAGCTCTGGTCTGGTGGCATCGGCAGCGATATTGTCCGGGGATGCGATCGTGGCAGAGTTCACAGTAAATAATAAGCAGACCCATTCCCAGACATTACTTCCTATGATAAAGCAGGTTGTGGATTATGCAGGGATTCCTCTGGAGAAATTGGATGCCATAGCAGTGGCAGCAGGGCCGGGATCCTTTACCGGACTCCGTATCGGGTCGGCTACCGTAAAGGGACTTGGCCTTGTGTTGGACAAGCCGATCATTCCGGTTCCGACGCTGGAGGGACTTGCTTATCAGCTTGCAGAGGCGGACGGCTTTATCTGTCCCATTATGGATGCCCGGAGAAATCAGGTTTATACCGGGGTTTATGAGATGCGGGAGGGAGGACTGATTTCTGTGATCGATCAGTGTGCCATGGATATTCATGATTTATTGAAGGAACTGGCAAAATACCCGGTAAAGGTTCATTTCCTTGGAGACGGCGTGCCGGTTTATGAGGAGATCATCCGGGAGGAGGCTGTGAATGAGTATCAGTTTGCACCATGTCATTTGTCGAGACAGAGAGCAGCAGCGGTGGCGGCATTGGGTGAGTGTTATTATCATCAGGGCAGGATAGAAACTGCCGCAGAACACCGGCCGGTTTATCTGCGAAAATCTCAGGCAGAGCGAGAAAGAGAAGAAAAGTTAAATGCAAATTAAACATATGGAGATGGCGGAGGCGCCAGCGGTAGCCGCATTGCAGAGAGAAAATTTTGCTCATCCCTGGAGTGAGCAGGATTATATGGATCATCTGCAGGATGAGGATAAGATTTATCTGACTGCGTTACAGGATGATGCTGTTGTGGGAAGCTGTGTACTCTGGTGTTCTTTTGAAACAGCAGATCTGTGCAATATCGTTGTGGATCCGGCTCACCGTCGGGAGGGGATTGCAGGAGCACTTTTATATCAGGCATTTCAGGAATGCGCCGGCAAGGGTGCAGAGCAGATCCTGTTGGAGGTGAGAGAGAGCAATGAGGCGGCAATTGGATTGTATATTAAATTCGGCTTTCAGCGGATGTCTCTTCGCAAAAACTATTACAGGGATCCGCAGGAGCATGCCGTGATCATGCGGAAGAATTTATAAAAATGTTTCCTTTGTTTTCCACTGTACAGAGATGCCGGGACAGGATATACTTTTTGTAAGAAAAGAAAATGAAGCAGCAGTGGTCTGACTGTGGAGGACGGGAGGATAAAGATGGCAGAGAAAAAATTATTTTGTAATGGATGCGGACGCATGCTGAAATACGAAAATGGCATTTTGAGAGAGGATGTCTTTGAAGGAAAAAAACAGTGGGGATACTTTTCAAAACGGGATGGAGAGATTCATTCGTTTCTGCTTTGCGAGGACTGCTATGATGAAATGGTGAAGAAATTTGTTACACCACCAATGGTGACAGAAGCAACTGAATTGTGATACAATAGTCCACGGATTCTTTCAGAGATGAGAAGAGGTGGATTATGTTAGATGTATGTTTATTGGGAACCAGCGGAATGATGCCGCTGCCGGGGCGGTGGCTCACGGCCGCGATGACCCGTCTGGAGGGCAGCAGCCTTCTGGTGGATTGTGGGGAGGGCACGCAGATCGCAATTCGCGAGAAGGGATGGAGTGTCAATCCGATTGATACGATCTGCTTTACCCATTACCACGGAGATCATATCAGCGGCCTGCCGGGGCTTCTTTTGTCTATGGGCAACTCCGACCGGACTCGTCCGGTCACTATGATCGGACCGAGGGGGCTGGAAAAAACAGTCAACGCATTGCGCGTTATTGCGCCGGGGCTTCCCTTTCCGATTCAATTTATAGAACTCAGTGAGAAGGAGCAGGATCTGGAAGTAAATGGCTATCATATCAGAGCCTTCCGGGTCAATCACAATGTCACCTGCTATGGATACACGATTACCGTGCCGCGAGGAGGAAAGTTTCATCCGGAACTTGCAAAGGCTAATGAGGTTCCGTTAAAGTTGTGGAGTCGTTTGCAGAAGGGAGAAACCATAGAACAGGACGGGCGGATTTATACTCCGGATATGGTGATCGGACCAGCCAGAAAAGGGATTAAGCTTACATATTGTACTGATACAAGACCGATGGATATTATCGCAGAGAATGCGTCGAGATCTGACTTGTTCATCTGTGAGGGGATGTATGGGGATCGCGAAAAACAGAAAAAAGCAGCAGAATTTAAACATATGACAATGTACGAGGCAGCGAGACTTGCGAAGAAAGCGGGCGTGCAGGAAATGTGGCTGACACATTACAGTCCATCCATGCTGCATCCGGAGGATTATATGAAGGAAGTGAAAAAAATCTTTCCGCATGCACATGCTGCAAGGGATAAGTGGAGCAAAACTCTGGATTTCATCGATGAAGAGGAGGAGAGGTGACGATCATGGACAAAATGACAAAAAAGATTTTGATCGTGTTTGTAGTAGTTGTTGCAGCAGCGGTGCTGATTTTTGCCGGAGTTCGTGTTTATCAGCAGAAAGAGGCAGAGGAAAAGGGAGAAGACAGTTTACCTAAGACCGAGGTAGGCAAGCTTCTGGCAAAGGATCTGGATCTGGAATATCCCGGCACTCCTACGGAAGTTGTAAAGCTGTTTTGGCGTATCAACAAATGTATGTACAATACCAACATGAAGGAAAAAGACCGGAAGGCATTATATCAGCAGCTTCGTCTGCTTTATGATGAAGAATTTCTGAAACACAAAGGGAATTCCGAGGAGGAGATGTATCAGGCTTTAAAGAAAGATATTAAGACGTTTGACGATGCGAAAAATTTTATTTCTTCCTATATTGTGCAGGAGGATGATCAGGTCAAATATGCAGAGGTCGATGGAAGAGAGGAAGCAACTTTGGTTGCATCGGTGCTGGAAACCTCCAAAAAATCCAAAACAACAGAATCCTATGCCGAATATATTTGTCGAAAGGACAGTAAAGGACGATGGAAGATCCTTGGGTGGAAGCAGATTACTGCTGCAGAGGCTGAAAAGTAGTCAGAATGAAATGGAAAAAGGGAGAAGAAGGGATGCAGTGTCATCCTTTCTTCTTTGATAATTTACAGGAAAATATGTGAGAAAGGTTTGGTTAGAATCATGGGAAAAGACGTATTGATATTGGGAATTGAGAGCTCCTGCGATGAGACGGCAGCCTCCGTAGTAAAAAACGGCAGAACGGTAATGTCCAATGTAATCTCCTCTCAGATTGATATTCATACATTATATGGAGGAGTGGTGCCGGAGATTGCTTCCCGTAAACATGTAGAACGGATCAATCAGGTGATTGAGCAGGCACTGACGGATGCCAAGGTTACGCTGAATGAGATCGATGCAGTCAGCGTGACGTACGGACCGGGACTGGTCGGGGCACTTCTCGTTGGTGTCGGTGCGGCAAAGGCAATTGCGTATGCGGCAGGAAAGCCTCTGGTGGGCGTGCATCATATCGAGGGGCATATTGCAGCAAATTATCTGGAGCATCCGGATCTGGAGCCACCGTTTCTGTGTCTTGTGGTATCCGGAGGTCATACCCATCTGGTCCGTGTGCTGGAGTATGGCAAATTCGAGATTATCGGCTACACTCATGATGATGCCGCAGGAGAGGCATTTGATAAGGTTGCCAGAGCCATTGGTCTGGGATATCCGGGTGGACCAAAGATTGACAAGCTGGCAAAGGAGGGAAATCCCCATGCCATTGAGTTTCCCCGGGCCAAAATTGATGGCTGTGAGTATGATTTCAGCTTTTCCGGCGTAAAATCAGCCGTTTTAAATTATCTCAATGGATGCGAGATGAAGGGCATTGAAGTAAACCGGGCAGATGTGGCGGCATCCTTCCAGCAGGCAGTCGTTGATGTGCTGGTGGGCAGAGCCGTTGGTGCAGCCAAAAAGCTGGGAGAAAAGCGGATTGCCGTGGCAGGCGGTGTGGCTTCCAACTCAGCACTCCGTGAAGCCATGAAACAGGCATGTGATGAGGCAGGACTAGGACTTTGCTATCCGTCACCGGTTTACTGTACCGACAATGCGGCAATGATCGCATCACAGGGGTATTATGAGTATATGGCAGGGACACGTCATGGTCTGGATCTGAATGCAGTGCCAAATCTGAAGATTGGTCAAAGATGAAAAAATATCAATTAAAAAACTTTATAGAAAAATAATTTCATTATCGGCAAATCTATGTTATACTATCTCCAAGGGATCATTCTGACCATTTTTTGGCGGAAAGGATCCGATCAAGAAATCTATGTACACAAACTGACAAAATAAGGAGAGAAAAAATGTTTGCAGATGAAAATGTGATTAGGATCAAGCATGATGTACTTTATGAGGTGGCAAAGCTGGCCTTTGAGGGCACTCTGGAGGAGGAAAGAGATCACCTGCCACGCAAGATGATACCCGGACCAACACCGCAGTTCCGTTGCTGCGTTTATAAAGAGCGCGAGATCATCCGTCAGCGTATTCGTCTGGCAGAAGGGAAAGCTCCTGGTCCGGAGGACAATGGAAATGTCGTACAGGTTATTTCTTCCGCATGTGAGGACTGTCCGATTTCCAGTTATGTTGTAACGGACAATTGTCAGAACTGTCTTGGCAAGGCATGTGTGAATGCATGTAAGTTCGGTGCCATCAGCCCGGGAGAGAAGCGTTCCCACATTGATGCCAATAAATGTAAAGAGTGCGGTATGTGTGCAAAGGCATGTCCTTACAATGCTATCGCTCATCTGAAACGTCCATGTAAGTTCGCATGTCCGGTAGATGCTATTACATACAATGATCTTGGTATTTCCGTTATTGATGAGAGCAAGTGTATCCGTTGTGGCCACTGTATCCACAAATGTCCGTTTGGTGCCATCGGCTCCAAGACATTCATTCTGGATGTGATCGGTGCGCTGAAGGCAGGCAAGAAGGTTTATGGTATGGTAGCTCCTGCGACAGAGGGACAGTTTGGTCCTGACATTACTATGGAGAGCTGGAAGATCGCTTTGCAGAAGGTTGGCTTTGCTGACATGATCGAGGTTGGTCTCGGTGGAGATATGACCACACAGAGCGAGGCTGAGGAGTGGCTGGAAGCATATCATGCAGGGGAGAAGAAGACCACATCCTGCTGTCCGGCATTTGTGAATATGATCCGCAAGCATTATCCGGAGCAGGCAGATCTGATCTCCACCACAGTTTCACCAATGTGTATGATCTCCAGAATGCTCAAGGCAAAGGAGCCTGACTGCTATACCGTATTTATCGGTCCATGCATCGGTAAGAAGTCAGAGGTTGTAGACCAGCAGATCGAGGGCAATGCAGATGCTGTTCTTACCTACAGCGAGATCCGTGCCATTATGAAAGCAAAAGACATTGAGCTGGAGCCGGCTCCAAACGAGTATCAGGAGTCAAGTACCTATGGTAAGCGTTACGGTAATGCCGGTGGTGTAACTGCTTCCGTACTGGAATATATGAAAGAGACAGATCAGGAAGTAGATGCCAAGGTATTCAAGGCAAATGGGGCCATGGAATGTAAAAAGGCAATGCTTTTGCTGAAGGCCGGAAGACTTCCGGAGGATTTTGTCGAGGGTATGATCTGTGAGGGCGGCTGTGTGGGCGGTCCAAGTGGTCATGCGGATCCGATGAAGACCAAGAAGGTTCGTGATAAGCTGATCGATGAGGCAGATGACAGAAGTATTACTGATAATCTTAAAAACTATGATCTGAGTGCATTTGAACAGCACCGCTAATCAAATGAATCAATAGAACGGTATCAGGGAATGTTTCACTCCACTGGAATGAGACATTCCCTTTGATTTTTTACTTTTATGTATTGACATATGGAAAAGATTTGGTACAATAGAATCAAACACATGAATGATTGTTCATATGATGAAGAAAGCAAACATATATTTTTGAAAGGATGGAAATCATTATGAAGAAGACGTATAAGATTGAGGTTGACTGTGCAAACTGTGCGAATAAGATGGAAGAGGCTGCAAAGGCTACCGATGGTGTAAAGGATGCTGTCGTAAACTTTATGACATTAAAGATGTCTGTTGAGTTTGAGGAAAGTGCTGAGCCAAAGGCCGTGATGCAGGATGTATTAAAAAATTGCAAGAAAGTGGAAGATGACTGCGAGATCTTCCTGTAATCGCTGTTAAAAAGCGATTCGTAGGAAGGAGTGTGAATCTATGACAAAGAAACAAAAAAAGGCTCTGATCCGTATTATCATAGCGGTTGCATTGGTGGGGCTGATCTCGTTGCTGCCGGTAGATGGATATATCCGGTTTGCCTTATTTATGGTTCCTTATCTGGTGATCGGTTATGATATCCTGCGTAAGGCTGTAAAGGGTATTATGAACCGTCAGGTGTTTGATGAGAACTTTTTGATGGCGGTGGCAACCATTGGAGCAATCGCATTGGGGGATTATACCGAGGGCGTTGCCGTTATGATCTTTTACCAGATCGGAGAACTGTTCCAGAGTTATGCGGTAGGCAAGAGCCGTCGCAATATCAGCGAACTTATGGATATCCGTCCGGATTATGCCAATGTGGAAACGGAGAGCGGAGAACTGGAGCAGGTAGATCCGGACGAGGTTGCGATTGGCAGCGTGATCGTGGTACAGCCGGGAGAGAAGGTACCGATCGATGGTGTGATCATTGAAGGAAAAAGTACCTTAAATACCAGTGCCCTGACGGGAGAAAGCCTTCCGCGGGAAGCAGAGGTTGATGATGAGATCGTCAGTGGCTGCATTAATATGACAGGAGTGCTTCGGATCAGAACGACCAAAGAGTTTGGGGAGTCTACGGTTTCTAAGATTCTGGATATGGTGGAAAATGCCAGTTCCAGAAAGTCACGCTCTGAGAATTTTATTTCAAAATTTGCGCACTATTACACACCAATCGTATGTTACTGTGCGGCGGCACTGGCGGTACTGCCTCCGCTGGTAAGTATTTTGTTCCTGCATATTGCACCGAACTGGGGTGAGTGGATCTTCCGTGCATTGACATTTCTTGTTATCAGCTGTCCGTGTGCGCTGGTTATCAGTATTCCGCTCAGCTTCTTTGCGGGAATCGGTGGGGCAAGCCGTTCCGGTGTACTGGTAAAGGGCTCCAATTATATGGAGACACTGGCACAGACGAGCTGTGTTGTCTTTGATAAGACAGGTACGCTGACACAGGGTGTCTTTGCGGTATCCTCCATCTATCCGGAGGGAATGAGCGAGGATCAGCTTCTGGAATATGCTGCACTGGCAGAGAGCTATTCCAGTCATCCGATCAGCCGCAGTCTGCAGAAGGCTTATGGCAAGGTGATCGATAAGAACCGCATTGCAGATGTGGAGGAGATCAGCGGCAATGGTGTAAAGGCTGCGATTGACGGAAAGGAAGTATCCGTTGGCAACGACAAGCTCATGAAAAAGCTTGGTGTTTCCTATAAGGAATTAAATGAAGTCGGAACTGTTGTTTATGTGGCAGTGGATCAGACCTTTGCGGGAAGTATTCTGATCTCTGACCAGCCAAAGCCGACAGCGGCAGCGGCGATCAAGGCATTGAACAAAGCAGGTATCCGCAAGACCGTAATGCTCACCGGTGACCGCCGCAACGTAGCAGAACATGTGGCAAAAGAGCTGGGCATTTCTGAATATTATGCAGAGCTGCTTCCGGCAGATAAGGTAAGTGGTGTGGAGAAGCTTCTTGCCGGGCAGAGTTCCAGAGAAAAGCTTGCGTTTGTCGGAGATGGTATCAACGATGCACCGGTGCTTTCCAGAGCAGATATCGGTATTGCCATGGGAGCTATGGGATCCGATGCGGCGATTGAGGCGGCGGATATTGTATTGATGGATGATGATCCCATGAAGATTGCAAAGGCGATCAAAATTGCCAGAAAATGTATCCGCATTGTTTATGAAAACATTTATTTCGCCATTGGTATTAAGGTGATCTGCCTGATCCTGGGTGCGCTGGGTATTGCCAACATGTGGGCTGCAATCTTTGCCGACGTGGGAGTTATGGTGATCGCAGTATTGAATGCCATCCGGGCGTTATCTGTGAAGAGACTGTAAAAATAGAATATTATTTAGACATGGACAACGGAAACCATGTCTTGACATCCCTCTCTGATTCCTACATACTAATAGTAATTGGCTTTTATCTTATGTGGGAATGGAGGGGGATTTGTATATTATGAAACATGAACACATTACATTGGACTGCTGTGACAGTATTGAGGTGCATCAGGAATTGTTAAATATAGTAAATGAAAAGCTGCCGCCGGAGGAAGTGCTGTATGATCTGGCAGAGCTGTTTAAGGTGTTTGGAGATTCTACCAGAATCCGTATTTTATTTGTTCTTTTTGAGGCAGAGGTGTGCGTGTGCGATCTGGCGGCGGCATTAAATATGACCCAGTCAGCTGTTTCTCATCAGCTTCGCATTTTGAAACAGAATAAACTGGTTCGAAGCCGCAGGGAAGGAAAGTCTGTGTTCTATTCTCTTGCAGATGCCCATGTCCGGGCGATCATTGATCAGGGACTGGAACATGTCGAGGAGGAGTAGTGTGATGAGTACAGAGAATCTGGAAGAATTGAGAAATCATCCCATCGGTGTTTTTGATTCCGGCATGGGAGGAATCAGTGTGCTTCGGGAACTGGTAAAGGTCATGCCGCATGAAGATTTTATATATTACGGAGATTCTGCCAATGCGCCTTACGGTACCAAGCCCACGGAGGTGATCCGGGAACTGACGATCCGACATGTAGAGGAACTGATGCAGCGGGGGGCAAAAGGGATTGTCGTGGCTTGTAATACGGCCACGAGTGCAGCAGTTGCTGTGCTTCGTAAAATGTATCCGGAGCTGCCTCTGGTGGGAATTGAGCCGGCGATCAAACCGGCAGCGGTGCAAAAACCGGGAGCAAGGATCGTGGTGATGGCAACACCTATGACGATTCGTCAGGAGAAATTTCACAAACTCATGGCGTGCTATGAAGATCAGATCCGCATTGTTCCTCTTCCGTGTCCGGGACTCATGGAGTTTGTGGAACGGGGAGATCTGGAGGGGGAAGATCTGCGTACATATTTGCAGGAGCTGTTGGGAAAAGTTTCGGAAGAACCTGTGGATGGCATTGTGTTAGGATGTACCCATTATCCTTTTGTGAGAAAAGTGATACAGGAGATCGCAGGAGAAGAGGTAACCATTTATGATGGTGGTCCGGGGACTGCCAGAGAGATGAGGAGGCGTCTTGCGCAAAAGGAGCTTTTGAATCCGAAACAAGAGAAAGGAAATGTTATTTTTTTTAACAGCCGTGATACAAAACAGGAAATGGAATTATGTCGGTTGTTATTTACAAGTGGACAATAGATCAAAAGACCAGAAGGAGTATGAGAAGATTCCTTCTGGTCTTTTGGAACGGTGCAAAGGATGCTCCGGGGACGATTATTTACCGGATGCATTGTTTTTTTCGGTTACGATCACGCGACAGGTAGCAGTAGTTCCATTTTGGATCGTTGCGGTGATCACTGCGATACCAGGAGATTTTGCTACAATCTTACGGGCAGCATTCACTCTGGCTACCTTTGGATCGGAAGAAGAAAATACGGGAACTTCCGTAGTGATACTTGGGCGCAGCGTAATACGGACCTTTCTTCTGGTGTTTGGTGCCATACGAAGCTTCTGGCGGTTAAACTGTATGCTGGAAGCTTTGGGATTTACGGTAACCTTACAGGTAAGAGTCGTAGAGCTGTTGTTAAAAAATAGAAATCCCTTTTCCCGGATCTTTACTGTGATTGTCGCTTTACCAACCGTATTACCGGTACATCGGCAGCTGGTGTCGTCATCTTCCGGATCGATGGAGACCACATCACTGGAGCTGCTTTTGAAGATGACGTTTTCGTCTGTGATACCATTTACGGTAAGAAGAAAACTTTCTCCGAGCAGCAGATCAGAGGTGATCATATTTAATGAGTAAGGAGCCTCTGCTTCTTTTTTTCTGCTACGCATTTTTTTGGCGGATGCAGATGCAGTATCCGTCAAAAGAGAAAACAGCAGTAGAAAAACAATTAACTGATATTTTATCTTTTTCTGCATAATAAGAACCATGCCTTTCTGATGGAAGTCAATACATATATAAATATATTTTGTTTATATTCATAGCATATGGGATAACCGTGGCAAAATCATGTCATGATTTAAGAAAAATTGCCATAATTTTTCCGCATTTTTATGGTAAACTATGTATAAATACCACATGCATCAATAAAATGCTTACAGCAGGAAGGGAGAAATTATGCAGTACATATTAATCGCAGATGATAATAAAGATATTACCGACATTTTAGCCGCGTATGTACAAAAGGAAGGATATGAACCTGTGATAGCCAGAGATGGTTTGGAGGCGGAGCGGGTTTTTGAAGAATATCAGCCTACGGCAATCTTACTGGATGTGATGATGCCGCTTAAAGATGGGTATGAAGTATGCAGGACGATCCGCCGGGAATCAAGTGTTCCTATTATATTGATCACCGCCAGAGGGGAAGATTATGATAAGATCATGGGGTTGGATATTGGCGCAGACGATTATATTGTAAAGCCATTTAGTCCCGGAGAAGTTATGGCGCGTTTACGAGCTGTTCTGAGAAGAATGACACCATCTCAGGAGACAAAAGAAAAGGAAGGTGTTATCCGCATCAAAAATCTTTATATTAATCTGGAAGAGTACACTTTTAAGGTGAATGATCAGAGGATTCCTTTGACCAAAAAGGAGATTGAGACGATGTGGACTCTGGCAAGTCATCCCAATAAAGTATTTACAAGAGATAATCTGTTAGACAGCCTTTGGGGATATGATTATTATGGGGACAGTCGTACTGTTGATTCCCATATTAAGCGTCTCCGGTCAAAACTGGATTCGGTGCAGCATCCGGATTGGGGGATCAAAACCATCTGGGGTGTGGGATACAAATTTGAGGTTGACGGTATTGATTAAGGAAAGTGGAGAAAAAGATGAAGCATTTGGTGCATTTGTTTCGCAGAAACGATATAGCCATACGGATCTATCTGTCATTTGTGGTGGTACTGGCATTAACTGTAACCCTGATCGGTGTTATTTTTTTAAGATTATATGAAAATAATTATATGCGGTCATATACAGAGACGCTCAGCCGGCAGGGAGAAGTGATCGCCAAAAGAGTGGGAAAGCTTGCCCAAAAGGAAAAAAAGGACAGGTTTTCCAAGTATGCTGCAGATATTGATGAGTTGCAGAGAGCGGATGAAATCGATATTTGGATCGTCAGCAATGACAAGGCATCTCGTCCTTTGACCGAAGATTACACAAATGCCGATACGGCAAGTCTGACAGATGAAATGTATGATGTTCTGGAGCAGGCATTTCATGGAAAGAAAGCGAACAATTCCAATTTTGATAAGATGTATGGTATGGTGATCCTCCGAATTGCGATCCCGGTCTATATTGACCGGGATTCCGGAGAGGCGGCGGGAGCAGTTATGATGGTCAGTATGCTGGACAGACAACAGATGGGTGTACGTCAGGGAATGTATCTTTTATCGCTTAGTGCTGTAATGGCACTGATCATCTCATATATTATTGCATTGGGAGCCTCAAAATATTTGTCACGTCCTCTGGCAAGGATTCGTAAAGACATTTTACGGCTTGTAGAAGGCGATTACAGTGAGCAGCATATTATACGGCGAGACACACAGCTGGGACAGCTGGAAAGTGCATTGGATGAGCTGGCGGGCCGTTTGCGGCAGATTAATGAGGAACGGGAAAATCTGGATCGGGTGCGTCAGGATTTTTTTGCAAATGTATCCCATGAACTGCGGACTCCGATCACGGTGCTGAGAGGCTATTCGGAATCTCTTGCAGACGGTGTAGTGTCAGGTAAGCAGCAGGAGCAGGAATATTATCAGCGTATGGTGCAGGAATGTCAGGGGATGGAACGTCTTGTGGGGGATCTGTTTGTTTTATCGAAAATGCAGAATCCGGAATTTCAGATTGAAAAGGAACCGGTCAGTCTGATCCAGATTTTTAGTGATGTGGTACGTCATGGACGTGTGCTGGGACAGGAAAAAAAGATACAGTTTCAGGTGCAGATGCCGGAAAACGAACCCTGTCTGATCCTGGGGGATTATGACCGGCTTCGTCAGATGTTTCTGATCATTGTGGATAATGCAGTGAAGTTTTCTTATGAAAATGGTGTGATTGAGATATCGCTGGAAAGACAGAAGGAAAAGGAACAGGTGCGTTTGCAGATTCGGATCCGTGATCATGGAATCGGGATATCGAAAGAACAGCTTCCGTATATTTTTGAAAAATTCTATACATCCAAACTAAGACAGAACCAAAACGGAACAGGTCTGGGACTAATGATTGCCAAACAAATAGCCCTCCGCCATGAGGGTGACATTTCTGTAGAAAGCCAACCGGGCGAAGGGACTACATTTTGCTTTTCTTTTATCGAGTGTTCTGTAGAAGATGCGGAAGCCCTATAAACAGCGGTACATTGTATCCAGTGTCTGCTGAAGGTCTGCAGCAGTATGTGCCAGAGACAGGAACATTGCTTCAAACTGGGCCGGAGCAATATAAATGCCGTGGGAGAGCATTTGATTACAATAATGGGCATAAGCCTTGACATCGGAGGTTTTGGCACTAGAGTAATCGGTAACCGGCTGCTCCGTGAAAAACAGGCTTCCGATAGAGCCAACATGATTTACCTGCCAAGGGAGATTCTTTTCAACAAGGATCTCCTTCATTTTATGGAAAAACTGATCCGAGGTGTTATTCAACTCGGTGTAATAATCCGGGTGATCCCGGAGAAGGGTGAGCTGTGTGATGCCGGCTGCCATGGCAACCGGGTTGCCGCTTAATGTACCGGCCTGATATACATTGCCTACAGGCGAAACCTGTTCCATAATATCACGGCGGCCGCCATAGGCACCTACCGGCATGCCGGCTCCAATGATCTTGCCAAATGTGGTCAGATCCGGAGTGATCCCATAATATCCCTGAGCCCCGGAAAGAGAGAGACGAAATCCGGTGATCACCTCGTCAAAGATTAGGAGACTGCCGTATTTGTCACAGATATCCCGCAGACTTTGAAGAAATCCGGAAACCGGAGGAACCACACCCATATTGGCGCCAACAGGCTCTACGATAATTGCGGCAATCTGTTCCCCGAACCGTTCGAAGAGAGCACGGACGCTGTCGAAGTTGTTGTATTCTGCAGTAAGGGTGTCCCTGGTAACGGATACAGGAACACCGGAACTATCAGGAACACCGGAAGTCATTACACCGGAGCCTGCCTTGACCAGCAGACCATCGGAGTGCCCGTGATAACAGCCGGTAAACTTAATGATCTTATCCCGGCCGGTATAGCCTCTGGCAACGCGAATGGCACTCATTACTGCCTCGGTACCGGAATTGACCATACGAACCATGTCAATGGAAGGTACGATATCGCAGATCAGCTTTGCCATAGTCACTTCCTGCCTGGTTGCGGCACCGAAGCTTAATCCGTTTGCACATGCTTCCTGTACTGCTGATAAAACGGAAGGGTGGTTATGACCAAGGATCATAGGCCCCCAGGAACCGATAAAGTCAATATAACGATTGCCGTCCTCATCCCACATGTAAGCCTTGTCTGCTTTGGTGATAAAACGTGGTGTACTTCCGATGGAACCAAAGGCGCGTACGGGAGAATTCACTCCTCCCGGAATATATTTGACTGCCTCCTCGAAAAGTGTTTCTGATTGTGTCATAGCTTGTTGCCTCCTTCGTTAAACTTCTATTTCAAAAAATATGTATTGCAATTGATCGGAATGATCAGAAGGTTCTATGTAATTATTTCCTACAGTGATAGAGCCGTTGTATTTATCCACAAAGGACTTTAATATAGTAAGTCCCAGTCCGTGTCCGGTGCAGTTTTTTTTGCTGGAATAGCGTGGAGAAAAAATATCATGGACAAATTTTCCGGTGACCAGTGGTCCGGGATTTTGCACGGTGATAAAAAACGGATTATCGGAGCCGGATTGTTTTCCAAGTGTGATATATATGGTGTCGTTTTCTTTGGACGATTCCAGAGCATTGTCGATCAGAATACCGACAATATCCACAATTTCTGTATCCGAGCAGGGACTGTGATAATGATAATCATTTACCCTCACAATGATCTTTTTACCGGCGGATCGTGCTTCTTGAAATTTGCAGTACAGCAGGCTTGCCAGCAGCTTATTTTCAATGTGTAGAAAGGAATAGGATTCATTGTTCACAATGTTTTCGCTGAAATTCGAATAATTTTTCAACGCTTTGGAAAGAGAATCATAATCCTGATAGGAATCTGCTAAATGCACCAGAGTAGCAATCTGATTATTATAAAGGTGTTGCTGTTTCTGGATATTTTCAATCATATCATTTAGGATGGGCATGTATGTTTCATAATCCCGTATTGCCTGTTTTCGTCTTTGGTCGGAAAGGCTTTGCATAATGATCAGGACACCAAGAAAAGAAAAAATAAGGATTGATGCAACGGCAGGCATTAAAAGTCCGAGACTGATCTTTTCGTATCTTAAACTGAGTGCGGATATAATAACCAGTATCAGAAGTACCGCAAGTGAGGAGGAATAAGACACATTTTCCAGACGATTCATCCATTTCCGTACCGGTAGAAAGCGAAGTACCGGAATCAGCAGCAGACATCCCAATAAGACGATCGAGAGGGAAACCGGATCGTTATAGCCATTTACATCACATGGGATACGCAGCAGGTTATACAACAAAATAAAGAAGCATTGACAGATTGTTTCAATGAGGTAGCCGCAAATTACAACATTCAGGCATTGGCTGATGGACTTTGAGGTGTTGAAATAAATAAATAAAAAGTACACACTCAATATCAGAAAAAGTCCGATAATGACCCATCCATCATCGTGTAACTGAATGGTGACGCTCAGCAGGTACATGGCCAAAAAACTGATCCCTGTAGACCAGGGATGCTTCTTTTGCCGGGAAAGCTCACCGGTCAGATAAAGCATGCACATAGCGTAGGACCCAATTTGAAAAATGTTTACTATAAGATACGGAATATACGCTGACAATATAGTCTCCCCCCTTCTTTCACTATGATTATTCGAGATGAAAATCCTTTCCGTAAGGAATGTCGTCTTCGATTTCTTTGATATGAAGTGTTTTATCCTTCGGATTGACCGAATGAATATATTTTGTGTTCACCAAGAATGATTTGTGACAACGCTCAAAGTGATTTGGCAGAAGATCACTCAAAGATTTCATGGTATATTGTCTGGAACAGACTTCTCCGTGTTTGGTGCAAAAAAGCATATTTCTGCCAAAAGCCTGAATGAAATAGATATCATTTGTATTTAGCTTCATAAAAATTCCCTCCGCCGTTTTTAGACGAATGGAACAATTTGTTTCTAAAATCTGGTCAAGCTGAAAAAAAACGTCCTCCTGTCGGAAAGGCTTGAGAAGATAGGCATAGCAATGAAGCTGGTTTAAAGCTTCATATACATAATGTGGGAAGCTTGTTGTGAAAATAATAGGTGTATCTTTATGGAGAGTGCTTTCAGATAAATATTTTGCAAAAGATAATCCGTCTCTATTTTCTGTTGTCTCATCCAGTGCAATGTCAATAAAAAATGCGGTATAATGGATGGAATCACTCAGCTGTTTTAAGGCGCTGTTGAGATCATATGATACGACACAATTCAGCTTAAGAGGGTATTGTTCGATCATTTCCACTAAATTTCGGGCAAACATTTTATTATCTTCTAATATAAATACAGATGGGCTCATTTGTAGAATCTCCTGTTTGAAAGGGTGTTTTCTATTATTGTATTGTACCACTACAGAGACCTGTTAGGCAATCATTAACATTCATTTTAGGAAAAATTAAAATTTACGAAAATGATTTCATGACCAAAAACAGGTATTTCATGACAAAATAGTAGAAATATGACAAAAGCCGTGATAATATGTTGAATAATGGGTGGAGAAAGAACGGGAAACAAATAATGAGGGCAGGAAATGTCGTAGGACATTTTTCAAGGGAGTGGAAAGTGTTAAGATACATAAAGGGTTCGGATCGGACAAGGGGAACCCACATCGTATAGGACGGCACAAAGAACCGCCGGGTAGAGAAAATTCTATCCGGCGGTTTTTTGTGTGTACAGAGTTTCCGGGTATGGATTTCTCGATGGAAAGGTGATATATTACTAGTGATTGCCGGGTGGGGGGAAATGGATAAAACATAAGAGGTGACATATGGATATTACGATGGTTGGCATTGATTACAGGGATGCCGGACTGGATATCAGAGGAAGATTCAGCTATACCAAAAGGGAACAGGAGGAAACGATAAAGTATTTGAGGCAGTTGGAAGGGATTTCCGGCTGCGTTCTGTTGTCAACATGTAACCGGACAGAGCTTGTGTTGTCCTATACGGAGGAATGGGATCAGGATGAGAAACAATTGTTTTGCGGGTTAAAGGATCTGGAACCGGAGCGATATGTACAATATCTGCATATACGCCGGGGGATGGAGGCAGTACAGGATCTGTTTGCATTGGCGGGAGGCTTGAAATCCCAGATCCTTGGAGAGGATCAGATCCTGACGCAGATGAAGGATGCTGCAGATTTTTCCAGGCAGTTTTTTGGGACAGATAAGATATTGGAAACATTGTTCCGGATGGCGGTAACGGCAGGAAAGGAAGTTAAAACAGAGATTGTGCTTCCTTCGTCCAATCATTCGGCACCTTTAGCGGCCATTTCTGGTCTGGAACGGGATGGAGCTGTTTTTCAGGGAGAAAAATGTCTTGTGATCGGAAATGGTGTGATGGGACGTATGACGGCTCAGCTTCTGTTAGACCGGGGTGCGGATGTGACGGTGACCATACGGCAGTACCGCAGTGGCATCGTGGATGTACCTCCGGCGGCAGGAAGAATTGATTACTCGAAGCGTTATGAAAAAATGCCGGAATGCAGATATATCTTTTCGGCAACGGCCAGTCCCAATACGACGATCACATTGGAAAAGCTGCCGGTACAACAATTGCAACAGGATACGGTTTTTGTAGATCTGGCGGTGCCAAGAGATATTCAGGAAGAAATCGGAACGCTGCCAGGAATTACTTTATATGATATTGACGATTTTGGAGCAGAGCTGCCGGAAGATGCCAGGCAGTCTCTGTCCGATGCGGAGATACTTTTGCAGGAGAAAACGCAGGAATTTCAGAACTGGTACGATGCCAAAGATGTTGTTCCAATGCTGCTTCAGATCAGCGGGAAGGCATCGGAGGACGTGATGGCAAGAGTGACAGGGCAGATTCGGAAAAGTCTGCCGGCTTTCCAGGGAAATGTGGAAGAAGCAGATCTGGCAGCAGCCGAAGAGATTGTCCAAAAATCGGTACAGAAGGTAGTGAATAAACTGATGTTTTCTGTGAGAGACTCGGTGGACGTGTCCACGTTCCGGGACTGTGTGGATGCGATGTCAGACCTTTATCCGGGGGAAACATCTGACGGATCCCGGTAAAATAGTTATAGATAGAAATGAAGTTTGTAAATATCGAGTGATAAAATATATGATGTATGATCCGATCCGTGGAACAGATTGGATCGTATGGAGGATCAGAGAATGAGGACAATACGGATCGGAAGCCGGGAAAGCAGGCTGGCGGTAGTACAGTCGGAACTGGTGCAAAGGTATCTGCAGGAGCAGGGAATTGATGCTCCGATCATTACAATGAAAACCACAGGGGATAAAATTCTTGACAGAACGCTGGATCAGGTAGGAGGAAAAGGGCTGTTTGTTAAGGAGCTGGACGCAGCACTTCTTGACGGACGAAGTGACATTTCTGTGCACAGTCTGAAGGATGTGCCGGCAGAGGAGAATCCCAATCTGCCTCTGATCGGTTATTCGGATCGGGAGGATCCGAGAGACGTGCTGGTTCTGCCAAAGGGAGTATCGGAACCGGATGAACGGCTTCCTATCGGATGTTCGTCCCGGAGGAGAGTGCTGCAGGCGCAGAAGCTGTATCCACAGATGAGTTTTCGGAGCGTGCGGGGAAATGTGCTCACCAGATTAAAAAAGCTGGATGACGGAGAGTACAGTGCATTGATCCTGGCGGCAGCAGGCTTAAAAAGACTGGGACTTGCGGATCGGATCTCCAGATATTTTACCACAGAGGAGATCATTCCCTGTGCCGGGCAGGGTGTTTTGGCATTGCAGAGCCGCAAAGACTTTGATTGTGCAATATTGAACGGATATGTGAATAAAGAGTCTGAAATTGTCGTGAAATGTGAACGAAGCTTTATCCGCGCCGTGGGAGGAGAATGTTCTTCTCCGGTGGCGGCTCATGCAGTCATTGAGGATGGAGAGCTTTTTTTGCGGGCAATGTACAGTAAGGGAACCGGAGAAATGGGGTATGTGACCGGAGAACGGAAAGGACCGGTCACGGATCCAGCCGGGGTGGCAGAAGCTCTGGCAAAGGAGCTGATGGAGCAGTTTGCGCAGGCATAAGGAGGAAAAGATGGCGAAGGGAAAGGTTTGGCTGGTGGGAGCCGGTCCGGGAGATGCAGAGCTTTTAACAAAAAAAGCAGAGAGAGTATTGAATATGGCGGATGTGATCGTTTATGATGCTTTGGTAGGGCAGGCGGTCATTGCCAGACTTCCGGAAACAGCGGAGAAGGTTTATGTCGGGAAACGGTCTTCCCATCATGCGATGCCACAGGAGGAGATCAGCCGTCTTCTTGTTTCTTATGCTGAGAGAGGAAAAAATGTGGTCCGTTTAAAGGGCGGTGATCCCTTTCTGTTTGGCAGAGGAGGAGAAGAGATCGAGGAGCTGCTTGCGGGTGGAATCGACTACGAGGTGGTACCGGGAATCACTTCGGCACTGGCGGTACCGGCTTACAATGGAATCCCTGTGACACACAGGGACTATTGTTCTTCCCTTCATATTATTACGGGACATAAACGCCGGGGGAAGAGTCTGGAACTGGATTATGAGGCTTTGTGCCGGATGGAGGGTACGCTTGTATTTTTGATGGGAGTGGCGTCAACGCCGGAAATCTGTCACGGGCTTATTGCAGCAGGAATGAATCCACAGATGCCGGCAGCGCTTTTGTCCCAGGGGACGACGGCAGGACAGCAGAGACTGATCTCGACTGTCTCTGAGCTCCCAGGGAGGATGGAGAAGGAAAAGCTGCCGACTCCGGCGATTCTGCTGATTGGAAAGGTTTGTGCACTGGCGGAGGATTTTGGCTGGTATGAGAGGCTTCCTTTGGCAGGAACCAGAGTTGTTCTGACCCGTCCGAAGCAGCGGATGCAGAGGCTGGCAGAAAAGTTCCGCAGTCTGGGAGCCGAGGTGTTGGAGTTCCCATCCATACAGATCTGTCCGATAAAACGGACAGATCTGTTCCGGGCTTTGGCACAGATCGAGACATACCAATGGCTTGTATTTACCAGTCCATCCGGTATTGATGTATTTTTTGAACAATGCGCCGAAGTAAAATTTGACATTCGAAGGTTATTCAGCCTGAAAATTGCAGTGATTGGATCGGGGACTGCCAGACAGTTGGAGCAGCATGGCATTTATGCGGATCTGATCCCGGAGGAATATTCGGCAGCGGCACTGGGTGAGGCATTGGCAAAGAAGACCGGCAGGCAGGACCGCATACTTATCGCCAGGGCAGAGGCCGGATCGCCGGATCTGCTGGCAAGGCTTCAAAAGGATATCTGTCATTCGGTAGACGATATTGCGATCTACCGCACGGAAGCAGTAGACCGTACTCTGGAAAATGTGGGACGGGACAGGCAGGCACTTGAGGAGCTTGCAACGGATGAACGGGCGGTCTTTGTGTTTACCAGCGCTTCCACGGTACGGGGGACGGTGGAAAATATATCTCCGGAGGCGTGCGCACGGATGCGGGCCGTCTGCATCGGCGAACAGACGGCAAAGGAAGCCGGGCGGTACGGGATTGCGGTGCAGGTGGCAGAAAAGGCTGATGAGGAGTCACTGGTAAATGCCGTGATGGAACGGGCAGCGGTCAAGAAAAATTAATAGAGAAAAGAAAAACCTAGACACATCTGCTATTTTTTCGCAACGTGAACATAAAAATGAACACCATGTGTTCTTTTTCCTTTTCTCACATAATTAATTTCTTTATTCATTGACAGAATCTCAAAATCCTGAAGTAATCCAAACAAGTCATTTTCATCCACATAGCAATGCGGGATACCGGCTTCATGTCCCTCCGTTGCTATCATCGTATATCCATCCACCGTTTTTTCTTTAACATAATGTGGATTATCCTTTGTATTGAATGAAATAAATGCCTCTCCTTTATCCTTCAAAACTCGATTTATCTCCCTCAATGCCTTAACAACTCCATCATAACTGGTATGATAGATTGTATGAAAACATATGACGCAATCAAAACTTTGATTTTCATATGATAGCTCCGTCATATCCTCCACTCTCGCATCTATATTATCGAGACCTTTTTCTTTTATCTGCTCTTTCACATATGTGATGCTACTTTCCGATAAGTCTATTGCACTCGCCTTAAAACCATTTTTTGCAAAGAAAAAGGCGTGCCTTCCCTTCCCTGTTCCAATATCCAATACTGAGTGATACTTTCTAACCCAGCTTAGTGCCACAGGTAAAAACTCTTCTGAAATTTCATTCCATGATTCAGACTTCACTGCATCCCAATCCCAGCCCTTATGCTGTATTTCCACGATAATCATCTCCTTCTCGTATTATATAGTAGTGTTTATAGACCCTCTCCAAGGTCTGTTCGTGCTATACTAATTGGAGATGCTGTGGATTGGTTCACACCTCCTGCCACTTGATGGTTATAGGAAGGCTCCAACCACAGTCTCTTTGTATATTAACTGAATCCGTGAAGTTCGTCAATAGAAAATCGAACATATTTTCGTGTTATTATGATTAAGCTGTCGACTCTTTCCAATATTTGGAGGTGCTGTTATGATAAAATCAGCGACACAGTTAAAGGATTTGATTCGGAATTTGTCAAGGAAGAAATCAGCCGACGCACAGATTTTGATGGAGTCAGAACACCATTAAAAATTGATATTTCTACAGGGGATGTTATTACACCCAAGGAGATGCAGTATAACTTCAAGTTAATGCTTGAGGATCGTTCTATTGAGGTATGGGCATATAATTTGGAAACGGTTATGGCTGAGAAGTTGGAAACTTTATTGCATGAGTAAAAAATAAGAAAAAACTAGACCTGGCATTCTGTTTTTTTGTCATTCACCAGGAAGCATGATTGCATCCCCACAGGGATAGTGTTAAAATGCATAGAAATACATTGAAAAGAAGAATAAAATTATGACAACATTACAGGCATACGACATTCTGGCAATATCACAGGATGCCAGTTTCAAAGAGATCAAAAAACAATATCGACAGTTGATGCACCGGGTTCACCCTGACTCCGGTGCATTTGATGTGGAGGAATATCCGTATACCGCACAGGAGATCAATGAGGCATATGAGACACTTCGTCAGGCAGACCGGGAGGCCGATGCACAACAGAAACGAAGTTCACAGGATTGGGATTCATCGGAAGGAAAAAAGCAGTCCAGAACAGCTTCTCAGACCGCATGGCATGCAAAATATGGACAAAGTTCATGGAATGCAGAGATGGGCTGGGATGCTCCGGAAAATCCGGGTGCTTATACGAAGCGTAAAATTTTTCATAAAGTTGAAGATATGGATGGAACCATGATCGGTGTTGTGTCGATCGCAGAGGGGAAATATCTGTGGAAGCCGGAGGAGGATTTTTCGTTATTCTTAAAAAGCATTCTGGAGTGCAGTGAACGTCTGCTGGCAGAGATCGATGAAAGAAATGGGATGAGCCGGCAGGCGGCAATACGTCTTCGGTTTCAGGCAGAGCTTGCATATCTGCTGGCACAGCAGTTTATTGACGGGGCAGAAAGTATGGAGGAATTGCTGACACCGGTAGAGACAGGGAAAGAGGCTGAGACCTACTACATTCCGGCGATGCTTGAGGCTGGAGGGACGACAGCGGGACTGAGCGTCGGAATGGTATTATATCCGGCGGGGGTCCGGGCACATCGTCTTTATTTGAAAACAAAGACCGGAAAAGAGGCAGGTTATTTGTCTTTTCGGGATGACAGATTGTATCATATTGTGATCCCTTTGCTGGAACAGAAACGTGCTCAGGTTAAGATTGAAGTGTCCCGAAAACAGGACAGAAAAAACACGAGTAGAAAAAGCAAATACAAAAATATTGATTTCTGGATGCGGATTCCAAGGGAGACTACAGGTACATTTCCTGAGAGTATTGGCCTTAAGATTGAGAATTTGTTGAAACAATATAAGGGAGAGAGAAATATATGAACCAACTTCAAATAAAAAAAGGCAGACCGAAAAATGGGACAGGAAGAACGGACACAGAGCTTCGTGTATACGATTTTCTGGACCGGTTAGGGATAGAATATGAGCGGATCGATCATGAGGCTGTGGAGACAATGGAAGCCTGCATAGAAATTGATCAGGCACTTGCACCGGCAGTTGTGTGCAAAAATCTTTTTTTGACGAATTCGAAAGAGGATCATTATTATCTGCTGATGATACTGGGAGATAAGAAATTTCGTTCCTCCGAAGTGGCAGGACAGATTGGAAGCACCAGATTATCCTTTGCCTCAGCAGAAAGGATGAAGGAGTATCTGGATATCAGGCCCGGTTCCGTCAGTGTGATGGGATTGATGAATGATACAGAGCACCGGGTAGAGCTTTTGGTGGATGAAGATCTGCTGGCACATGAGTTGTTAGGATGTCATCCATGCGTCAATACATCCAGCCTGCGGTTGAAGACCGGAGATGTGCTGGAACGGTTTGTGCCGGCGACAGGGCATGATTATATTGCGGTTCATATTGGAAAAGCTGGGGATTTGTGATATACTAACTTCAAAATCCAGATGCTTCGCATCTGTCGCGCATTGCGCTTTAAGATTTTGTCGTTCACAAATTCTGCGCAAGTGAACAAGCTCCCTTGCGTTGCGAATTTGTGATATACTCAACTTTAAAGAAACAGAGATCATATGTCCGGCACACAGACAATCTCTGTGAAAATACGAGGAACGTGTGCAGAAATGAGGATGAAAATGGATATTGTATGTTTGGACTTAGAGGGAGTACTTGTACCGGAGATCTGGATTGCATTTGCAGAGGCAAGTGGGATTCCGGAGTTAAAGAGAACCACAAGAGACGAGCCGGATTATGATAAGCTTATGAACTGGCGTCTGGGTATTCTTAAGGAGCATGGTCTGGGACTCAAGGAGATTCAGGACACCATCGCTACGATCGATCCGATTCCGGGAGCAAAGGAGTTTTTGGATGAGCTTCGTTCCATTACACAGGTAATCATTATCAGTGATACATTTACACAGTTTGCAAGCCCTCTGATGAAGAAACTGGGCTGGCCAACAATCTTCTGTAATTCACTGGAGGTTGCACCGGACGGTGAGATCACCGGATTTAAGATGCGTTGTGAGAAGTCGAAGTACACCACCGTAAAGGCTCTGCAGTCTATTGGCTATGATACCATTGCCAGTGGTGACAGCCACAACGATCTTGGTATGATCGAGGCTAGTAAGGCGGGATTCTTATTCAAGAGCACCGATCAGATCAAGGCAGATCATCCGGAGTTGCCTGCATATGAGACATATGACGAGCTTCTGGCTGCGATTAAGAAGGTGCTGGGATAGCGTTAGGATTTATATTCACCCTCAGGGGATGTTTTTGAAATATTACGTTTCAGAAACATCCCTTTTTGTGTATTTGATAAAGATTATTATTTATTTCATTGCTAAAAGGAGCCGGTATGCTATTATGTTATTGAAACTATGGTTAGCTCAAACTAACATAGACTCTTGGAAATGAAAAATGGGAGGATAACATAATGGAAGAGAAAAAGCAAAAAGAAGAAAGCCTGTTGAAACAGCTCTTTAATTTTGCAGGAAACTACAAGTATCTGAGTATCCTGTCGGCGGTTTTGGCAGCGGTCAGTGCTCTTGTTGCGCTGGTGCCGTTTTATGATATCTGGCGGATCATGCAGGAGGTGATCCGGGTAAAGTTAAACTTTGCCCGGGCACAGGGAATCGCTTCCTATGGATGGCACGCTGTAGGCTATGCATTATTAGGGATGCTTTTGTATATTGCAGGGTTAATGTGTTCCCATATGGCAGCATTCCGGGTGCAGGCGTCCATGAGAACCATCATGATGGAGCATATCATGAAGCTGCCGATGGGCTTTATTGAGAGCGAAGGCAGCGGAAAGATCCGCAAGATCGTGATAGATTCCAGTGCGGCAACGGAGACATATCTGGCACATAACCTTCCGGATAAAGCGGTATCTGTGGCAACCCCGGTGGGCCTGATCGCCCTGCTTCTGGTGTTTGACTGGCATTTGGGCCTGATCTGTCTGATCCCGGCAGTGCTCGGTTTTCTGTTTATGGGGAGTATGATGGGTAAGGACATGGAAAAAAGTATGAAGGAGTACCAGAACTCTCTGGAAACTATGTCTGCGGAGGCAGTGGAGTACGTCCGGGGCATTCCGGTGGTCAAGACTTTTGGTCAGACCGTATTTTCCTTTAAGAGATTTAAGGATTCCATTGATAAATACGAAAAATGGACGCTGGATTATACCAAAAGAATGCGAAAGCCAATGGCTGCTTTTACTACAGCAGTCAATTCCACCTTTGCTTTTATCATTGCGGCAGCATATCTGCTGGGTGGCCATGGAATTTCCGAAAAGCTTGGTTTGAATCTGTTTTTCTATATTATTATCACGCCGATCTTAACCACAACCTTAATGAAGCTTGCCTATGCCGGAGAGGCACAGCTGCAGGTGAAAGATGCCCTGATGCGCATGGACAGTCTGATGGCCCGGAAGCCTTTGCCTGAGCCGCTGCAGGGTGAGCTGCCGCAGGACAGTTCTTTATCTATGGAGAATGTTTCCTTTGCCTATGAGGACGCAGAGAAAAATGCAGTGGACGGTGTTACGCTTCAGATCAAGGCAGGTGAGCATGTGGCATTTGTGGGACCGTCCGGCGGCGGCAAGACAACGCTGGCGTCTCTGATCGCAAGATTCTGGGACGTGAAGGAAGGCAGTATAAAGCTTGGCGGTGTGGACGTCCGGGATATTACAGGCAGTGAATTGATGAATCAGATATCCTATGTATTTCAGGATAGCAAGTTATTAAAAATGTCGATTATTGAGAATGTCCGGATCGGCAGGCCGGATGCCACGGATGCAGAGGTCATGAAGGCGTTGGAGGAAGCACAGTGCATGGATATCATTGAAAAGCTTCCGGATGGAATCAATACCATGATCGGTGCCGAGGGCACTTATGTGTCCGGGGGAGAGGCACAGAGACTTTCCATTGCCAGAGCATTTCTGAAGAATGCACCGGTTCTGATCCTGGATGAAGCCACGGCATTTGCCGATCCGGACAATGAACAGCGGGTGCAGGCAGCCTTTGAAAAGCTTTCCAAAGACAAAACGGTGATCATGATCGCTCACCGGCTGTCCACCGTAACCAATGCGGACCGAATCTACGTGCTAAAGGATGGAACGGTGGCAGAGAGCGGCAGCCATGAAGAGCTGATAGCTCAGTCGGGAGTTTACGCCCACATGTGGGAGGAATACAACAAATCAGTCAACTGGAAGGTAGGTGCGGCATCATGAGTTTGTTAGAAAAGATAAAACATAAATATGCCCTTTCGGATCAGGGAGCAAGAGATATGGTCAAGGCGATCATTGCCGTTACTATATCGGATATTGTGCTGATGTTTCCGGTGGGAATCCTGTATCTGCTGGCATCGGATATATTGGAGGGATCCATAGGAAGAGACAGGATGCCTCTTTATATTGGAGGAACTGTGGCAGCACTTCTGCTGATAATCCTGACGTCGTATTTTCAGTATAATGCCACGTTTTTATCTACATATGTAGAAAGTGGAGTGCGCCGCCGCACGCTGGCAGAAAAGCTTCGAAAGCTGCCGTTATCCTTCTTTGGTAAAAAGGATCTGGCGGATCTCACCAACACCATTATGGGAGACTGTGCATGGCTGGAAACAGCAAGTTCCCATTTTATACCGGAGCTGATCGGAGCCATGATCTCCACAACGATCGTCGTGATCAGCCTGTTTTTCTTTGATCTGCGGATGACGCTGGCAGCTGTGTGGGTGCTTCCGGTTGCCTTTCTGGTAGTATTTGCGGCACGTCCCATTACCCTGCGGTTAGATGAGAAGGCGACGAAGTACAAGATCGACTGTATGGATGGGATTCAGGAGGGACTGGAAACCCTTCGGGATCTGAAATCCTACAATGCCACAGAGACATATATGGCAGGACTCAACCGGAAGATCAAGGCAGTGGAAAGTCACAGCGTATCCTCTGAGTTTGTCAATGCCGTTTTTGTATGTTCGGCACAGATGATATTGAAGTTTGGGATCGGTGTGGTTGCATTGACGGGAGGCATTTTATTCTCCGGAGGTGAGATCAGTGCGCTGACCTTCTTTATGTATCTGCTGGTGGTCTCCAGAATGTATGACCCGTTTCAGGTAGCTCTCCAGAATCTGTCTGCTGTGATCGCAACCGATACCCGGTGCAAGAGAATGGATGAGATCTTAAGCCATAAGGAGCAGGAAGGCAGAGAGGATATGGACTATGAGGGTTATGATATCTGCTTTGACCATGTGGGTTTTTCCTATGAGGACGGAGAACAGGTGCTCCGGGATGTGAGTTTCACGGCGAAACAGGGAGAGGTAACGGCACTGATCGGACCTTCCGGCGGCGGTAAGACCACGGTATCCAGACTGGCGGCAAGATTCTGGGACGCAGACCGGGGAACGATCACTGTAGGTGGTATGAATGTATCTGAAATTGATCCGGAGACATTGTTGTCCCTGTACTCCATTGTATTTCAGGATGTCACACTGTTTAATAATACTGTCATGGAAAATATCCGGATCGGTAAGAAGGACGCCACAGACGAGGAAGTTATGGCAGCGGCAAAGCTGGCGCACTGTGATGAATTTATTGAAAAGCTGCCCGAAAAATGGGACAGTACGATTGGAGAGAACGGTTCTGAACTTTCCGGAGGAGAACGTCAGCGTATCTCCATTGCCAGGGCATTTTTGAAGGATGCACCGATCATTCTCATGGATGAGGCAACCGCTTCTCTGGATGTGGACAACGAATCTCTCATTCAGGAAGCTATCTCCAAGCTTATCAAAAACAAAACCGTGCTGATCATAGCACACCGTATGAGAACAGTGGATGGCGTAGACAAGATCGTTGTCCTCAGGGACGGTGTTGTGGCAGAGAGCGGCACGCCAAAGGAATTAAAAGAGACCGATGGCATTTACCGTCATATGGTAGAGCTGCAGCTTCAAACGGAGCAGTGGAAATACTAAAGGTGAAATATCTTATAAATATAGTAAAAACGGGATTGTCTTCACAGGCAGTCCTGTTTTATTGTTTGCAATAACTTTATATTTCTCTATGTTCCAAACACCTAAAATAGTGTATAATAAGGCATGATTGATTGTCTTTGGAGAGGAAGTGGGCATATGAGATATGATGTAATAATTATTGGGGCAGGTCCGGGAGGCATTTTTGCGGCATATGAGCTGATGAAAAAGAAGCCGGACTGCAAAATTGCAGTATTTGAGGAAGGATATCCTCTGGAAAAGAGAAAATGTCCGATCGACGGCAAAAAGATCAAAAGCTGTATCGGCTGCAAACGCTGCTCGATCATGTGTGGTTTTGGCGGAGCCGGTGCATTTTCCGACGGAAAATATAATATCACCAATGATTTCGGTGGCACCCTGTTTGAATATATCGGTAAAGAGAAAGCAGTGGAGCTGATGAAATATGTGGATGAGATCAACATGGCAAACGGTGGCGAAGGAACGCAGCTTTACTCCACGGCAGGGACGAAGTTCAAAAAGCTCTGTCTGCAGAATAAGCTGAATCTGCTGGATGCATCGGTACGCCATCTGGGCACAGATATTAACTATATTGTGCTGGGCAATCTGTACGAGCAGATGAAGGATCATGTGGAGTTTTACTTTGACACACCGGTGGAAACCATTGAGATCATAGATGGTGGCTATCGCATTGTCTGTGAAAACAGTGCAACCTATGAGTGTGATAAATGTATTGTGTCGGTAGGCCGAAGCGGCAGCAAATGGATGGAAAAGGTCTGCAGAGAGCTTGAAATCCCAACCAGCTCCAACCGTGTAGATATTGGTGTCCGTGTGGAGCTTCCGGCGGTCATTTTCTCCCATCTGACGGATGAGCTGTATGAGAGCAAGATCGTCTACCGCACCGAGAAGTTTGAGGACCGTGTCCGCACCTTCTGTATGAATCCAAACGGAATCGTGGTCAATGAAAATACCAATGGCATCATTACGGTGAATGGCCACAGTTATGAAGGGGACGAAAAGAAAACGGAGAACACCAACTTTGCCCTTCTGGTGGCGAAGCATTTCTCCGAGCCCTTTAAGGACAGCAACGGATATGGAGAAAGTATCGCAAGGCTTTCCAATATGCTGGGAGGCGGCGTGATCGTGCAGCGTTTTGGAGATCTGGTACGCGGAAGACGAAGCACGGAGAAGCGTATTCATGAGAATCTTGTCACACCGACATTGTCAGCAACACCGGGAGATTTAAGTCTGGTACTTCCAAAACGTATCATGGACGGGATCATCGAGATGATCTATGCACTGGATAAGGTGGCTCCGGGTACTGCCAATGACGACACACTGCTTTATGGTGTGGAGGTGAAGTTCTATAACATGGAGGTTGCGCTGGATCACAATCTGGAAAGCTGTCACAAGGGACTTTACGTGATCGGAGACGGCAGTGGTGTGACCCATTCTCTGTCCCATGCGTCGGCCAGCGGTGTGTATGTAGCAAGACATATTATCAGTGAGGACGAACAATGACATTAAAACACATTAAGATATTTGTGGCGGTTTATCAGGAGGAGAGTATTACCAGGGCGGCAGAAAAGCTTCATATGACACAGCCGGCGACCAGTCTTGCCATACGGGAACTGGAGGAATATTATCATACCAAGCTGTTTGAGCGGAGCGGCCGCGGGATCCGGGTGACATCCGCCGGAAGCCAGCTGTACCCAAGTGCAGTGCGGTTGTTGTCCCTGTATGATGAGATGGATGCGGAAATGAAAAACTGGGATACCTCCGGCAGACTCCGGGTTGGTTCCAGTATCAGTATCGGCTCCTGTATTCTGCCACAGCTGATCAGCCGTTTTTCGAAGGAATATCCGGAATTGGATCTGTACGTAAAAGTGGACAGTTCTGATGTGATCGAGCAGAACGTGCTGGAAAATCATCTGGACTTTGCTTTGATCGAGGGATCCGTTCATTCCGAAAAGCTCAAATCGACCGTATTTCTGGATGATGAGCTTGTACCGGTATGCAGTCGTTTTCATCCGCTGGCAGGGGCGGAGGATGTGGAACTGGACAGCTTAAAGGACGAGCATTTTCTCATGAGAGAGCCCCACAGTGGTACCCGCCAGCTTGCGGACTCCAGCTTTGCATTGAAAAATTTCCAGATCAGACCCACATGGGAGAGCACCAGTACGGCGGCACTGATCAATGCAGTGTCTATTGGACTGGGGATATCCATTCTGCCAAAACGTATGCTGGAAAAGCAGCTTCGGATGCATCAGATCGGTTCCTTCACGATCCGTGACATGGATCTGAAACGCCATTACTCTCTGATCTATCATGAGAATAAATTTGTTTCTCCGACCATGGAGCGTTTTTTTGAAATGCTGACAGAGCTGCGTAATGATTAAAAGAGCATACGGAGGACCGGTTGGATGACCCGAAGCCTGCAGGTAGTAGAAAGGAAAGCAGAAATATTATGAAAAAATTATATTTTACGAGACACGGACAGACTTTCTGGAATGTAGAAAATAAAATATGTGGTGCCACAGATATTACTTTGACGGAGCTTGGACATGAGCAGGCGGTGGCCGCCGGCAAAATGATCCGGGAGGCTGGCTATGAGATTGATGAAATTCTCTATTCACCCTTGATCCGTGCGGCGGAGACGGCGCGTCATATCAGCGAGGAGACCGGGATCCCTATGCGGATGGAGCCGAGATTAAAGGAGCAGAACTTTGGACGTTTTGAAGGAACGGCGCGTAATGGCGAGGAGTTTCGCAAGGCCAAAGCCTGCTTTGTCAATCATTTTGGCACAGGGGAGTCTATGCTGCAGATGGCACAGCGGATCTATAATCTGATCGATGATCTGAAAAATGATCCGTCGGACAAGACATATCTTCTGGTGGCGCATAACGGCATTGCCCGTATCGTGCAGTCCTATTTTCATGAGATGACCAATGAGGAGTTTGCAGCATTTGGAATTGATAATTGTACACTGCTGGAATTTGATCTGTAATGGATCGGATATGCAGGGAAATATTCAGAGGCTGCGGCAGCAGATATAGCAGATTAAAGGAATGAAATTATGGAACAGGATATGACAATATATACCATCATGCGCATTGATGAGGCAGATTTTGGATGCGAGGGCAGACCGGAGGGGTACATTCCCATGGTGACCGTTTTTCTTGAGGACGAGTATGGCAGGGAAGAGGTCATTGAAATGGAAGATGCACAGATGTATCACCGGGCATTGGACGAGGGCGCCCGGGTGGTGATCGGCGGTGACGGAACGCTCTATAGTCTGGAGGCAGCCAGACGACAGGCAGATATTATACCGGTGGAGGAGACGGCAGATACCGATCAGCAGGATCAGTGGCTGGAGGGATATATGGATGCCGTGGAGGAGCTGGAAGAAGAGTTATTGAAGTGATAATTACAGTAAATTCGTTTTGCAAAAATTGTGCCTGCGGTCCGAAGTCTGCGGGCTGGGAAAAGAATGGAGATTATTATGTTTTACGTACCTGATGGAACAGAAAAGTGTGGATATTATGAGTGCAAAAGCTGCGGAAGCCGTTTTCTTGATATCAAGATCGGTCCCAGCATCGTGTGTCCTTACTGTGGGGAGGAGCCGGACATGGAAATCGGCCCGGATGAGGAGATGCCTGTGATCACAGAAGATGCAAAGCTGGTGCAGATGCTTCAGGGTGAGGAGGAAGTGGCAAAGTATGACCAGCTTTTAAGCCTTGCCGTTACCGGGGGCGATTATAACTGGATATAGTATCTGACAGGAGAAAATGATATCCTATTGTTTGATTCCTATTTCCCTGTTATACTGGCGAAAATCAAAGGATAACGGGAGGGTTTTGCTGAAAAACCGATGTTGATTTGCAGGATGGATGATGATATAATAAAATCTCAAGAGGCTCATTATGCAGCAACTACGGCGTCACACACACCAAAGGGTACGGACTTTTCAGATATACCACAGGTGACCCTCCTGTATATCACGGAGTATGATGCACTGCATAACGGACAGATGATCACATATGTGAAGCGGTGCAGTATTTCAAAGAAACGGAAGGGGGTTTTGGAGAAATGTGCAAAACGGTAGAGGATTATGCGAAAAAATATGCCAAAGATTATGCGAAAGAGCGTGAAAAAATAGTACGGGAAGAAGGTCGTTCAGAAGGCTTGGCAGAAGGCCGTTCAGAGGAAAGAATGAATGCGATACGAAAAATGCTCGAAAGCGGATTATCCCGGGAAATGATCATTTCTATGGATTACTCCGAGACCGAGTTGGAGGCCGTCGAACAGGAAATGTTTGCACAGGCGTAGATGGATTAAGGAGGTAGCAAAATGGCGAATGTACAGAATCAGGATTTTTCCCTGCTTTCGCAGACGGAAATTGATACATTGATCGATTTTATCAATGAAAAACGAGAAGGGGTAGACAGCTCCGTGCTCAATCAGGAGAGCATTGACAAGCTGTTAGAGATGCTCCGGTTTAACGATGGCAGAGCCAAGAAAGACGAAATCCTGCATATGGGTGAGGTAGAAGGAATTCTTGCAGATCTCATTACAGTACGTCACGGAGACGATATCTGTGCTCTGGAGTATTCTGTGGATGAGATCAATGATTTTGTTCGTCTTGAGGTGGTTAATACTGTGACGAAGGAGCGTATGGCAATTACTCCGGAGATGTTCAATGAGGGTGACGGAGAGCTTTGGGGACATTGTGTTGCGCCATTGGTGCTTCACCGCATGGCAAGGGCATTGAAGGTAAAATACACCACAGAGACTTACGAGAATCTGTGTAAACGGTATGCAAAGTATATCTATGGGGATGAGACCAGAAAGCTTCCGTTCCTGTTTATGCCGGGCAACCGGGAGAATATTGGCAACATCCTGTAAGAGCAGGAATAGTAGAAATATGACAGATCTGGATCACAGGTTTTGTGATCCGGATCTTTTTTGAATTTCGTTTTCTGAGTCCGCTTTCATTGTCTTTTTACTCAGAATCCTCAGATTTCGCCGGATGCGTCTTTTTGGTGCGGGAAGAAAGGACACCGCCGATACGTCCGCTCTCCCGGCTTGTCAGGGATTTCCAGCCGGATGTGACAATCTTGTCAAAATATCCCAGCTCGTTGGCAATCTCCCATTTTGTCTGTTCTTCGGCCGGCAGTTTGTGTACGTCTTCCATTGTCTTAATTTCCTGTTTTTCTTTTTTGGTCATTTTATGTGGCTCCTTTCTGGTTTTATGGCTTGTGATAGCATAGCCGTTATTTTATAATGAAAATGATGCCTTGTGGCAGGGAGGCATCGGTAAATATTTAGGGGATATGTACCGGAACGGATATGGATTCTGAAAAGAGTACCGATGATATATATCACAATTAATATAGTATTATCATTATTTCCATATACAAATGAAAATATACATATTAAAAACGATATGAATGTATAAATAAATTCGAATAACCCATTGCATTTTTATTTGACAACGCATATACTATGCCTAAATCAATCGATTGAAAGAAAAGGAAAGAGAGGAAATGAGAATGAAAAATAAATTAATTGCATTATTATTGACCACAACGATTGCAGCAGGAACAATCCTCACAGGCTGCAGCGGAGAAAATAAAGAGAATAAAAATACGGGAAATGCAAAGGAAATTTCCATTACAAATGTTTCTTATGATCCAACCAGAGAGTTTTATGCTTCCTATAATGAGTTGTTTCAGAAGCATTGGCAGAAGGAGAAAGGGCAGTCCGTTAAGGTTACGGCATCTCATGGTGGCTCCGGTTCTCAGGCACGTTCCGTGATCGAGGGAAACGAGGCAGATGTGGTGACATTGGCTCTGGCGCATGATATTACGGCGATTGAGGAAGCCGGGCTCATTGACAAGGGCTGGATCGATGAGTTTGACAAGGACAGTTCTCCGTATACTTCAACGATAGTATTTCTTGTTCGGAAAGGAAATGAAAAGGGGATTCATGACTGGGATGATCTGGTAAAGGAAGGGGTTGATGTGATTACTCCAAATCCAAAGACTTCCGGAGGTGCATGCTGGAATTTCCTCGCTGCCTGGGCCTATAAACAGCAACAGGATGGCAATGATGAAGAGCAGACCAAAAAATTTATGAAGAAACTTTACCAAAATGTGCTGGTACTGGATTCCGGAGCAAGAGGAGCAACTTCTACATTTGTAGAGAAAGGACAGGGAGATGTGTTGATCGCCTGGGAAAATGAGGCATATTTGTCTATGGAAGAGTATCCGGACGATTATGAGATCGTGACGCCGAGTGTCAGCATTCTCGCACAGCCGTCTGTGGCGGTTGTGGATTCTGTGGCAAAGAAGCACGGAACGGAGGAGGTTTCTAAGGAATATCTGCAATATCTTTATTCTGATGAAGCACAGAGGCTGGCAGGAGAGAATTACTACCGTCCTTCCAATGAAAAGATCCTGAAGGAGTTTGCAGATCAGTTTGATCTGGATATGAATCTGGTGACGATTGATGATTTTGGCGGATGGGATCAGGCGTTTAAGGATTATTTTGACGATGGAGCTGTATTTGACCAGATCTACAGTGAGTGATCTCAAGGAAAACAGATGCAAGTCTGTTTTGAACAACACAAAATATAAAGAGATGGAAACCAATCAGGGGCAGCCGCTTCGGAATATGCTGACCGGAGTCTGGCTGTCCCCTTTTACGCTTTTTTGGAGAGATGTGCCAGCTGTTTACAGCGTGCGGGTACAGAAAGGAATGTGAATTATTATGCAGCAGGGAATAGGAATTATAAAGAGAAAAAATCCTCATGGGGTGCGTGTGATTCCGGGCTTTGGCATGACACTTGGCGTATCGGTCACTATGTTATCCTGCCTCGTGTTGATCCCGTTAGCATCGATCATATGGTCGGCAGGACGGCTTAGTTTTTCAGAATTCGTACAGGTTGTGACATCCAGACAGATCTTGTCCGGTTATCAGGTCAGCCTGACTTGTGCGTTTGTCGCAGCATTGATCAATGTTATTTTTGGTATCATTCTGGCATGGGTGCTGGTAAGATATGAATTTCCGGGGAAAAGAATATTAGACGGGATGATCGAGCTTCCCTTTGCACTTCCCACGGCAGTTGCGGGTATTTCATTGACGACACTGTACTCGGATCAGGGATGGATCGGCGCACTGTTTGCAAAGGCAGGGATCAAGATCGCATATACCAAAGCAGGAATTACCATAGCAATGATATTTATAGGCATACCGTTTGTGGTGCGTTCTGTGCAGCCGGTGTTGGAAAAATTTGACCGGGGTTATGAGGAAGCGGCAATGATGCTGGGTGCAGGAAGAATACGAACATTTTTTAAGGTGATTCTGCCGGAGATTTATCCCGCTGCATTGGCAGGGTTTGGTCTGGCATTTGCCAGAGGAATTGGAGAATACGGAAGTGTTGTCTTTATTGCGGGAAATATTCCGTTTAAAACACAGATCGCACCGCTTCTGATCATGTCAAAGCTGGAGCAGTTTAAATATTCCGATGCGACGGCGATTGCGGTCGTTCTTCTGATCATTTCCTTTGTGCTGATGCTTTTGATCAATTCAGTTCAGATCTATATGCAGCGTTTTCAGAATGGGGGAGAAAACGGAGCGTCTTTGAAAAAGGTTGTAGAACCCTATGAGAAGGACAGTCATCGTCCGGTAAAATGGATTTTGATCGCAGTGGCAGTTTTGTTTATGGTAGTGATGATGATATTTCCGTTAATCCTGGTGGTAAGCAGTGCATTGAAGGATGGCTGGCAGGCATATGCGCAGGCGGTTATGGATGAATACACGATCAAGGCATTGAAGTTGACAGTGTTTGCGACAGTATCTGCGGTTGTGGTAAATACGATATTTGGTATTTTTGCGGCGGTTCTGATCTCAAAATATTATTTTCGGGGGAGACAGATCCTGGCAGCATTGATCGATATTCCGTTTTCCATTTCTCCGGTCATTGCCGGTCTGGTATTCAGCCTGACCTTTGGTAATCTGGGATGGATGGGGGGATTTTTACAGGAACATAATATAAAGATCGTATTTGCTGTGCCGGGTGTTATTCTTGCTACGATATTTGTGACATTTCCTTTTGTATTCCGGGAACTTTTGCCGGTATTACAGGCACAGGGCAATCAGGAGGAAGAGGCGGCAGCGCTGATGGGTGCCGGAAAATGGAAAATATTCTCCAGGATCACATTTCCACACATGAGATGGGCATTGCTATACGGTGTCGTGCTTTGTACAGCAAGGGCAATGGGGGAATTTGGCGCAGTTTCCGTTATTTCCGGTCATTTGAGAGGTGTCACCAATACACTGCCCCTGCATGTAGAGATCCTTTATAACGAATTTAATACCACAGCGGCATTTGCAGTATCGTCTCTGCTGGTGATCATGGCAGTGATCCTGTTGATCCTGCGGTCTGTGGTTGTGACAGTGGGAAAACGCAGAGAAAGCCTGTAAAAAGCAGAAGGCGGAGCGATAAGTTTTGCAAATACTATCAGGGAAAGGAATGAGCTTATGTATATAGAAATGAAAGATATTAATAAAACATTTGATGGTTTCCATGCATCACAGGATGTGTCTTTTGGTATTGAAAAAGGACATCTGGCGGCACTTTTAGGACCAAGTGGCAGTGGAAAAACAACGATCCTGCGGATGATCGCCGGACTGGATGTGCCGGATTCCGGAGATATTCTGGTAGAAGGAAAAAGAGTTAATGATATTCCGGGCAGCAAACGGGGCATTGGATTTGTATTCCAAAATTATGCGCTGTTTCGTTATATGACCGTGGCGGATAATATTGCCTTCGGTCTGGAGATTCAAAAAAGAAAAAAATCAGAGATCAAGGAACGTGTAGAGGAGCTTTTGGAGCTGATCTCCATGAAAGATCTGGGCAAACGTTATCCCCACCAGCTTTCCGGAGGACAGCGGCAGAGAGTAGCGTTTGCCCGTGCTCTTGCCCCTAATCCGCATCTTCTTCTTTTGGATGAACCATTTGCGGCCATTGATGCCAAGGTACGTCGGGAACTGCGGAGCTGGCTTAAGGAAATGATCCGTCAGGTTGGTGTGACCAGCATTTTCGTAACTCACGATCAGGAGGAAGCCATGGAGGTGGCAGACACCATTATTGTTACGAATCAGGGCAGAGTGGAGCAGATTGGTTCCCCGGAGGAAATCTGCCATCATCCGGCAACTCCTTTTGTGCAGGATTTCATTGACGTGGCGCGTTATGAGGCACTAATGATAAAATAGTGACAGGATTGTCTCCATGGACTCTTCGCATTCGTCGGTAATTTGTGCAACTTTGCAGTCTGAAATATTGGTTAGGACTTGAAGAAACAGTGAAAATCCTGTACAGTATAAAGGATGAGATCTGAAATAAAGAAAATCGTGTGTTATGCACAGAAACGGAGCGTGTCATGAGAGAGTTGTCACTTTATAATACATTAACAAAAAAGGTTGAGCCCTTTCATTCCATCGAAGAGGGTAAGGTGAAAATGTATACCTGTGGACCGACTGTATACCATTTTGCGCATATCGGTAATCTTCGCAGTTATATGATGGAGGATGTTTTGGAGAAGTATCTGGGATATGCCGGTTATGATGTGAAACGTTGTATGAATATTACAGATGTAGGACATCTTACCAGTGACGCAGATACCGGTGAGGATAAGATGCTGGCAGGTGCAAAGCGTGAACACAAAACAGTGATGGAGATCGCTGAGTTTTATCGTAAAGCATTTTTTGCAGACTGCGGGAAGCTGAATATCAAGATTCCGGAGATCGTAGAGCCTGCGACAAACTGTATCCCGGAGTTTATCCATATGATCGAGGTGCTTCTGGAGAAGGAGTATGCTTATGTGGCAGGAGGTAATGTTTATTTCGATACCAGTAAGCTGAAGGAATATTATGTTCTTTCCGGTCAGAATGAAGAAAACCTGCAGGTAGGTGTTCGTGATGACGTGGAGGAGGATGAGAACAAGCGCAACAAAACCGATTTTGTTCTTTGGTTCACCAAGTCCAAGTTTGAGGATCAGGAGTTGAAATGGGACAGTCCATGGGGTGTTGGATATCCTGGCTGGCATATTGAGTGCTCCTGCATCAGTATGAAGCATTTGGGGGAGTATCTTGATATCCATTGTGGAGGTGTTGACAATATATTCCCGCATCATACCAATGAGATTGCGCAGAGTGAGTCATATCTGGGACACAAGTGGTGCAATTACTGGTTCCATGTGCAGCATTTAAATGACAAATCCGGGAAGATGAGCAAATCCAAAGGAGAGTTTTTGACGGTTTCGCTACTGGAGGAGAAAGGATATGATCCTCTGGTGTATCGTTTCTTCTGTCTGCAGTCTCATTATCGTAAACCATTGTTGTTTACGTATGATGTGCTGGACAATTCCAAGGTGGCATATGAGAAGCTTCTTAAGAGGATCGCGGCTCTGTCCAAAGAGGGAGAACCGGATATGAGTGAAGTAAAACCATATCAGGATGCTTTTGCCGGGGCCATGGGCAGTGACATCAATACATCTCAGGCTTTGACGGTGTTGTATGATGTACTGAAGGCGGATATTAGTGATGCCTCCAAGAGATATCTGGTGGAGGATTTTGACCGGGTATTTTCTCTGAATCTTACCGCAGAGGTTGAGGAAAGCCGGGCGGATGATGAACTCGCAGCATTTGTGGAAGAAAAGATTGCAGAGCGTCAGGCAGCGAGAAAAGAAAAAGATTTTGCGAAGGCAGATGCCATTCGTCAGGAACTGTTGGATCGTGGTGTGGAGATTAAGGATACCAGAGAGGGTACCGTATGGTCGTTAATATAATGTAATGCAGGGATCAGAAGCGGATAGAATGCAGAGATTTGCGGCATTATGAATACAGAAAATTATAAAAATGCCTGTGGAATAGATAAAATTCCACAGGCATTTTTTGATGTTCCGTTATTTCTTTTTTGATTTTTTTACGATAACCTTTATGGATAATTTTGTACCATTCGGAATTTTTACAATGATCCGGGTGGTTCCTTTTTTCTTCGCCTTTATTTTTCCGTTTTTATTTATGGTTGCTATTTTTTTATTTTTGGATTGAAAGATTAGTGTTTTAAAACTGCCGGAAGGTGTAACACGGATTGGGATTTTTGTTGATTTCCCCTTTCGAAGTGTTACTTTTCTCTTTTTTACTACAATCACTACGTTTTTGACAGAACGGTTTCCGGTTGGTGATGCAGAAACGGTTGGTGCTGGCAATGGTGTTTGTGTGGTTGCTGTATTAGAAGGTGCCGGGGAGGCTGGAGATTGAGGAGTCGGAGAAATCTCCGGGCTTGTTGTGGCAGTAGCGGCCGGACTTTCTGATGCCGGTGAGGGAGAAGCAGAGGCGAGAGGCTCATTTTGCTGTTGCTGCTCATATTCGGTGTCTGAAATCGTGGATGCCAGTGCCTTGAGACAGACATTGTTCATGTTACGATGGCTGACTCCAAGCTTGATGGAGGTGTTATCCATCCATTTTCCCTCAGAATATACATAGCTTTGCCCGCTCTTGCTGCTGTATTTGGAACCCAGGGGATCGCTGCTGCCTTCAACCGGGACGTAAACAGTATTGCCGTTCTCTGCGTAAAAGGTTACTACAACAGAAAAGCGTTCTCCGGCGGCGACTGCTACGGAGTTTGCTAAAGAGATTGTATGGTAGCCGGAATGCTCTACTGTCCCATAAGTGGTACACTTGTCAATTCGTGTGCCACTGTTTGGTGCAGAACCGGTCAGCTGCCGGTATATTTCAATTTTGTAGGGCTGGTTATCCGATAACGTATAAAATCCGGCAGCGCCAATGCGGCATGGGGAATCTGTATCGTTGGTAAAGATATTGGAAAAGCCAATGTCCTCTGTGTCCTGATAGAGATCTCCCCAGCCGACACCGTCATATTGAAAGTTTGTATTATATTTGTCTGTGGATTCTGCTTCCAGGGTACAGATTTCACACAGAGAAGAATCGTAATAGGAAAGCCAGTAATATCCGTTTGTACTATAGCTGTAGTTTTCACCATAGCTGTTGGCGATCAGCCATGCACCAGAGGAAGGTGTGCTTTTGGAAAAGGTATTAAAATTGTCATCCCATCCGATGACCGTAACACAGTGATTGGCATCCTCGGAATCGTGACTGGATTCATAGGCGGAGGTGACAGTGGAACTATGATACATATTGGATGTATCATAATAAACGGAAACATCGACAGAACCATGTTCCATAATTGCTTCTTTAATGCCGGAAATATCCGATGGATCATAAAAGTCCATGTTTTTTAGATGAACCTCTGCGTCTGTACGTAGTGTGTCCGGTTTTGAGGCCATTGACTGGATCATGGTTCGCAAAGCCTGATTGCTGTCTGCAGAAAAGGGAGCTTTCTCTTCGGATACAGCACCCCGCCAGTCTGCCAGGATATAGCTTGCATAATAAGCATTGCCACCGAGGTTATAGTATCCACCGGAATCTGTTGTCCGGGAAGATAAAGTATCCCCATATAACGGGTCGGTTTTATCAGAAAGGGGAGCGTATGTATACCAGACCAGATGGCTTTCGGAATAATCGGTGCCCGCCAGTGTAGACAGATTCTGTAGAATACTGTCGGATTCCAATGCTTTCAAGGCTGCAAAAGCCCAGCAGCTTCCGGTGATCCCCTGGTTTTTTATGGGAGTTATGACGTCCCGGTCACGGGAATCATAGGCGGAAGGAAGAGAGGACTGGCTGCGGATATTTTTGGTGTTTTTGGGGGAGGATATGGTAACTTCCTCTCCATTTTCATCCACATATTTTGAACGGATCAGACCATTATTGTTTGCAGTATCAATATGCTCTATAACAGACAGGGACGAGTCGGACGCAGAAACCTCCGGCAGTGTTGAAAAGATTCCGGTCAGCGGTAAGACGGATGCCAGAAATATTGCAGTCAGTTGAACTCCTTTTTTTCGATTCATAGGCGGATCTCCTTTCGAAATAATCTGATTATATTTTAGCACATTTTCGTGAATAAAACGTGTCCGAAGCACATTTTGTCGAAGCAGAAATAAAAATGACAATCAAAGCTATCTGTTCATCCGGAGAGAATACGTCTATCATAAAGGAAACATTATTTATGGAAAGGACAGGATAGTTATGAAAGCACAATTGGAAAACTATAATGTATTATTTGTTCTGATGGCGGTCTGTGCGTTATCAGTCCTTCTTAAGGCGGTTAGTTATGGACTTTTTCATAAACTACTTTGGGATTCCAATCAGATGGGAACCACAGGAAACCGCTGGATGAAGGCGATGATGTCAAAATTTGAGGCTTATTATAAGCTGCATATCAGTGTACATAACGTGGAAAATTTTGTGGATCGGTATCTCTATCATTATCGTTTTATGGGAATTTCCCTGCAGACATGGGAGAATCTGGGATTTTATTTTTCCGGACTGATCGCAGCGGGGGCCGGAATCAGCTGTTTTCTGGCAGGATATTATGGAATGCCGCCGGAATGGTTCTGGGTTACAGGTCTTGTGACTCTGCTGCTGCTTTGTGTGCAGGGAGCATCGGAAGTGTTTTTTGACACTCATAAGTGTCTGAAGGTATTTCGGATCCAGCTCATCGATTATATGGAAAATACTATGCGTGCCCGTCTGGAAAACGAGTATTTTCATCAGGAGGCGACAGAAAAATACCGGATGGAATATTTTAAACCGGAGGAAATGACTGCCGCAGAAATGGAAACAGCGGCGACAGAGCCAGCTGCCGATGCCGGAAAAGTCTCTGACGATATCAGGACATCTGGGCTGCCCGCATTGACGGAGATCAAGGAACTGCTGGAATCCTTCCGGGAGGAAATGCAGCTTGACCGTGATATTGCCGGACGGCAGAATATGCTGTCCGAGCAGGCGGCTGCGGAAAAGGCAAAGCTTTTTGAAGAGATATTAGAAGAATATATGTGATGGTGATCAATATTATGAATGAAATGAGGATGGTTATGGAAAAAGGATATATGATATCAGATGCATCAAAAATGCTGGAAGTGGAGAATCATGTGCTTCGATACTGGGAGGAGGAGCTGGAACTTCCGATTCCGAGAAATGAACTGGGGCACCGGTATTACAGAGAGTCGGAAATCAAATTGCTGCGGTCGGTCAAGGATCTGAAGGAGCAGGGGTTTCAGTTAAAGGCGATCAAGAAGCTGCTGCCGGATCTGGAACGGGTAGAACATATGGATCCAAAGATTCTTTATCAGCTTCGGGAGGACTTAAATAATCAGGTGATGCGGGAAGCCATGGAACATGGTAAGGGATCGGTGACTTCTATTGAGCATGCCAGAGACCGGTATGAAAAGCGTCAGAAAACCTGGCAGGAAAAAAGTTATGAGCTGGAACAGAGCAAGGAAAGAGGGAACGGAGTGCAGACACAGTACGGACAGACGCAGGCTGCTTCCCTGGAACGACTCCGGCAGTTTGAGGCAATGATGCGTCAGATGATCCGGTCATCCGTGGAGGAGATAAGCCAGGAATCGGAGCAGCGCATTTGTGAGGAAGTGACGGTACGTCTGCAGAAGGAAATGAATTATCTGCTGATGCAGAAAGAGGAACTGCAGGAACGTCAGCTTCATCTGTTAAAGGAGATATTGCAACAGGTAAAAGGAGAAAATGGGGCAGCAGAGACTGCAACGGAAAAAGGAAATTCCGGTCATGTTCCTCCCATTGGAGATGCCACTGAAGCGGCCAGAGAAGTGGCTGTGTCACAGGAAGAACCGGGAGAGATTACTGAATTTGGACGGAAAAACCGGCGAAAGGCCCGCAAAAAGCCGAAGCACAAAAAATTATTTGCGAAGTCTGTAACACAGTGATATAATTAGCCTCAGAGATTTGATTAAGAAAGGTGATAAAGAAATGGGCAATTTTACGTTTGAAAAATGCGGTGAGATCGAGGGTCTTTACCTGATCCAGCCTAAGGTATTTGGAGATAACCGTGGATATTTTATGGAAACATACAATTACAATGCATTTAAAGAGGCAGGACTGGATATGGTTTTTGTACAGGATAATCAGTCCAGCTCTACAAAGGGTGTGCTCCGAGGGCTTCATTACCAGAAGAATCATACACAGGGCAAGCTGGTACGTGTGCTCAGTGGAGAGGTGTTTGATGTGGCAGTGGATATCCGCCGCGGTTCCAAGACATATGGAAAATGGTTTGGTGTTACGCTGACTGCAGAGAAGAAAAACATGTTCTATATCCCGGAGGGATTTGCACATGGCTTTTATGTACTTTCGGATACCGCAGAGTTTGCTTACAAGTGTACCGATTTTTATGATCCGTCATCTGAGGCAGGGATTATGTGGAATGATGAAACCATCGGTGTTGAGTGGCCGATTCCGGAAGGGGTTGTTCCGAACATCTCAGAGAAGGATGGAAAGCATCCGGCATTTTCAGAGGATATTGCATTGGATTACGAATAAACAGGAAAGAGACAGAGTCTCCGGCATGTTATGTGCCGGAGATTTTTTCTTTTGGGAAAAGTTTTTTTACTTTCTACTTATCTGTGCATGGCACTTGAAATGCCCCCTTGCGAAATGGTATAATTCTATTAATTATGCTTGGATTGTAAGCTGGATATGGGAGGCACCATGAAAGAGAAGATCGATCAGTACGCAAAAGGAATATTCGAATATCATATGCCGGAGGTGGTTCTGGGTCCATCTGAGCTTTCTGTGACCGTGGATGCCGGAGAGATCGCGCAGGGAAGTTTCCGAATCTCTAACAGCAAGGGACGCAGCATGCGGGGAATCGTGTGTACAGACTGCAGCGGCATGATCCTGGAAAAAGAGAGCTTTTCCGGATCAGAGAATGAAATTTCCTTTGCTTTTCGTGGAACCTATTGTCAGCCGGGGGATATCATTAAGGGAGTGTTTCAGATTCTTTCCGACTGTGGTGTGGCAGTCCTGCCGTTTACGGTTGCGGTCATGGTGCCGTATTGCGAGACCTCTGCGGGAAGGATCCGTGACCTGAACCAGTTTACAGAGCTTGTAAAAAGTCATTATATGGAGGCATTACGGATTTTTCAAAGTCCGGCATTTGAACGGATCTTTCTTCAGGAAAAGGAAGTCTATCTGGAGCGTTATCGGGGACTTTTGAAGGGCAATGATAAGAGTATGGCATTGGAGGAGTTTCTGATCGCCGCCCACAAAAAGACTCCGGTACAACTTTCTGTAGAAAAGCGGGAACTGCAATATCCGAAATGTGAGAATATATTTGCAGACAAGATCATACTTCACAAGGACACCTGGGGGTACGGAGAATACGAAGTGAAGTCGGACGCTCCATTTGTACGCTTTGAACGTTCGTGTATCAGAACCACAGATTTTACCGGAGATACTTATGAACTTGTTTTGGTGATCAATCCGGATTGTATGGCGATCGGTCATAATTTTGCACGGATCACGATCAGCAGCGCAAGACAGCAGCTGGAGCTTAAAGTGATCGCCAGAAGATATTGCATGTCTGATGAGGAGCGCCGCCGGAAAATACAGCAGCAGAAGGATGTCTGGAATTTATACCGGAGCTTTGTGTATTATCAGGCAGGAAAAATGTCCCGGAAGGACTTTATTGCGTCCGCAGAAAAAAGCATAAACAGTCTGGATCAGCCGGAACAGTCAGGAAGCAGATATCAATGGCTGGTGCGGGTGTTCCGGATCTATCTGGCATTGCAGACCCGGAAGGAGGAAGCGTTTCATCTGGAAATGACACAGTTAGAGGAAAGGCTGTTAGAGATACAGGAGCGGGAGCCTTTGCTATATTGTGCTTACTATTATCTGATGCATCTTTGGAAGCCGGAGGCAGCAGAACGGGCCGGAGCATTATCTAAGATCCGGGAATGCTATCAGAACGGTCACAGTCACTGGCTGATCCTGTGGTTTTTGCTGCAGATGGATGACAGCTATCAGATCTCTGTCAAGCGGCAGGAGGCAATATTGGAACATATCGAGGCAGGCTGTCACAGTCCGCTTTTATATCTGGAACTTTGCCGGTTATACAATAGCACACCGGAGCTGGTGCTGGAGCTTACGGAAGCAAAAGCGCAGGCACTTCACTGGGGACTTTCCCACCGGATTCTGGAGGAAGAACTGCAGTTTCGCTATGCCTATCTGATCAGCAGGACCAGAGATTTTACCGGTGTTATGATGGGGGATATGTACCGGATGTACGAGGAGCGTCCCTCCGATGATCTGCTCACCATGATCTGTCAGCTTTTGATGCGGGAACGGCGAGTTTTGCCGGAGAATGTAAAGTGGTACCGGCTTGGTATTGAACATAATTTAAAGATTACAGACCTTTATGAAAATTATATATATGCATTGGAAGAAACTCCCGACATGGTACTTCCGGATAGAGTATTACTATATTTTTCATACAATAATCAGTTGAATGCAACAAAAAAAGCGATGCTTTATGCCTATGTGATCCGCCATAAGGACCGGGATCAGACCATGTATGACAGTTATAAAGCATCCATGGAGAAGTTTGCACTGGAGCAGTTAGAGCAGGGGCGGATCAATGATAATCTGTCAGTGATCTATGAGGAGTTTATCCGGGAGGATATGATCAATGAGCAGCTGGCATCTGCTCTGCCGTCGATCCTTTTTGCCAGAGAGATCCGGTGCGAGGATCCCAGGATCGCCGGTGTAGTTGTGCGCCACCGGGAGCTGCAGCAGGAGGAAAACGCAGCATTTGTCCATGGCAGAGCGATGATATCTGTTTTTACACCGGAACCGCAGATTTTTCTCACGGACCGGGAGGGGCGCAGATATGCTTCCTCGATTGGTTACACCGTGCACCGGATGGTACATCTGGATCACCTGGCAGAAAAGTGTCTGCCGTTTGTGGGAGACAATGTCCGTGTGCTTTTGTATCTGTATCAGAGGGCGGTACAGGAGAACCGTTCCGGAGAGGATATCTCACAGCTTCGCCGGCGGGTGCTTGGGATTGCCGGATTGGATATTCATTTTCGAAAATCGCTGTTTGCCATACAAATGCAATATTATTTTGATAATTTCCAAGGGGAACTTCTTGACGCAGAGCTGGAGCATATGGATTGGGAAAATATCCTGCCGCGGGACCGAGAACGATTTATGGAATATTGTGCAGTACGCCATAAATATGAAAAAGGAATGGAGGGACTTCTGCTCTTTGGATGGAACGGAGCAGATCCCAAAAAACTCCTGAAGATCGCGGGACATGCTTTTGTGGCAGCAGAAGAAGATAAGACACTGACGAAGCTGGCATGGTATATTTTTGAGGGCGGAGAGTTCGACAAGCCGTTGCTGGTATATTTGTGTGATCATTATTCCGGAACGATTCCGGAGATGGTCAAATTATGGAATGCATGCCGGGAGTTTGGGATTGACATACAGATTCTGTCAGAGCGGCTGTTAGCTCAGATCCTGTTTACGGACCAGATGATCCCGGAGGCCTATCCGGTGTTCTTCCATTATGAGGAGAATGGTTTTAATAAAAAACTGATCCGGGCTTTTCTGAAGCGGATGGCATATGGTTATCTGGTTCATGGGGACAAGCTGCCGGATGAACTCTTTGAATCCTTTTATCAGCATGTTCAGGTGGAGGAGAACCGCCCGTGTCTGCTGGCAGTTTTAAAATATTTGTCGGGAAGAGGCATGCTGACGGGAGGCGAAGCAGTATTTGTGGATTACAATCTGCATCAGCTGTATGAAAAGGATATTGTTCTTCCGTATTTCCAGAATTTTAAGGATAAGCTGTCTTTGCCGGATACGCTCCTTAAGGAGCAGTATGTGGATTATACCGCCGATCCCGGACATGATGTTAAAATTCGATACACCTATGTTGTAGGGGATCAAAGACAGGCTTCGGTGACAGAGACAATGCGAAATGTGTTTGAGGGAATCCGGGTCAGAGGTTTCATTCTGTTTCAGGATGAAACCGTAGAGTATGAAATTATAGAAACGGATGCGGAAGGCTGCGAGAAAAAAACACCGACGGCCCGTCTGGTCTACACGGATCAGATGAAAGGAATGGAAGGAGCCAGTGGCTATCAGATGTTGAACAGAATGTTGATGAAGCAGAAGGGCAGCGAGGATGCATTGCTGGACCAGATGCAGGAGTACGCAGAAAAAAGAGCGATCGTTAATTTTTTGATGAAACCGGATGATGGAGGCATAGAAAAAAATGACCGAGGATAGAAAAGTACTGGTGGGAGTTGATCTGTGTGATGATACGACGCAGATCTCCTGCTATCGCCGGGATATGGATAAAGTGATTCCGGTGGGGCGGCTGGTGGGCAGAGAAAGAGAATATGAATGTCCGACCGTCTTGTCTTATCAGCCGGTCAAAAAAGAGTGGCTGTTTGGCACGGAAGCACTCCTGGCGGCAGAACGGGAAGATGTGTACCTGTTTCGGGACATACTAAAACAGATATCCCGGCACAATAAGGTGATCTCCGGTGATATGGAGTTGGAACCGGTGGATACGCTGGTACGTTATTTTGTTAAAGTGCTGAGTTGCCTGAAAGAATATTTTCCAAGCGAAACGATCAAGAAGCTGGTTATATCTGTGTCCGAAAAAACGGACAATCTGGTGGAGGCGATCAAGGGGGCATTGAATCAGATCGGCATTGGAGAAGACCGTTTTGTAATACAGCTTCACCAGCAGAGTTATATGTATTATGCTCTGAGTCAGAAGAAGGAATTGTGGCTTAGCGATGTGGCATTATTTGAATTTGGGCGGGATGGATTGTTTTATTCCCAGATTCATATTGACCGGAGAAATATTCCGTATATCGTCGGTGTCAAGCGGATGGATCTGAGTCAGAGCCTCAACTGGGATATGATGGAGCACGACAGCAGCTTCAAGATGGAATATGCTTTTGTGAACCTTGCCAATACGCAGATGCATAAGCAGATGATTTCGACGATTTATGTAACGGGAGAAGGCTTTCAGGGGGAATGGGCCAACACGGCATTAAGCCAGTTGTGTAACGGCAGACGAGTTTTCAGGGGAGGCAATCTGTTTACCAAGGGGGCATGTATTGCGGCCAGAGAACTTGCCGGGGAAGGCGTTATGGGGGATTTTCTGTTCCTGGATCAGGAAATGCTGCATACCAGTATCTCACTGAGGGTATACTGTGACGCCAGAATGCAGGAGGTGCTTCTGGTGAAAGCGGGCGTACCATGGAAGGACGTGGATGTCAGTGTTGATTTTATTCCGGACGGTGAGGAGGAACTGCAGCTTACGACACAGAATGTGCTGCGGAGAGAAACAACGGTACATCTTTTGTCCCTGGAGGGCTTTGAAGAGAGACCCAATAAAATGACACGTTTTACTCTGCGTCTTCGGTTTGCGGATGCGTCTCATTGTATTGTGACGTTAAAGGATGATGGTTTTGGAGAGTTTTGCCCTTCCAGCAACCGGATCTGGGAACGTTATCTCAGCTTATAAATTGCAGATTGGAGGAATTGGATGGGAAAATTAATATTATGCAGCAGTGCCATTGCGAAGCAGCCGTATTGTTTTCCGATGACGAAGACAAAAGTATATTCCATCGAGGAAGTCTGCTACTACATTAGAAATAACATCTATATGATGCAGGAGGAAGTGTTTGATAAAGCGTTTGCAGACTGGATCCGTAATGAACTCGGTATGGCGGAGACCGCAGATAAACTGGACCGGATGAGAGAGGATCATAATAATCTTAAGGATATTGTGGTGACCCTGTGCTGCAGCTGTGATTATTATACGGAGAGAGAGATCAATGATCTGATCGCCATTATGGATCAGACGCACAATGTGCCATTGCGGGGAAGGCAAAAGATCAAAGCGGACACCTACCTGAAAAACGGCAGTCTGGAGAGAGCGAAGCAGGAGTATGAACGGATCTTAAAGAATCCGGATATGATCAACGCATCATCGGAGGAATATGGGGATCTATATTACCGGCTCGGAGCCGCTTTTGCCGGTATGGGAGAATACCGGCATGGATTCCAGGCATTTCAGAAGGCATATGAATATGCCAAAACACAGAAGGCATTGGAATCCTGTCTGTATTGTCTGAAGCTGGGAGATATGCCGGACGAATATGAAAAGGCTGCGGCAGAAATGGGTGTGACCAGAGAGCAGCAGACTTTTATGGATGCCCGGTATGAGGAGGCACTGCGGCAGAGTGTGGACAGCAGGGAATGTAAAATGGTCCGGCGTATCCGCAGGATGAAGGAGCAGGGGGACCCAGCTTATGAAAAGGCAGTGAAGGAGCTGATCTTCCAGTGGAAGACAGAATACCGCAAAAGCATGCTTCCATAAATAGAAAATCCCATAAAAGAAAGGGGCAGCACAGATGGCTTTTTGGAACCGGATCAGAGAACGAAAGAAAAAACAAAAACAGCAGAAAACGGCGCAGGAGTTCTCAGTGGATGAGAAAAATTTTCCGGAGGATGCAGAGGGAAAGGCTGCAACAGAAGAGGAGCCGGCCAGATTGTCTCAGGAGGAGCTGGCGGCTGAGCATATCATTCCCAAGGGAAAGGCAGAACAGAAACGGTATATCCATGACTGCTGTGAGTCAGTGAAGGACTGTGAGAAACAGATCAGCATTGCAAAGACAGAATATACCCAGGTTACGGAATATCTGACGGATATCCAGAAGATTGACCGGATCGCCGGAGAGGACAGAAAGTCTCTTCTGGAGCTTTGCAAAAGGATCCAGAGACTTCTGCAGGAGCGTAATCAATATAAAAACAGAACTCTTACGATCACGGAACGCCAGATGCGCCGGTTCGACCGGTATCAGGATGATCTGATCGACGAGATCAAAAAAATGTATCAGAATGAAATGTATCAGAAGGCGATCGACAGTGATATCCGCCATCTGGAGGCAGAAAAGGCATATATCCGGGAGAGCAGGAGAGAGATCATGGAACGGCAGGATTTTCTGAAAAAGCTTGCCAAAGGCATTTCTGTACTGATCGGCTCTCTGATCGTTCTTTTCATTATACTGTACTTTAATCTGGACAGTAATATGACCTATCCGTATATTGGGACACTGGCTCTGGCTGCTGTCGCTGCGGTTGTGATCTTTACGGAGTCCAACAAAAACAGGTACGAGATCGCTGTTTCCGACAAAAAGTACAACAAAGCTGTGGAGCTTTTGAACCGGACAAAGATCAAATATGTCAACAACGTCAGTGTGTTGGACTATAACCGGGAAAAATTTGGCGTCAGGAATGCCGCGGATTTTGAAAATCTCTGGGGAGAATACTGCAAGACCAAGGAATACGAGCGGCGATTCCGGGACAATACCGAACAGCTCAGCAAAAGCAATGATTCCCTGCAGCGTCTTCTGGACAGTTATGGTGTGAATGATACGGAGGTATGGCTGGTACAGACCTATGCGATCTTAGATGACCGGGAGATGGTAGAGATCCGTCACGATCTCAACCAGAGACGCCAGAAGCTCCGGGAGCAGATCAAGTATAATACAGACACCAAAGAGGATTACGAGCAGCATATCCGCAAGGTTGTAGAGGAAAGTGAATTTGGTCAGGAAATCCTGAAAGAAGTGCTTGACAAATAAAAAATCATATGATAATATTCTTTATGTTGTGCTGAATTCACACATTGATGTGCTACGGTCACAACAGATAAATAACAACAAAGCAGAGAAATCCACTCTCACCTTAGCACAGGAAGTGACTCGGGTTAAATAATGACATCAATCACCGCAACGTGATTTTGACAGGATCAGTGGATAAAGCTTTGCTTATCCACTTTTTTAATGTATGGAGGTGCAGGAACATTAGTAGGACAGCAGTAAATGAGCAGATCAGAGACAGAGAGATTCGTCTGATCGGCGAGGATGGGGAACAGTTAGGAATTATGTCGGCAAGAGATGCCATGAAGCTTGCAAGAGAAGCAGATCTTGATCTGGTCAAGATTGCACCAAATGCAAAGCCTCCGGTATGCAAGATCGTTGATTACGGAAAGTACCGTTATGAACAGGCACGTCGTGAGAAAGAGGCAAAGAAAAAGCAGAGAACAATGGAAGTAAAAGAAATTCGTTTGTCTCCAAACATTGATGTAAACGACCTGAATACAAAAGCAAATCAGGCGAGAAAATTCCTGAGCAAGGGTGATCGTGTAAAGGTATCCCTTCGTTTCCGTGGTCGTGAGCTTGCACATATCAATTATAGTAAACAGATTCTGGACAGCTTTTACGAGAAGCTGGAGGATATTGCTGTTGTGGATAAGCCTGCCAAGATGGAAGGCCGTACCATGGTAATGTTCTTATCAGAGAAGAGGCAGTAAAGATTGGCTGACCGGTCATACGGTGAGCAAGGCTTTCAAGGCGGTGTACTGCCGATGCAGATACGCCAGATTATAAATATTATGCAAATAAGGAGGAAACTATCATGCCAAAAATGAAAACAAAGCGCGCAGCTGCAAAGCGTTTCAAAACTACAGGAACAGGAAAGCTCATGAAGATGAAGGCTTACAAGAGCCACATCCTGAATAAGAAGTCTACAAAGAGAAAGAGAAACCTGAGAAAAGCTGTAGAGGTAGATGCAACAAACGCAAAGATGATGAAGCGCATTTTACCATATTCTAAATAATTTAAGGAGGAAAGACAAATGGCACGTATTAAAGGCGGATTAAATGCAAAGAAGAAACACAATAGAGTTTTAAAGCTTGCAAAGGGATATAGAGGAGCAAGATCTAAGCAGTATAGAGTAGCAAAGCAGTCTGTAATGAGAGCCCTGACTTCCTCTTTCGCAGGTAGAAAAGAGAAGAAGAGACAGTTCAGACGTCTCTGGATCGCTCGTATCAACGCAGCAGCAAGACTGAACGGTCTTTCATACAGCAAGTTCATGTATGGTCTGAAGCTGGCCCAGATTGACATCAACAGAAAGATGCTTTCTGAGATGGCTATCTCTGATCCTGAGGGATTCGCTTCTCTCGTTGAGGTTGCTAAGAGCAAGCTTGCCTAATGAATGAATAATATCTGAGTTGGAATATTTATGATATTTTGATTTTGAAGCATATACAAGAAGAGTCCTTCGGGGCTCTTTTTGTCCTATATAATAAATGTGGAAAGGATACAACATGGTATTTAGTTCTGCAATATTTTTATTTATATTTCTTCCGGTGGTATTTCTGGGAAATCTGCTGATCCGTCCCCTGTGGGCGAAAAATCTATTTCTGACCGCAGCGAGTCTGATCTTTTATGCCTTTGGGGAACCGGTATACGTTTTCCTGATGATCGCATCGGCTGCCATGAATTACGGATTTGGCAGGGGGCTGGCAGCAGCAGAGAGACAGGGAATCCGGCGTTTTCTGCTGGCGGCTTCCGTACTGTGTAATCTGGTTATTCTGGGAACATTTAAGTATGCCGGATTTCTCGTGGAAAATATCAATCATATGGCCGGATCACACTTCAATGTACCGGAGATTGCACTTCCGGTGGGTATTTCATTTTTCACCTTTCAGGCAATGTCCTATGTGATCGATGTGTACCGAAATCGGGATATGTGCCAGAAAAGCTTTATGAAGGTGCTGCTTTACATATCTTTCTTTCCACAGCTTATTGCCGGACCCATTGTGCGCTGGGGAGAGATCAAAACACAGCTTAACCAACGGACGATCACTACAGACGGTGTGGTGGAGGGCATCTGTCGTTTTGTGAAAGGACTGGCCAAAAAGCTTCTCCTTGCCAATGGACTTGGACGGATCGCAGATCAGGTGTTTGAACTGAATATTGGACAGTACAGTATGGCGGTGGCATGGCTGGGAGCCATATGCTATGCCTTACAGATTTTTTATGATTTTAGTGGATATTCGGACATGGCGATCGGGCTGGCGTCTATGTTTGGATTTCATTTTCAGGAAAATTTCGACCATCCGTACAGTGCGGACAGTATTCATGGCTTCTGGAGAAGATGGCATATTTCTCTGTCCTCATGGTTTAAGGAATATGTCTATATTCCACTGGGAGGAAACCGAAAAGGAAAGCTGCGGACAGAGTGTAATAAGCTGATCGTTTTCTTTTTGACGGGTATCTGGCATGGTGCCAACTGGACTTTTGTGATCTGGGGCATGATCCATGGTGTGATGAATGTGCTGGAGGATACGATCCTGCCGATCCGCAAATGTCGATTTAAGTGGATCGGAAATCTCTATACCTGGATCATTGCCGTGACAGCGTTTGTGATGTTTCGGGCAGATACCGCTGCATATGGGTGGCAGATGATCCGGACAATGTTTGGCAATTTTTTCTGGGATGTGTCATCAAGACAGTTTATTCTGGAGCGGCTGGACGGTTATACCATAGCACTGCTGATTGCAGGTATTTTATTTTCCTATCCGGTGACGGGAAAGCTTGCCCGGAAATCATCAAAATGGCGGGAGGCTCACAGCGTGGCATGGGAAAATCTGCGTTATGTGGGAGTGCTTCTGTTGTTTTTGATCTGCGTCTGCAGTCTGGCATCGGCGGCGTATAATCCGTTTATTTATTTTCGTTTTTAAGCATGTGTCTGGCGGACCAGAGCTTGTAATTGTTTCCGGGATGCAGAGGAAAGGAGCTGTGAATGAAAAAAAGAATATTTATTGCTGTGTTTTTTCTCATTCTGTTGATCCCATTTGTGGGGATGAGCGTTTATCATGCGGATCTTAGCATAGAGAAAAAGCATGAGGAAGCACTGCCTCCGCTGATCCGGAATGGCAGGATCAATACCGGATTTTTTCAGGGTATTACCGATTATGTGGCAGATCATTTTGCATTCCGCCAGGAAATGATCACAGCAGATGCCGGGATAAAAGCAGGGATCTTTCACAGCTCCGCTAACGAGAAGGTCATCGTGGGAAAGAAGGGATGGTTGTTTTTTCAGGAGACCATGAATGATTATCAGAAGAGGAATCTTTTGTCGGGCCGGGAAATTCATAATTGTGCCACCGTAGTGCGCCTGATAGAACAGGGTGTAGAGCTGCAGGGGGCGGAGTTTGCATTTACCGTGGCACCCAACAAGAACACCCTCTATGGAAAATACATGCCGGATCGTTTTGAGGCTGGAAGCGGCGAGGGGAACCTGGAGCACCTGATCGCAGAAATGAAAAAGCAAAAGGTTCATTACGTGGATCTGCGGACACCTCTTCGGAAGGGGAAAAACCAGGTGTACCATAAATTGGACACCCATTGGAATAATCTGGGAGCATCCATCGCCTGTGAAACATTACTGGATTATTTTGGAAAAGATCATATTCATTATGAAAATGAATCCTATCTCTGGAAGAAAAATTTTTCCGGTGACCTTCAGGGGATGCTTTTTCCGAAAAGCCGGAAAAAGGACTGGAATGCGATCTACGATCGTCCGTGGACGTATGAATATGTCAATAATGTTACTTCCACCGAGCAGATGGAGATTCAGACAGAAAATCAGACGCAAAAGGATGATCAGAAGAATGCTGTGAAAGAGAAACAGAAAAAGCAGAAGAGGCATAAAAGTCTGGTGATGTACCGGGATTCCTTTGGAAATGCACTGGTTCCCTTTATGGCGCAGGAGTATTTGAAGGGATATTTCACAAAGGAGGTGCCATACGATTTAAGTCTGGTGGATGCTTATAAGGCAGACGATGTAGTGATCGAACTGGCACAGAGGCAGATTCCGACATTACTGGAGGGAGTTCCTTATATGATGGCTCCGGGTGTGGCATTTGATCAGGATGTGCAGGAGACCGGAAAAACTGCAGCCACGATGGAGATGCGGGAGGTGACCGGAACGGATGGTGTGCTCCGGATCTCCGGAGAGACAGACAAACGGTGGACGGATGATGATTCAGAAATTTATATCAGTATGTATGGAAAAAAGAATCTTCTGATGTTTGAAGCCTTTCCGTCGGTATATGATCCCATGGACGAAAAAGCGGACCGGGCGTATAGCTATGGCGCCTATATAGATACATCCTCCCTGCCCCGTGACCGATATCAGATCGAGGTCATTACAAAAAAGGATGGAAGCTATTATACAACTGGATTTCTGGGGAAATATGTGGTAACATAAATAAAATAGGGTAAATATTGAAAAGTAAGAGGGGATCAAGCGATGAAGAGGAAGAAGATCGTACTTGCAGGGACGATCGTGTGTACGCTGCTTGGCAGTCTGACAATTCCGGCAAAGGAGATTGTCATGATACCACAGCAGGTGATGTGTGCAAGTGCTGCAAAACGTGCCACAACCACGACGACACAGTCTGCGACAAAGGGCAAAAAGAATACAAAGGCTCAGAAAAAGATCAAACAAAATAAGAAAAAAGCCAAAAAATATATTGGAAAAAAGCTAAGCAGTCTTGTTAAGGCGATTGGCAAATACAAAAAGCTTTCCAAGGCGGCAAGCTGCTACTATGAAAACGAGTATGACGGCATTGCCAAATACGAGGGGTTTGTGGTGTATTGTCATACAGAGAATAAGAAGACCTGGATCGTGGACAGTGTAGAATAGACGGGAGCAGCAGATGAGAGGAAAAAGACAGATCAGGGGCAGAGGCATCTGGCTTGGTGTTACGGCTATAGTGGCACTGGGAACTCTGTGTGGAAGCAGTAGTGGCAGAAACAGGGCTTATGCTGCTACAGGACATGTTATCAGGCATGTCAAAGGACAGATGGCGTGCTGTGAGCTGAGTGGAGCAGGAGGGACACAGCATCAGGAGCTTTACTACAGCTCCGGAGGGATTCTTCGAGTCTCCGGTATCGAGGATACGAAGGGAACAGCCGTTGAGCAGACACAGGCTTCCACAGAGGAGTCACCGCCTGCTGTGACAGCAGACACTCCCGCAGAGCCAACGGGGACTGTGGCACTGGCGGGAGAGACGGAGCAGCCAAAAGAATCGGCACAGCCTGGGACTACGGCAAAGCCAAGAGACACCATGAAACCGAAAGCTACGGTGAGACCCACAGTTACACCGGGCAGACTGGTTCATAAGAAATATACCACATGGTATGTGTATAAAGGTGGCAGGAAGCTGACCAAAAGCTTTCTCACCCTGAAGAAAAAGACTTATTATTTTGACAAAAACGGAGATATGTATCACGGCTGGCTGAAACGGGGCGGAGAATATTATTATCTGGACCGGAGTACCGGAGTGCTGGTACATCATGGGAAGGTCGATGGCATCCGGCTTCGCAAAGGTCAGGCTGTGCAGACAAAGCGCAGCGTCAAAAAGATAGAGACCATGCGCACAGCAGCAAGGCTGCTGAAGCAGATCACAAAGCCCTCGGACACACGGGAGCAGAAGAAAATGAAGTGTTACCGGTACATTATGAAATGTGATTACCGCAGATATCGTTTTCTGGAGCCGATTTATAAGAAGAAGGGCTGGGAATGCACCTTTGCCAATGATATTTTCCGGCACCATGCGGGCTGCTGTGTGTCAGAGTCATCCGCACTGGCGTTTCTTTTCCATGAGATTGGCTACAAGGATGTTTATGTGTGCCATGACACCAGCCATGCCTGGGTGGAGATGAACGGCAGAGTATATGACAATCTGTTTTCCAAGGCGAAGGATTTCTGGAAGTACTATAATGCGACCTATGAGAGCTTCGGGCTGAATCCGGTGGATAAACGCAAAATATAATGAGTTCGAAAGGATTTATATTAGGAGTTTTTTGAAACTCCGTCATGCGCTGATAAAGAAAATTATTATAGATAATAAGAGAAAGGATGTAAGACAATGGCAAAAGAACTGGAAAAAAACTACAATCCTGCGGACATTGAGAAGAGAACCTATGACAAGTGGCAGGAGAAAAAATATTTTCATGCGGAGGTAGATCGCAGCAAGAAACCGTTTACGATCGTTATGCCACCGCCAAATATCACAGGACAGCTCCACATGGGACATGCTCTGGACAATACACTTCAGGATATTCTGATCCGTTTTAAGAGAATGCAGGGTTATGAGGCACTCTGGGTGCCGGGAACTGACCACGCATCCATTGCCACAGAGGCAAAGGTAGTAGAAAAGCTTCGGGAACAGGGAATCTCCAAGGATGATATTGGCAGAGAGAAGTTTCTGGAGCACGTTTGGGACTGGAAGAAGCAGTATGGTGGCCGTATTGTAGAACAGCTCAAAAAGATCGGTTCTTCCTGCGACTGGGACAGAGAGCGTTTCACCATGGATGAGGGATGCTCCAAGGCAGTCAAGGAAGTATTTGTGAAGCTGTACAACAAGGGACTGATCTATCGTGGAAAGCGTATTATCAACTGGTGTCCTCATTGTCTGACCTCTCTTTCGGATGCAGAAGTAGAGTATGAGGATCAGGCAGGAAGCTTCTGGCATCTGCGTTATAAGACCACAGACGGTACCGGATATATTGATCTGGCAACTACACGTCCGGAGACACTCCTTGGTGATACTGCCGTTGCAGTTAATCCAAACGATGAGCGTTACAAGGATATGGTAGGAAAGATGCTGGATCTGCCGATCGTACATCGTCAGATCCCGATCATCGCGGATGATTATGTAGATATGGAGTTTGGTACCGGTGTTGTAAAGATCACACCGGCACATGACCCGAACGACTTTGAGGTAGGAAAGCGTCACAATCTGGAAGTGATCAATGTTCTTACCGATGATGCTAAGATCGTAGAGGATTATCCGAAATATGCAGGCATGGACCGCTATGAGGCAAGAAAGGCAATCGTAGCTGATCTGGAGGCAGAAGGTGCTCTTCTGAAAGTAGAAGACCATGAGCATAATGTAGGAACCTGCTACCGTTGTCATACAACCGTAGAGCCAAGAGTATCTCTTCAGTGGTTTGTTAAGATGGATGATCTGGCAAAGCCTGCCATTGAGGCAGTCAAGAACGGTGATACCAAGTTTGTACCACCTCATTTTGATAAGACATATTATCACTGGCTGGAGAATATCCGTGACTGGTGTATTTCCCGTCAGCTCTGGTGGGGACATCAGATTCCGGCATTTTACTGTGATGACTGCGGAGAGATGGTTGTAACAAAGGAAAGCAGCTGTAATTGTCCAAAATGTGGTAAGCCGATGCGTCAGGATCCGGACACACTGGATACCTGGTTCTCCTCCGCACTGTGGCCATTCAGTACCCTGGGCTGGCCGGATAATACCGAGGAGATGGACTATTTCTATCCAACCAGCACACTGGTAACCGGATATGATATTATTTTCTTCTGGGTGATCCGTATGATGTTCTCCGGACTGGAGCACACCGGCAAGGTTCCGTTTGATACGGTACTGATCCACGGACTTGTCCGCGACTCCCAGGGACGCAAGATGAGTAAATCCCTCGGCAATGGTATTGATCCATTGGAGGTGATTGATAAGTATGGTGCAGATGCACTTCGTTTCACGTTGGTCACAGGAAATGCACCGGGTAATGATATGCGTTTCTACTGGGAGCGCGTGGAGGCAAGCCGTAACTTTGCCAATAAGGTATGGAATGCGTCCCGTTTCATTATGATGCATTTAGGTGACAATACCATCACAGAACCTGCATATGATGAATTGAAAGAAGCTGATAAATGGATCCTTTCCAAGGTAAATACCCTGGCGAAGGAAGTTACCGAGAATATGGAGAAGTACGAGCTGGGAGTAGCTGTACAGAAGATCAATGACTTTATCTGGACCGAGTTCTGTGACTGGTATATTGAGATCGTAAAGCCAAGACTGTTTGCAAAGGAGGAGGATCCGGCTTCTGCCAATGCAGCATTCTGGACACTCCGCACAGTGCTGATCGATTCTCTGAAGCTGCTTCATCCGTATATGCCGTTTATCACAGAGGAGATATTCTGCACGATCCAGTCAGAGGAAGAGTCCATTATGATCTCTTCCTGGCCGGAGTACAAGGAGCAGTGGAATAATCCGGCAGCCGAGGAAATGGCAGAGAATATCAAGAACGTTATCCGCGGTATCCGTAATATCCGTACCGAGATGAATGTAGCCAATTCCCGCAAGGCACAGGTTTATATTGTTGCAGATGACGAGGCAACCTGCAAGGTGCTGGAGGGCAGCAGAGATGCCTATGAGCATATGATCTATGCTTCTGAGCTTTTCGTTCAGATGGATAAGACCGGTATCGAGGAGAATGCAGTATCTGTTGTGATTCCAAAGGCAACGGTCTACATGCCTCTTGCAGATCTGGTTGATTTTGAGAAGGAGAAGGAACGCCTTACCAAGGAGAAGAAGCGTCTCGAGGGAGAGCTTAAGCGTGTCAACGGCATGCTGAACAATGAGAAGTTTATGAGCAAGGCTCCGGAGAGCAAGATCGCAGAGGAAAAGGAAAAATTAGAGAAATATACAAGTATGATGACAAAGGTTGAGGAAGAGTTAAAGGCACTGGAGAAATAATGCACCGCAGACAGGTGTCTGTTTACCTTAGAAACAGGCATTCCGAAAGGTAGGGTGATTTTATGGAGAAGGTGGATAAAAACGATTTTGGAGAAGTTCAGGTAGAGATTTCCGAGGATGATATGGCGGCATACATCACTCTGACGCCGGAGAAACGAGATCATGAGTATAAAATGGATGAATTGAAGATTCTTCTGAAAGCGGCAGGTGTGGAGCATGGTGTTCAGGAGGATGTTCTGCAAAAGGCAGTGTCTGAAAAACGGTACTATGAGCGGTTTGCCGTTGCCAGAGGGGAGGAGCCGCTGGATGGGAAGGATGGATGGTTTGAGTTTCTTTTTCCCATTCATGTGGATACCCGTCCGAAGATCCTCAAGGATGGCTCTGTAGATTATGCTTCCTGTGGTCAGGTTCCTTCCGTAGGGGAGGGACAGGAGATCGTGCATTATCATCCGGCACAGAAGGCAAAGGATGGCATGAATGTTCTGGGACAGCTCCTTCCGGGACGCAATGGCAGGGATCTTGCGCGGCTGCGGGGCAAGGGCTTTGAGCTCTCGCCGGATAATCTGGTTTATACCGCCAAGCTGACCGGTAAGGCAACGTATCAAAATGATATTCTGAATATCAGTGCGGAGCTGACGTTGGACAGCGATGTATCCTATACTACGACGGGAGATGTTCATTTTATCGGAGATATCCGGATCCGGGGCAATGTACTGTCCGGGATGAAGGTCACTTCCGAAAAGGGAAGCATCATCGTGGATGGATATGTGGAAGCCGCCACACTGGTTGCCGGTAAGGATGTGGTTCTCAAAAACGGCATGCAGGGAAATGGACAGGGAAAGGTTGCCGCAAAGGGCGATGTTTCCGGGAAGTTCTTCGAGCAGACATTTATTGACTGTGACGGAAATGTTGCGGCAAATGCCATCATGAACTGTCAGATCACCTGTGGTCAGGACGTCAAGGTGTCCGGACGCTTTGGTGCCATTATCGGAGGCAGTGTGTCTGCGATGCATAGCATAGAAACTATGGTTGCCGGCAATATGGCGGAGGTAAAAACAGAGCTTTGCGCCGGGATGGAGGAGAATCTGTTTGCACTGCTGATGCAGCATGAAAAAAGCCGCCAGCAGATTCAGGAAGAAGTAGAAAAGATCTTAGATGCATTGAAAAAGATCAACAAAATTTTGGAAACTTCGCCCACACCGGATCTGCAGCAAAAGAAATTAAAGCTCACCAGAGTGAAGATTGAAAAAGATACCCGTCTCAATGAGATCATGAAGCGCAAGCAGGAGACGGTGGATCAGATGAGTAAAACAAATGATGCCAGCATCACCATATTAAAGAGGGTGAATCCCGGAACAGAGATCACGGTAAATGGAAAACATGTATCTGTTCAGGAGGAGATTGCTGGTGTAGAATATAGAAGACGAGGAACGGGAATCGTATCCTATGGTCTGGAGTAAGTATGATGTCGATAATTGCGGCAGAAATGATTTGATGATGGAATGGAGGTAGTGTAAGATGGATTTTGAGGCAGAATTAGAAAAATTTCAGCCAAGTCTTGATATTGAGCAGGCAGAGGATGCCATTTACGGAAACAGTACAACAGATGTAATGGATCTGCTCCAGAGTATTCTGGCAGATGCAGGTACCGGCACAAAGAACGCAGAATAGGGGAAGAAACATGAGATGTCCAAGATGTAATGCAGAGGTGTCTTTCAAGAAGGATCGTTGTGATAACTGTGGACAAGAGCTGCGTAATTACCGCAGAGTTCTCAGTGCATCCAATATTTGCTATAACCGGGGCCTGGAACAGGCAAAGGTCAGAGATCTTTCCGGAGCGATCGCATCTTTGCACAAAAGCTTAAAATTTAACAAATTAAATACCAATGCAAGAAACCTGCTGGGTCTCATCTATTTTGAAGAAGGAGAGATCGTATCCGCTCTCAGCGAGTGGGTGATCAGTAAGCACTTTCAGAATGAGCATAATGAAGCAGATTATTATATCGGACTGATCCAGTCCAATCCGAACCGGCTGGAAACCTACAGTCAGATGGTGAAAAAGTATAATTCTGCGTTGTTCTCTGCAAAGAATGGCGATGAAGATATGGCGATCATCCAGCTGAAAAAGGTGGTCAGCACCAATCCGAAGTTTATCCGGGCGCATCAGCTTCTGGCACTTCTCTATATGAAGACCGGCAAAAAGGAAAACCGGGTACGTGCGTACAAGCTGATGAAATCCATCAGTGGTGTGGATGTGACCAATACCACGACACTTGCTTATTTAAAGGAATTGTCCGATGTTCATATCAAGGGCGAAAATGCGGCACCAAAGGTAGAAAAAGCAGCGGAACAGCCGGCGCGTAAGACGCTGCCAAGGGTAGATGAAAATGCCTATAAACCGATCACCTTGTATAAGGAAGAAAAACCATCGGTTCTGCCGTTTGTACATGTGCTGTTGGGACTGATCGCCGGAATCGTGATCATGCAGTTTTTGATCACCCCGGCATTAAAGCAGCACTCCAGCAATAAAGAAAACAAAGCATTTAAGACCTATAGTGAGAATCTGGCTTCCGGGGAAAGCGATGTCAGTACGCTGAAAAATGCCAATACGGAGCTGCAGAAGCAGGTGGATGAGCTGACGAAGAGATTGTCCGATTATCAGAGCGGCAATCCGACGGATCTGGATGGCGTTCAGGCGGTGTATGATAACCTGATCCAGGCGATGCAGTATTATATCAACAATGATAAGCTTTCTGCTGCAAAGGCCCTGGATAAAGTAGATCAGGATAGCCTGGCAGGAGAAGAGGCAAAGAAGTTTTATAAAAAGATCAAAAAAGAAACTTATGCTACAGCGTCAGAGTCTTTCTTTACAAAGGGAAGAGACTGCTACAATGGTCAGGGAGATTACGCCGGTAAGAAAGATTATGATAAGGCGATCAAGCTGCTCAAGAAGGCACTGAAGTTTAATGCGGATAATACAGATGCCATGTATTTCCTGGGACGCTGCTATCAGCAAAAGTCTGATTTTGAAACGGCGAAGCAGTATTACGATCAGGTAGTCAATGATTATCCGGATTCTGCCCGTGTTGCGGAGGCAAAGAGCAGACTGCGGGAGATCGGTCAGTAACCGATGCATCGACATAAGAGAAAATGATGGGGAGACCCGTCAGAGTGTACATTTTATTGTATCACTCTGGCGGGTCTTTTTTTGTATATGGGAAATGCAGATTTTGTCTTTTAGTATTTGCAGCGGATCGCTGTAGGTTTTAAGAAAGGAATGGTGATTATTTTGAACCAAAAGGAACAGGAAGCAATTCATTATGAAATACAGCAAAATTGTCTGATCATCTATATCTCGCAGGATCTGGATCATCATACGGTAAATTTGCTGCGGGAACAGTCCGATCGTCTGATCGACGCAGGAGATATCCGTCATATTATCTTTGATTTTCGGGAGAATGATTTTATGGATAGCTCGGGGATCGGGTTGATCATGGGGCGGTATAAGAGAGTGATGTTCCGGGGAGGCAGGGCAGCCGTGACCAATGTTGGGAAGGAGATCGAGCGGATCTTTAATCTATCCGGATTGTTTCAGATCATTGAACGATATGCAACACCGGAGCAGGCAGTGGAAGGGCTTAATACCAAAAAGAACAGATAAGAAAGGGGCAGAAAATGAAACTGATCATCGATAGTAATTCACAAAATGAGGCATTTGCAAGAACTGTGGTAGCGGCATATATCACCCGTCTGGATCCGACTCTGGAGGAACTGGCGGATGTAAAGACCGCTGTATCTGAGGCTGTTACCAACAGTATTCTTCATGGATATAACAATGGAGAAGGGGAGATAGAGATCGTTTGTGAGATCAAGGGACAGGATATCATGGTGGAGATCACAGATCACGGAGTGGGCATTCCGGATATTGAAAAGGCCATGGAGCCTTTATATACCACGAAGCCGGAGTGGGAGCGTTCCGGCATGGGCTTTGCCTTTATGGAAGCGTTTATGGACGAGCTGGAGGTATATTCTGAGGTGGGGAAGGGCACCCGCGTCAAGCTGAGCAAGCACATTGGAGACAGAACATGAGAGTTGGCGTGGAGGGTGTCAAATGGATGCAATGGAATTATTAAAAAAAGCCCGTGCCGGTGACCGTCAGGCAAGAGATCAAATGGTGGAGGAAAATGTGGGACTTGTCTGGAATATCGTGAAACGCTTCAATGGAAGAGGATATGATCCGGAGGATCTGTTTCAGATCGGCTGTATCGGACTGATCAAGGCGATCGATCATTTTAATCTGGAATTTGATGTAAAATTTAGTACATACGCTGTACCTATGATCCTGGGGGAGATCAAACGGTTTATGCGGGATGACGGCATGATCAAGATCAGCCGGACCATGAAGGAAAACGGCTGGAAGGTAAAGCTGGCAGCACAGCGGCTGGGACAGGAGCTGGGACGTCAGGCAACGGTGGATGAGATCGCGGCGGCAACGGAGCTGGAACCGGAAGAGATTGCTGTAGCGATCGAGGCAAACCGGGATGTGGACTCCATATACCGGCCGGTCTATCAGCCGGAAGGCAAGGAAATTTACCTGATCGATCAGGTGGTAGCGGGAGAAAATGCCAGTGTCGGTTATGTATCCCGAACCGCAGCGGTACGGGGAAATACCGGAGAAGCTGACTCCGGGGTGGATGCAGAAAAAGAAAAGGTGATCAATCATGTCCTGCTGGAACAGCTTCTGGGGACGCTGGAAGAGAAGGAACGCAGACTCATCACATTGCGCTACTATGAGGATAAGACCCAGACCCAGGTGGCAGCAGAGCTGGGGATCAGCCAGGTTCAGGTCAGCCGCCTTGAAAAAAAGATACTGTTACGGCTGCGGCAGGAGGTGGAATAGTATGGTGGAGAATCGCCTGCGTAATTAATTGTATCGTTGAGGCTTGCATCACGACATTAGTTATTATTAATTTTTTGAAGAAGTGCTTCCTGAAGAAGTTTGGAAAAATTAAGGCCTCTTTCTAATGCTTCTTCGTTGAGCCATTCTGGAATCGTCAATGTTTTTTTGACAGATTTTGAACTGTGTCTGCGCTGATAGGCTTGAAAATCAAAGTTAATAATAACAGCACGTTGTTGTTGATCTAAAATCAGGGCAGAAAAGTCCGTTGGATCAGGCAATGGTTCGTTATTTTCAAGACGGCTGGTAATTGCAAGCCCCAGAGCTTCCACCGACATTTGATAGGATTGGTCCATATCATCTCCTTCGGTAAAACATTCCGGAAAGTCTGGGAAAGTAACAAAAAAGCCCCCTTCCTCAGCAACGTTAAAAATAGCAGGATAAAATAGATCAGCCATGTGAATACCTCCTTTTAAAGAGAATAACACGTATTCAATACGTGTGTCAATGGCTTTTTGTGCTTATTTTTAAATCAGAGATGTATAAAATTTCCATTCCCAGGGAACAATTTACAGAAAAGAGAAAGGGGAAAATACACCATGAAGAAGAAAAAAATGTGGTTTTATGTATTGGTGATCGGTGTGATGACACTCAGTACAGTCTGCTATATTGCAATCATGCGTAATGCGAAAACAACCTATGCCAACGGCAAATTTGTAGAGCAGGAGGGGGTTGACAATGAAATCCGATATTATTTACTTAAAACTGGAACAGAATAGTCAGGTATCCCATCCGAAGGTGCTGTTGGAGGATGTGGCAGAAATTCTTACTGCGGACAGTGCATTACAAAAAGAAGCCGGAAAGCTGGTGCTTTATACATTTCAGAAGGAAAAAGAGCAGAAGCTTGTTTTTTCTGCCATGAAAGTCATTGATCTGCTGCAGAAGCAGCGGCTGGATCTGCAGGTGGTCAATATCGGGGAACCGGATTTTATTGTAGAGTTTAAGGATACTCCAAAGCCGTCAAAATTTATGGAGATCTGCAAGGCGGTGCTGGTGAGTCTGATCATATTTTTTGGAGCAGGCTTTACGATCATGACATTTAATACAGATGTCAGTGTGGGAGATGTATTTTCTCTGTTTTATAAGCTGGTCATGGGAACGAAGCAGACCAAGGGAAGTATCATGGAAATCACTTATTGCGTCGGAATCGCCATAGGGATCCTGGGTTTTTATAATCACTTTTCTGCCCGGAATGAGAGAGATGATCCGACACCGCTTCATCTGGAAATGAGAAGTTATGAGCAGGAAATGAATAATGCCATTATCAAAAATGCATCAAGAGAAGGGAAGGAGATCTCATGATCTGGAAACAGGCACTGTTGGGACTGATCGGGTTTGCCGGAGGCATCAGCGTAGCCGGGGGTGTATTTGCATTTATTTCCATATTGGAGATGCTGCCCAGACTGGCGAGCAGGCTTCATATGGCGAACCGTGTGTATCATCTGGAAAACTGCATCTTCTGGGGCGGACTGGCAGGAGCAGTCATAACCGTTTTTAAAATATCCATTCCCTTTGGAAGTGCGATGCTTGCTGTATTTGGACTATTTACCGGAATCTTTGTGGGCTGTCTGGCAATGGCACTGGCAGAAACCTTAAAGGTGATCCCGGTGCTGGTACAGAGAGTGAAGCTTGCTGCCGGTCTTCCCTTTGTGATACTGGCACTGGCACTGGGAAAAGCGGTGGCATGCTTTTATCAGTTATATTTCCGGATGCAGCATTAGTCCATGGAATGAGATAAGAAATATCATGATCAATATTTGTGTCCATAAAACGGGACAGAATGGAGGAGTATATGAATCAGAATAACAATCCACGGATTGAGGAAGTTCTACAGGAAAAGGACAGCGAAAAACAAAAAGAAAAATATAATCAATACGTCAGCAACATTACTCCGAAAAGCAATCGTTTCCTAAATTGTGCAAAAGCATTTCTGGTGGGGGGAACCATCTGCCTGCTGGGAGAAGGCTTCAACAGCTTTTACCAATATCTGGGAAATGATAAAGAGCTGGCGGGGCTTTACACGACATTATCATTGATCCTGCTGAGCATCATTCTGACCGGGTTTAATATTTACCAGAAACTGGGACAGTTTGGCGGAGCCGGAAGCATTGTACCGATCACCGGATTTGCCAACTCCGTGGTATCTCCAGCCATTGAATTCCAGGCAGAGGGACAGGTTTTCGGTATTGGTTGCAAAATCTTTACCATCGCCGGGCCCGTGATCTTGTACGGCATATTCTGCAGCTGGGTCGTGGGAGTGATCTACTGGCTGGGGAGTATTATGTAAGCGGCCGTGGTGTCCGGATAGGAGGACATCATGCTGACATCATTCCTCAAAACACTTGCGTTTCTTTTGAAATGGGATTAAAATTGGGAAAAGACTGTATAAAGCAACTTAGGATTAAAACAACGCAGATAGTGGGGCAGATAAAAGCGGATGTAATCCGAGGAAAGGAGGGAGACAGATGCCAGTGAATGAAATTGATGAATTGACAAGAAGTTTTATAAAAGAACTTTTACCTTTACGAATCTATCTGTTTGGCTCTTTTGCAGAGGGAAAGCAAAACAAAGATAGCGATTTTGATTTCTATATTGTTGTAGCTGACTCTGAAAAAGATATGATTGGGCTTACTGTTAAGGCGTATAAGTCAATAAGGCACAAACAAAAGAGACCCGTAGATATTATAGTGAATACGGAGGCGACATTTGAAAATAGAAAAACAAAGCTGTCTTCGGTGGAGAGTGAGGTAATGCAGAAAGGGGTATTGTTGTATGGAGCAAGAAGAGAGGGCATGGCTGGAGTTCGCTAAAACAGATTTGGGTGTTGCCAGACATTTGAATGAATTGTATCATCCTAAGCCATTAGAAATTATATGTTACCACTGCCAGCAAGCAGCAGAGAAAGCAATTAAGGCACTTATAGTGACAAGTGGAGTACAGAGTGGTATGCCAAAGAAGCATAATCTCTCTTTTCTTTTGGAGCAAATAAAGAACAACATTGAGGTTTCGGAAAAATATTATGATTATGCGGATACATTAACACCCTATGGGATAGCCGTTAGATACCCGAATGAGCTTGTCATTGAAGAACGAAATGTACAAGAAGCATTGCAATATGCAGAAGAGATTGTAAGATGGGTGGAAAGCATTATTGATAAAAATCAAGAAGTGGAAGAATGAACATTAAGGATAAAAAACCTCCGGGTGCTTTGTGCATATTGAATAAGGAAAGGGCATTATCCGTGGGAAATATATCTTGTTTTCTCTAATAAACTCCCATGCTTTATGCAGTGAATGGAGGTTATACTTAAATTTATGCGGCCTGCAGGTACTTTTTGGGATTATTCAACTGTCAAACTCCCAGATCCGTCAATAAGCCGGTGAAAGATGACGAGGAGGTATGTTACAATGTAATTGTATAAATTATGAAAATGAGGTAGACATATGGTTACTCTGACATTTATATTTGATCAGGAAAAGATTGCAAAAGCTGGCTATAGAGAAGAAGAGTTGTTGAAGCCGGTGAGAGATCATGCTAAGAAATACAATATTACTGAAGTGGAGCCTGGTGTATTTGCCAAAGATGGAGAAGATGCATTGTGTACGGTTTCTATGGCGATTTCGTTATATACAGATGCGTTTCCAGAGTATGATACGTTATTGAGCGAATGGACGTTGGATGTAGATGGTGAAAAGGAAGATTGTATTCAAGAAACACGGGAGTGGTTCGCCGATCATGGAAAACAGGCGATATAAAGTAGGGAGAAGAGAAAGCAAATACACATCCATATATTCTAACATTCAGAGCTTTATGAGAAAAGAGGGGGTGGAGCATATAGAGGGAAGTGTGTACATGAGTACCGAAGCATTAAGTAACACTAAAGTTTCTGTGTTGATAATAGATTAGAAATAATAGTATATTTATTTTCGATGGGTACTTGTGTTGTAGAATCAACTATGTTATACTGAATGTCGAAAAAATACGTTTACGACGTAATACAGCATATATTGATACGTATGTTGGGCTTTGCAAACCAAGGAAGTAAATGCTTGACAACAGGGGTGGAAAAATGTGGTATGTGATACATACGATGGCTGGATTAGAGCAGAAGTGTATGCAACAGTGTCAGGAATATATTGATCAGTCAGCTTATCGGGAAATGTTTATTCCTCAATATAAAACGAAAAAGCATTTCAAGAAAGAATGGCATGAAGTGGCAAAACCATTGTTTCCGGGATATCTGTTTGTAGATACTGATGAAATCGAGCCGGTTCTACGAGGTCTAAAGGAATTCCGACAGTATACCAAGGTCTTGAAAGATGGCGATATTATCTCGCCGGTCAAAAAAGATGAACAGGAGTTTCTGTCACTGATGATGGATAAGGATCATATCGTTCAATACTCCGAAGGATTTTTGATAGGTGATGAAGTCTATATCACTTCGGGACCTTTGAAAAAGGTACAAGGATGGATTCGAACAGTAGATCGACATCGGCGAATTGCCAAAATGGATGTTCCGATTTTTGGACGAGCTACTCCAATCGAGGTAGGGCTTGGAACTATCGCCAGGGTCAGTGAAGAAGAATTAAGTCAAATGATTTCTGATGTCATCGATCGTCAAAAGGATGAAGTGCAATTTGAGAATCAGGTAAAAGTACTCTCAGGTGTATTTGAAGGAGTACGAGGAAAATTCTTATATGCAGATCCAGATGCCGACGAATGGACAGTAGAGATAGAGTTATTTGGTGCTGGCACTAAAGTCACATTTCAGCGAGAAGAACTGCAAATGTTTATATGAAACCGTGTAAGCAAGATGACGAGTGACGCGTGTTGTGGAACGGCGGACAAAAAGAGCGAGTGATGCGAAGAGAGAACTACGGACTGTTGATAAGGCAGGTGGTGGGTGGCGAAGCTCGGTCTTTTTTTGTTTGTAAATAACACAGGAAATTGGTTGGAGTCAAGATGGAAGACAAATTAAGAGTAGCAATGTTTGGACAAAAACGATTGAGTCGTGAGGGCGGCGTTGAAATCGTGGTTAAAGAATTGTGTTCAAGGATGGCTCAAAAAGGTTATCAGGTCACCTGTTATAACCGATCAGGTCATCATGTGAGTGGTGCAGAGTTCGATGATAAAAAAGAATATCAGGGGATTTGCCAAAAGTATGTTCCGACTATTGAAAAAAAAGGACTCGCAGCAGTGAGCTCTTCTTTTTTTGCGGCATTATGTAGTGCCTTTGGAAAGTATAATGTTGTACATATTCATGCGGAGGGACCTGCGTTCTTTTCATGGTTGCCGAAAATATTTGGCAAAAGAGTGATTGTAACTATCCATGGAATTGATTGGCAACGGGAAAAATGGAAAGAAGGGTTTGGTTCTAAGTTCATTCGCCAAGGTGAGAAAAATGCTGTGAAATATGCGGATGAAATTATTGTGTTGAGCAAAGGAGTACAAAAGTATTTCCTAGAGACTTATGGCAGGAAAACGCATTACATTTCAAATGGTGTGAATCGTCCGGAAGTCTGTGCTCCCCAATTAATTACCGAGCAATTTGGTCTTGAGAAGGATTCGTATATTCTTTTTCTTGGACGGCTTGTTCCGGAAAAGGGAATCAAATATCTGGTGGAAGCATTCAAACAAGTAACTACAGATAAAAAACTTGTGATTGCCGGTGGATCCAGCGATACAGATTCGTTCACAGAAGAATTGAAATCAATGGCAGCGAATGATGAAAGAATTTTATTTACAGGATTTGTTCAAGGACAGATGCTGGATGAGCTATATAGCAATGCTTATATCTACACATTGCCGTCTGATCTGGAAGGGATGCCGTTAAGTCTTTTGGAAGCAATGAGTTATGGAAATTGCTGCCTTGTTTCGGATATTCCGGAGTGCGCTGAAGTTGTAGAAGATAAAGCATTGATTTTTAAAAAGTCAGATATCAATGATTTGAAAAATAAATTGCAAGATGCATGTGATAATGTTGAAAAAGTTATGCGGCTAAAGGAAAAATCAACAGATTTTATCTGTGAGAAATATAGCTGGGATGACGTGACAGAAGAAACATTGGAACTTTATAGAGGGAGAAAAGCAGATGAGAGTCTTGATGATCAACAATCTCCTCTAACTGAACGCAGGTAGTGAGATGTACATAGTGAAAATGGCTGAAAAATAGCGTATTTACGGTACTTTTTGAGATGCTGATGAATCAATATCGGACGCTTTTATCTCAGAACCTGTTTTCACCAACGGCAGATGATTTTATCATAAGGACTTTCAGTATCACTACCTGTGTTCGTAGAGAACACTCTGGTTTTTGAGTAATACATCGAAACTTCTTTATCCGAACACAAGTAGTGAAACAAAGTAGAACACATAAGGAAAAATAACATGAGAACGCTTATTATAAATAAATTTCTGCACCGAAACGGCGGATCAGAAACGTACATATTTAAACTGGGCGAGGCACTGGAGCAGCATGGACATGAGGTTCAGTACTTCGGCATGGAGCATGAGGGTCGTTGTGTGGGCAATCGGGTCAATGCTTATACATCCGACATGGATTTCCACGGCGGTAGCAAACTGAGCAAGCTGACTTACCCAATCAAGACGATTTACAGCAAAGAAGCACGGGTGCAGCTGCGTAAGGTGCTGGACGACTTCCAGCCAGACGTCTGTCACCTGAACAACTTCAATTATCAGCTGACGCCTTCCATGATTCTGGAAATCGTGAAGTGGCGTAAGGAGACGGGGAAGGATTGCAAGATCGTCTTTACTGCCCACGACTACCAGTTGGTCTGCCCGAACCACATGCTGAACAATACGAACACTCACCAGAACTGTGAGAAGTGCCTCGGCGGTCATTTCACGAATTGCATGAAAGGCAAGTGTATCCACGGCTCCACTGCGAAATCTGCCATCGGCATGATGGAAGCAGAGTTTTGGAAGTGGAAGGGAACTTATAAGTACATCGACACGATGATCTGCTGCTCCGAGTTCATGAAGAGCAAGATGGACAGCAACCCGCTGTTTGCGACTAAGACCGTGGCGATGCACAACTTCATCGACAAGGTGGAGTGGAAAGAGACTCCGAAGAAGGATTACGTCATCTACTTCGGTCGCTTCTCTGAAGAGAAGGGCATCGGCACACTCATCAAGGTCTGCAAGGAACTGCCGGATGTACAGTTCATCTTTGCTGGAATTGGTCCGTTGGAAGATACCATCAAGGGTGTAAGTAATATTAAAGATGTTGGCTTCCAGAAGGGTGAGGTACTGGAAAAACTTATCCGTGAGGCACGGTTCTCCATCTATCCGTCTGAGTGGTATGAGAACTGTCCGTTCTCCGTGATGGAATCCCAGATGTACGGTACGCCAGTTCTGGGGGCGAACATCGGTGGCATTCCGGAACTGATTAAGGTTGGCAAGACTGGCGAGTTGTTTGAGAGCGGTAACGGGAAAGATTTGAAAGAAAAGATTGAAAAACTCTGGGGTGATAAGAAGCTGTGTGAGCAGTATAGCAAGAACTGCAAGGACATCAGCTTCGACACCATCGATGAGTATTACGAGAAAATTATGAAAGTTTATAGATAAAAAGAGAGATAGAGGTATTAGAAAAATGGCTAATAATAGCGAAAAGAAGTTAAATGGTACGGTCATCGTCACTTATCGCTGCAACGCTCGTTGCTCCATGTGCAACCGTTATAAAGCACCTTCCAAGCCGGAAGAAGAAATCAGCATCGAAACCATCAAGAAGCTGCCGAAGATGTACTTTACCAACATCACCGGTGGTGAGCCGTTCATCCGCACGGACCTGAAAGATATCGTGCGTGAACTGTATAAGAAGTCTGATCGTATCGTTATTTCCACAAACGGCTTCTTCACTGACCGTATCGTTGACCTGTGCAAAGAGTTTCCGCAGATTGGTATTCGTATCTCTATCGAAGGTCTGGAACAGACCAACAACGAGATCCGTGGTCTGCAGAACGGCTACCAGCGAGGTTACGGCACACTGAAGAAACTGCGTGAGATGGGCATGAAGGACGTTGGTTTCGGTATGACTGTTCAGGACAAGAACGCTCCTGACCTGGTTCCTCTGTACAAAATCTCCAACGAGATGGGGATGGAGTTTGCCACAGCTTCTCTGCACAACAGCTTCTACTTCGTTGAGGCCAAGAACATCATCCATGATCGTCCGCTGGTCGCAAAGAACTTCGAGAATCTGGTCAACGAGTTACTCCGGAGCAATAGCCCGAAGAAGTGGTTCCGGGCTTACTTTAACCACGGTCTGATTAACTACATCTATGGCCAGAAGCGTCTGCTGCCTTGCGACATGAGTTTTGATACCTTCTTCATTGATCCGTATGGCGATGTCATGCCTTGTAATGGTACCAAGGACAAAGAGGTCATGGGCAACCTGAACACCCAGAGTTGGGATGAACTGTGGAATAGCCCGCAGGCAGAGGAAGTTCGTAAGAAGGTTCGCTGCTGCGACCGTGACTGCTGGATGATCGGTTCCGTTTCTCCGGCAATGCACAAGTACATTTGGAAGCCTGCTACTTGGGTTCTGGCCCACAAATTCAAGGCTCTCTTCACTAAACATCCATACAGCATGTATGAAATGAAGATTTGCCGTGACTACCGTGATGGTAAAGTTACTAAAGAGGAACTGGACAAGTGTAGCACTTGCGATATGAACTGTGTGATCAACAACGGTCTGAGTGAGACTTCTAAAGAGCAGTTGAAGCATAAGACCGGCGAGGAAATTGTGGATGCTGATATCGCACAGCAGATGAAGGGGTGAGGCAGATGTATGATTATTTGATAGTTGGCGCTGGCTTATATGGAGCTATCTTTGCTCATGAGGCCAAAGCACATGGAAAGTCGGTTCTTGTTGTTGATAAGCGCCCTAATATTGCGGGAAATATCTACACTGAGAATATTGAGGGCATTAATGTTCATAAATATGGCGCGCACATCTTTCACACCAACAACAAAAAAGTATGGAACTACATTACCCGATTTGCAGAGTTTAACCGCTTCACGAATTCACCTGTCGCCAATTATAAGGGTGAACTGTACTCCTTACCGTTCAATATGTACACTTTCAATAAGATGTGGGGGGTGGTGACGCCGGAAGAAGCCGCCGCCAAAATCGAAGAGCAGCGTAAAGAAATCACCGGCGAGCCGCAGAATTTGGAAGAGCAGGCCATCTCTCTGGTAGGCCGTGATATCTACGAAAAGCTCATCAAAGGCTACACGGAAAAGCAGTGGGGCCGCGACTGCAAAGAATTGCCAGCATTCATCATTAAGCGTTTGCCCGTGCGCCTGACCTTTGATAATAACTACTTCAATGCATTATATCAGGGCATTCCAATCGGTGGTTACACCAAGATGATTGCTAATCTGCTGGATGGCATCGAAGTCCGTTTGAACACCGATTATCTTGAAAATAAGGCGGATCTGGACGCTCTGACAGATAAAGTAGTCTACACCGGCCCCATTGACGCTTACTTTGACTATAAGCTGGGCACGTTGGAATATCGTTCGGTCCGTTTTGAGAATGAATTGCTGGACAAGCCAAGCTTTCAGGGCAACGCTGCTGTCAACTACACAGATTGTGAGACCCCGTGGACACGCATTATCGAACACAAGTGGTTCGAGTTCGGCAAGGATGAGAACGGCAACGATTTGCCTAAAACCATCATCAGCCGCGAATACAGTAGTGAGTGGAAGCCCGGCGATGAGCCGTATTACCCGGTCAACGATGCAAAGAACAGCGCACTATATGGCGAATACAAGAAACTCACCATTGCTGAACCGAAAGTTATTTTCGGCGGTCGTTTGGGAGAGTACAAGTATTACGACATGGATCAGGTGATTGCTGCGGTACTGGAAGCGACTGAGAGGGAACTCGGAGATGAATAATAAAATTATAGTGGTAACACATAAAGATTACCAGATGCCTGATGATAGTCTTTATATGCCAATTTGCGTAGGAACAGGGCTGAAGACTTTGTCGGACAAATTCCAGCCGGACAATAAAGGCGAAAATATAAGCAAAAAGAATAGCACATACTGTGAATTGACTGCGATTTATTGGGCGTGGAAGAACCTCAACGTGGATAGAGTTGGAGTGGCACATTATCGTCGGCACTTTACGATGTCTAAAGGCGCAAGAACGGTTGATAAAGCATTGACAAGCGAACAAGATGAGCAATTGTTTCAAAAATATGGAAAAGATGCTATTTTTGCGACGCCTGCAAGACGTTACATGGAATCAATTGAAAATCACTACATTCATTCGTTGAAAGGATACGAAGATATTCATACCAAAGATATCGAAAGACTGAAAAAAGCTATCCATGCGTATGACTCATCGTATGATGAAAGTGCGAAAAAAGTATTAGGAGGTAATTCGGCGCATATGCTGAATATGCTTATTTCCAGCAAAGAAAATTTCGATGCCTACTGTGCATGGCTTTTCCCGGTTATCGACAAAGTTGTTGCATTGAGTGCCGATAGAGAGGATCAAAAACGATATGCAGGTGCATTAAGTGAGTTCTGTCTAGATATTTGGGCGCAGAGAAATTCAAAGAAGATTGTCGAGTTGGCATTGCTTGAGACAGAGAAAATGTCATTTTTTAGGCGCTTGAAAGGCTATATTAAACGCAAACTGTGAAAAGATGTGAGGTGGAACAACAGAAATGATTGGAGTGTGCATCAGATATTTCCACAAAAATTATGGTGGAGTTTTACAGGCTTTTGCTACTGTGGAATATCTAAAAAAAGAAAATATTGACTTTAGAATTATTCGGTTTTATAGAGACACAACCCTTGGCGAAAAATTGAGGGACGTTCCCAGACTACTAAATAAGGTGTGGTTGAATAGCAGATTGGAGGGAATGCAAAGGGAGGCGAGTTTAAAGAAAAATCCAGAGTATTGTCAACATGATAAAGAACGGATGGTGGCATTTGAGAGATTTATGCATGATAAATTTGATCCGTGGGTCGATATATATCATGGATCTAAAGACTTGCGTGGAAGAGCCGTTAAGTATGATGCCGTTATAACTGGAAGTGATCAGCTTTGGAGTCCAGCAGCGTTACCAACGAATTTTTTTAATTTGATGTTCGTTCCAGATGAAAAATTGAAAATATCACTAGCATCAAGTTTCGGAGTAAAGGAAATTCCGTGGTATCAGAAGAGTAGAACTGCACAATACTTGAACCGCATTGAATACATTAGTATGCGTGAGAATCGAGGAAGCGAAATAGTCAAAGAATTGACCGGACGTGATGTTCCTACGATTTTAGATCCGGTTTTCTTTTTGAGTAAGAACGATTGGTTGGAGAGAATTTCTAATAAAAGAGAAATTGATGAGCCATATATTTTTGCTTATTTTCTTGGTACAACACAGGAGTATCGTGATGTAGTGAAAAAATTAGCGAAAGATAACGGCATGAGGGTAGTTACACTGCGACATATGGATCAATATGTGAAAGAGGATGAAAGCTTTGGCGATTTTGCCCCGTATGATGTGGGACCTGAAAGATTTTTGAACTTTCTGCGTAATGCAGAGTATGTTTGCACCGATTCTTTTCACGGAACAGCATTTTCCATTCTCAACGAAAAACAGTTTGTAGTGTTTAACAGATATGCTGAAAATTCCAGCTTTTCAAAAAATTCTCGGATAGATACACTATGTGTGAATTTTGGCTTAGAAAGTCGTCGTTATAAAAACGGAATGAATTTATATGATATCGTAAAAAACGACATTGATTATAAGGTTGTAAGAGAAAAACATATAGAACTTAAGCAAGTAACAGATGAGTATCTTGGTACAATTTTGCGTGAAATTAAAGAGCGCACATAAAAGGAGAAGCTAATTATGGCAGTAAGCAGTAATAATAGATATAAAAATTTAGATGGGCTAAAAGTTATTGCTGCTTTTGGCATTGTTGCTATGCATGTGTCATCTAATATGGGGCATCCCCTCACATCAGACATTGCTACTAGTATTATTGGTAGTATGACACATTTCGTAAAATTATTCTTGATATTGAGTGGCTTTGGAATGTGTTGCGGATATTACGAAAAGTTTAAACGGGGAGGGGCGAATCTAAATGAGTTCTATTCAAGAAGATTTGCTAAAAATCTGCCGTTTTTTGCGTTGCTAGTATGCGTTGACACATTGTTTAGCATAAAAACAGTTTTATGGAGAGATGTTTTCGCTTCGCTTACAATGGCCTTTAATTTGATGCCTTCACATGATATGTCGGTGATTGGTGTTGGCTGGACATTGGGTGTGATCTTTGTTTTCTATTTTATGTTTCCGTTCTATGTTTTCTTGCTTTCTACAAAAAGGAGAGCATGGTTCACGGTGATTATCTGCTTTGTTTTAAATTGGTGCTGTTGTAATTACTACGAGTCTGTAGGTGAAACAGATGGTGCCAACTTTTTGCTTTTAGCAGTTTATTTTGTAATTGGTGGGGTTTTATATCTCTATAAAGATCATATTCAAGAAAAAGTTAATAGAGCCCCTACATTTGTGGTAATATCGGTGACAGTAGTTATAACAATGGCATGGTATTTGATTTCGGCGAAAGAGTTTTCACTCTTGTTTACGGTGAAAACCGTTATCATGTTTGCAATGTGGATGGTATTTGCTATATCTCAGCCGATGAAATTGTTAGGAAACAGTATTACAAAAACATTAAGCCAGGTAAGCTTGGAAGTGTATCTTTCTCATATGATGATATTCCGAATTGTTGAAAAAGTTGGAATTGAGAGTCGAATCAATAATGGGAATATAGCTTATATTGTAGTGCTGTTCTTGACTGGTGCATTAACAATTGCTTTTGCTGTAATTGCAAAAAAGGTAATTGATACTTGTTTTAGAAGATTAAAAAAAACGGAGAGATAAAATAGTGATCGAGATTACAGATAAAATACAATGCTGTGGTTGTACAGCCTGCTTTAATATTTGCCCTAAAAAATGTATTTCAATGCAGCCAGATGAAGAAGGTTTTTTATATCCAGTAGTTGATAAGAAGCAATGCGTAGACTGTGGTTTATGCGAAAAAGCATGTCCGATATCGAATTATAAACCAATTGAAGAAAAAGCACCGACAGCATATGTGGTTCGCACAAAAAATCAAAATGATCTTATGCAAAGTACGTCGGGCGGATTTTCGACACCTCTTGCTCAGTGGTTCTTTAGCAAAGGTGGCAGCGTTTGGACTGCAAGTTATGATGATCATTGGAATGTTGTGCATAGAGAGTTTACTAAGGATGGAATCGAGTTTTCAAAAACGCGAGGATCAAAGTATGTCCAAAGCTATTTGGGAGATACATATACAAAAATCTTAAATGAATTGAAAAAGAATCAGTGGGTTTGTTTTATTGGCACTACCTGTCAGGTCTATGGATTGAAGCAATTCTTGAAAAAAGATTATGAAAAACTAATAACAGTGGATTTGGTATGTCACGGAACACCATCACCTAAATTGTGGGAAAAATATATAGACTTTCAAACCAGAAAGTATGATTCGAAGATAACAGAAATCAATTTTAGAAATAAAACTTATGGCTATCATAGCGGCACAATGATGCTTAGATTTGAAAATGGAAAGAAATATACAGGTAGTGCAAGAGTTGATTATATGCTAAAAAGTTTCTTTTCGGAGATTTCATCCCGGCCATCTTGCTACGCTTGTAAATTTAAACAGTTAAATCGAGTTAGTGATTATACCGTATTTGATTGTTGGCATATGGGAGAGTTGCTTGGGAAAAAGGATGATGATAGAGGATACACGAATCTTCTGGTTCATACTGACAAGGGCAACAAACTTTTAAAAGAGATTGTTGCTTCATATGAGATGTTTCAGGTGGATGCAGAAAAGGCAATCGCATTAGATGGAATAATGGTTCGCAACTCAGCAATTCCACATAAGGATAGAAAACTCTTCTATAAGGATTTGGATAAAAATAGAATTGATGAGCACATTCAAAAGTATATAAAAATTACCTCTAAAGATAGACTGTTGGAATCCATAAAAGGAATTGCGTATAAAGGTGGATTGATGGGAACATTAAGAAAAGTTAAGAGGCACTAATATGATTAGAATAAAAAAGAAACTAAAATTGAAGATTGCCAAGTATTCAATCTCCGAATTGTCTATTGTTGTGATGGCGTTACTGACTGCCTCAACAGGCATAATAAGTTATTGGTGTAATATATCTATGTCGTATGCGGATGATATTTTAACAGTTTTGACAGTATTTTATGCTGCGGTTATTTTGATTTTTTTTCATGAAAAATCAAAAGTTCCGATAGGCATTTTCCTTTTTCCTATAACAATGACTGGAATTGGACTTATAGGAAATGCTACAAATAATTATCAGAGCAATCATTTTGCAATAATTATGGATGCATTTTCATGGCAAAAATTCTTTCTCCTATATGCGTGCTTTGTGGTAATTTTTAAACGAAAAAAAGAAAGAGTGTTTTTATATTTATATACATCTCAAAAAATCTCGAAGTTTTTAGTGATATATGGACTTATTACAGCCATGCTGAATTTGACGGGAATAATACAACTGGCTCCAGGTCATGAGAGATATGGGTTTCCTGCGTTTTCCTTTGGGTTGCATCCATCAAATACAGCATCAATTTTGGCAGCAATGGTTGGATTGCTATATTGGAAAGAGGAAGACAATATATGGTACATCTATATTTCTTTGGTGTTGCTTGTACTAACATTTCGCTTTAAAGGAATTGCGTTTGCATGCTTGGCGGTATATTTCATTGTAAGAAGTAAATGTAATAATAAAATTAGAAGTAAAATAAAAATTCCGCTTATAATCCAAATGCTTCCAATTATAATATGTATTCTACTGGTGTGTTGGGAACAAATAGCTTTTTATTTTATGAGACCAACAGCATCAAGAGCACGTGCATTAATGGCATCTTTAAAAATTGCAGCTAAAGCTTTTCCGTTTGGAGGCGGTTTTGCTTCTTTTGGATCTTTGATGTCTGGAACATATTATAGTAATGCATATCGGCAGTTTGGCCTAAGTGATATATGGGGATTCACAAGTGAAAACTACGGCTTTATTGGAGACGGAGGATTTGCTACTGTTATCGGTCAATTGGGCTGGAGCGGCCTGCTCATTATTGTATTAAATATCGAGTGGATTTGTAAATTTATAAAAAAGAACAGTGAGAAAAAAGAACTTCCAGTCTCATGTCTTTTACTTTTGGCTTATTTGCTTATTAGCCAAAGTAATGAAGGTGCCTTTTATGCGGAAAACGCCCCCATCTTTGCATTGATTTTAGCGTTATTAACAGTTGCATATAATCAAATGAAAGAAGCGGTTTAATGAAACTATATGAGACGACACCGATTGTACGAAAGAGAGCAGGAGAAAAAACATGGAGAGGATAACAGTCTTTACACCTACATATAATAGAAGACAGGCTTTATCAAGAGTATATAAAAGTCTGCAAGAACAAACGTACAGAGATTTTATTTGGATTATTGTTGATGATGGATCAACTGATGATACCAAAACCCTTGTGGATGAATTTAAGAAAGAAGCAGAATTCAAAATTATCTATATTTATCAAGAGAATGCAGGTAAGCATTCGGCGATAAATAGGGCACTGAAAGAAACTACGTCGGAGTTATTTCTGATTGCGGATTCTGATGATTCCTTCAAGTCGAATTCATTAGAGGTGTTTATTAATACATGGGAGTCGATACCTCAAAAGGATAGAAACAAGTATAAGGGCGTCATCGCAAAATGTTATAATGCTGAAGATGGAACGCCTATTGGAAATTATCCACAGCATATGTTCGACAGTAATGATTTGGATGCTTATTTTGTACAGCGACTTTGTTTTGAAAAATGGAATATCGTTCGTACAGATGTAATGAAAGAAATTCCATTTCCAGAACCGAATGAAAAACTTAAATTCTATCCGGAATCGGTTGTATGGTGGAGAATGGCTCGAAAGTATAAAACACGCTATATTGATGAAAACATAAGAGCTTATTATCACGATCAAGAGAACTCTGTTATTAAGCAAAGTGCAGGGCGGGCAAGAGAAACGATATACTTGTGGCGCTATTATATTAACGAAGCAATGGATTATTTTTGGAAATACCCAAAAGCATTCATTAAAGCATATATTGGGTATAGCCGAGATAATATTCGGATTGGTCGGAAATATAAAGAGGCAATCTCTTCAATTGATGGAATATATAGAAAGGTACTTGTTACCTGCGGATATCCAGTAGGGTATGTGTTGGCAATAAGAAAAGGAATCAGCAAATGAGCAAGCAAACATCGATTTGTTATGTAATACCTTATTTTGGAAAACTGCCTGCGGGTTTTCAGATGTGGCTTCTTTCATGTAGCACAAATAGCACAGTTGATTGGATTTTATATACAGATGATCATACTGAATATGACTATCCGGATAATGTGAAGGTTCACTATTGCTCATATGAAGATATAAAAAATAAAATCCAAAAGTGTTATGATTTTAAAGTTTCGATTGAACGTCCTTGGAAGCTCTGCGAGTTTAAACCTGCATATGGTGAAATCTTTGCAGATGATTTGGTAGGATACGATTTTTGGGGCCACTGTGATATGGATTTGATATGGGGTGATATCAGAAACTTTATTACAGAAGATATTTTATCTAAATATGATAAAATAGGATTTCAAGGACATTCGATACTTTATAGGAATATGCCGGAAGTAAATAGCAGATATAGAATTCATGTGGATGGTATAATTGATTATAAAGAGGCATTCACAAGTCCGGATGGCCAATTCTTTGATGAGGTTGTTATGGCGGATTTGTACAAGGCTCTGAATATTCCGCAGTATACAGATACAAATTTTGCTCACTTAGATAGATTTACAACGAGTTTCCATTTGCTGTATTTACCGGAAGAAGATGGGTATAAGAATAAAAGACAAGTATTTACTTGGGAAAATGGCAAGATTATTAGAAACTATTTAGATGGAATCAATGTAAAGAGAGAAGAATATATGTATATTCATCTTTTCTCAAGACCAATTTCTTTTAAGGCAAAAACATATTCAAAGGATAAGGTATATGTAATCTATCCCGATGTAGTTAAAGAACTTGGGAAAAACAAAGTGGACTACAAGTTTGTTAAAAAGCACGGTACATGTAGTACGATTAAGTTTTATGCGAAGGTTGCATATTTTAATAGAAAAAAATTGACCCCTAAAAAGGTTGTTTATAACTTGAAAAAGAAGGCTAGACTTGCTGCAAAGAGAGGATTCAATTAAATGGCACAGAAAAGGGAGAAAAATATTGCAATAAAGGTTATTGAATTGATTCTCGCTGCATTTATAGCGAAAGGGCTGGGTTTTGCCCGTGAAATGGTTTTAGCTAATTATTACGGGACAAGTTATGTTTCAGATGTCTTTGTTGCGGTTCAAAATATCCCTGCTATCATATTTACCGTTTTTGGAACAGCCGTTACCACAGGCTTTATTCCGTTATATACAGAAATAAAGGTTAAAAAAAATAAAGAATCAGCGGATATATTTGCCAACAATGTGTTTAACATATTTTTAGTATTGTCGATTTTTTTGACAATTTTAGGAATTATTTTTTCGAATCAGCTTGTAAAATTGTTTGCAGGAGGTTTTCAAGGAGAAACTTTTATTTTGTGTAATCAATATGCAAAGATTATTATGCCTACATGTGTTGCTATTATTTTAGTGTATGTATACAATGCATATTTACAAATCGAAGGTTTCTTCAATCAAAACTCTTTGATGAACGTCCCATACAATTTAATTCAAATTGTTTTTATTGTATTGGGATTTTACGTCGGGAATGTTTATATTCTTGCAGTTGGACTTCTTTTGTCGTCTTGTGGACAGTTTATTTACTTAAGGATATTAATAAGCCGAAGAACGGATTTTAAGCACCAGAGAACATTGAATTTTCATGATACTAATATTAGACAAATGCTTATATTAGTTGGTCCCGTGTTTATTAGTACGGGGGTAAATCAGCTGAATTCGATTGTGGATAGATCAATGGCATCTGGATTGGTTGAGGGAAGTGTATCTGCACTAAACTACTCAAGCGAAGTTGCAAATATGGTTACGCAAGTCGTTATTTTAAGTTTGACAACAATTCTGTATCCTAAAATGACGGAACTATTTGCAAGAGAAGACGAAGAAGAGAAAAATTTATTTACTTTAACGTACATTAACGTAGTATCATTGTTGGTACTTCCGTTGGTTGCGCTGATTTTTGTGTTTTCAAAAGAAATTGTTCAAATTCTTTTTGGGCGAGGTGCATTTAATGAAGAAACCGTTTTATTTGTAAGTCGTGCGCTAAAAGTTTATGCGTTGGGGATAGTAGGAGCTTCATTTAGAGATGTACTTAACAAAGTCTTTTATTCAATGAAGGATACGAAGACTCCAATGATTAACGGGACAATTGCAGTTGTGGTTAATATTGGTTTAAATATTATGCTGGTAAAAAGATTTGAATATCTTGGTTTGGCATTTGCAACTTCAATTTCGGCAACGGTTTGTACAGCACTACTTTTGATTCAAATGTGCAAAAAAATGAATGGATTTAAATATAATAGAGCGGTAGTTACATTTGCGAAAGCACTTTTGGCTTTGGTCTGTATGTGCATTGGATTACACTTTGTTATGCCGCTTATGAACACATTTTCAGATATTATAAGATGTATGGTTGGCGGTTTATTTGGTGGTTTGGTTTATGTTGGCGTACTTTTTCTATTGCGAGAAACGATTATATTGAACTCCTATAAAAAAATATTAGAAAAAGTAGCCAAGAAATGATGTTGAGAGGATAAGGACAATGCAAAATAAAGCACGAAATTCTAATATGGAACTATTACGGATTTTTTCGATGATAATTATAGTTCTAAATCATTATGTGTATCACGGAGGACTACTTGATTAGGAATTTTCTGAGAATCAAGTATTTGCACAACTTTTGAAAATGGGCGGAAAGTTGGGAGTAACATGTTTTGTATTTATAAGTGCTTATTATTTAATTGAGTTGGAATTTACAAGCAAAAATATATTTAAGCTTTTTTTCAGATTTCTTTCTATGCAGTAATTCTTATTATTGCTAAATTTGTTGTTTTATATAAATTCGACAATGATGGAAATGTAACTAATGCGGATGAAATTATTGGAATGAATACAATTGAAAAGTCATTGGATATGTGATGATTGAAAAAGAAGTGGATATTAGATCAGATATGATTGCTCTACAATGCGCATAAGAGGGCGAAATAGACCTTTCTAGTAGAAAATTATAAGTATCTGCTTCCTGACTTTTTCATCGTAAGATCAACAATATTTTATCTTTAAGAAGAAATAGTGTAAATGAGCTCTGTTTAAGGGAGAACTGTAATATGAATGATTCACTTAATACATCAGATATACAGCAATTTGAATCATACCTGATAAATACCAGCATAAAGATAACGACAGTAAAAAAGTATGTTCGAGATATTAAAAAGCTTGCTCTTTTTTTAGAGGAACATAATCAGAAGCTTTCTCAATCATCTTTGGATGCGTTTATAGCATCATTGCCAGAATCAGGATATGGGACTTGCAGTATTAATGCAATCATTATGGGTATTAAGGCATATTGTAAATACGCCGGTCGAACAGACCTAACTTGTAAAAGTTTGAATATCAGGAAAAAGAGTAATTATGAGAATGTTCATAATCGTTTGACAGAGGAAGAGTATAAGCAATTGCTTGATACTGCAGTGGAGCAGGAAAAATATAGAGTAGTACTTTTGATACAGATTATTGCATTTACAGATATTCGGTTGAATGAATTATGTTATTTGACGGTAGAAGCTCTGGATAATGGTGTGATTACAGTGCCGAGAGCGAGAATGTCATATGAGATATTTTTACCACAGGATTTGGTACAAGATTTATACGAATATATAGATTATCAGCAAATTACAGATGGAATTATTTTTTGCACAAAAAAAGGAACTGCTCTTGACCGGGGAAATATCTGGAGGGAACTGAAGGATTTGGCAGTGACTGCAGGAGTAGATCCGGATAAGGTATATCCGCAAAATTTGAAACGACAGTTCGTGAAAAATCATTATACAATTGATTACTCTAAATAGAGGGTATCATCAAAACCAGAGGATACGTCCATAAGAGAAAGGAACGAAGATATGTGGTATGTAGTAAAGACCACAAATGTTAAGGAAGATGTGGCAATTGAAAGATGTAGGAATGCAATACCGTATGAAATTGCTGATATAATATTTTCACCATCTTATGAATGCAAACGTAGATATTTGGGAGAATGGCATACAGTAATATTTTGCTGTCGTTTATGGGGGAGGATAGGTTGGTTAAAGTTGGTCTTGAGGTTCCTAAGCGTCTTACTACCGTTGAATATCAGAAGATGAAGGAAGAGATGTAAAGATTCTTCAGATGGAATTCTTAAAATAAAAATGCAAAGTCAACTAAAGGAGATCTCACCTTGGAAAAGAAATATCAGATTTTTATTTCTTCTACCTACATAGATTTGGTGGAAGCCCGTGTGAAAGTTCGTGATGCTATCTTATCTATGCTGCATTTCCCGGTAGGGATGGAGATGTTTAATGCTGCGGATGAAGAACAGTGGGAGATTATACAGGAAACGATTGACAGTTCAGATTATTATGTACTGATTTTAGGACAAAGGTATGGCTCAGAGATTTCGGATGGATCGGATGCAGGGATTAGCTATACGGAGAAAGAGTTCCGATATGCCAGAGAGCAGAAGATACCAACATTGGTGTTTATAATAGATGACAGCGTACCGCTAAAGAAAGAATTTATCGAAACAGATCCGGAGAAGCAGGCGAAGCTGGATGCCTTTAAGGAGGAAGCCAAGCAGAATCGTTTGGTGAAATGGTGGAAAAATGAGGAGGAATTGGCACGTCTGGTCATGGGAGCACTTTATCAGGAATTTGGGCGCAAGAAGCGTCCCGGCTGGGTTCGTGGTGATAGCTTTGATCTGGAAGCCAGTCATGCGGAAATATTGGCATTGAATAAGAGAGTTCGGGAGTTGGAGCAGGAAAACCAGGAACTTCGATCTCATATGCAGGAAAGAAAACCGGAGTTGTCGGTTTCTTTCCTATTGGATGAAAATGAGGAGGATGCGAAAGACAAGCAGAAATTTTGTTCGCATGGAGATTTACTGCTGACAAATGATCAGGACGGGATCAAGATAAAGCTGGCCGAGAACCATGCAGAGCGTTATGGGTATCGATATGAACCGATTTCTAAAGAGGATGCAGAACCATATTTATGGCCTTATCTTACAAAAGATTCTATTAAAAAGTATAATGAAGCATTACCGGATCAGAAAACGGTGGATCAGTATGTGAATGAGATGAAATGTTATGAAGCAATCCAAAGGGGCGGCGTTGCATTGGGGCTTCAAGTGCTCAATCTTGGAACAGCAAAGGCACATGATGTGAGAATTGAGGTGACTGTGCCGGATGATCTTTTGATATTTGATTTGGATCATCTGGAGAAGATAAAGGAACCCACGGCACCAACATTGCCGGAAAATCCTATTGAGGAGGCGAGGCAAAAGTATGAACGGGCAATGGTTCCGGTTCCGGCTTGGGCACGAAGTGCAACGGCAGACATGGTTTCCGTTCGTTCTCCTATCGCATCGACTCTTGATTTGTTGCGAATAAACCGCAACGTGGGACCGCTAGATAGGTCATTTTCAGTGAAAGAACAGACGGTGTATGTGTCATGCAGGCAGATTCTTCATAGGGATGCGGAGGAGTTCTATATGTTTTATCTCGTTCCGGCGGTAAAGGGAAAAGGAAAGATAAACATTCGGATGATGTGTTCTGAATATCTGGAGCCGGAGGAATATGAGATTGATATAGAGGTTGTTTGATCTACTACATGGTAAGCGCCTGGTTTAAGGTAAGCGCCTAATTGATAGGCGCTTACCTTGGAATATATAGATGGTCAGGCTGCAAGCGATGAATTTACGAGAGAGCTGGAGGATGCGGTGCAGTCTGCCCGCCGAAATGAGAAATGGAGGCTGGATTATATGACACTGCAGCAGGAGTATCGGGAGAAATATAACGAGGGCTTGGAAGCTGGAATTGAGCAGGGATTAGAACGTGGCATTAAGATTTTGTACTGTGATATTCACATGACAATTCCGGAGATAGCAGCTAAAATGTCTATAACGGAGCAGCAAGTGGAGAAGATTGTGGAGAAATTTGGGAAGAAAGAGGAAAAGTAACTTTAAGTGTGTTGAACAAAAGTTTTCTCTTGTAAATAATTGCCAAAGATTACCCTACAATCTATAAAAACTGCACGATTAAAATTTTATTTTCTCTTTATAATTATGTAATCCCTTATAAAAAAGTCTATGCCTGATTTGGCAACAATGTCAATAGACAGCACTGTGCAATGCGTGATATTCTGATATGCACAATCAGCAACGGAAGATCCGGAAACGACAAATTTAGAAATCAAAGCGTCTGGATTCGAAAGCATTTCCGAAAAAGCATATCGCAGAGTGGAGGTATTACATTATGGCAAAAGCATATGAAGAATTAGATTGGGCGCTTACGTTTGTACATGGTGCCAATTTAATATCAAAATGACAAGCAAAATATACATAAGAAACTCTTGCGTAACAAGTATTATAATGCTATAATTTTAAAAAAATGTATACAAAAAGAGAAAGGAAATAATATTATGGCATACATACACAAAATTAAAGTAGAATATTTCAGAGTGTATATAGAAAAGAAAAACGGAGATGATAATGGAAAGGAATATAACTTGGAGGAGCTTATTATCAAAGCGGATGCGATGAGTTTAGAGGAAAGAAAGTTTTCCTATTATCAAGAAGAAGCTCGTTTGGACAAGATATTATTTGAAAAATCAACAAAGTATTGGTATATGAATTTTTTGCGACTGCGCCAAACAAAATTACCACTTTTTGCAACATTGGATCAGGAAGCAGAGGGATTTGGACTGGGAGCGGATGAATATATCGGAGAAGATATCACAACTTTGTATGATCCAACAAATAATATTTTTGTTGTCCAGAGGAATATTGATAGTTTAAGCGCAAGTGGATTGGAGCGTTATCTGACAGAGTTGCTGAACGAAAGTGAGTATAGAATTAGCTTACGCCCTTTTTTGGATGAAAATGTGGCAGAGAAACTTGGAAATGCGAAAACATATAGGAAAATGACTTTAAAATTTGCCTCTGACAGGAGAGAAAGAAAAGTAATTCCTCAAAATTCGTCTTTAAACAGATTATTTGAGTATTTTAATCAGTTTGATGCAAAATCCGTTACGTTGTCAATGTCCTTGGGAAGAGGTAATAGAAGAGGCTCATTGGATCAGGATAGTATTAATTCGATGCTGCAAGAAATGAATGAATCAGATGGATTTGTTGTTGGTGGAGAGTTAAGTGTTAAATATAATGAAATAGATCCTGTTGAGACGATTGATCTATTTACAATGAAAGTTATAGATGTTATTCCTTTAAGGATTGAACGACTAGAAAGTATTTCGTTTGAAAAAATGTCAGAAGAAATATGTATCAAATATAATCAGCATAAGAAAGAGTTGATAAAATAGGAGAAGAATGTGTGATAGAATAGGAGCCTTTTTTGAAAATTATTATCCGGTGGGATTTGCAGGTATTGGTTTATTTATATTTTATAATTTAGATTATGAAGTTATACAGGGTGCAGATGGACTTGTTAATGCTATTATAAGCTTTTCGAGTATATTAATAGGATTTTTAGGTGTAGTGATAGCTTTATTATATAGCATAAAACAAGAGCATTTTTTAAAATTAATTTTAAAAAATCGATATTATAAGAAAAAGCTGCAAAAGTACTGTAATACAGCATTGTTTTCTGGATTTATCGTTGTTATATTTTCCTTGATGATGTTGGGGAAAATGACTATAAAAATAAATGGTCCGCACATCTTTTTTGAAATTCTGGAAATGATAAAGTATGCCGAAGTGTCTAGTTTGATATATTTTATAATGGCATCTTTTCGAGTTATTAGATTTATATTGAAATGTGTATTTTTGAATGGTGTAGAGGAGGACGATTATAATCTTAGGGAGGCTTCAAAGTCCGATATAGAAATGATCAGAAAGAAATATGGACGTGATTAGATGACATCAGTAAAAGGAGAATTTGGGATGGAGCTTATATATTATTGGATTAATAAGGATCACTGTATAAAGGAACAAGGCTTTTGTTTTTCACCAGAATTTACCATTTTAATGGAAAAAAATGAAAATGGATTATATGAATTGAAAATATCAAAGAAAGAAAAGAAAAATATTTTATCCTCAGAAGTAATAAAAAATGTAACAGTACTGGTAGGTGAAAATGGAGTCGGGAAAACCACTTTCTTAAAAAATATACTGACTTTACATTGCTATTCGCTACATGAAACAAATGATGCGGAATATAAGGAATATACAAAAAAAGTAAATGAGGAATCTAAAAATTTAATTATATTAAGAAAAGGACAAGAATTAAAATTATATACGAATCTTTTAAAAAAGGATTTGCAGGTGACAGATGGAATTATTAAAAATGAGAATAGATTTTATATAACGAATGAAAAGACTCTTAGATTAGATGATTATTATTTGTTCACTAAAATATATGTATCCAACAGTTGTCTTGACAATTTAAATGGAACACAATCGAGTGGAACATTGGACGACTTAATTATAACACCGGCTAGATTGTCATTTGTATCTAATGCTTTTTTTGAATTTATTTGTCCCCAAAAGATAAAAGGAGAAGAAAATGGTTTTTTGACATATAGTTGGTTGTTGAAACAAAATAAATTTCCATTTGATTTTCAGCAGATATGTGATTTGATGTTTTATAATTTTCTAATTGAATCAGATTATATTAAAGAATATGAAGGAGTGGTTCGAACTCAAATCAGAATAAAAATTCAATCAGCATTCGATATTATTGACAATATAAACGAAATAGCTCAGAGAAATGGTATGGATATGGATGAAGGGAATATTAATACATTATCTAATATTAAAGAAATAGCGGATGAGTTGGAAAATATTTTTTCTCAAGAAAAAGCAAGGGACGATATTATATATATTTTAAAAACAAATCTTATATTAGAATGGTATATTTTTAATAATAAATTAAAAGGGATAAAAGATTCATCAATTGAAATTTTGTATTCAGAAATAGTAAAGGACATTGAGTACGAAAATAATGAATACTTTAAAGAGGGGATTAAGGAAATAAGGGATTTTGAAAATATTATAAAAAATATTCCACAGGCAGACAATGTAGTCCCTAAAAATAATTCGGGATATATTACAGGTAACGAAATTCCTAAATATACTAAGAAAAATATATCGGAAGCAGATGAATGGAAAGAAGTGATTTCTTATATTGACAATAGAGCGAAATTAAATAAAAAAATAAATACTAATGAAAAAAAGTATGGTAGTTTTTTGCTACGTTATTTACGTGTTGAGAATTTGGTTTTTTCATCAGGGGAACGGGCTTTTCAGAATTTAATGTCTTGGATATATTATCTTGGAAATTTAGATGAATACGTAACAAGGAAACAGGATCAGGCAAGAGAGAATATCATTGTGTGTATTGATGAAATCGATTTGTGTATGCATCCTGCATGGCAGCGGGATTTGATATGGAATGTTATTAATTTAGTAAACAGTTGTTATAAGGGAAAGCACATACAAATTATAATGACAACGCATTCTCCCCTTTGTCTGAGTGATGTTCCTAGAGACAATATTATTTATATGAAAAAAACGGAGGAAGGTACCTTTATAGATGATTCAGAGCATAAAGAAACATTTGGCGCAAATATCTATGAAATTCTTGACGATGCTTTTTATTTGGAAAACAAGTCAATGGGAAGTTTTGCATTAAATTTTATAAAAAATCTTATTGCAGAAATTGATCAGCGTTCGGAAGTAAGTGATAAGGAGTATGATGAATATAAACAAAAAATATGCTATATAGGGGATTCTTTAATAAGAAATAAATTAAAAGCAAAATTAAAAAGCAAACGGAGAGTAAACAAAGAAGTTGAGATAGCCGAGATTGAAAAAAAAATAGATGAACTAAATAAGAGACGTAAGATGATTATGGAGGAAAAATATGATTTCATTGAGATATCAGAAAAATGATCTGATTGAAAATACATATTATGCTCAGATTATAAAGAACAGAAGTAAGGCCTACATTTCAGATATAAATAAAAAATGCAATGATTATTTGTCAATGTCATTTAAGGATGTTGTGTGCGCATCCCCTCAAAGAATATACGAGCTGCAGAAGGATTTAAAGTCTCGAGGCGATTTTCGGAAAATTCAAAATAAATTTAAATGTATTCATTCGACAGGAAAGCAAAACGATTATCTTGTTGATACTTTATATAAAAAAATGCCTATAGAGGCAAAACAAATAGTATATAAACAAGCAGGGTTGAGAGTTTGTCCATATTGTAATAGAAGTTTTATTGAAAAATTGAAGGTGAATACAAGGAAGGGAGTGAAGAAAATTGTGGGGACCTGGCAATTGGATCATTTTTATTCCAAAGTAAAATTTCCGATGTTTGCTGTTTCATTATATAATTTAATTCCGGTTTGTGGATCGTGTAATTATATCAAGGGAGATGCTGACTTTAAAATAAATCCTTACTTGATGGATAAAACACAGGAAATTACATTCGAATATGATATTCTTGGAATTGATTATTTAAATGATGAAAGCCAGCTGAAAGTTAAAATAAAATCTTCCAGTAATGAAGCTCTTCATGATGTGAATTGTTTAAAATTAGAAGAATTATATAATGGTCACAGAGATATTGTACAGGAAATAATAAAGAAAACAAGATATTATGGTCCAGAGTATATGATGAACATACTTAATGAAATGGATACACTATTTGAAGATAAGGACGAATTATATAGAATGTTGTACGGGGGATATCGTAATCCCGATGAATTTGGGAAAAGACCATTGTCAAAGTTTATTAAAGAGATTTATGAAGAAACAGTAAAAGATACTGAAGGATTTGACTATTTTTCAGATTAATTTTGTTTTAGATAATAATACTATTATTTTTTCAAAGAGCAGAATGAAATAAGACATGATTAGCACATGTCATCTTTATCTGCACCTTTGACCCTTATGATCAGGGGCGTCACCTGCACAGCTTCGGGTACCTGTGTGATCAGGATCCATCGTTGATATTTGGAGACGAGACCGTTAAAATTATCCTAAATACAAAAGGAACGATAGACGATGTGAGTCCGGAAATGAAACGGTTGTTGGAATATATAGATGGTCAGGCTGCAAGTGATCAGTTTACGAGAGAGCTGGAGGATGCGTTGCAGTCTGCCCGCCGAAATGACAAATGGAGGCTGGATAGTGTGAAAAATAATTTTTTCACACGGCAAATTTGTGACTGCAGCCCCAAATTTGCGGGCTAAGGAGGGAGATGTATATGACTTTACAGCAGGAGTATCGGGAGAAATATAACGAGGGCTTGGAAGCTGGAATTGAACAGGGCATAGAACGTGGAATTGAGCAGGGCATAGAACGTGGAATTGAGCAGGGCATAGAACGTGGAATTGAGCAGGGATTAGAACGTGGCATTAAGATTTTGTACTGTGATATTCACATGACGATTCCGGAGATAGCAGCCAAAATGTCTATAACGGAGCAGCAAGTGGGGAAGATTGTAGAGAAATTTGGGAAGAAAGAGGAAAAGTAACTTTAAGTGTGTTGAACAAAAGTTTTCTCTTGTAAAGAATTGCCAAAAATCATCCTGCAATCTATAAAAACTGCACGATTAAGATTTTATATTCTCTTTATAATTATGTAATCCTTTATAAAAAAGTCTATGTCTGATTTGTCGACAATGTCAATAGACAGCACTATGCAATGCGTGATATTCTGATATGCACAATCAGCAACAGAAGATCCGGAAACGGCAAAATTAGTAATCAAAGCGTCTGAATTCGAAAAAGTTTCCGAAAAAGCATATCGCACAGTGGAGGTATTACATTATGGCAAAGGCATATGAAGAATTAGAGTTACAGGATGACTTTATGTTTGGGGTAATTATGCGAGATCCGAAGTATTGCAAACCATTTTTGGAAACGATCCTCGGCATCAAGATCCGCAAGCTGGAATACCCGGAAAGTCAGAAGACCATTGATCTGTCCGCAGGAGCTAAGGGAGTGCGGCTGGACGTTTATGTAGAGGATGAGAAGAACACGGTATTTGATATGGAGATGCAGGTGCATATCAAACGGAATCTGGCCAAACGGATGAGGTATTATCAGGGGATGATCGACTTGAATATTCTGGAAAAGGGTGGAGATTATAACGAATTAAAAAAGAGCTATGTCATCTTTATCTGTACCTTTGACCCTTATGGCCAGGGGCGTCATCTGTACAGTTTCGAGTACCTTTGTGATCAGGATCCGTCGTTGACATTTGGAGACGAGACCGTTAAAATTATCCTAAATACAAAAGGAACGATGGACGATGTGAGTCCGGAAATGAAACGGTTGTTGGAATATATAGATGGCCAGGCTGCAAGCGATGAATTTACGAGAGAGCTGGAGGATGCGGTGCAGTCTGCCCGCCGAAATGAGAAATGGAGGCTGGATTATATGACACTGCAGCAGGAGTATCGGGAGAAATATAACGAGGGCTTGGAAGCTGGAATTGAACAGGGCATAGAACGTGGAATTGAACAGGGCATAGAACGTGGAATTGAGCAGGGCATAGAACGTGGAATTGAGCAGGGCATAGAACGTGGAATTGAGCAGGGCATAGAACGTGGAATTGAACAGGGCATAGAACGTGGAATTGAGCAGGGATTAGAACGTGGCATTAAGATTTTGTACTGTGATATTCACATGACAATTCCGGAGATAGCAGCTAAAATGTCTATAACGGAGCAGCAAGTGGAGAAGATTGTGGAGAAATTTGGGAAGAAAGAGGAAAAGTAACTTTAAGTGTGTTGAACAAAAGTTTTCTCTTGTAAATAATTGCCAAAGATTACCCTACAATCTATAAAAACTGCACGATTAAAATTTTATTTTCTCTTTATAATTATGTCAAAAAGAGAACCCTGTTTTTCTTCTTGACTTTATGAAATACCTGATTTATTATACTCGTAAATAGGTAACTTACGAGTTACTAACTCATGAGTGTAGTAAATGGAGGTGAGCAAATGAGTCGGTTTTATTGTCGTGAAGGTGAACTTAGAAAGTTGAATAAACGATATGCAGGAGATAAGTTTGAATGCGTTGTCATCTACGGAAGGCGGCGTGTTGGTAAAACGGCGCTGATCAATGAGTTCTGCAGGAATAAGCCGGTAATTTTTTTCTCCGCCTTAAACACAACAGGAAAGGAGAATCTGGCGGCTCTTTCAAAGGCGATCATGAGCTTTGAACGTCCGGATACGGACTTGGCACCTGAGTTTGGGTCTTATGATGCCGCCTTGGATGAGTTGACAGCACTTTCAAGGGATAAACGTATTATATTTGTTATAGACGAGTATCCATATCTTGCAAAGGCAAAGCCTGCTATTTCAGCAATGTTGCAGCACATCATTGATCATAAATGGGCAGAATCAAAGATGTATTTGATCCTTTGCGGTTCATCTATGAGTTTTATGGAAAGTCAGGTGCTTGGGAGTCAAAGTCCTTTGTATGGAAGAAGAACTGCCCAGTTTAAAATTGAGCCATTGAATTATAGGGAAACAGCGGTATTTCATCCGGATCTGTCAGCCGAAGATAATTCCCTGATCTATGGAATTACAGGAGGAGTTCCTCATTATATCAATAAACTGGATGTAAAGGATAGTGTGGATGAGGCATTGCTGGAGAATTTTTTTGACCGTTCCAGCTATCTGTATGAGGAGCCGGGGAATTTGCTAAAACAGGAACTTAGGGAGCCGGCCATCTATAATGCAATTATTAAAGCGATTGCAGAGGGAGCGTCCAGAATGAATGACATCAAGATGAAGGTTGGTGAGGAGAACTCAATTATATCGAAATATTTGAAGACTCTGATTGCTCTTGGCATTGTCAAAAAGGAGACTCCGATTGCAGAAAAGCCGGGCAGGAAAACCATCTATTTGTTAGCAGATAATTTTTTTCGGTTTTGGTACCGATTTGTGCCGGTAAACATGAGTGCGATTGATTCCGGCAGAATTATAAAGATATATCCGCATGCTGTAAAACAGCATTTTTCGGATTATATGGGATTGGTTTTTGAGAAGATGTGTCAGGATTATCTGCTTTATTATTTGGATAACCTTCCAATTGAACTTAGTGAAATCGGTCAATGGTGGGGAACAGATCCAAGGAAGAAAAAGCAGGTACAAATTGATATTGTCGGAACGCCGGTCGTGGGAAAAGAATATATTATCGGTTCGTGTAAATATAGAAATGAGAAAATTGGTTTGGATGAGCTTGATCTGATCAAGGATTATGCATCGGTTTTTGGAAAGGGAAATCATTATCATTATTATATTTTTTCGAAAGGCGGGTTTACGGATGGGCTCCTGCAGGCTCGGGAGCGAGGCGAAGTGAGGTTGGTATCGCTGGAGGACCTTTATCAGTGTGATATTTCAGGGCTCTCCTCTTAAATATGGGGTTAATCATAATCACCAAAAATCATCCTACAGCAGGAGTATCGGGAGAAATATAATGAAGGCTTGGAAGCTGGAATTGAGCAGGGATTGGAACGTGGCATTAGGATTTTGTGCTGTGATATTCACATGACAATTCCGGAGATACTCCGGGAAATGAAGACGGTTGCGGAGCGGGCGGATTATTCTGAATACAATAAACCGCCCAGCATACCCTGACAGATATCCCATAGTCTTTTATCTTCAAGGTATATCTGAAAACGTACCATTTCATCCAACGGAGAGACCATGAGATTTGAGGATGTTTTTGCCAGAAAGAGGCCAAAGGAGTTTAAGTATCTTTTGGGGAGGCAATGACAGATCTGCTTCCAGATCTGTTCCTGTTTGGAATCCCAGGAGTATATGCCGTTTCTGGTGCTTATGAAGTTTTTGAGGACAGTGAGGATGGCAGCATACAGGGGATTCTTTTTTTGCGTTATCCCCTGGGAGTTTTTACTGGGAAAATCATGGATCAGCCTGGTAACGGTGAGAACATCCCTTAGATTTTTGATCTTTTTGGAGGAGATGATCTGTTCTCGCAGAAACGGCTGATATTCAGCATGCATAAGCCAATATCCAAATTGGATCGGATATTCCATATGTACCAGTATGTAGTTTAAGAGAAGTGCAGTTCTTCGCTGTGGGGTGCATGGCTGCAGCATGTGATCCAGAGTTTCCAGATGTTGTTCCATGGCATGGTTGATTTCCTTTTTTGATTTTGTATTTGGGAGATCCGGATGATTTCTCTGCTGCGCATAATCGCGAACATCCTTTGTAATAGGGCGGACGGCATAGTAAAATCCTGTATTTGCCTGAATGGTATCTCCATCTTTGAGAAGGCGTGAGGTGAGAGCACGGGATGGAAAGTATTCCAGGATCCATGAGGAAAGATTAAAAAGAACCAAATGGGTAGGGTCTTCAAAAACTAAATTTTCAAATTTGAATGGATCGGTATCCGCAATGAGCTTCACAGCGTATAAAATCTCGTAATACTCCGGTTCGTAAAATTCGCCCTCAAAACGAGTGAGAAAACTGTATTTATTCGGAAAAGAAGCATCGGTGAAGGCAACATTGATATGAAAATCGGGATTATTACTGCATAGAAGCATTCGAAGTCCTCCGTAAAGGAGTGGCATCCAGCCGGCATCGATCAGGGCATTTTTCAGGGCTTCGTATTTGGTAGAACGTCTGCGAAGCAGAGCCAATACAAGAATGACCACCAGCCGGTTTTTGACACGTCCTACTGTGTTTTCTAAGATGGGAGTTACCTCCCGCAGGATTGTTTTGCAGCTTTTGTTTTTGAAAATTTTACAGATCTCTTTGTGGGAATCCTGGGAACGATTTCCACAAAGAACCGCTTTTGCAAGTGTGGTAATATCATTTTCATTCATACTTCATTTCCTCCTCGTCGATCAGGTTGTCCGGAAGCCAGTTACAAATAGTCTTCAGGATTTCTTTTGCACTTTTATGGGGCAGTCTCTGAATACAGTAAAAATTCCGGTCCAGAGAATTCAGAGATGTGCCAATGGAAAGACCGGAGTAGTCATTGCCTGTGCGGGCAATAAAAAATCGGTCATGGATCGGAGAAGACGTTTGCAGAAAGCGCAGCTTTTTTTGATGATCGGTGTCAAAAGCGTTTTGTATTTTGTAATCCTGCCTGCACAACTGCTTTAGCTCCTTTGGACTATAGGTGCCGGCGGCCTGCCTGCTATAAAATACAATGTTTGTCTGTGGCGCCGGGCAGTTTGCGGACAAGCGCAGCCAGTCGGTCATTTTGTGTTTATCATGTCCTCTATCGGTAAAGTAAGAATCAAACAGCCAGATTTCGTCGGCTGCTTGAAAGAGGAAATCCGCAATGGCACGAAATGCTATAGTTTTCTCATTTGGTGAGATAAAAAGAAAATCATCGGTATGTCTGTTGTTGCGGATTTTGTGTGTCAGCATGGTATTGTGCTCCGATAATGTCTGTATCACAGGGTCAGGAATTTCTCCGATCGTGCGGTGTTCTTTGCCCCAGGGAATAGTAATATCAAAATGATCCTGAAGAGCTTTTAAAGGAATTCGCTTCACGCTGTTTCCAAAGGAAAATGACATTTCCATGGTACGCATATAAGATATATCTGTGTTGCTATAGAACAAATGACCCTCCTTGTAGACCAGAATATCGTGGGAGTGCCAGTCACAGTCTGTTTTTATTTCATATTCTTCTGCATTTTCTGAAATATTTATAATGCGGCTTTCGATGATATTATGATCCTTCTTAAAAGAAAGGATGATCGTCATGCCGGCTTCTACATGGGGGAGAACAACAGAATGTTCCCGGTTACTGTGATAGTCAAATTTCTGCGGAGAAAATAAAAAGGTATCCCCTAGAAAGATTGGTTTTTCGGAGAGGTCCATTCCGGTATATTTTTTGATAAAATCAATGATATTGCAGAGTTCCTCCTCCGAAATTGTAGAACCGTTCTTTGGAAAGATTACGGAAGGTTTTTTCAGACATATGTGGTGTATCATGTCAGCACATGCCTCGCTTCCGTAGGGATTATAGAGGGTTTGGGGAGTGAGAAGCATGTGTTCCTCCCAGGCATAATCTGTGCATTGTTTCCAAGCTTCGTCCGGAACATATTCTTCGGAAAATCGAATGATATATCTTCCAATATGTTCTGAGCGGCTGTGATATGGCATGTGAAGATCATCCGGAAAATGATTATGGTATATGGTTAAAATGGTTTTGTTTTTATAAGATATGGTATCTCGGACCATGGTATGCACCTCCTATTTTTAGAATAACATAGGAGAAAGAAATATTCTACTACAAATAGAGAGGTTGAAAAAAAGAAAACCCATGCCGTTCATTACCGGCACAGGTTTCTTCTTTTTCGGATAATATAATACATTTCGTTTTCCATTGCCATCACTTTTTCCAGAGGAACGCTTTTAAATACCGGGATCTTCATTTTGAATTTGATCCAGATAACGGAATAAATGAATAACACGAAAAAGGTGATGCCGGTCACAAGCCAGATCATCAGACGTTCCGTAGGATCGGTGGAAATATTTACGATCATATAAACGGTACCGGCAATACCGATCAGCGGAAGAACCGGACCAAAAGGAACCTTGAAGGTACGGGGAGCTTTTGGCAGCCGGTGGCGCAGCACCAGCACATCAATATGGGCAAAGATGTAGGAAACCATCCAGAAAACGGAACCTACCAGGATCAGAAAGCTGATCAGTTTGGAGGAATCATTACTGATATATCCAAAAAACAGGATCAGCAGACTCACAAACCACACACCGATATATGGGACATTGTTCTTGTTTGTTTTTGCAAAAAACTGTGGCATCATATTCATTTTTGCCATACCCTGACAGATATTGGCAAGGCCCTGTACACTGGAATTCTGGGTGCTGACCACAGCAAGGGCGGCAACCAACGTCATCCACAGCTTTCCGGGAGTACCAAGCAGATTCATACCATAGAGAAGATGCGGTGCCGGTGATTCCGTAAGCTCTTTCCATGGTGTATAATTGTGAAATCCAAAGATCATCACGGACTGCACGGCGCACATAATGGCAAGGCCGATAAACATTCCCAGAGGCACATTGCGTTTTGCGTTTTTAACATCCTTGGAAATAGGGATAGCGTATTCGGCTCCGATAAAAAGCCAGAATGCCACAGCGATCATCGGAATGATGTCCGTGGGATTCGTAGTCATATAGTATGGCTGATCCACTTTTACGCCGGTTCCCATGCCAAACGCACCGATCAGCCCCATAAACAGCATGGATCCAAGGAGCAGATAAGCTACCAGATCCTGGATCTTCGCAAACATATCGACACCCTTCAGGTTGGCGATCAGTAAAATGACCGTAATGAGGAAGGTGTACCAAAAATTGGATATAGGCAGATGCAGGATCTCCCCCATCGCATAGGAAAAGATCGAAGCTTCAACGCCGGCAGAAAGTACATTACAAAGAATATATCCACCAACCATAGAAACCATCGTTGGCACCGGTCCAAGGCTGGTGAGAGTATATTGTGCCAGACCACCTGTGGTATTGGGCATCAGAGCATTGAGCTCGGACATCGAAGCGATGGAGATCATATTCAGCATACAGGCAATGATCATAGCAAAAATAAAAACAACGCCAATATTGCCCGCACCCTGTCCCAGAGAAACCAGACAGCTTGTTGCGATAACTAACCCCACGGAGACAGACACCACATTTCTGACTCCCAATTTTTTTTCCTCCATAAGTACCTCCGATCCTGCGCTTAGAGTGCGTCTACACCCTCATCTCCTGTGCGGACACGAATCGCATTATCAATGTGATAGACAAAAATTTTTCCGTCACCGATATGGCCGGTGTAAAGTTCTTTCTTGATCAGATCAAGAATCTCGTCAAGACGGCTGTCGTCCACGACCACATTGATCTGCTGCTTTGGCAGAAGCTCCATTTCATAACGCTCATCCACCTCGTATTCACGGGTACCCTTTTCGCGGCCGCAGCCGAGCACCTGGGTAAATGTCATACCGCCGACTCCGGCCTGGCTCAGTACGCGCTTTAATCCGTTAAATTTCTGCATGCCTGTAATAATCTCGATTTTGCTAAGTCCCATAATCATTCCTCCTGACCGTTTTAGATGACTTGTACCAATATACGGACAGGTATATTGGTACAGATCATTTGACAAGTTTATCATTTATTAATCAATTTTAGGTAAGTTTGCTGTCTGATTATCCATTAACTATTTACAGGTTCATTGCCTTTTTGGTATCGGCAAGAGATTCATCCATACGGGTCAGAACGTCCTCCATATCCTGCTGTGAAATGACAGCGGTCGGTTCGAAACGGATCGTCTTGGCATTGACAAGAGTACCTGCAGTCATAACACGTCTTGCAAAGAGACCCTTCGCACACTCATAACCGATATCTGAGGTGTGGAACTCAACTGCAAGCATCAGTCCGGTACCACGTACTTCGGAGATGACTTCAGGATATTTTGCAGCCAGCTTCTCAAGACCGGCTTTCAGGAACTCGCCCTTCTTCTTGCAGACACCCGGAATATCATTTTCAAGCATATACTTGATCGTAGCAAGTGCGGCAGAACAGCATACAGGGTTTCCACCGAAAGTAGGAGAACCAAGAAGCCATGGATTGTCGATAAGCTCCTGTGTCCACATTTTTGGCTTACAGATAATACCGGTGATTGGCATGATGCCGCCGCCGAATGCCTTACCAAATGTCATGATATCCGGGGTAACACCCTCGGCTTCACAACGCCACATGGTACCGGTACGACCCATACCGGTCTGGATCTCATCAAAGATCAGTGCAACACCTGTCTCATCACAGATCTTGCGGACCTCTGTCAGATATCCCTCCGGAGGAATGATAACACCGGCCTCACCCTGGATTGGCTCAAGGATCACACCGGCAACCTTCTCGCCGACTGCCTGAAGATTAGCGATCGCCTTACGGATATCCTCGGCAACACCATACTGTACATGCTGTACCTGTTGTACCATAGGGATATATGGGGTTCGATATGTACTCTTACCACCCATAGAGATGGCACCCATTGATTTACCGTGGAAAGCACCGACTGTAGAAATGTACCATCTGCCGCCGGTAGCGATACGGGCAAGCTTCAAGGACATCTCAACCGCCTCGGCACCACCGTTTGTAAAGAAGCAGTACTGCAGGTCTCCCGGTGTGATATCTGCAACAGCCTTTGCAAGATAACCACGGAGAGGATCAAGAAGCTCCTGTGAATGAAGTGCCTGATGATCAAGCTGTGCTTTTACTACATCCAGGATCTCCGGATTTCTGTGACCGCATGTGTAAATACCGAAACCACCGAGGCAGTCGATGAACTTTTCACCGTTCAGTCCGTAGCAGTAAGCTCCTTCATCATGCCACTCCAGTACAGCACCGTTCTCCGAATCGGATGAAACGGATTTTCTGTATTTCAGCCAGCCCGGACTTACGTAATTGTCAAAATAATGAAGTGTGTCATCCACCATTTTCTTTTTGTCATCAGCGGAAATCTGATCGCTGTCTGTGCGGATCAGAGAAATAATCTTGTCGAGATCTTTAATAACCTGTTCTTTCTGTGCCATAATAAATTCCTCCTTTTTGGAAAAAATAAAGACGTATCCGCTGAAATCAGTTCGTCATCTCAAGGAGTGAAATACGAATGAACTTCAGCAAATACGCCTTTGTATTTTGTCAGCTAATTTTTTGTTGAGACCATCATAGCACCGTATATACCCGTTTTCAATTACATTTTTCGAGCAATTTATACGGGGATAATAGTATAACTACTTGTCAACTGGTATAACATATGGTACTCTATCCTTAGAGTAAAAAGACATAAAATAATGTAAAATGAATCAAAATAACTAAAAAGAAGTAGTATTTTATAAGGTGGAAAAATGGAAAAAAATCAGTTTTTAATATATAATGATCTGATCAATCATCTTTATGATTGTACTACCATAGAGGAACTCAAAACAGAGTTTATGGTGCCCATCCGTATGCTGATCCCCCATACATACTGCAGTATTCTTCTTGCGGCGGAGCCGGTGGGGACCTCATCTCTGGCCAACGCGGAAAATCTGTACCAGCCGGAACCGATCTGTGTGCCGGATACCTTTGCGGAGGCAGAGAAACGGTATATCGAGAAGGCGGCGCAGGATCCGGTATTGTGGCTGATCCATGGCAATGAATCCACTCTGGTCTGTGAGAGTGAGATCCTTAGTGATAAGGAACGGCTGGAGGGTGAGCTTCACCGCTACTGCTATGAAAGCTATGATATTTATGATACCATGCAGTATAGTATCGTGTCGGATAAGCATCTGCTGGGAGTACTGTCTCTTTTTCGAACCAGGATCGACGGTTGCTTTCAGTCGGATGATATGTTTTTTCTGCGGTCTATAGGAGTTCATCTAAATAAGGTTTTTCCGCAGATCTTATCCGGAGATCATAAGAAGAGTACCACTTTGCGGACAGTAGAGGATATCCGGGAACGGTATGGACTGACTGCGAGGGAGACACAGATTCTGGAACGGATCCTGCAGTTTGATTCCAATGAAGAGATTGCAGAAAAGTACGATATCAGCAGCCTGACGGTTCAAAAGCATATCCAGAATCTCCTGCGGAAGCTGGAGGTCAGTTCGAGGCTGGAGCTGTTTAAGCAGTATCATGAGTGAAGAACAGCCGTGACGGCATATTAAAATGTTATGCTAAGATCAGTAAAACAAATGGATCACAGAAATGATTTACTGATTGAAAAATTAGATTAATGATAGAAGATTTTGATGAATTATTAACTCAAACTTCCCACACCAGAAAACAAATTGTGCCCAGACTGTTTCTGATGTGGCACGGTTTTCAATATGATTTTTGGCTCCTAAGAAGAATGCACCCGGAAGGCTGTGATCTGGAAATTGCCGCAGATCAGTAGGCTTGCCAGGAAGTCTTTGCTTTGCAATGTTTCGATGAATACGTGTCTGGACGATCGAGCCTCCAGGGTGGGCTCAGTTATTTCAGTGGGCACGCTCCCGCTACGTCGCACTACGCAGTGGTGCATAACGCTGCAAAAGACGCAGCGTAAACACCAGCGAGTGCGAAAGTGCCCTTTGAAATACCTGAATCCCCCCCTGAGGCGAGTACGGGAAGACACGTTCATCGAACATCGAAACAGCAAAGCAATCAGACTTCCCGCAAGCCGTTAGTGACAAGGCAATTTCCAGACACAGCTCCGGGTATTCAGACCCTTAAAAGCCAAAAATCATATTCAATACCCTCGAACTTCAGAAACAGTCTGGGCATATTATAGTTCTTGGTGTGGGAAGTTTGAGTTATTAATTATTCATGATTGGAGGAAAAATTATGTGTACAGCGGCAACTTACCGGACAAAGGATTTTTATATTGGCAGAACCCTGGATTATGAATTTTCTTATGGGGATGAGATCACGATAACCCCGCGTCATTATCCATTTCAGTTCCGTCATATGGGAATGAGGGAAAGTCATTATGCGATGGTCGGAATGGCACATGTGGCAGCAGATTATCCATTATATTATGATGCGGTTAACGAAAAGGGTGTCGGCATGGCAGGCTTGAATTTCGTCGGAAATGCAGTGTATCAGTCCGTAAAATCGGACAGAGAAAACGTGGCACAGTTTGAATTTATTCCGTGGGTATTATCCCAGTGTGCTTCCATGAAGGAAGTGCGGGAGTTATTATCCCGTATGAATCTCACCGGGACACCTTTTAGCGAACAGCTTCCGGCTGCGGGACTTCACTGGATCATTGCGGATGCCGGTGACTGCATTACTGTGGAATCCATGGCAGACGGTCTCCATATTCATGATAATCCGGTGGGAATCCTGACTAACAATCCGCCATTTGAGACGCAGATGTTCCTGCTGAATAATTACATGGGCCTCTCGTCAAAGCAGCCTCAGAATACATTTGCTCCGGAGCTGCCTCTTGGCACTTACAGCCGCGGCATGGGGGCTATGGGACTGCCGGGGGATCTCTCCTCTGCTTCCCGGTTTGTGCGTGCTGCTTTCGTAAAAGCCAACTCCATTTCCGGCGACAGTGAGGCAGAAAGTGTCAGCCAGTTTTTCCACATTCTGGGATCCGTAGACCAGCCGAGAGGCTGCTGCAATGTGGGAGAGGGAAAGTACGAGATCACGTTGTATACCTCCTGCTGTAATGCAACCAGAGGAATCTATTATTACACGACGTATGAAAACCATCAGATCACGGCAGTGGATATGCACCGGGTAGATCTGGATAGCAGAGAACTGATCCGGTATGAAGTGATTCAGGGAGAGCAGATTCGGTGGGAGAATTAAAAAGGAGTATATAGCAGAAAATATGTTCGGGAGAAGAGAGAATACCTTACGGAACGTGAGTTTGTAAGGTTTTTCTCTTCTTTCTTTTTTTACTGGCAGTACTGTTTATTGGACTGGATGTGTAGTATAATGGAAATACAGTTGGAGGAATGGTAAAACACATTAGAAGGGGGAATTACTATGGATGATTGGATGGATTTTGATGGGAATGGAAGTTACATTAGTTAAAGAGCCGGACAATAAATTTGATAAAGAGGCGATTCGGGTAGAAATGAAGGGACTGGAAAAATGTGGATATGTAGCAAATAGTCCTCAGACGGTTCAGGGGAAATCTATGAGTGCAGGAAGGTTATATGACAAAATAGGGGCTAAGGCGAAAGGCCGGATCATGTATGTGATGACAGATGGCGTCGTTTGTGAATTGTTGAAAAAATAGAAAATATAATATAAAAATAATTGATATAGGATTTGAAGTTTGGTATAATAAATTTACTTTTTTATAACATATATAATCGGGATAAAAAAATAAGCCATAAAGGCTTATTTAAATAAATGCACACACTGTGCAACCGATATACGGCGATTTCGTTGCGATAACGTTATTTGAACTCGCAGTGTTAATCCATAGGGGATTGACATTGTTAGAATAGCACATATGAAGGAGAATGTCAAATGAAAAAAAGAGTAATTGAAGAATATTATTTAGGACTTGATATTGGAACAAATTCTGTGGGATATGCAGTTACTGATCCACAGTATAAAATTTTAAAATACCACGGAGAGCCGATGTGGGGATCTCATGTATTTGAGGAGGGCAGTCAGTGTGCGGAAAGGCGTGGTTTTAGAACGGCCAGAAGAAGACTGAACAGACGACAGCAGAGAGTACGTTTTGTTCAGGAAATATTTGCCCACGAGATTGAAAAAGTTGATAGCAGATTTTTTCTTCGCCTAAAGGAAAGTGCTCTGTATCGTGAAGACGCAAGCGGGAATGATCCATTTATATTGTTTAATGATAACGGATACACGGATAAAGAATATTATTTCAAATATCCAACGATACATCATCTTATCATGGATCTGATTGATGATGAGAATCCTCACGATGTCCGGCTGGTTTATCTTGCGGTGGCATGGCTTGTTGCACACAGAGGTCATTTTTTGAGTGACGTTGAAAAAACAAATGTAGAAAAGGTGTTAGACTTTTCAACCTCGTATAATGCATTTAAGGAGATGTATCATGGCATTGGGCAGGATATACCTTGGATTGATGAAGAGGAAACCTTTAAAAACATTTTATTGAAAAAATGTGGCGTAAAAGATAAAGAAAAAGCATTCAAAGATGAATTATTCAAAAATAATTCTAACAAAAATAATTCCGATAAAGATAATGAAGTACTGGGAACCAATGCGGTAATAACCTTGCTTTCCGGAGGAACGGTTACGGCAGATAAACTTTTTGCGCAGGCCGAGTTTCAGGACAAAATCAGTATTAGCTTTAAAAAGAATGAAGATGAGTTTGAACAGATTTTAACAGAATTAGATGAATATGCAGAATATTTATTAAAGATCAGAGCCGTATATGATTGGGCTGTATTATACGAGGCATCGAAGGGACAGGTATATATTTCAAAGGCAAAAATAGAAGTGTATGAACAGCACAAAAAAGATTTGGCAGGACTCAAAGCATTTATAAGAAAATATTGCCCGGATAAATATAATGAAATTTTCCGTGATGCAGGAGATAACAATTATGTGGCGTATTCGTATAATTTTAATTCTCTGAATCTTGATGAGGGGGAAAAACGACCGAAGAGAAAAGCGTCGCAAGAAGATTTTTGCACTTACATACGAAAAATTGTAAAAGACATTAAGTGTGAAATGGAAGATAAAGAATTTTATGACGATATGTGGCAGCGGTTAGAACTTGGAATATTCATGCCGAAACAGGTTAATACGGATAATCGTGTCATTCCGTATCAGCTATATTATTTTGAACTTGCCCGCCTTTTGGAAAAGTCATCGGCATATCTTCCATTTATCAATGAAAAGGATGACGCTGGATATATCACGAAAGAAAAATTGCTCTCTATTATGGAATATCGGACACCTTATTATGTAGGACCATTACATAGAGAAAATAGTTCATTTGCCTGGATTGAGAGGAAGGCTAAAGGACGTATTTATCCATGGAATTATGAAGAAAAAATTGATCTTGATGCAAGTGAGCAGGCATTTATCAACAAAATGACAAATCAGTGTAGTTACTTGCCGGGAGAGGATGTACTGCCGAAATATTCCCTGTTGTACTGCAAGTATGAAGTGTTAAATGAAATTAATAATATTAAAGTTAATGGACAAAAAATTACGGTAGAATGTAAAAAAGGAATATTTGGTCTTTTTAAAAAGAACAAAAAAGTTACAGTAAAGAAGATACGTGATTTTTTGATCAGTAATAATTATATGAGTGATTCAGATGAGATAACGGGACTTGACATTTCTGTAAAATCATCTTTGAAATCATACCATGATTTTCGAAGAATGTTGGAAAACAAAATTGTCAATGAGGAGGATGTGGAAGAAATTATCAAACGTCTTACATATACGGAAGACAAAAAAAGAATTAATAAATACTTAGAAGAAAATTATCCTAATATTTCGGAGGAAGACAGACGTTATATTTCAAAACTGAAATATAAGGATTTTGGGAGATTATCGGAGAAATTTTTGACGGAGATTAAGGGTGTTGTAAAAGAAACGGGAGAAATCTTAAGTGTTATACAGATTATGTGGGGAACAAATGATAACTTAATGCAGATTATTTTTTCTGATCACTATACGATTAGGGATGTGCTTGAAAGAGAAAGGAAAGATTATTATAGTGAACATCCGGCCGGTGTGGAACAGATATTATCGGATATGTATGTTTCGAATGCAGTGAAACGCCCGATTTATAGAACATTGGATATTATAGGTGATGTTACAAAAGCATGTCAGAATGCACCACGGAAGATATTTGTCGAGATGGCACGCGGGGGTGGCGAAAAGGGAAAAAGAACTGTTTCACGTCGTGATAAAATTAAGGAATTGTACAAACATATGGATAGACAGGAAGTAAGAAAAATATCAAAAGAGATCTCCGAGCTTCTTGGTGAGTTGGAAAAAAAGTCAGATAATGAGTTACAGAGTGAGGTGTTGTTCTTATATTTTATGCAGTTAGGAATATGTATGTATTCGGGAGATCCGATTGACATTACCAAACTGAAATCAGATGCATATGTCAATGTTGACCATATTTATCCTCAGGCGTACGTGAAAGATGACAGCTTCAATAATAAAGTATTGGTGAAATCGAAACTAAATGGGGAAAAGTCAGATAAGTATCCAATAAACAAGGATATCCGGGATAAAATGTCATCAATTTGGAAGTACTATAGAAAAGAGGGGTTAATCTCTGAGGAAAAATATAACCGCTTAACAAGAAAAACACCATTTACAGACGAGGAAAAACAAGGATTTGTGAATCGTCAGTTAGTAGAAACAAGACAATCCACAAAGGCTGTGGCTGAAATTTTGAAAATGATGTTTCCAGAAACGGAGGTTGTATATGTAAAGGCAGGGTTAGCGTCAGAGTTTCGACATGCATTTGGAATTATAAAATCTCGTCAGATTAATGACCTTCATCATGCGAAGGACGCTTATTTAAACGTAGTATGTGGAAATGTTTATCATTCTACATTTACAAAAAACTTTTTCCTGAAGCCTCAGCCGTATTCGATAAAAACAGAAACGGTATACAAGAGAAAAATTGAAGTTGATGAGAAGCTGATATGGAATGGACAAGAGTCGTTATCTTTTGTCATAAAGATGCTTGGTAAAAATAATATACATTATACCAGATATGCATTTTGCAGAAAAGGTGGATTTTTTGATCGATAGTGTAAACTGTTCTTCGGAAAAATATGAGCAGACCAGCTCCTAGATAGTTTTAAGAACTTCAACTACCTGC
>CAKRHP010000005.1 GCA_934339135.1 uncultured Lachnospiraceae bacterium | reverse complement strand
GATCCCTTGCCACCGGCTGCTGCTGCAGCAGAAGCTTCAGACAGAGACTCTCAATGTCTCTTTCCTGGCGGTTGATCTGCTCATCGGAATCAATGACATATTTTGCCAGATCAATATCCTGTGTTACCAGAGCCTTGATGGTATGCTCGATCGCCTTTTCGATCATGCTTCCCATCTCGATCAGCTCATCATTTAATTTATTTAACTGTTTATCAAAATGTGTTCTCATTTCTCTGCCACCTCTTTTTTTGAACTGCTTTGTTAATAATAATCTGCTATCTGCAAAATCTCTGCAACATATCCGTCACAGGATCCATCATCCAAAACGTCCTGTGATATAGTCTTCTGTCCGCTTATCCTCCGGCATAGAAAACAGCTTTTCGGTATCGTTGTATTCCACCATCTCACCCAGCAGGAAAAATGCCGTCTTGCTGGAGATACGGGTTGCCTGCTGCATATTGTGGGTTACCATAATAATGGTGTAATCCTTCTGCAGCTCCAGTGCGAGCTCCTCAATATGAGCGGTAGAGATCGGATCCAGTGCCGATGTCGGCTCATCCATCAGGATCACCTCCGGCTCCACTGCCAAAGCTCTCGCAATACAGAGACGCTGCTGCTGTCCACCGGACAGACCCAGTGCCGACTTTTTGAGACGATCCTTCAACTCATCCCAGATCGCCGCCTGACGCAGGGACTTCTCCACGATCGCATCCAGCTTCTGTCTGGAATGGATGCCGTGGGTTCTCGGTCCATAGGCAATATTGTCATAAATACTCATTGGAAACGGATTTGGATTCTGAAATACCATTCCCACTCTCTTTCGGAGATGATTTACATCGATGTCACCGTAAATATTTTCATCTCCCAGCATCACCGTTCCTTCGATCCGGCATCCCTCCACCAGATCATTCATCCGGTTTAAGGACTTCAAAAAGGTACTCTTACCACAGCCGGACGGTCCGATAAATGCAGTAATACGGTTCTGTGGAATATCAATATTAATATCCTTCAATGCATGAAAGCTGCCATAATGAAGATTTAAATTCTCAACATGAAACTTCGTTGCCGCAGATACCGGATGCTCCGATGCCTCAACAACAACATTTGAATATACTGAATCCATAATTTTTCCTCTTTTCTAATCAAATCTGCTTTTCTATTTATATCAAAACTGCTTTCGCAGAAAATATGCTGTCAGTCCCAGTCATTACACTTTTGATTTCAGCTTATTAGCCAAAATGTTGGAGATAAAATTGATGACGATCACAAATACCAACAATACAACAGCTGTAGCAAACGCCTGATCCGTATGAAGACCTTCCTTTGATAAGTTATACATATGTACGGAAAGAGTTCTTACAGAGGATCCAAAGAATCCTTTGATCCCGGCATTTACCTTAGGAACTGCTGCCACCGTACCAGCCGTAAAGATCAGAGCGGCAGTCTCTCCCACGATACGTCCGATGGAGAGGATCACGCCGGAAAGAATTCCCGGTACTGCCGATGGAAGCACCGCCCGGAATACCGTCCGGAGCTTTCCGGCTCCCAGTCCAAAGCTTCCTTCCCGGTAGCTTCTCGGCACAGCCAGAAGTGCCTCCTCACTGGTTCTCATGATCGTCGGCAACACCATGATCGCCACCGTCAGTGCTCCGGATATCAGCGAATATCCCATATGAAGTGCCGTACAGAAAAACAACATTCCGAACAATCCATATACGATCGATGGGATACCTGACAGCGTCTCTGCCGTCACCCGGACAAGTCCTACGATTTTATTTCCCTTCTTGGCATATTCCACCATATAGATCGCTGCGAAGATTCCCAGGGGTCCTGCCACCACAATGGCAAGGAGTGTCAACAGCAATGTGTTGATCAAAGCCGGTAACATGGATACGTTGTCTGAATTATACGTCCAGGCAAACAGCTCCGGTGTCAGATGGGGCACTCCCTTTACCAGAATGTAAACAATCAGCGATCCCAGTGCCAGTACCGTGATCACTGCTGACAGGATCGTCAGCAGAAGCACCACCAGAGAACCGGGATGATGGAGATATGTTTTTAATTTCACCTTCATTTTCCTACATTTCCTTTCTCTATAAAGTCGACCACGTGACCGCCGGCTGCAAAATCAGCCGGCCATGCGATATTCTTTTTGCTGCTCTGCCGATACTGCTTTGTTTTATCCACAGGCAGCAAATTGATTGAAACTAAAAAATTCCAACAAATAAGAAAAAGCCATCGCTTTATTCACGATGACTTAATCTTAAATTTATGAAGTAAAATCTGCTATCCTGTTTACGTCAAATCTGTGTAAAATATCTGTGAAGTGGATTCTCATCACTTATGATATGTTTTAATGAATCTTTCTGCCTCCAGTAATTCCTGTTTTCTTCAACCAAACAACATACTGTTTTTTGCATTTTGAGGGCACCTTCACAACGGCCTTTTTGTAAATCTTATAAAATGCCTTCTTACCAACTTTTCCAGCTGATAACTTTTCTGACCGTATTAATATCTTTTGCAGTTTGCTGCAGCCATAAAATGCCTTCTTGCCAATTTTAATAACATTTTTCCCTATCACAATCTTTTTGATCTTTTTATTATTATAAAAAGCTTTTGCCGCAATCGATGTCACTTTATATTTCTTTCCCTGCAGCTTAACTGTATTCGGAATCACCACACTTCCTTTTGCTTTTCCATCGGCCTTTTGATACTCTGCACTGCCGTCAGCGGTAATCCAATAGGTAATACCATCTTTCACCACAATCTTTTTGATCACTGGGTCACTCGGATTTATATCCGTCCCCATGTTATCTATCGGATTTGGAATATTGCCTGGTGTTGGCATACTGCTTGGTGTCTGTGTCGGCAACGCTGCATCTGTTGGCTTTGGTGTACTATCTGGCATCTGTGTCGGTAATACTGCAGCTGTTGACTTTGGCGTACTGCTTGGTGTCTGTGTCGGCAGCACTGTAGCGGTTGGCTTCGGTTTCTGTGTTGGCAATGCTGTAGCTGTTGACTTTGGCGTACTGCTTGGTGTCTGTGTTGGCAACACTGTAGCGGTTGGCTTTGGTGTACTGCTTGGTGTCTGTGTTGGCAACACTGTAGCGGTTGGCTTTGGTGTACTGCTTGGTATCTGTGTTGGCAACACTGTAGCTGTTGGCTTTGGCGTACTGCTTGGTGTCTGTGTTGGCAACACTATAGTTGTTGGCTTTGGCGTACTGCTTGGTGTCTGTGTTGGCAACACTATAGTTGTTGGATTTGGCGTACTGCTTGGCGTCTGTGTTGGCAGCACTGTAGCTGTTGACTTTGGCGTACTGCTTGGTGTCAGCGTCGGTAATGCTGCATCTGTTGGCTTTGGTGTACTATCTGATGTCGGTGTCGGTAATGCTGTAGCTGTTGACTTTGGCGTACTGCTTGGTGTCTGTGTTGGCAGCACTGTAGCTGTTGGCTTTGGAATACTACTTGGTGTCTGTATTGGCAATGCTGTAGCTGTTGGTTTTGGCGTACTGCTTGGTGTCAGCGTCACTTTAGGTATCACCGTGATGCTTTCCGGATTAATTGTATCGCACAGACTACAATGAAGAGATTTCTGTCCCTCCTCCGTCTCCGTTGGCTCTTTATCTATTATATAACTTTCTCCCCAAATATGCTGATTCGGCTCCTTATCCAGTGTTGCCTCTATAGTATCATCACAGACCTTACAGGTTGTGACTGCCAACCCCTGTTCGGAACAATTTGGTCTTTTAACAATTACCGGTTCCACATAATCATGTTCCACCCTCACCCTGCATTCTGCTGTCACATTTTCATCATCTACTGCAATTGCAGATATCGTAACTACACCGGCTTTCACCGCTGTCACAACACCTCTTTGGGATACCTTCGCCACAGATTCATCCAAAGACCTCCAACGAATTCCCGGCTGCGTAATGTTCTCCGGCACACTGACTGCTCCAATCGTTGCGGTCCTTCCCGGACAAACTGTCAACTCGGCATTGTCAAACAAAATATCTGTTGTATAAATCTGTTCTGATTTTGTTCCTAACGCATATACACTAAAATGTTCTGTTTGGAATGTAAATTTACCTTCTTTATACTCTGCATGCATATCTGTAACAGTTCCATCCTCTTCAATGCGGTAAATCACCGCATCATCCGTTATTGCACCATCCGGAACAGGAATCTCAACATCAACACTCTGACCCGGCTGCACTGCCTGATTATTTTGGTACAAACCAATATCAAAAATCGGAGTAATTGGCTTATGGCCTTTCGCTGCCTTTATGATCTCCTGTATAATTTTCCAGAATATTTCCCATCCCTTCGGATATTTCTTCTGCAATGCTTCTTTGGTAATCTCGTCCACCCCTAATGACATATCCTTATCCATCTCACTATCATCAGAGTTGCTCACGATAATTCCCGTCTTGTCATCTTTCAATCCAACGACAGTCACCTCATAGGATGCCTTTTTATCTCCTACCGTTGCCGTAATAGTTGCCTTTCCAGTTTTTAACGCTGTCACAACGCCCTCCGCATCTACCGATGCGATTTCTTCATCAGAAGACTCCCAAACTGCTGTTTTATCATCTGTTGTGTTCTCCGGTTCGTAAATAATACTAAGTTCTTTCTTTCTCTCTAAACGCATGGTTCCTGTCGATGTATTCAACTTAATCCATTGAAGTGGTGCATAAACTCTCACCTCCATTTCACATTTCTTACCGCTTACCAAGGCTATAATCCTTGCACATCCTGGTCCTTTTGCTGTCACTGTTCCATCCGCTCCAACTCCTATTACCTCTGTATCTGTACTGATCCAAGTTATACTTTTATCATCAGAGGTATTCTCTGGATAATAAGAAATTTGTAACTTTTTCTCATCACCAACATTCATCTGTCGAATAGAATCTTTAAACTCAATAAATTTCAATGGTTCGAATACCTTCAACCAATAATTCGTTTGATAAGCACCATGTCGTATTATAATGTATGTTTCTCCTGGTGCAACTGCTGTAACCGCTCCACTTGAAGATACCACAGCTATCGTCTCATCATTACTAAACCATTCTGTAATATCCGCATCATCCTTTGGCATTACAATTTCTGCTGGTATCTGATACTTCTCTCCTACATTAATTTCTTTAAACGTCTCTTCTAATTTAATTCCATAACTTACCTGTCGAACCGTCACAGTACATTTCGTCTGTACCGAAGGATCCTCTTTCAGTGAAGCTGTGATCACAGCCTCCCCCTGAGTAATCCCCTTCACAGTACCATCCTGCACTGTAGCAATCGTCTTATCCGAACTTTTCCAAACCAAAGTATCATCATGGCTATACTCCTCCGGTGTATATGTCACGGTGAGTTTCTTGCTATATCCTTCTTCCACTTCCACTGTTTCCGGTAAAGTAATACTCTGAATCGGTGTATCATAAACAGCATATGCCGTCAGATCAGAATTCAATGTCGATGGCAGTTTATCCGCCTTTCCGTCACCATCAATATCCCATCCAATAAATTCAGCTCCATCCGGCAGATATTGATTGATCAGCGATTGCGCCGGAGCCTGCAAGACCTGTGTTGATAATACCGGCTGCATCTGCAGGATCATATCATCCAGCCAGAAAGTCGCCTGATTCCATTCTCCGTCGTAATAGAGATTATCTATTCTCTTGTCATCATTCAACTTAACATGAGAATATATTGTATATCCATCACTTGGTATTGCCAGTGCTTTCTCCTTTGTATCCACTATAATATCAACGTCTTGATTCATATCATAAAAGTTCATCCTCGTTGCATCATCCATTTTAGTAACCCAAATACACTCTAATGCAGGGTCATTTTCAAACATACTAGAACTATTAATCTCCCGTTTTGATAAATCTGCTTCACATATTACATATTTCAAATTCATACAATTATAAAATTCCCGATCTTCATGGGAAATAAGCGTCTCAGGCAAAACAATACTATAAAGTTTTTTACAATCACTAAAGGCAAATGGTCCTATTTTTTTCAGATTCCGACTCATTCTAACACTTGCCAAATGATCACAGTCAGAAAAAGCTGAACTATTCAAATATATTACAGAATCCGGAAGTATTACTTTTTCCATATTGTGACTATATGCAAAACATGCTGATGCAATTAAACGAGTTCCCTCTTTTACTCTCACTATTTTATTTATTTTTTCATTCTTACTATCCAATGCATAATTTTTATAATAAAGAATTCCTTCGTTCCAATTTTCTTCGTTTCTATAATATGCAGTATTTCCAAATGCCAATTGACCAATATATGTTATATTTTCGCCCATTGAAATAGAAGATAATCTTTTGCATCCCAAGAAACAACATCTGCCTACATATTCTAATGAATCAGGCAACACTATTTTCGTTAATCTTTCCCTGCCACTAAATGCTGATTCTTCTAATTTCTTTACACCATCCGGAACTGTAATTTCTCCGCTAATCATTGCCGGTGTCAAAATAAGTCTCGTGCATTCTTTATTATATAAAATACCATCTACTGCCCTCAGATAGGGATTATCTTCATCTACATTGATATACTGAAGTTGATTGCATTCAGCAAAGACCAATTCCCCTATATCCTTTACAGCCTCCCCAAAATTAATATAGCGTATTCCACTATTTCTGAACGCCGCATATTCTATCTTTTTTATTTTATCATAGATTTCTACGCTTTGTAAATTTTCATCATAAGAAAACATATTTGATGTAATTTCTGTTATATTTTTACTTAATATTACATATTCTAACTTATGACAATCCATAAATGTTTCCTGGTCAATACTAACCACACTATCTGGCATTACAAACTTCAATAAAGCCGATTGTTTAAATGCTCCTCTCCCAATTGTCGTCACCGTATTTGGAAGTTCAATCTCTTCTAGTTGTCCTCCCGCAAAACAATAATCTCCAATCTCTTTTATGCCCTCCGGTACATGCACCGTTCCGGAAATCTTCATTGGTACAACTAAAAGTTTGGTTTTTTCTTTGTTATATAAAATACCATCAACAGAGGTATATTTCTTATTGTTTTCATGAACCTCTATTGTTTCTAATTCTTCATTCTCTCCAAACGCTCCCTCTCCGATATAATTCACATTCTCTGGTATTATAATACTTTGTAATGATGTGCCAGCAAATGCTCTATATCCAATATATTGTGTTTCATCGGGCAGATTAATTTGTGACAATTTAGAACAATATTCAAATGCCTCATCACCTATTCTAGACAGTCCTTTCGGTAATGACAACTTTTCAAGGCTTGTTCTCGAAAATGCATTTGCTCCAATGGCAGACACTCCCTCTGGAATCTTTATTTGTTTCAAAGCTGTAGATTCAAATGCACAATATCCTATTTCAACTATTGTATTCGGCAATACAACTTGCTCTATCTGATTGACACACATACAATATTCATTTGGAACAAACTCTCCCTGAAGAACAGAAATTTTCTTTAAGCTTCCTATATTGGTCCATTCTTGTTGTGAAAATAAATCTACCAACCTTACAGATTTTATAAATCCATTTGCACTCTCATCCCCTAAATACTCTCCAAAAAATGGAAGTGTCAACTCTTCAATGGTATCTGCTCCTTTCAATGCCCCATTTCCCAAAAATGTGACACTCGTTGGAAATTCCAGCTTTGTCATTTTAGCCAAGCCACAATCTGCAAATGCATTCCGTCCAATCTCCTGAATAGAATTGTTCATTACCAATGTGTCCAGTTTTGCCCCGTTAAAAGCGGCTGTCCCAATTTCAATCAGATCATTTGGCATCGTAAAGCTTGTCACTCCACTATGCTCAAAGGCATGATCGTCAATACTCATCAAATTACTTGTTTCTGTGAATCCAAGGTCAGAAAGTGCACTGCATCCATAAAATGCATACTCTCCAATCTCCTGTACTCCATCTGGAATCGCTATACTTTCCAATTTCTCACAATTATAAAAAGCACTTTTATAAATACCACCCAACTGACTTCCATTATCAATATCTACGTTTTTCAAATGATTGCAGTATGCAAACGCATAACGGTCAATACTTTGAATTCCCGCCGGAATGTAAATCATCTCCAAGTTTTCACAGTCAAAAAATGCACGATATCCAATAGTGCTTAATTTGCTGTCATCGGGAATTGTAATCTCACTGAGCTTCGATTTTTCAAAAGCAGCAAACGCAAAGGATGTCACTGTACTTTTTATGGTGTAACTCCCCTCTTTATTTGCCGGGCAGGTAATCAGCTTTGTCTGTGCTTTATCATATAAAATATTCTCATCCGAGCTGTATTTCTTATTATCTGCCGACACATGTATAGCCGTTAAATTTTCACATCCTGCAAAACAGAGTTCCCCAATATAATCTACTCCTGCCGGAATCGTAACCTCAGTCAATCCCGAATTGTAAAAAGCATTCCCCTGAAGAGATAATTTCTCTCCATTGCCCAGATTTATTTCCGTCAATGCCAATGTATCACTAAATGCATAATAATCAATATTAGTTACTGTATCCGGAACGATAAATGATGTAATATCTGATTTTGCAAAAGCATAACGCCCAATTTCTTCCAGTTTTGTTCCCTCCGCAAAACCAACCTGTTTCACTGCACTGTTATAAAATGCATAATCTTTTACTTTCGTAAGACCTTTTGGCAAAGTAATCTGTGCAAGCTTCTCTGTCTTCGCAAAAGCATAACGTCCCAGAATCGATAATTCACTGTTCTCTGCAAACGTGACCTTCGTAATACCACTTCCATCAAATGCATAGTCATCAATAACACGAACCGATGCAGGAATAATAACCTGATCCAGATCAGTTGTTCCTTCAAAGGCACTCTGATAAATTCCGGTCAGAGTGTCTGGCAGAGTTATACTATGTAAGGCTGTATTATTCTTAAAGACCTTGCCTCCGATCGATATAACATCATGACCATCAATCTGATCTAAAGCAATATCTGTGGCACTACCGTGATATGCCACAATGCTGGCATTACCATCATCTGTCAACGCATATTCCCAATCTCCGGTACTGACAATATCCGCAACACCGAGATAATATGCCACCACATCCTGGTTCCAATTTTCTTCCAGATTTTCCGGCAAAAGACTTGCTTTAAAATAAACCTCTATCTTACCGGTTTCTGCAAAAGCATAACGACCAATCTTTGTTACCGTTGCCGGTATTGTCATCTTCTTTAACACAGAACATCCCTGAAAAGCATATCTGCCAATAGTTGTTAAAGACTGAGGCAGGGTAATGTCACTCAAGGAAATACAATGGTTAAACGCATAATTGTCAATTTCCTTCAACTTTGTACAATATTTCAGATCCACATGATTCAGAGCGGATAACCCCTCCAGTGCTCTTGCCTCAATCACCGCCAGTGAACTGCCTTGCTCAAAAGTAATCCTACGTAAAGCATCTGCCCCCTGAAATGTCCATGCTGCAATACGCTCTAACTGACTTTCTCCCTCGAAGGTAACCGTCACCAGATTGTTGCATCCGGTAAACACTTCCTGCCCCATAGTTGATACATTTTCAGGAACTGTAAAATCTTCAATTCCACAATATCCAAATACTCCGTATCCCAAACGATTCAATTGGCTATCTGCTTCCATTTCTATCTTAGTTAAATTGTAGTCATAGGCAAATGCAAATCTCCCAAGATCTTTCACCGTCTTTGGAATCAAACACTTTTCCGTCATTCCACTACAGTATTCAAAGGCATTTTCCTCGATGCTCTCCAATCCCTGCGGAAACTCCGGAGTCTGAAGCCCCTCACAATCAGCAAATGCATATCTGCCAATTTTTTTCAAGCCTTCATTAAATGCAATCTCCGTTAATTTCTTTGCACCTGCAAATGCATAACCCGCAATTCTCACTGTGGTTTTTGGAAGTGTATATTCCCCTGATTTTGCTGCAGGATAAAAGAGTAGATTGGTTTTCGCTGCATCAAATAATACTCCATCGTAGGAACCGTATGTTGTATTTGCTTTATCTACAGCAATACTTTCCAAGTTCTGGCATCCCGATAAAGCTCCTTCCCCGAGATCCGTTAAACCGGCTCCAACCTCTATTTCTTCCAAACCTGACTGATAAAAACAGCATTCTCCCAGTTTCTGTACGGAATTCGGAATAACAACCTGTTTTAACTTTTCATCCCCCTGGAACAAATATGCTCCAAAACTGACACAATGACTATTCTGTCCAAATACTACCTGTCCAAGATCATAACAATTTTCAAATGCTGCTTCATCAATCGTCACTACTGCATCCGGTATTACAATCTTCTGAAGTCTGGACCACATAAAAGCATATGCACCAATTTCTTTCAACAGTGTCCCTTCATTAAACTGAATACTTTTTAACCCAGTTCCCATAAATGCATTATTTTCAATTTGAGTTACACTCTTAGGTATAGATACTGATGTCATCTGGCACCCAGAAAAGGCTTCCTCGGAAATTTTGTTTAACTGACTGTTTTCCGGCAGATTTACGGAAATCAGAGCAGAATACGCAAATACTCTCCGTCCCATATTCTGTATTGATGATGGAATCGTTATGTCATTAACAGCCGCTCCCTCAAACGAAGATTCTCCAAGGCTGACCAGACTATCCGCAAGATCTATCTGGGTCATCCTCGCATATGCAAATGCATACATACCAATTTCCTTGGTTCCTTCTGCTATCTGATAGCTACCGGACAATCCCGTAGGACAATAGAGCAGCTTCGTTCCCGTGCTGTCATAAACTGCCTGTTCCTTAATCTGAAAACTTGTATTTCCTTCAGCCACAGAAATCTTCTTCATCCCACGGCATCCTAAAAAGACCCCTTTTCCTAAAGTAGTGAAATTTTGAGGTATCACAAAAGAACTGATCATTGTCTGGGCAAATGCAGAATCCTGAATGCTCTGCAAATTTCCTTTAGCTGCAATTCCCACACTGTTCATTCTTGCACATCCATAAAAAGCATCTGATTCAATACTCTGAACACTTTCAGGAATATCAATAGACATCAATCTACTACATCCCTGAAATGCATATGGCATAATCTTCGTTAGATTTGCAGGAAGATTAATCTTACGCAATCTATTATTGTTTGCAAACGCTGCCTCCCCAATACAGCTTACGTTCTTACCCTCAATCGTATCTGGTACCTTAATATATTTTCTTTTTCCTGTATAAGAAAGTATTTTGACCGTTCCGTCTGTCAAAGTAGAATATGTATATGCATTGGCATCATCTTCGTTCGTCCATTTTGCATATAAAGTCACATCCTCTGAAAAGATGTCTGTATAATATTCAACCTCATCTGTACATTCTCTATCATAGTACCAGCCATCAAAGACAACGTCCTCTCTCTCCGGTTCCAACATCAACTGAACCGTGTGACCTTTTACAAATGGCTGTGTCTGATTTTTTATCTCATCTGTCTGCATCTCATATGTGATCGTTCCCTTCTCCTCATACAAAAATGCGTAAATATCCAATGCTCCATACCCAAAAAGCATGTCCTCTCCGGTACTGCCCAAATCAACACTGGAAGCAATAAGATAATCCTTAATCTCCTTAAACTCTGCATCCGAGTGTTCTTTGCGATATAATGCAGCGGCTGCCGCAACCATTGGCGATGCCAGCGAGGTTCCCTGAGCATAACCATACTTTCCTCCCATCTCTGTCGTGTACGCTGTTCCGGGAGCCACAAGATCACTGTTATCCCCATAATTAGAATATGATGCTAATTCCCAATCCGAGTCCATCGCACCTACACCTATTACATTCTCATCTGCAGCCGGATAGGTTAATAGTCCCGTGCTGTCATTGCCGGCACTGGCCACACAGATCACATCACTGTCCACTGCCAGCTTGGTATATTTACTAAAGATATCCTGCTCTGTTCCAAAAGACATATTTACGACATCCACATCCACTTCAATCGCATATGCAAGACCGAATACCAGATCCGATGCCTTTAAAAAGTTTCCATTTGCATCCGCATCACATTTGATCACAAGCAATTCCGCCTCAGGGGCGATTCCTGTAATTCCAGCTTCGTTTCCTAAGGCAGCTCCTAAGGTCCCTGCAACCTTCGTTCCATGTCCCTGCTCATCTTCAATAACAGACATATCATAATCCTTGACCACCTTATCTTCAGAAGCATTATAAGACAGTTTACTGATACGTCCTTTGAATTCCTCATGATCTGTGTCGATACCTGTATCAATGACGGCAACTGTCACTCCATCCCCTTTATTTTTCTTCCAGGTATCCTGCAGATCCAAATATTCTAATTCACTCTGCTTATCATAGTCCGGATCATTCACACTGTAATCCGCACGTTTTGCATACAACTCATGCTGATTTGCATCCACTGCACTGGTCTTCACATGATAATCCAATGACATTTCTGACAGATCCTTCCGGTAATCCTTATCAGAATAAATATCTGCCACATCAACTCCTTTGGGTAATGTCAACACAGCAAATCCTTTATCCGGTGTCATACGCATGGACGCATCCATTTTATCTGCCAATGCTTTTGCCCTCGACTCTGTCGTATCCGACAGGACGATTGTTTTCTCATCATACTGCCCCTTATGCTGTGTTAATTCCCTACATTTTTTGTTTTGCTGCTTTGCTAACTTCTTCTGCTGATCATACGAAGCGTTAACCGGCGCTTTTCTCTCTGGTTTGGAACCATAATATCCTGCTACACTACCAATAGCAATTGCCATAATCATCAAAACAATCCAGATTCTTTTTCGATTCATTCATTTTCCTCCTTATTTACTAAATAAGTCGTTTTAATTTTCTGCATAAATAATATTTACATTTTCGTCTGCATCAATGCGAAATAAACTTTTATTTTTCGACAAATCAAGCATTGTAATATTATTTCCATAACATGTCAGCTGTGTTAAATTAGAACAATTGGAAACATCCAATTCTTCCAGTTGATTATTTTCACAACGTATTGTAGACAATAATGTATTGTTGCTGACATCCAATGTGTTTAATTGATTTCCTTCACAAGATAAAAACGTAAGTTTTGTATTCCTGCTTATATCGAGATCAGAAATTTGATTGTTTCCACAATACACTGTTTCCAACTGCAAATTTCCTTTCAAATCTAACTTGGATAATTTATTTTCGTGGCATTGCAATTCCTTAAGATTACTGTTTTTTGACATATCAATACTTGTCAGCCTATTATAACTACATCCCAGTTTTTTTAACTCTAAATTGTTACTAACATTAATCTCTGTGATGTTATTACCTCCACATTCAACAAACCGTAATTCTGACAAAGACGAAAAATCCAGTTTTCCCGATACACGCTTTGAAAACCAGTATATGCCAATCAAACGTCCGCTTGAAGACCATTCATATTCTTCACTCTGTAAGTCATCACTGATCTCAGCCCCCACCGCTTTCTGTTCCTGAATAATTTTTGTAATTGCATCTACATCGTGTGCATTCCGTTGTGTAGAATCTACTGGTCCAGCATAATCAAAGCAACACCACATGGTACCGGTAATTTCTATCAATACCTCCTGTCCCTTCTGCAGATAAATGGTATTATTTTTTTTACTGTTCTCCTGAAGAACCTTTGAATCGGGCATCACATTAAATAAATAGTCTCTCCTTTCTGTGTAACAGATCATATATAAAGAATTTCTTTCTTCCGTATAAGTACAGTTAAAACGATAATACCCCTTCTTCGGTACAATAAAATAATAATACGAAGTTTTAATCCCAGTTGACGAATATGGTTTTTCATACTGCTGTCCCTCAACTGCTTCAACTATTTCTGTATCACTTTTCTTAATTTTAAAACCTGCTTTGTCCGCTTCATTAATATTGGAAAATTCCAAATTTATCGTATATACCTGATTCTTATACATCTCAAAATTCTTTAAGATACACCAATTATCTCCCCAACCCTTATCATCAGATCCGGCACGACAATCGTTTGTACTGCTTGTTGTATAATATTTCCCGGAATCTGTAAATTTCCACTCAATCCGATAGCTTCCTTTTTCGCACAGCCACCCCATATCGTATAATCCTGTCTCTTCCGGTATTACCGTATATTCCACATTTACTGTTTCTGATTCGTTTTCCTTCGTCAGTGCAATCTCTTTTTCCTCTCCAATATGATAATTAGGCTCTATGGCAGCCGTGGGTACCGGCGTTGGAATACCTGTCGGCGCACTACTCTCTACCGGTTGACTCGGTGACGGTTCATCTGTTCCAACTGTCTCCGGCACTTTCGTTTGAACCGGTAATGGTGTGCTTATCTGGGATGAAGATGGCTTGCTTGTCTGGATCGTTTCCGGTTTCGATGTAGTAGAAACAACACTTGTGTCCTTTCTCCTGTCTTTCACAATCACTGAGCACTTATACTTTTTCTTTCCCGCTTTAACCTGTATCTTCGCCTGTCCTGCTTTCACTGCTGCGATCTTGACACTGTTTTTGTTCATATTTCTTATTCTAATGCATTTTTTGCCGGACAGAAGCTTCCATACCGTTTTCTTTTTATTATTTTTGAGTGTTATGGTCTTGCTCTTTCCAACGGTGAGCGTGATCTTTCTACTGCTCAATCTGGCTGTTTCTGCCGCCTGGGTCTGTTGCGCAGGCAGTCCCGAAAGCACCATGGCTGCGGCAAGCAGCCTCACTAAATGTTTTTTTGTTTTTTTCCGCATCCTTTTTCTCCCTGTTATTAAACTGTTTTTCAATCTGTTCCAATTATTTAATAATCCGTACTTTTTTATTTCCACATTTTTTCAAAAACTTTTTATACTGTTTCCACTTATTCTTCGGTACCTTAATCACTAACTTTTTATTCGTTCCTTTCAATATATTGCTTGCAATCTTCGACACCTTTAATTTTTCAGAACGAATCACAATCCGTTTAAGATTTTTACAATTTTTAAAAGCATTTTTTCCTATCGAAACAATATTCTTTCCTATAACAACAGATTTCAGTTTCTTATTATTTTGAAAAGCTCCTGGTGCAATGGATGTAACCTTGTATCTGACTCCTTTACTCTCCACAGTATTTGGAATGATTGCCTGTGAAACATCGTCAGAATCAGCCATCCAATAAAGTACAGACGGTTCCTCTTCACTTTCAGAAACAACCTTGTATATGCCGTCATGATCCGTCAGAACACTTCCCTTATTCTTCGGCTGTACAGTTTCGGAAGGAGCATTCGTTTTCTGCGGACCCGGTGTTATTGTATTTGTTGAATTTAATGTTCCTTGTGGTTTGGAAGATTCACTTGGTATATTGGATGATTTCGGAGTTCCCGTTGCTCCCGGCTGATCACCTGGTTTTGCAGACTCCCCTGGCTCATTTGTTGTTCCCGGCTCATCTCCCGGCTTGCCTGTGATCTGTGGTTTATCTGTACATTCCGGAGTTCCGGCAGGTGTTGCCGTCGGAGTGATCATTGGGGTGTTCCCCGGAGATATTGTCGGCTTTAATACTGGGGTTCCTGTCGGCTGATCTGTGGCCATCTCTCCAGGAGATCTTCTTACAATCTTTGTTTTACTGTCTTTATATATGCTGCTTTCACTAATTGTCTGATTTACATAAACGACATCCAACTGATTATCCTGACACCATAAAGTGTCTAACTTTATATTGTTACTGGTATCCAGCGATGTCAACTGATTTTCTGCAACAGAAAGCATCTGCAGATCTGCATTTTTACTGACATCAATAGACGTCAATTTATTAAATCCCACAAATAATTCTTTTAAGAACTGATTGCTTTTCACATCAATAGATGTAAGCTTTCCTTCCCCGCAATAAAATTCTTCCAGATACGGTAATTTTGCAAGGGATATGTCTCCATAAACTGCCTTCTCACCCCAATGAATTTCAATCAAACGACCATCCATATTCCATCCATATTCCATGGAATATGGAGATTCATCAACAGTCGCTCCTTTTTCCCTCTGTTGACGAATCAGTTCTTTTAAAGCTGCAATGTCTTGTTGGTTAATTTTAAAATCATCCGGATCATCTGTTACTGCCGGGGTCACATCCGGTGTGACACTTTCCTCCGGCTGCCCACTTGGTTTCACTGAAATCTGTGGCATATCGCTTGCTTCCGGTTCTGACGAAGGTAAAACAGACGGTGCCGGACTCTCGGCAACATCCGGATTCACTCTGACTGTAAAATCCAATGTAATGGTACTGCCGGATGTCACCGAAATTTTATTTCCGTTAAAAAGATCTATTATCTGATCTGCCCTATCCTCATAAATAGTATATTCCGGCTTATAATTATCATATTGCGATAATACATATTTTTGATACGATATATATGGATTTTTAACTGTAGCAGCATAATTCTCATATTTATTTATATTTCTATATCCCCACATACTCCCCGGCTGCATCAATCCACCATTGTCAACAGTATAATCTGTATTCTCACTGCCATCTGCAGAGATCAAGTGTACCTTAGTTACATCAACCTGCATTCGACTTCCTGCATACAGATTCGTATCCAGCCATAACATTTGGAGGTCACCATCACGACCAGCTGTGTACCCAATCGAGTAATCTCCCACACCTGTAACCTGCATCACCTGATTGGTACTAAAATCTGCATAATAAACCTCTTTCCATTTCGTATCGACATAAGAAATCCCTACGCGAAAATCATCATCACGACCAACCGTCTGCTGCTCCGCCTCATAATTAGGAGTTCCTGTCACCTGTGGCTCTTCTGTCACTGTCGGACTTGCAGTCACCTTCGGAGATACCTCTCCTTTACCGACTGCATCGTATAATGTCAGCTTAACATTAGAAATATTTCCCGAAAACATTCCGATGGAGTCTAACTGCGTAAACCGAACTGCCATATAATAGTTGAAAGTGATACGGGTATCTCCAGAATATCCCACGGTATACGTACCATCTTTATCAATTACTGCTATTCTGGTTGATACATTATCGGTTTCTCCCACGATGTTTTTGATATTCTCATCACTGCTGTAAAAATTCAGATTGGCTGTAAAATTGTCTAATTCTGTTTTCGCCAAAATAGAACCAACACCAGACACAGTAAAAGTTATGTCAATGCCTTTAAAAGATATCCCTTCCAATGCCGACGGCAGTGCATGTGCTCCCCATTCATTGAATATCTCCAATCTGCTGTCATTATCATGCCCTCGTGTCCATTCCCCTTGTGACAATGGCACGGTTATTGTACTTCCTTCTGTTTCTGAATTATTCTCTTCTGCTTTCACAGAAACATTGGAATAACGACTGTTACTACATGTAATGATCATTGAAAAGAACATCAACCATACAATACACTTTCTCATTGTTTTCTTTCTCATCCAAACTTCCTCCTTTGAAATGCTATTGTCAAATCACGTATATTCATATTATCACACACAGGTTTCTCAACTCTTTCCGTTTTTTTCACTTTTTTTCCTTTCCGGCAATCCCTCCCCTAAACTTTTTTTTCTGTCTAACAAAAAAAACCGTCCAAACACCGCATTTATCGGCATTTGAACGGTTTTATATCGTCTACCCCACCTTATTACCCTTCACAAAACATATATTTCATAGAAATATTGCACAATTTTTCTTATTAAAATATGTCAATACTGTCCAATATATATTCTGTGCATTACATTTAATATTATATCATACCCCCGGTTTCAGTTTCTTTCCAATTTTTTCATTTATGATCTGACATCATTTCTTCCGTATATGCACCTCCGGGATCGCCACGCTGTCATAGACTACCCCGGGTTTCTGATCTGCTTCCTTCGCTTCCCTCTTCTCTTTGTCCGCAGTCTCCTCCGTCTCATGGGTATGGATCTCCGGGATCGCCAGATTTTCATAAGTCAGATCATAATTTTTCTTTCCATCGGTATTTTTCTTTTTCCCAAACATTTTCTCATTCCTCCATTAAATGATCCTTGCAAAATGACCCTTGCATCATCAGATAAAATTAATAAAAAATGTAATTACCAGACTGTTGATGAAATCCGCAAACAAGCTTCCCACCAGCGGGATCAGCAGATACGCTTTGACGGATGTGGTGTACTTTTCGCAGATTGCCTGCATGTTTGCCATGGCATTTGGTGTTGCTCCCATACCAAAGCCGCAGGTTCCTGCCACCAGCACGGCGGCATCATAATCCCGTCCCATAATGTTAAATTCGATGAAATACGTAAATACCGCGATCAAAAGGACCTGGGCCGCAAGCAGAATAAACAGCGGCAGAGCCAGATCTGCTAGCTGCCACAGTTTCAGGGTGATCATGGCGATTCCAAGGAACAGGGAAAGGGAAATACCACCCAGATCATTGATCTCTCCCATATGGATCGTAAACTTACCGGTATACTCTCCGATATTACGGAACAATGCCGCAGCGATCATAGCTCCGATATAGATTGGGAAGGTCATTCCTGTCTTGGTGAGAAAATAAGAAAAGATCGTGCCGAGACCAATCGCAAGGATCAGTTGGAATACTGCCGCCGCGTACATATTGGTATGACGCTCATGCTTTTCCTCCTCCTCAACCAGAAGGCTGTCATCCTCCGGAATGGCTGTTTCCAGAAGATTTTTCTTTTCGATCAGGCGTTTTCCCAGAGGCCCGCCGATCAGACTTCCACAGATCAGGCCGAAGGTTGCGGCTGCCGTACAGATTGTCGTTGCTCCGTCAATATTAAAATCCTCGAGAACCGGGCCAAAGGCACCTGCCGTGCCATGTCCCCCCACCATCGGGATCGAACCGGTACACATGCCGATCAGAGGGCTGAGTCCCAGCAGCTTTGACATTCCTACCGCCACCAGATTCTGAGATACGATCAGCAGGATCACAAGCCCCAGAAATACCACCAGAGATTTTCCGCCGCTTTTTAACACCTTAAGATTTGCCTGAAATCCCACCGAAGTAAAAAAGAATACCATGCAGACTTCCCTCAAAATATCATCAAAGGAAAACTCTGCAATGCCTGTCACATAACAGATACAGGTAAAGATTGCAAACAAAAGTCCTCCCACTACAGGAGCCGGAATGCAAAACTGTTCCAGAAAATGAATCTTACTTTTCAGATATGCTCCCAGCATCAGAACAAGTACGGCTGCTGCCAGCGTCTGATACATGTCTAACTGAATTTCCATACGTATAACCAAACCTTTCCAAACATCTACGCAATGTAAGCCTTGTGCTCAAGGCTGCAAAGCAATCTCTCCCTACCCATTTTAACACAAACCCACAGCTTTTATGATTCCGCTTCCGGCAGATCCACACCCTCCAGCTTATAATATGCCTCCGCTCCCGGATGAAACGGAATCGTGATTCCTTTCACTGCCTCCTGCGGTGTCAGCTGCAGATTAATGGATGTGGAATATTGAATATCCTTAATATGCCGGAATAATGATCCTGTCAGCTTTTGCACTGTCTTTTCGGACAGAGTATTACTTGCCAGCAGCACAGACTGCACACTCAGCGTCTGAATATCCTCGGTCTGTCCGGAATAAGTCCCTGCCGGGATCACATAGTCATTGTAAAAGGAATAAGCTTTTTTTAACTTCTGACGGCAGTTTTGCGGAATCTCCAAAAGCCGGATATCACATTCCTTTGTCAATTCTTCTATTACTGTAGTACAAATGCCGGCGGTACAAAAAAAGGCATCAATCTTCTTTTCTGCCAGCTGTTCTGCCGCATCCGTATAATCGAGATTTTTCGTATCCACCAGATTATCCGGCAAACCACACATTTCCAGAACCTGTGTGGCATTTCGTTCCGTACCGGATTCCTTCTCACCGATGCTGATCGTCCTGCCCTCCAGATCATCTAAGGATGTAATGTCGGAATCCTTTCTGACCACGATCTGACATGCCTCCGGATATAGACTTGCTACCGCCTTGTAGCCACGGTATCTGCCGGAATGAAAGGTTCCCTTCCCATAATAGGCATCCTCGATCAGATCTGCCTGTGCAATACCAAGCTCAATGTAATTGTCCGAAAGCAGACGTAAGTTTGCGGCAGATCCTGCGGTGCTTTTCACCTTCCAGTTGATCTCAGGTTCATCCGTTGATACCAGCTCGGTAAAGGCATTGGCAAAGGGATAATACATTCCTCCTATGCCCGCCGCACCAAACCGGATTGTTTCCTGTCGGCTGCAGCCTGTTGTCATAAAAAGGCACAGACACATCAGAATGGATAATACTCTCTTCATATATGTGATAACTCCTCTCTCTGATTTACTTTGGGTCTACTGCATTAGGATAGATCTTCATCAGCTTTGCATCATCATAATGGGTATCGCACCATTGCTGCCATGATGCATTTGCCGTGATCCCCCTGCTTCTCTCATCATAACGGATCAGTGCCATGCAGGACACAACGATATTGCAGCTCATAAATACCACCATTCCCCACACCAGACATTTGCCTGCCATGACCGGGATCATCCCGATTCCCTTTTCCACCTTGGGCAGAAGAGCTTTAAACCAGACAACCGCCGCAATCCCCCAGAAAAAACAGTACAGCAGATTGATCCTGCCTCCCAGATTAAACGGGATCTTGCTGTAATCCCAGAATACCTTGCCAAAGACCAGCTCCGTAAATACACTGCAGAGGTATTCATAGGCACCTCCCAGAAAGGTTCCCACCAGAAACAGAAAACGGTCACTGCGGTTCCGGTACTGATAAAGCATCCACGACACCAGGGCGATCGCCAGTCCCCAGACAATACTGAAGGGTCCCCAGACCACACTGCTGCGGCTCATCCAGACTCCGGCACGCACCCGGCAAAAGATCGTCTCGGTGATGTCTCCCAGAAACGCTCCGATCATAAACAGACTGACCACCTTATAAAAGCCACATCCCACAGCAAAACAGGGGTTCGAAGTCTGTCCTGATACATTTTCCGGAGTTTTGGCCGCTTTTTTCGCTTTCGGATATGCCTTATGAATACGCCGTTCCACAAAGCCTGCAATGGCAGCACTTAGTCTGGCCCCCACCTTGTCAAGCCCCTGTTCTGCAGCTTCCCAACGCTCCGGGTGGCGGCTTTTACCGGTGAGCAGGAGAAAGGAGCCAAGCACGTCCACAAACAGAACTCCTGCCAGAACCAACAGTATAATCTTCATCAATAAGCCCGGAAGCAGAGAGATCAACGTCAGAAGCAGATAATTGCCCCAGTGGACTGCCACATATCCCATGGCACCCCAGACCAGAGATGCTGTCAGACAAATGTAACCATCCAGGTTCCATTTCCTTGCGGAGTAATCCCACCAGCGTTCTCCAAAAGCCTTCTCGATCAAATGACCGCTGATCCACTCTGCGATCGTGGCATAGATCACCGCAAAAACAAACAGCCAGAATCCAGTCAGTTCCTGAAGTCCGATGGACATACACACCACCGTAAATCCATAGATCACACAAAAGGGACCGTTTACAAGACCACGATTCGCAAACTTGCGCTGCTTTACTGTTGCAAGTACTGTTTCTAATACCCATCCCCCGAAAGAATAGATAAAAAACAGCCACAATAATTCATATCCCGTAAAATAATGCATAACCTTCTCCATTTCGTATTCTTCTTTTCTTTTGATATTACAAAAAATCAGGCAACATTAACTGTTATTGTATCATTTTTTGAAAGATAACGCAAAAAAGAGCATTTCCAGATCATGGTAACCAACCAAAAAAGATATACGGGACAATCGGTAACTGTCCCGCATATCTTCGTTATGAAAGTTTCAAGATGATTTGCTGCTGGGTGTTTCTATAAAGCAAACTTTATGCATGGGCTTCTCTTTTCTTGAGAAGGGAAAATAAAAGGTTGATGATCAGGATAAAGACAAAGAGTACCACACCGGTTGCGATCAGTGCTTCTCTGTGAAGATCCGTGGCATACCCCATATCAATGACGATGTTAGCTGTCATCGTACGGACTCCGTCGAAGATGGATCCCGGTATTCTCGGCTGATTTCCTGCCACCATGATGACTGCCATGGTCTCGCCAATGGCACGGCCAACCCCGAGGATCACTGCCGCCATGATACCGGATTTTGCTGCCGGCACCACTGTCATGAATACGCTTCGCTCGTGGGTTGCTCCCAGTGCCAGTGCTCCCTGATAATAGGAATCCGGCACCGCACGGATCGCAGACTCCGATACATTAATAATGGTTGGCAGGATCATCATTCCAAGGAGTACGGATGCTGCCAGAATACTCTGTCCCGTTGTTGTCATGCCGTACTGCATCAGAATCGGCCGGAAGGTGTTGCGCACAAACGGTACCAGCACCATCAATCCAAAGAATCCATATACCACCGATGGAATTCCCGCCAGAAGTTCTACTCCCGGTTTCAGGATCTTGTACAGCTTTTTCGGACAAAATCTTGCCATAAACACGGCCATCAACAGTCCGATCGGCACTCCCACAATAATTGCTCCCACCGTAACATAGATACTACCTATGATCGTTGACAGAATGCCATACAACTGACTCCCCGGCTTCCATTCCGTTCCCAGAAGGAACTCCTTTGCACCGATCTTTGCAATTCCCGGCACACCATTGGTAAACAAAAATATACAGATCAGGGCAACCGACAGAATAGAAATACACGCACTGATCAGAAAAACGATCTCCATCGCCTTTTCTTTGATATTACTTACCTTTACTCTTTTCATTTTGCCATATCCTTTCACGCAATCCGAATTTATAAATAACCGGCACAGCCCACGGTTTCTGCTTCTTTTCCGTTTCTGCCATGCCGGCTGCTTCTGCATTACAGATTATGTTTTATCAATATTTTAAGCTTACTCTGTCACATCATTCCAGTCTGTCACTTCACCGGTAAAGATTTTCTTTACCATGTCAGTAGAGATATCCGTACGCTCATTCTGTGTATTCACGATCACTGCGATTCCATCCAGTGCAATTGCCTGGGATTCCAGACCTTTATCCTTCTCGCTGTCTTCCAGTTCTCTGGATGCCATACCAATATCACAGGTACCATCTGCGGCTGCTGTCATACCTGTGGTAGAATCACTTTCCTGAATTTCGATCTCAGCCTTTGTATTGACTTTCTTATATGCCTCCGCCAGTTTTTCCATAACAGGTGTTACAGAAGAAGAACCTGCTACCACAAGCTTTCCGGATTCACCGGAAGTCTTGAATGCCTTTGCGTTATCGACAGAAGTGATATATCCGTTGTCCTCAACAACCTTCTGACCATCTTCACTCATAATATAGTCAATAAAGTCCTGAGCCAGCTTTCCGGGTTTGCCCTTTGTGGCAATATTGAACGGACGGGAAAGACTGTATTTTCCATCCTTGATATTGGCTGCTGTCGGCTCTACACCATCAACATTGAGTGCCTTTACCGTATCATTCAGGGAACCGGTAGAAGAATATCCGATTGCATACTCGTCACCGGAAACAGTTGTCATCATAATCTCTGTACTGTTGGAAATAATTGCATTTGCTGTTGTATTATCTGTCTTATTTCCATCTGCGTCTTTCTCTTCTACGCCGGTAAGCTCTACAAAAGCACCTCTTGTACCGGAACCATCCTCACGGGATACGACGCTGATCGGCTGGCTGGCACTTCCGCCGGAAGAAGATCCTGCATCAGAGCTTGCATTTCCATTGCTGCCACAGCCTGTCATTAATGCTACTGCACACATTACACTCATTGCTACTGCCAATAATTTACTCTTTCTCATAATATTGTCCTCATTTCTGCACTGCATCTTTTCTTATATATTGCTTCATATCCGGCAGTGCACAAAATATAAAGCCACCGTCTTACGACGATGACTTAATGATAAAATGAGAACGTAAAATCTACTATCGTATTTACGTCAAGATTGTGTAAAACCTTTGTGAATTAATTCTTCCATCTCCTGTATGGAAAGTGCTCCGGACTGTTCTATGCTTTTATGTATCACCAGATCATAATACTGCTTCCGCTGCTGTTCTGTCGGAAATGCTTTCTTTACCTGCGGCCGGATCTGCCCCAGCCTTTCATTTAATACCCCGAAATAATCCGGGATCTGTCCCTGCAGCTCCTGACGAAGCTTTTTGATCAATGCCGGACTGTTACCACCACTGGAAAATCCGGCTACAATATCCCCCTGTTTCACCAGAGACGGAAAATAAAAGCTACATTTTTCCTTATCATCTACCACGTTTACCAGAATCCTCTCCCGACGGCAGTATTCTGATATTTCCCGGTTACACTCCTCATGATCGGTCGCTGCGATCACAAAAAATTTCTGCTCCAGATCTTTTTTTTCATACCCACGGCACAATAGTTTCATCTGTCCGGAATATTTCCCGGCAAGATCACGGATTGATTCACAGATCTCCAGGGAAACTACAGTTATATTCACACCAAAGGGAAGTAATTCACGGATCTTGCGAAATGCCACATCGCCTCCCCCGACCACAAGGCATTCCTTTCCTTCCAGTTCTATAAAAAACGGAAAATACGCCATATTCATTAACCAGCCTTTCTGCCTGTTTATTTTGAAGCTGTATCCGTGTTTTACTCAACTAACGCAAGCAGATATATACCACATAAGCGGCATACATGGCAAGCATGGAAATTCCCTCCCAGCGAACCAGCTTCTGCTTTGTCCAGGCAAAGCAGAGTACGATGATGCTCATAACCACCAGCACAATGATATCTATGATATTTTCCATCTGGAAAACCATTGGATGAATGGCTGCTGCAACGCCAAGCACAAACAATATATTAAAGATATTGGAACCGATGACATTGCCCAGTGCCATATCCACCTCATGCTTTCTGGCCGCCACGACAGAAGTAGCAAGCTCCGGCAGACTGGTGCCAAATGCCACAATCGTCAGACCGATCAGGTTCTGGCTCATGCCAAAGGAAGCTGCGATCGCAGAAGCTGCATCTACAACAAGCTGACCTCCCACCGCAATGGCTGCTCCACCTCCTACAATATACACAATGCACTGCCAGATGGGACGGATCTCATATTCATCCTCTTCTGCATTTTCGCTTCTAGCCTTCTGGGCAGACCGGATCATCCAGAGCAGAAAGCCAACAAACAAAACCAGCATAATAAATCCATCCATATGCCCCAATGTCATACCGAGCCAGCCAAGAACCATCAGAATGACTGCCACGATCACAGAAAACGGAAACTCCCCCGTCAGGGTACTCCGGCTGACTGCCAGTGGACAAAACAAGGTACAAAAGCCACAGACCACCATCAGATTAAAGATATTGGAACCCACTGCATTTCCTACTGCCACGCCGGTATTGCCCGCAAGTGCCGCACTGATACTGACCGCACATTCCGGCAGACTGGTTCCCATGGCCACAATGGTCAGACCAATGATCAGGGAAGGTACCCGGAGCCGCTTGGCAATGCTGGAACTTCCATCCACAAAAAAGTCTGCTCCCTTAAGCAGCAAAACAAATCCTACCACTAACAATAAATAATCCATTTTATTTTCCTCTTTCTTTCAGCATATGAACAAATCTTATAGCACCAACCACGCTTTGTCAATGCACGGAATAGAGAAATCCTGTATATTTACAGCATTTAAAGCATATTTTCCAAAAAAGTGGCATACCCTCTGGTGGAATCCCGCACAAATACATGGGTCACTGCCCCGATACATTTCCCGCTCTGCAGCAGAGGAGCCCCGCTCATCCCCTGTACGATCCCACCGGCAGTCTGAAGCAGTTTCGGATCTGTCACATGAATTTCCATTCCCTTATTGTCTTCCGAAGAAAGATGGATCTTCTCTATCTCCACCTCATATTCCTGTACCTTATCGTCCAGCTGACATAATATGGTCGCCTTTCCCTTTTTCACATCCTGCTTACAACCTGCTTCGCAGGATTGTTCTTCCCTAAACTGATACTGTTTATTGGAAATGACACCTGTAATTCCAAGAGATGTATTATTTCGAATTTCACCTAATTTATTTTTGCCGCCGAGCGCAACAACCCCCGCCAGCTGTCCCGGTGCTCCGTTCTTCCCTTTGACCACATGATCGATTTCCGCCGGATATAATCCACCATTCTGCAGATGGATCAACAACTCCGTATCTACATCATTGATTCCATGTCCCAGTGCCGCAAATTCATTATCTTCCGTAACAAAGGTAAGGGTTCCAATCCCTTCGGTATCCTCCCGCAGCCACGCTCCGATCTGATATGTTCCGTTTTGTGCCCGGACCGGAGATAGCTTAATTTTTATTTTTTCGGAGTCCCTTTTGACACTCAGGATCACTTTCCCCGCTCCATTTTTCTGAATCACCCTGCTGACATCCTGAATCGTTACCACAGGCTGTCCATTTACCTCATAAATATAGTCTCCTGTCTGCAATTTATTATAGGATGGCATTTTTTCATTTCCTTTGGAAACCGGTATCTTTCCTGTTCCCAATACCAGCAAACCATCGGAATGGATATAGAGTCCCACGGCTTTCCCCACCGGCATCACTTTTGTTTCCTTTCGAACATCGATGGTGATCTTTTTGCAGGGAATCAGTCCAAATAAACGCACCTCCCCCTGCATGCTCCCGCATTTCTGTGCAGAAACCGCCAAAGGACCTGCCATACTGAACCGAATATGTCTTCCAACCTTCTGTGCATGGTCAATACTTACCTGCGCCACCTCTGCCTCCGACCGTTCCACGCTTACCTGGGTAAAAGGAATCCCAAAATCTATATTTTCGATCCGGTTCTGAAAAAGAACGATTTCATCCGGAATCCGATTTTTCATTTCAAAATACCAGTACACTGCAGTAAATGCTACAACTGCGATCAAAACTCCCAGCAGACATGACCGGTATATCCATTTCTGCCTCTGCGTCATACGATAACTCTGTCTTCTATGTCTGGTATTCATCCCGCCACTCCTTCCATAATAAGGGAAAAACCAGCGTTTTTCCCTTGCTCTTCACGATATTACGAGTATGTTCTACACACTAAAAAAGAACGCTTATATCATTATGATACAAAACGCTCTTTTCTATACGATACCGGTAAAGAATGACGATCGCTTCCCGTAAATTTTATCTTAGTTGATAAATTTGTGCTTACCATATCAAAAATTATTCAGGCTCTCAGGTTACTTTTCACCTGCTCGGCCATCTGTTTCATCTCCGCTGCACTTTTTCGGACAGAATCCGTGATCTCCACTCCTCCTAATATCCTGGCCAGCTCGTTCACAGACTCCTCTGTATCCAGCAGACGGATATCTGTCGAAGTATGATCCTTCCTGCTGCTCTTTTCAATCAGATAATGCGCATCTGCCATCGCTGCAATCTGCGCCAAATGAGAAATACAGATGACCTGATGTGTATTTCCAATATAAGACATCTTTTCTGCTACCATCTGCGCTGTCCGTCCACTGATACCCACATCGATCTCATCAAAGATCAATGTCGGAATTTCATCGTGCTGTGCAAGTACCGCCTTCACTGCCAGCATGATTCGGGATAACTCTCCTCCGGATGCCGCCTCGCCGATGGGCTTCCTGTCCATCCCCGGGTTTGTGGAAAGCATAAACTCTACCTCATCCTGTCCATAGCGGTTCATATGCCCCAGAGGACGCACTGCAATTTCAAACTGCACCTGCAGAAAATTCAGTTCCTTTAATGCTTTGATGATCTCCTTCTCCAGACGGCCGCTCACCTTCCTGCGGATCTGAGTGATCTCCCCTGCCAGTTTCAGCAGCTTCTGCTCCTGAGCATCCAGACGCTGCTGAAGACTCTCACGATACGCTTCATACTCCTCATAACGTGCCAGCTTCTCCTGCAGCTTCTCCGCATATGTCTGAACCTGCGCCGTAGTTGCTCCATACTTTGCCTTAATCGTGCGCACAAGATCCAGCCTGCTCTCCACCTCGGCAAGCTGCTCTCCTCCTGTCTCATAATCGCTCATATAGTCTGAAATATCCCGGTTAAAATCTGTCAAAAGAGAATCAATTTCGGACAACTGTCCACAAAACTCCTCCATCTGTGGACTAAACTCCGATAATTTATGTAAGATCCGGACACTCTGCCCTAACTGCTCTGCCGCTGTCGCATTGCCCTCTCCTGTCAGAGAATAGATTTCCCCCAGACCGGCCGCAATCGATGTCGCATTGGACAACTCTCTGTACTGCTCGTCCAGACGTTCCTCCTCACCATGTACCAGTGCCGCCTGCTCAATCTCCTCCAGCTCATATTTCATAAAAGAAATCTCCCGGAGGCGCTCCTCCTCCGGTATCTCCTGACCGGACAACTCCTGCTGCAGTTCCTGATATACCCGGTATCCCTCCTCCATCCGGGACAACCTGTCACCAAGCTCCTCTCTGGCATAGCGATCCACGATCTCCATATGTTTCGCACTGTGCAGAAGAGACTGCTGTTCATTCTGTCCGTGAATATCGATCATAATATCTGCAATACGGCGAATCATGGATAACGTCACACTTTCTCCATTGATGCGGTTGACACTGCGTCCGGCCATGATCTTTCGTGAGATCAGGATCTCATCCTCCTCCATGGATATGCCCATCTCACGGACCAGATCCCTCTGGTGCTGTGTATCCGCCCGGAATGTGAGCTCCACCAGGGCATACTCTGCCCCCTTGCGGATCACATCCTTGGGACTCTTCTGACCAAGAGCCAGGTTGATCGATCCGATGATGATCGACTTTCCGGCCCCCGTCTCTCCGGTCAACACATTCAAAGAGTCCGAAAAGTCCACCTCTACCTCATCGATGATCGCTAAATTCTTTACATGCAAATTAACTAACACGGCTTACTCCTTTCTCGCAGTTCTCCGCTTTCCCTGTGGAAAGTATAGCATAAAGAAAACGCCTGTTCAAGACTTTTCTCGAACAGACGTTCTTTTTGTGCAATTTTACTAATTTAATTTTGTAATATTTACACGGCATGCCATCTTGCAGCCATTCACCGTTGCATAGATGTAAGTTGTTCCTGCACTTCGTCCTACAACCTTACCGTTTACTACAGTTGCCACTCTCGGATTTGATGAATACCAGGTTGCCGTTGCCGTGGTACCTTCTACCGTTAATGTCTCTGTGTCATACTGACGCATGGTCAAAGTACTGCGGTTCAATGCCACAACATTTACTGCCACTGTAGAGGTGACACCACCGTCTGCCAGTATGGTGATCGTGCAGTTTCCGGTTCCCGTTGCCGTTACAACTCCTGTTGCTGACACCTTTGCAACCCTCTTATTATCTGATGCAAAGCTAATATTATCCGATGTATTATTTGGCAGTACCGAATAAGACAGCTTGGTGGAATCTCCCTGTTTCATAGTGAGTTCAGACTGTGCCACCACAATGCCTGTTGCCGGAACTTTTTCCGTTACCTTCACCACACAGACAGCTTTTTTCTTTCCGCCATCCTTCGTTACCGCAGTAATTTTTGTTTCACCTTCCGCAATACCACGCACCATTCCGTCATTTTCTACCGTTGCAATACTTGTGTCCGCTGATTTCCATGTCACTCCATGAAGCGTTGTATTCTTCGGTTTCATCTTCACATGAAGCTTTCGGGTTCCTCCAATATAGCATACTGCATAATCCGGTACGATCTGTATGGATTTTGCTCTCTGGATTACCCGTACTTTACAATTTGCCTTCACCTTCAAACGATCTCTGGATACCGCGGTGATAGTTGTCATTCCAACCTTCTTTGCTGTTATTTTCCCCTTCTGATTGACGGTTGCAATCTTCTTACGGGACGTTTTCCAACGCACTGCCGGAGTCTTTGTATTGTTGGACCAGATGGTAACCTTCATACGGTACGTAGAACCTACTCCCATGCGGATCCCAGTCTTTCCAAGCTTAACCGTCGTTTTCAGTGTTGCCACGGTAACCTCGCAGGTCGCAGTTACATTGTATTTTGTCAATGTACATGAAATTGTACATGTTCCTTTTCGAAGACCTGTCACCTTACCGTTTTTATCCACCTTGGCAACTGCCGCATTGGAACTCTGCCATGTGGCCGTTCCATCGGCTTCCTCCGGAACGATCACTTTGGAGATCTTGAAGCTCTTGCCCACCGCAATCTCTCTGGAAGAAGGTTTCAGGGTCAAGGTAACTCCTTCAATCACCGTAACATTACAATATACCACAATTTTTCCTTCGTCAGACTGGCAGATGATCGTTACGGACCCCTTCTTTACCGCCGTAACCAGACCCTTTTCATCCACAGTCGCAATGGATGGATCAGAAGACTGATATGTTACTTTCTGATTGGTTGCATCTGCCGGAGAAAAGATCGGTGTGATCTGGAAGGTAGAGCCTGTTTCTACCTCCTGCGCTGTTGGTGTAATATTAAAATCGATCACAGCAACATACGCTTTTAATACGGTAACCTTACAGGTTGCAATAATGTTTCCTTCCACGGATTGACAGATAATGGTTGTTTCACCCACTGCCACACCGGTTACAAGACCCTTTTCATCCACAGATGCAATCTTTTCATCGGCACTCTTATAATTTACTTTTTGATTACTTGCATTTGCCGGAGTAAAGACCGGAGTAATATAGAAAGTGGAACCAACTCTTACTTCCTGCTCCGTCGGTTCTACCGTAAAGTCCTCCACCGGTACCGGTGGTGATACCACAGTAACCGTACAGGTTTTTACGATATCCCCATCCTCGGATCGTCCGATGATCACTGCCGATCCCTCACTGATACCCTGAACAACACCGTTCTCATCAATGGTTGCAACGGTTTCATCGGAACTGTAAAAATGTACCTTCTGATTGGTTGCATTCTCTGGTTTAAATACCGGTTTCACGGTATAATTGTCCCCCACGTACAGCTCCTTATGTGCCGGTGTGAGCTCGTAATCTACTACACTGATCACTTTCGGCTCTACTGTAATCTTACAATAAATCGGCTTCCACACCGTTCCGGTGATCGGATCCCTGTATACTGCACCGATTGAAACTGTACCCTCGCCTACTGCGGTCACCAGACCATTCTGATCCACTTTTGCAACTTTCTCATCGGTAGAAGACCAGTTAAGATTCTGATAGGTTGCCGTCACCGGATCAAAAATACTTTCGATCTGGAGCGTATCCCCCACATGTATCGTCGCCTCTGACGGCTTCAGCGTAATATTTTTGGCCGGAACATCCTGACTGATCACTCTTACCATACAGGAAACAGCACCAGACAGTCCTAAATCCTCCGGCACACAGGTGATCCATGCCACATCACCGGCTTTTAATCCGGTTACGTTACCATCCGCATCTACCTTTACTACATTCGGATTCGTAGAGGTCCAGGATACATTCGTATTCACATGATCACTCGGATTAAATTTCAAGGCATTTTTCAGAGATACCGTATCCCCTTCCTTGACCTCATATTCATTCTGCGTAAAAGATACCGATTTTAACCGATTTCTTACGTGAACCTTGATGATCTTAAATACAGTACCATTGGCTACTGTGATATTTGCATCTCCCGGAGCCACTGCAGTAATCGTTCCTCCCTGCACCCGCGCGATCTTCTCACTGTCTGTATTCCAAAGCAGTGTAGTATCTGTCGCATCACTTGGTACGATCGTCGTCTTTACCGTATACTGGTCACCGGCGATCATATTGATCTCTTCCACATCCGTGATAATGTCCGTCACAGGATTTTTCTTGATATTAATACAACATCTCGCCACTTGATTATATGGATTAAATACCGGCTCCACGGAAATCCATACGGTATCTTCTTTCAGAAGTGTTACAACACCGTTTTTATCGACAGTTGCCACAGACGGATCGCTTGATGTCCACTTCAACTCCGTATTTGTTGCATTTGCAGGAGAATATATCGCTTTCAGGAATATAAAACCTGCTGACAGGAAAGTATCAATATTTTCTCCCTGTTCAATGTGGATTTCCCGAATGGCTGCTGTCACCGTGACACGACAGGTTGCATATACGTTGTTATCTTTATTTAACACAGTTACGGTCGTGGATCCTGTCTTTTTACCGGCAGTCAGTTTTGCCTTTGTATTTCCCTGCTGCGGTACTACCTTCACCATATCCGGATCCGCTGAGATCCATGTAAGATTCTGTTCTCCGCTGAGACCGGAATCCAGATACTCCACACTGTCAATCTCCATCTCCAGCTCTGTCCGGTCAAGAGGGATCGTCGTAGCTGACGTCGTAACATAGATCTTACAGCTTGCCACTCTGGTAACCGCCTGATCATCCGTCCAGTAAAGACGTACCGTTACCGGACTGTCTGCTGCTGTCTCCTTTTTCGCAGTAATGGTAGCATACTGTGCATTGGAACTCATAGAAATATACGTTCCTGTTGTATCCGTGGTTTCCCATCGGAATGAATTGGAATCGGTATACTCCCCGGAACCAATAATACCTGTCAGCTCTAATTTCGAGCCAACGGCCATGGTTGCATTGGACACATTTAGAGAAAAAGTATCGGTTACATTGATCTTTACGGTAACCTCCTGCCCCTGGCTGATCCCCGGCAAAGTCTCTGACGGTCTGGTATTGCATTTCACTTTAAATACCGCCATGCCCTTATTCTGACCTGTCATCGCCCACTTATCATAATCCGTAGAAACCCAGTTTCCGGAGTTATCTACTACCGACAGACTAAAGTTCTTTTTTAAAGAGTCTTTCGAGATATTAAATGCCTCCGACAGATCATAGCTTCCACCAATATTGACGGTGACATCTTTATCTTCAAATTTTCCCCGGACATCCGCATTAAAATAAGCCGGATTACATCCGAGAAAGATACTGGAATCCTGCGCATCCTCAAAGGTTGTATAAGTCCCCTTAACATAAAACATTACAATATACTGTCCTGCTTTTGCATCCAGCCGGAATGTATTTGTCGAACTATCATAGATCAGATCGGCATCGTCTCCGCTTGTACCGGTTCTGCCCAGAGAATCCCGGACAAGCGTTCTGGTCGTACCGCTTCGCTTGGCAATGACCCAGGTCACCTTATCCAGCACACCCTCCAGCGGATTAGACGAAAATAATGCCGGAATCCATATCTTGTCATTGTTTTCCATGGTAACGATCGTACTGCTGTCATCCAGTCTGGTTCCCGAAGAGCTGTCCTTTCGGATCTCCGGACGTACATACACATCAATCGAATCGTTATATTCATTTTTTCCATCGTTATAAGTGACAGATAACTGCGTCTTACCGGCACCAACTGCCATGATCAGCGGTTCTGCCGCGGTTCCACTGACACGTACCACATCCTCATTGTTGCTGTACCAGATTGCATTGGAGCTGGTCGCATCTCCAAAGATCAGATTCAGCTTACCGGTATCTGTCTTTGCATTTTTACCAAGATACAGAGTCTTTCCATAATCCATTACAATAGAACGTCTCTCATCCTCTGTGTGTATCTTGGTCATCTTTGCAGGAGCATCGGATGATAAAAACTCATTGATGGAGAATACTACATCAATGGCTACATTACGTGTCTCCATGCTGCCATCTGCGTGTGTGATGGTACAGGTCAGACCTACCTTACCCATCTTTTGCACCGATACACTGACCTGACGCTGATTGGCTGTTGCCGGGTCAACCGTCATGATCTCTGTATTGGCACTGGTCCACACACACTGGTCACCAGAGGCATAATCGGACAGCCCAAAGGTTGCCGTAGCACGACGCAAGACATAGGTTCCCTGTACAGGATTACCCTCATCGTCAATCACATCATAGCTGGCCGCCCTGGTGGAATGTTTCATCTGATACCCTGCCGTAGCAAGAAAAACACCGAAAAACAAAACTATCACTGCAAGCAGCCATGTCCATTTCTTCATCGTACGGAATCGTTTTTTCATCTTCTTCCCCCGTTCTCTGTCATGAAATCTCCGGGATATGATTACTCATCCCAGTTATGATAAACATCCTGCACATCGTCATCCTCATCGAGAAGATCCAACGTTCTCTGCAACTGTTTAATATCGTTCTCATCCGTGAGTGTAACGTAAGTCTGTGGCAGCATTGTGACTTCTGCACTTGCCATTGGAATTTTTTCTGCTTCGACAGCTTCTCTCACCGCACTGAAGTCCTCCGGAAGTGTGATGATCTCATAACTGTCCTCCTCCTCGGAGAAATCCTCTGCACCTGCATCCAGTGCCAGCATCATCAGGTCATCTGCACTCAAGGTAATATCCGCATCCTCCAGTTCTTCCTTGGAAAGAATGATCTGACCCTTTTCATCGAACATGTACGATACACAGCCCTGTGTTCCAACGCTTCCGCTTCCTTTTGTGAATGCATTTCTCACATTACTGGCAGTACGGTTCTTATTATCTGTAAGTGCCTTTACGATAATCGCAGTACCACTTGGTCCGTATCCCTCATATGTAACCTCTTCATAATTGACAGAAGCAGCATCGCCCGCTGCTTTTTTAATACCTCTGTCAATGGTATCATTTGGCATATTATTGGCTTTTGCCTTGGCAATCACATCACGAAGTCTGCTGTTATTGGCCGGATCCGGTCCGCCTTCTTTTACGGCAACAGCGATCTCGCGGCCGAGAATCGTAAATACCTTCCCTTTCGCTGCGTCGTTCTTTTCCTTCTTGTGTTTAATGTTGGCAAATTTTGAATGTCCTGACATAATAAAACTCTCCTTTGATCTTTCTAGCCGGGATTATATCCCATAACTTATATATTTTATCACCTTTCACGTTTCCTGTCCATGAATCATTTTAATTCGCTTTCAGTCCACTTTTGCAAAAGGATCAGTTCCCGTTTAATTTATCTCTCATTTTCTTGTAGAAGCTGACACCGGAAAGCTTGACGATCCTTGTCTGATCCTCCGGCACAAGAACCTCCAGACGGTCCCCGGTGGATAAGCCCCGGACGGTTCTCCCATCCACTACAAGGACGGCCTCATCCTCCTGAAAATCCTTGGTCTGCCCCAGTTCCAATACGATCCGGTCTCTTGCAGATACCACCAGACTTCTTTTATTGAGAGAATGGGCACAGATCGGTGTGATCACGGTTGCCTCTGTATCCGGCACCATGACCGGTCCTCCTGCCGACAGATTGTATCCGGTGGAGCCGGTTGATGTTGATATGATCAGACCATCTGCACGATAGATATCGGCTAATTCATCATTAATGTATACCTTTATGGTGATCAGTCTGCATTCTCCCCGCTTACTCACCACCACATCATTTAACGCATAGCAGGCTTTTCCGGAACTGTCTCCTCGGGGTGTCACACTGCTTTCCCGCAGCATGATCCGGTTCTCAATGGTATATTTATCCTGCAGCATCAGGTCAAGCGCCCTCTCCAGATTCTGCTGTTCTACCTCTGTCAGAAAACCTACCGTGCCCATATTGATACCAAGGATCGGCAGTTTACTGTGAACCAGGTCGATCGCTGCCTGGATCATAGTTCCATCGCCGCCCAGCACAAGCACACATTCCGTCTCCTCCGGAATCTTATCTGCTTCCGTATAATGCAAAACACCCTCCGATATGACCCGGCGGTTTTCCAGGATCAGGCATTTTCCGCCTTTTTGTTCCAGATATTCCTGTATATACACAGCTTTTCGGTTGCTGTCCTCTTTGTCTCTGTTTGTGATCACACAAAAGCGCTTCATTACTGCTCTCCTTCCGCATCCTTATCCAGTTTTCCGTGAGCTGCTGCCACAGTCTCCCGGATCAGATTGTCATAGGAAGCATGAAAGGATTCTTCCAGTGAATTCTCATCCGGTACCTTATCTGTATTCTGAATATATAAAAGATACTCGATATTACCCTCCGGCCCTTTGATCGGAGAAAAGCTCAGTTCCAAAATATCAAAACCAATGGAAAGAACATACTGCATGATCTGCTCCAACACCTCACGATGTACCTTTGGATCCCGGACAACTCCCTTCTTCCCAACCTTTTCTCTGCCGGCCTCAAACTGCGGCTTTACCAGACAAACCCCTTGTCCCTCCGGTGTCAGAAGTGCCTTCACCGGCTCCAGTACCTTTTTCAGGGAAATAAATGCCACATCTACCGAAAAAAAGTCAATGGAATCTGCAATATCTTCTGTGGTCACATAGCGGATATTGGTCTTTTCCATGGAAATGACTCTCTCGTCCTGGCGAAGCTTCCATGCCAGCTGATTGGTTCCCACATCTATAGCGTATACCTTCTGTGCCCCGTTTTGCAGCATACAGTCCGTAAAGCCTCCCGTGGAGGAACCTACATCCATACAGATCTTATCCTGCAATGGTACCTGCCACAGATCAACTGCCTTTTCCAGCTTATAACCTCCGCGGCTTACATATTTCATCGGATTGCCCTTCACCTCGATCAGGGCATCCTCCTTAAAGGTACTCCCTGCTTTATCCTCACGCTGTCCATTGACAAATACATTACCTGTCATGATTATTGCCTTGGCCTTTTCTCTGGATGCTGCCAGATTTCTTTTGACCAGAAGCACATCCAATCTTTCTTTCACAATGACACCTAAGCCTTCCTGTCCTCATCCTCCCAGGACAATATTTTCTGTGTAATGCTTTCCGGGTCCAGCCCGTATTTTTTCTTTAGTTCCGTCACACTTCCATGTTCAATAAACTGATCCGGCAGTGCGATATTTAATACCCGCATCGGGGTTCCTTCATACCATGCCGACACCGCCTCTCCGAAGCCGCCATTATAAACGCCTTCCTCCAGCGTGACCACCTTGGAATGTCTCTCTTTCACCTTCTGAAGAACTTCCTCATCCATCGGTTTGATAAAACGCATATTGACCACGGAAACCCTCTGACCTTCTGCCTTTAAATGCTCTCGGACCCACATTGCTGTTTCTACCATATTTCCCACAGCCAGAAGGGCGATCTCCTGTCCCTCACAGATCCATTCTGCTTTTCCCATGGAAATCTCCTGCTGATGATCCTGCAGCCCCTCCCATGCTTCTCCTCTGGAATAACGTACCGCTGCCGGTGTATTCTGCTCCATGGCAAAGAGCATCATCTGCCGGAGTTCCCATCCGTTTTTGGGAGCCATTACCGTCATATTCGGCATGCTGCATAAATAGGAAATGTCAAAAATCCCCTGATGGGTCTCTCCGTCACTCCCCACAAGCCCTGCACGATCCACGGCGAATACCACCGGCAGATTCCCAATACAGACGTCATGAAGGATCTGATCGTATGCCCTTTGCAAAAAAGTGGAATAAATTGCCACCACAGGCTTCAAGCCACCGGCCGCCATGCCTGCCGCAAAGGTAACCGCATGCTCCTCCGCTATCCCCACATCAAAAAACCTCTTGGGATACTTCGAGGCCATTGCCGTCAGTCCGGTGCCGGAAGGCATCGCAGCCGATACCGCCACAACATCTTCCCTCTCCCGTGCCACTTCAAGCATGGTATCACTGAAAATATCTGTATATGTCTTTGCTTTCTCCCCGGTATGCCGGCTGCTTCCATCCTTCACATTAAACGGAGATACCCCATGGAAATCAGACGGATTCTTTTCTGCCGGTCGGTATCCCTTTCCTTTATGAGTACACACATGGACAATGACCGCTTCTTTCATGTTGGATGCACTCCGAAAAGCTGTCACCATCTGCTGAATATTATGTCCGTCTATAGGTCCAATATAAGTCAGTCCCATATCCTCAAAAAGCATCCCCGGAATAAAAATCCGTTTGATCAGATCCTTGATTCCGCGAATACGGCTGGTAAGCTTGTCCCCGAGATGTGGCAGCTTTGTCAGCGCATTTTCTACCTCTTCCTTCAACTCGGTATAATTTCCGCTGGTACGGATCTTCCCCAGATAACTGGACATACCACCTACATTTTTAGATATCGACATCTGATTATCGTTTAGTACGATCACCAGATTGGATTTCAGCCGGGCGGCATTATTCATTGCCTCATATGCCATGCCGCCGGATAACGCTCCGTCTCCGATCACCGCAAAAATTTTATGGTCCTGCTTCTGGATATCCCTGGCTTTTGCCAGTCCCAAAGCAACACTGATGGATGTGGAACTGTGTCCGGTATCAAAAGCATCGCAGTCACTCTCTGACTGTTTCGGGAAACCACTCATCCCCCCAAACTGACGCAGATGCTCAAAGCCATCCTTTCTCCCGGTCAGGATCTTGTGGGTATAGGACTGATGCCCCACATCCCAGACAATTTTGTCCTCCGGCAGATTACAGCACAGATGCAGTGCCATAGTCAGCTCCACTACTCCGAGATTCGAAGCAAGATGGCCTCCGGTATGACTGATCTTGTGTACCAGAAATCGCCGGATCTCCTTTGCCAGAGGACGAAGCTCATCCTTTTCTAATTCTTTAATATCGTTTGGTTTCTCAATCTTATCTAATAATTCTCCCACGGTGTTCCCTCATTTCTTTTAAATGATGTATTTATTTGGTACGGTTGATCAGATACTCGATCAGATCCTCCAAAAATGGATTCTTTCCCGGAAGATCCTCCAACAGTGCAACCGCCTGGTGAGAATACTCCTCCACAGCCTGATGAGATTTCTCGATACCATAAAGTGATACATATGTTGTCTTTTCGTTTTTTTCATCACTGTGTACCGGCTTTCCAAGCTCCTGCGTGGTGCTGGTGCAGTCCAGGATGTCATCCTGTATCTGGAATGCCATGCCTACACAGCGGCCGATCTGTTCCATTTTCTCCAGTGAGGCATCATCTGCTCCAGCCAGTGCCGCACCTACCATCAGGGAGCTTTCCAGAAGTGCCCCTGTCTTCAATGTATAAATAAACTCCAACACCTCTTTATCCAAAGGCTGCCCTGTTCTCTCCACATCAACAACCTGGCCCCCCACCATGCCGTACACCCCTGCCTTGCGGCTAAATATCTGAAATGCCTTAGCAGCTGCCGGAAGGTCCTCTGTCTCATCAAAGCAGCGGGACGCTGTCTCAAATGCATAATTTAACAGTGCATCTCCCGCAAGAATTCCCATATCCTCTCCGTATACTACATGTGTCGTCTTACGTCCTCTGCGATAATCATCATTATCCATCGCCGGCAGATCATCATGAACCAGAGAATATGTATGCACCATTTCCATGGCAGCCATAAAAGGCTCGATCACCTTCTCATCACTGCCGCCAAAAAGATGATATGCTTCCCTCATGAGTATCGGACGGATCCGCTTGCCGCCGGCCATCAGGCTATACTCCATGGCATCAAAGATCGTCTTCTGCAATCCCTGCTTTTCCGGCAGATACCCTGATAAAATCTCCTCAACCTCTTTCTGTTTTTCCTGAAATGCCTGCTTAAATGTTTTGTCCATCGTTCAAACCAACCTTTCCTGCGGTTCCACCATCCGGCGTTCCACCGCTCTGCTTTTCATATGTCCGTGTTACTCTTCTCCATTTTCCAAAACGATCAGTTTCTTCTCGACACGGTCAATAGAATTGCTGCAATTTTTGATCAGCTTCATTCCTTCTTCGTATTTTTTAAAGGATTCCTCCAATGTCATATCTCCCGTTTTCATCTGCTCGATGATCGTTTCAAGCTGTTCAAAGGATTCCTCCAGAGATACTTTCTTTGCCATAATCAGCCTCCGTTTTTCTGTCCTGTTATCTCATCTACTGTCACCTGCGCCCTGCCGTCTGCAAAGGTCAGCATCAGCTGCTGTCCTTTTGTCAGCTGGCTGACAGAATCAATGTGACTGCCATTTTCATCTGCTGTGTACGTATAACCGCTCTGCAGCTTCTGCAATGGAGACAGTCCCTTCATCTCCTCCGCATATAATGCCAGTCTGTGCTTTGTCTCCATAAGCCGCTGCTCCATCATACGCTGCATCCGTTCCTGACAATCTGCCAGATACAGTCTTTTCTGCCGCAGCATATCCTCCGGACTCACATGCTGCAGTAATACCATATATTTCTGCAGCTCCAGTTTACGTACTCTCAGGATCTGCTCTATGGACTCCCGGAGATCATAACGATATTCACTGAGTCCAATCTCAAACTCCCTCCAGGCATAAACCGCCAGCTCTGCTGCCGCTGACGGAGTCGGTGCCCTGAGATCCGCCGCATAATCAGAGATTGTCGTGTCCGTCTCGTGGCCAACCGCTGAAATGATGGGCTTGGTACAGTCTGCGATCGTCCTGGCAAGCTTCTCATCATTAAAGCACCACAGATCCTCTACCGATCCTCCGCCACGCCCTATGATGATCGTATCTACATCTGTTTTTTCAAAATAACGGATCCCGTCGATCACGGTCTGTGCCGCACCCTCCCCCTGCACCTTCGCCGGATACAGGTAAAGCTGCACATATGGATTGCGCCGGTATGTCACATTGCAGATATCCTGTATCACTGCTCCGGTTTCTGCCGTGACAACACCAATCTTTGATGCAAATTTTGGAATCTGTTTTTTTCTTTGTTCGTCAAAAAGCCCCTCTGACAAGAGGCGCTTTTTTAATTTTTCGTATTCTTCATATAATCTGCCCACACCATCCTGAACAATGCTCCGGGCATAAAGCTGGTATCTGCCATCTCTCTCAAAAACGCTGATCCTGCCGGTTACGATCACGCTCTGCCCATCCTCCAGCGTAAAATCCAGACCTTTACGCTGCGTGGAAAACATCACACAGGAGATCGCCGCCCCGGCATCCTTCAGAGTAAAATAAATATGACCGGAATAATGATACTTACAGCCGGATATCTCCCCTTTTACCTGAATCCCGGAAAGAGTATAATCCTGCTTAAAAAGATTGGCAATATACCGGTTGATCTGAGACACAGTCACTGCTCTGCTCATATTTATTCCTCCGCACCGTCCCTGACAACAGAACCAAGTACTCCATTTACAAAAGCTGGAGATTTATCTGTTCCATAAAGCTTTGCCAGCTCTACAGCCTCATTGACCGCCACACCTGCCGGTACGTCCTCATCGTACTGTATCTCATAAATCGCCAGACGAAGTGCTGTGATGTCTGCCTTTGCAAGACGCTTCAGGGACCAGCCGTTAGATTTCTCCTCGATCTTCCGGTCAATTTCCTCCAGATGTTCTGCTACTGCATAAAACTTCTGTTTCAGCTCCTCACGAACCTTTTCCAGACCTTCCTGCGTCTCCTCTGCTGCATCCGCAATATCCTTTAAATATGTGGAAACCTGATCGTCCAACTCTGCCTTCGGATAAAAATCCAGCAAAAACAGCATCTTAAATAAATGTTCTCTGACCTTTTTTCTTGTCATGTTTTTGTACCTATACCTTTAAATTAATTTTCTTCCAGTTTTACACCGGCAATGCGGACATTGACCTCTGAAACAGAAAGTCCTGTCATATTTTCGATCTGCTGGCTGACTCTCTCCTGTACCTGCTCAGATACCTCAGGAATGCTGTACCCGTAGTTTACTACAACCATCATATCTACGCGGACAATGCCACCCTCCATCAGGATCTTCACTCCCTTGGAAAGATTCTTCATACCCAGTTTGCCGATCAGCTCATTGGTGATATTCCCGGCCATGGAATAGACACCATCTATCTCTGTTGCCGCTAATGCAGCAATTGCAGCAACTACATCAGATGCAATCTTTACCTCGCCCAGTTCTTTTTTCTTCGTAATATATTCTCTCGAAGTCTGCTCCTTTGCCACGACACACTACCTCCTTTGTTTCTTTTATAAAATTTTGCCAATTATTCTAGTTTATTATACCAAATCTCCTCATATTTGCAAGCAGACTTCACGATTTCCCGATCACCACACCGCCGTCAGGCAGATGTCAGGTCTGCGGATATATTCTGCCCCTATTTTACCGCTACCGGTGTGATCACAATATGGTCTGCAGATATATTTGTTTTCCGGGTGACGATATCTGTGATCTGCGCCAGCTGCTGCTGTGTGAGCTCCCCGGCATTTACGATCACATCCGCACTTCCCTTTTCAATACTGACCACAGAATCCGTAAAACCCTTTGCTTCCAGCATCAGCTCTGCTGCACTTTCCATCTGGGCATCCTTTGTCAGCTGCGCCACCTGATCTATGGCACTTTTTTTGTCCTTTGAGGCAATCTTATCATTATTAATAATACTCATTAAAGTTTCTTTATTTTTGGCACGGCTCTGCTCTCTTGATAATTTTGCAGAGGAAAAATAATCCGCCCCCAGAGAGTTTGATACCATAACCGCTTCTCCCGGATTTTCTTCAGAAGCAGACTTTAATTCCCCACTGTCAGCCACCGTGTAATCTTCCCCACTGTCCTCTGCTGAAATATCTGTCGTTGTCCCGGCAGAAGTTTCCTTGCTTTCTTTTGCCTGTTTTTTTTCTTTTTTTCCATCTGCTGCCGCTTCATTTTCTGCCTGCGCCTGTTCCTCCGGTGCCGCTGTCTGCTTTCCGCTCAGAGACATCACACTTTTCAGTCCGTTTTTGTTGATCTCCTCCCCGGTAAAATTCAGATATCCGGCCACAGCGATCAATACTGCCAGAGCAGTTATGATCCATTGATTTTTTCTCGCAAATTTTTTCATAGCTTCACCTTTTCCTTTCCTTCACAGATTTTTCTATTCGGGACTACCCATTTTCATCACTTTAATTTTATGTGCCTCTATAGGAAATAATGCCTCGACGGCCGCAATTATTTCTGAATCGATCACACCGGTTCCGGCCCCCTGTGCCACCACCAGAACCCCCTCCACCTGCGGGGACTGGATCTGTACAATATATGGTTCCTTTCCATCCTCTCCCACAAGCACCGGCTCCTGTTTCGTGCTGCCGGAAGTCTGGCTGCGGCTGCCTCCTGCACTGTCCGTTTCATTGGTGCTGCTGTTGGAAACATCCTCCTGCTGCAATGCCTTTTTTTCCTCCGAAGACGCAATGGTAACCATCACCTCTACTTTGCCGATCCCCTCTACCTTTGAAAGTAACTTTTTCAGCTGATTTTCCTGCTTTCCCGCATACGCCTCCATGGCTTCTGCTGCCGTATCCTGCGCCTTTTCCTGTACACTTTTCTGGTCTGTCCCATTTTGTGTCCTGTCCTTTTTTTCGGACAATTCTGAAGACGGCATGGATAATACCAGCAGAAATACTCCCGCCAGGATCATAATGATGATCTTGGACAAACCGACCTCTGACCATTTTATGGGTTTCTTTTCCTGTTTTTTTTGCTGCCTGCGAAGTCCTTCTATTAATTTTTTCCACATTTTCTCCATACAATCACCTTCTTTTTGGAAAGTTCATATTTTTTACAGATCTGTTTCTGTAATCTGACCGTATCTGCATCTGTCATGACAGATTCCTTTCGGGTCTTTTGATCTGTCCCGGTATCGATCACAATATCCTGCACCCGGATCGGACTGCTCCTGCCGGAAGCCGTCGTCTGTACACTGTCCTTTTCCAATATCACGGTCACTCCCCCCATCTGCAGGCAGCCCTCCCCGTCCTTCTTTAACTCCACCTCTACCTTCCGGGGCGTTTCCCCTTCTCTTTCCACCATACTGCTCATCTGCTGCTCCAGTTCTTCCCTGCATTGTTTCAGCATGATCTTTTCAAAATCTCCTTCTGCCAGCTTTGTTTCCTGCTCTAACTGATCCATTTCTCCCTGAAACAGCTTTTCCTCAAGAAATTTCCCGATCTGATCAGTGTCCGAAATTTGGGATAGTATTGGGCTGACACAAAGAACGATCAAGATCATACCTCCCACAAAACGGAATATTTCCCGAAACCCCTGACTTGTCACAAGTCCCTGCAATACATTGATCATAATGACATATACCAAGATATTCTGAATCATCTGCCCAAACATTGATCTCCTCCCGGAAAGCTTCCTCCCTCTGACTGCTTCCTAATAAGATGTTTCTCTGCTATGTCGTAAAGGCACTGATCACCGCGATCGAGGAAATAAAGAGCAGAGCTCCCACGCCCACCGTATAAATATACAGATCTACTGCCTTGACTGCACCTCCCAGCCCCCGGATCAGTCTTCCATCGGAAACCGGCTGCAGTATAGCTGCCGCCAGCTGCAATAACACACGGCTGACTACCATTTGCAGCAGCGGTACGGCACACATGCAGAATACCGCGACGACTCCTGCCACCCCCACTGCATTTTTTACCAGCTTTCCCGCACAAAGCACCGACTGAAGTACCGAACTGATGGAACCCCCGACCCCCGGCAATGCCCCGCCCATACGGACGACTGCCATATTCTTTACCTCCGCACTGACCGGTATGATCAGCCCCTGTATGACATTCATACCCATCATCAGTCCAAACACCGCTTTCACACCAAACCGCACGCCATCCCGGATCAGCTCTGCCATTTTGGAAAACATATCCTGCTCGGAAAGCTGATTGACCACCTGCAGAAAAAAATAAAGATGGATCGCCGGCAGAGCCAGTCCCACCAGCAGCCAGTTGACAACCATGATCATGGCTAATGCAAATTCATAGTACGCCCCTGCTGCCACCCCTCCCTGCGTAAAGGAAAGACTGATAAAAAATGCCGGTATCATTACCTTTATAAATGCCAACAGATTTTCCAGAGTATCTCCCGCCAGCTGAGCCACCTGCAGGAACGATGAGGACAACGTAACAAAAAACAGCATATACACAATGTAAAAGGCTGTCTTCGCCACCTCCCTGCCCTGCAGTATTTTGGAAAAATTGGAAAACACCGCTCCCACCAGCGCAATGGCAAGAAGAGAAACAAACATCTTCCTGTCCTGCAAAAAGGAGGAAAATACCATTTTCCGTAGCATTGTTGTCATGTTATGCAGCACATCTGCCTTTCCATCATGTATCAGACTTTGAACCATATCCGAAAAGGAAAAACTGTTGTCTCCCATCATCTGATCCAGCATCTGCTGAATCTGGTCATAGGATAACTCGTCCATCAGACTGTCATACATCCCTGTTTCTGTACCTGCATATGTACTCATTCCTTCCCCTCCCTTCTGTTTATCCAAGTCCTCCCGGCACAAACTGCAGCAACACCTCAAATAAAGCAGACAATACCGGCAGGCTGACCGCAAGCAGCATTAATTTGCCAAAAAATTCTATCTGTCCCGCCACCGCTCCATATCCGGCATCCCGGCAGAGATTTGCCCCCAGCTCTGCCATATAAGTGACAGCGATCATCTTAAATAACACCTTAATATAAATGCTCCCACCGCCCAGATATTCCTGCAGTGTTTTCAGATACCGGAGCAGATCCCGTATTCTCCATACGGCAAGGGAGCTGATCAGAAGACACGCCGTCAGAATGATAAGCATACTAAACTCCGCTTTATCCTTTTTCAGAGGAATGGCAAGCAAAACGGACATAACGCCGATCATCACCACCTTTTCCATATCCCGCCTCCTATTCTTTTCTGCCGTACCACATTACAGGGAAAACAATTCCTGTATGGAACGAAACAGCTCCAATATATAAGGGATCACCCAGAGAAGCACCAGGATCAGTCCGGACAAACTCACCAGAAATGCCTGCTCCTCCCTCCCCGCATGCTTTAGGATCTGTCCCATCACGGAAACAAGAATCCCCACCGCTGCGATCCGAAAAATCAAGTTTATGCTCATGCCTTCCCGCCTTTCCCGTCTTATAACAGTAATATAACCATAAAGATCCCTCCGGTAACTCCTGTCAGCCGGTACACCCTCGCCTGGGCTTTGTATTCTTCCTCTGCCTCAAAGATCCTTCGTTGGAGACGTTCCCCGAGGATCTGCAGCGTCTGCAGCTGTGTCTTACGCTCCAGCGTCCCAAGCTGCATTCCCACCTCCTGCCAGAGTTCCACATCCTCCTTGTCCACCCCATCGGCAAGACCGCACCTGATAATCGCTTCTTTCCACAGTTCATATAAGGTCTCCTGTTCCATCCCGTCAAACTGCCGGCACAGCTCCTCAAAAAAACTTCTGAAATAGCACATCTTTCCTGCCAGGATCAGAAAGAGTTCTGCCACATCCACCGCCGCATATTCAATCTCCCCATATAGGAAAATCAGGATCTGCTCCATTTCCCGAAGCATTTCAATACGCCTCCGCCTCTTTGCCGTCAGCCATATTCCACAACCACAGCATCCCGTCAATGCCAGGAAGCTTCCTGCGATCTTTAACAGAATCTGCAGCATACTCATTGCTCCGCCCCCCTCTCTTCTGTCACCGTTGGATATGCCAGGTACGTTCCTCTTTCGTCAAAAATAGCTTCCACCCTTCCGATTTCCTGAGAAGAAAGCAGCACATATCTCTGAAATACTCTTTCCCGGACAAGTTCCCCGAGGATCGGTTTCTTTCGAATCTCCTCCATACTGCGTCCGTGAACCGTTGCCAGGATCCGCACCCCACAGTTCATAACATATTCCAGTGCTTCCACATCCTCCCGGAATCCAATTTCGTCCACTGCGATCACCTTTGGAGACATGGAACGAACTAACATCATCATTCCTTCTTTTTTGGGACAGCAGTCCAGAATATCCGTCCGATATCCCAGATCATTCTGTGGTTTTCCCTGATAACATGCTCCCAGTTCGGACCGTTCATCCACGACCCCTACATTAATTCCCCGGCGTCCGTTCCCTCCATTGGACAACTGCCGGATCAGATCCCGCAATAATGTAGTTTTGCCACACCGGGGCGGCGAAATGATCAATGTATGATAAATACTGTCTCCGTCCACCAGATACGGCAGAACTTTATCCCCGCAGCCAATCACCTGATGCGCCAGACGGATATTGATAAATGATATGTAACGCAAATTTTTTACCTGCTCCTTCTCCAATACAATTTTCCCCGCCACCCCGACACGATGACCTCCCTGGATCGTAATAAACCCCTGTTTTAACTCCTCTTCAAATGCATACATGGAATAATTACTGATCCTCTCCATGGTTTCTTTCACATCCTGCCTGGAAATGATCAGTGGATTTTCTATTCCCCGGCATAACGTTCCGTTTTTTGCCACACAATACTCCTGCCCCTGATACACAAGCATCAGCGGTGCCTCTGCCCGGATACGGATTTCCTGGAGAAGATTAAAATCAATATCAAGTTTTTCCAGATATTTCCGGGGCTCTCTGGCAATCACCCGAAGCACTTCATTCTTCTGTCCCATCACTTCACCCCCATTCTTTTTCAATATATGTATGGGACAGGCAGATATTCCAAAATATTCACGAAATGTTCCCAAAACTTTCATTGCAAATCCTGTCAAAATGTAATAAAATAAAAGCATGTGAGGTGAAAAAAAACCTCAACAAGGAACATTGTCCGAAGACAATGTTATTCACGAAAATTTATGAGAAGAAAGGATGATAAACAACAATGGAAAACATGCCAAAAATGAAAATCGGTATTGTTGCAGTAAGTAGAGACTGTTTCCCAGAGTCACTTTCTGTAACAAGAAGAGAAAACCTTGTCAAAGCATATGCTGACAAATATGATGCAGAGGACATCTACGAGTGCCCGATCTGTATTGTAGAGAGTGAGATCCATATGGTACAGGCTCTGGAGGACATCAAGAAAGCAGGATGTAACGCACTTTGTGTATACCTTGGAAACTTCGGTCCTGAGATCGCTGAGACACTTCTTGCAAAGCATTTTGATGGTCCTAAGATGTTCGTAGCTGCTGCTGAGGAGACTTCCGCAAACGGCGGACTTGTTCAGGGCAGAGGTGATGCATACTGTGGTATGCTCAACGCAAGCTACAACTTAAAGCTTCGTAATGTAAAGGCTTACATCCCTGAGTATCCGGTAGGAACTGCTGAGGAATGTGCAGATATGATCCATGAGTTCCTTCCGATCGCTAAGGCTGTATATGCTTTAAATAATCTGAAGATCATCAGCTTCGGACCACGTCCGCTGAACTTCCTTGCATGTAATGCACCGATCAAACAGCTCTACAATCTGGGTGTTGAGATCGAGGAGAACTCCGAGCTTGATCTGTTCGAAGCATTCAACAAGCATGCAGATGATCCACGTATCCCTGATGTTGTAAAGGATATGGAGGCTGAGCTTGGTGCAGGTAATAAGAAGCCTGAGATCTTAAACAAGCTGGCTCAGTATGAGATCACACTTCTTGACTGGATCGAGGAGCACAGAGGATATCGTAAGTTCGTTGCACTTGCAGGAAAGTGCTGGCCTGCATTCCAGACACAGTTTGGATGCGTTCCTTGCTACGTAAACAGCCGTCTTACCAAGATGGGTATTCCTGTTTCCTGTGAGGTTGATATCTACGGTACACTCAGCGAGTTCATCGGTACTGTTGTCAGCAACGATGCCGTTACTCTTCTGGACATCAACAACACCGTACCTGCTGATATCTACAACGAGGATATCAAGGGCAAGTTCGATTATACACAGAAGGATACCTTCATGGGCTTCCACTGCGGAAATACAGCTTCTACCAAACTTTCCTTCTGCGAAATGAAGAACCAGATGATCATGGCTCGTTCTCTTCCGGTGGAGGTTACCAACGGTACCCTCGAGGGAGATATCATTCCCGGAGATATCACCTTCTTCCGTCTGCAGAGCACTGCTGATGCGAAGCTTCGCGCTTACATCGCAAACGGTGAGGTTCTCCCTGTTAAGACACGTTCCTTTGGTTCCATCGGTATTTTTGCGATCAATGAGATGGGACGTTTCTACCGTCACGTACTGATCGAGAAGAACTTCCCTCATCATGGTGCTGTTGCGTTCGGTCACTTCGGCAAGCAGCTCTATGAGGTATTCAAATACATCGGTGTTGATGTGGAGGAGATCGGCTACAACCAGCCAAAGGGTGTTCTGTACAAGACAGAGAATCCATTCTCATAATCAGAACCGGTACATCATTTGATTGAAATTTCCAGAGACTTTTGAAATTGACTGTTTGAAACACTACCGGACAATTTTGATCTCTCTGTCAAGCTGGAGCGGCGGCATCATGCCGCCGCTCTTTTCTATATAAACACAGAAAGGATATTATCTATGAATTATTTAATTGGTATTGATTTAGGTACTTCCTCCACCAAGACTGTTCTCTTTGATGAGGAGGGTACTGTGATTGCCTCTGCAGGAAAGGATTACCCTCTCTACACCCCTAACAACGGATGGGCAGAGCAGAAGCCGGAGGACTGGCGTGATGCTGCTCTTGAGACCATCGCAAAGGTGGTAAAGGATTCCGGCGTAGCCGCTGACGACATCAAGGGTCTTGGTATCTCCGGACAGATGCACGGTCTTGTTATGCTGGACGAGGCAGGCGAGGTGATCCGCCCATCCATCATCTGGTGCGATCAGCGTACCGAAAAGGAATGCGAGGAGATCACGGAGAAGGTTGGCGCAAAGCGTCTCATCGAGATCACCGCAAACCCTGCTCTGACAGGATTTACCGCATCCAAGATCCTCTGGGTCCGCAATCATGAGCCGGAGAATTATGCAAAATGTAAGCATATTCTCCTTCCAAAGGATTATGTCCGTTACATCCTGACCGGCGAGTTCGCCACAGAGGTTTCCGATGCTTCCGGTATGCAGCTTCTGGATGTACCAAAGCGTCAGTGGTCTGATGAGGTTCTCGATAAGCTCGACATTGATAAGAGCCTTTTGGCAAAGGTATATGAGTCTCCTGAGGTTACGGGTACCATTCTTCCTGAGATCGCAGCAAAGACAGGTCTTTCTACCTCTACAGTTGTAGTCGGCGGTGCCGGCGATAATGCCGCTGCAGCAGTTGGAACAGGCGTTGTTGAGGATGGCAAGGCATTTACCACGATCGGTACCAGCGGCGTTGTATTTGCACATTCCAGCGATATCTCCATCGATCCAAAGGGACGTGTACATACCTTCTGTTGCGCTGTTCCGGGTGCATGGCATGTTATGGGTGTTACCCAGGCAGCCGGATATTCTCTGGCATGGTTCCAGGACAACATCGGAACAGAGTATGCACGCAAGGCAAAGGAGCAGGGCTGTGGCGCCTTTGATCTGATCAATGCAGACGTATTAAAAACTCCGATCGGTGCAAACCGACTGATCTACCTCCCATATCTGAACGGTGAGCGTACTCCTCATCTGGATGCAAACTGCCGTGGTGTATTCTTCGGTCTTTCCAGCATGCACACAACTGCTGACATGGCTCGTGCCGTTATGGAGGGTATCAGCTACTCTCTGACAGACTGTAACGATATCATCCGCGAGATGGGTATCCATGTTACCGAAATGATGGCCTGCGGCGGTGGCGCAAAGAACGCTGTTCAGCGTCAGATGATGGCAGATATGTTCGGCTGTGATGTTAAGACCGTAACCGCTACCGAGGGACCTGCTCTCGGTGTTGCAATTCTTGCCGGTGTTGGCGCAGGCATCTACGACAGCGTAGAGGATGCATGCCGCAAGATGATCCACACAGATCCTGAGAAGGAATGTCATCCGGATGCTGCTGCAACCAAAGAGTACGATAAGTTTCATCAGCTTTACAAGAAGCTGTATGATGATCTGAAGGATGATTATCAGACTCTTGCAAATCTGTAAACAAATACTGTATTAAACGGAATCATATCTTTTTGATTCCACGAAAGCACGCCCCGGACGCTTTTCAAAAGCTATCCGGGGCGTTTTTTATGCTGTATTTCTTTTGACATGTCTGTTTAAAATGATTATACTAATAGAATAAAGAACAAATACGGGCTTCCCACAGCAGATACCGCTTACTGCGCTGATATTTGCTGTGGGAAGTTTAAATTGTAAGGGAAAAGGATGAATTATTGATGAAGGAAATGGAACAAATATCAGAGGACGAATACCTCACTTGCGAACGACGCCATGTCTTTTTTGTCTTAATGGGAGTCGCCGGATTTTTCGGTGCATTTACATACTCGATCCGCGGCGGCATCTTCTGTAACGCCCAGACAGCAAACTTTGTTTTATTTGCCATGGCGCTGGGCAATGCCCAGTGGAAACATGCACTTTACTTCTTAGTTCCCATGAGTGCTTATTTCCTTGGAGCCGTCCTGTCCGAGGCCTTGCCTAACAGCATCAGGAAGCTGCAGTTTATCCGTTGGGATACCCTTTTTATCTTAATCGAGATGATCGTCGTGGTGTTCCTGGGGCTGCTGCCGGAAAGTGCACCGGTTCAGATCTCCCAGGTCGCCATCAATTTTATCTGCTCCATGCAATATAATACATTCCGCCAGGCAAGAAGTGTGCCTATGGCAACGACCTTCTGTACCAATCACTGGCGTCAGGTTGCCATTGCTCTGACAAAAGCGATCCGTCACAGGGATACTGCATATCTTCCCCGCATGACACAGCATTTGTGTATGCTGCTGGTATTTGTGGTTGGTGGTGTGCTCTCCACGATACTTTGTAATCTGTTTCTTGGAAAAGCCATTTTCGCAGCACTGATCCCACTGATGATCGTATTTATTGATCTGCTGTATGCTGATCTGAAACGGGAAAAGGGAGCTCTGGAACGGATTCCCCATGGGCATTGAGAAATTATCTTATGATATTACTAAGCGTGATTTTGGAGGATTATTTTGACATCCTCCATCGTCTTTTCCCTGACTCCGGCCTTCTCCGCATAAATATGCCAGTTTCTCACTGTTTGGGTTACCTCTTCAATAATCCTTCTGCACTTTATCTTCTTAAGATCCATAGAAATCCCACTATGAATTAAATCATCTTTTGATATATTTTTGTTTTTACCGTTAATTGTCATCTGATGTGCGCAAAGCCAATGATTGGATGGATCATATGCCAATGTCATATCATATGCCGGAGCCAGACTCCACTTTCCGGAACGATTCATCAAGAAAGAAAAATTTTTCACATGATCATCCTGATTTACTGCCAAAACATTAAACACCATCCTGCGATATAATTGCTCCAAGCGTTTCGTCATAAAATAATTTCTGCCATTCTCCTGTAATACACGGCATTCATTCATCTGAATTCCGGCGGCACAAGCCATAAGATAATACACATATTCAATCAACGTGTATTCCGGTGCATCTTCCATCCCATGATCACCATTTCCTGTAACCCCGTCAAATTTGATCAACCATCCAAATCCGGAAAGGAATACACCTTTTCTGATAATGGCATACAAATTGGTGAAACCTCAATACCACTATGCAAAAAAACTTTATCATATTCATAAGTGGCAAAACCGTATTTTTCATCCAAATGAACAATTCCTATCCTGGTTCCCCAAAGATATACTTCTGCCGTCTCGATCATTTTTCATCCCCCCACTGAAATACATTTTCATAATCAGCTTTTTGACTGTGACGCACCCTCTGTCGTTTCGTATCCTCATGCAAATAATACGATGGTCTTTGTGTAACATCCGGAACCAGAAAATCCAGATTCTTCTCTAAATCCAACGCTTTTAGTATTCTGATCAGATTTCCAAATTGAATATCCTCTCCCCCTTCAAAACGCGAAATACTTCTCACAGATACCCCCGATTTATCGGATAATTCCTTCTGTGTCATGGGATATCCGATTCTGTACTGCTTTAACTTTTCACTGATCTCCCTTCGTATATTTTGAGATGTCAAATTATTTGCCATAAGCAATCACTATTCCTTTATAATACGCAACAATTGTCTTTTTAAATATATTTTCATGTATTAAAATGTAATATTTGTCTATTTATTTCTATATATTCTGTATAACATTTTACTCAAATTATGTCAATCACTTTTTATAGCATATTTTAATTTAGGCATATTTTAATTTATACAAAAATCAATCATCGGATTGAAAAATATTTTCTGTATGATTTTATAAAATTGGCTCATACTATTCCTAATGATTTACAAAACGATATAATATTTATTTCATTTTGAAAGGAGCATTGGTATGAGTCACGATAAAAATGGCACAACCGGTTTAAATCATATGAACAAACGCCAGCTTGCCGAAGGGCTTGAATTTCTCGACGACCTGACGGAAGATGAACGGAAGCGTTTTGAATCGCTTCCCGACGAAGATAAACATCGATGCATCGCCCAGAATCTGATCAGCCACCAGGATGACAAGCTGTGGGACGATAATATTGGAATCAGCCAGTTGGAGGGACGGATTGTCACAAAGAGTTTTCAAGGGTAAAAGGGCAAAACGCCAGCCGCACATGCTTCTCCATATGCGACCGGCGTCTTGTTTATCCATGATTTAATTTTTACGAACAGATTTATTTTACTTTTCTATTAATCTGCAAAAAGCTGTGTAGAAAGATATCTGTCACCGGAATCCGGCAGAAGTGCTACGATCACTTTGCCCTTATTCTCCGGACGTGATGCCAGAATCGTTGCAGCCTTCAGTGCTGCTCCGGAAGAAATACCAACGAGAATACCCTCGCTCTGAGCAAACTTCTTGCCCTCGACAAATGCATCATCGTTCGCGATTGGGAGAATCTCATCATATACATCTGTGTTCAGCACCTTTGGCACGAAGCCTGCGCCAATACCCTGAATCTTATGTGCTCCCGGTGCTCCACCGGAAAGAACCGGGCTGGTCTCCGGCTCAACAGCTACGATCTTGACATTTGGATTCTGCTCCTTGAGATACTCACCGATTCCTGTAATCGTTCCGCCAGTACCTACACCTGCCACAAAGATATCTACCTTTCCATCGGTCTGCTCCCAGATCTCAGGACCTGTGGTTGCTTTATGTGCTGCCGGATTTGCAGGATTATCAAACTGTCCAAGGATTACAGAACCCGGTGTATTTGCCTGTAACTCCTCTGCCTTTGCAATAGCTCCCTTCATACCCTTTGCACCTTCTGTCAGTACAAGCTCTGCTCCATATGCTTTTAATAATGTACGACGCTCAATACTCATAGTATCCGGCAGGGTAAGCACTGCATGATATCCCTTTGCGGTTGCAACAGCGGCAAGACCGATTCCTGTATTACCGGATGTCGGCTCGATAATTGTTGCACCCGGCTTTAAGATACCCTTCTTTTCTGCATCCTCGATCATTGCGAGACTGATACGATCCTTAACGGAACCTGTCAGGTTCAGGTACTCCAGCTTCGTCAGGATGGTTGCATCTGTAACGCCTGCTGCTTCGCTGTATTTGCTTGCCTTTAAGATTGGGGTTCCTCCGATCAGTTCCACTGCACTCTCTTTAATCTTTGCCATAATAATGTCCTCCTTCATTCTCTAAACATTCTGCTTCTCTGACCCTCCCTCTTCAGAAACAATCCTGTCTGAAATCTTGGATAATCAGTTGTTTTCTTTAATTATACTATTCATACTGTGTTTGTATGAATTGATTTTATAATGGTATTATATTCCTCCAATTCCTATCTGTCAATAGGAATTTATAAAATCTCCCAAAATTTATGAAAGACCAGCCCATAATATTTCTAATAACGACTGATCTCCTCGGATTCATCGTTACTTTTACGGATCTCCCGGATGATGACATCATATTTGACTCCATTTTCCAGCTCAATAGTGACGTTGTCTCCCACGCGATGCTTGAGAAGACATTTTCCCATAGGCGATTCGATACTGATCATATTATTCATGACGTCTGCACGTATGGTAGTGACGATCTTATATTCTTCCTCGCAGTCATCTTCCGGCACATATACTACAACTGTATCATTGAGTCCCAATTCTTCCTCACCGGCATCATCCTCTACGATCTGTGCCGTTTTGATCATACGCTCCAGATAGCGTATCCTGCTTTCATTACGGTTTTTTACCTTTTTGGCTGCTTTATATTCAAAGTTCTCACTGAGATCTCCCTGGGCTCTTGCTTCCTTTACATCCTCCAAAGCTTCTTTTCGCACCACCAGCTTGCGGTGTTCCAGCTCCTTTTCCATTTTTTCAACGTCCTGTCTTGTCAAGCGGTCATACATAATTTTATCCTCCTTTTCGATTTATAAAATACCCACCAATTTAAATGTCTTTCTGCATTGTAAATCTTTATTTGTATAATTCAAACAGAATTTTATTGATTATTTGTTGATTTATGACAATGATATTTTATCACAACCCGTATATAATATGTATAAGAAATCTTAATTGATTTCTTCATCATACATGGAGTCCTGTGACTGTTCCGACAGGACATTAATCTAAAACTGACAGAGCGATGAGAGGTGTGACGGTTCTGACACCTCGGTAAACAAAAAGTGACCGAGTGATGATCTTTATATGGGAGAGTTGTTACTCTCCCATTTTCACAAAGGAGTTTTATGCCAATTCAAAAAAAAGATTTTCTCGATTTCCGAATATTTACCTTAACCAATCAGTTTTATAGTGATTATCCCAATCCTCCTTATAGAGAATTGATGCGAAAAAATAAACGCCCCTATAATTGTCTATTGATGCGATCGAGCATAGTTTCATTTTTATGAAGCTATTTTTACTTTCTAAAAATAATTCCCATTGACAAACCACGTCAATGGGAATTGTATTTTATATTCAGATCTTTTATTAGCGATAAATGATCTCGCTTCTCTTTGGTCCGTTGGATACCATTGTGATCGGCACACCAATCTCCTTCTCGATGAACTCGATATAACGGCGGCAGTTCTCCGGGAGCTTATCATACTCGGTAATACCTCTGATGTCGCAGTTCCAGCCCGGCAGTGTCTCATAAACCGGCTTTGCCTTTGCAAGCTTGGCGGTTACAGGGAAGCCCTTTACAACCTCTCCATCGATCTCGTAACCAACGCAGACCGGAATCTCCTTGAGATATCCGAGACAGTCAAGAACGGTCAGTGCTACTTCTGTTGCGCCCTGGATCTGGCAGCCGTAACGGGATGCTACTGCATCGAACCAGCCCATACGACGTGGACGTCCTGTTGTTGCACCGTACTCTCCACCGTCTCCGCCACGCTTACGAAGCTCCTCAGCCTCTACCTCATCGTGAATCTCACTGACGAACTCGCCGGCACCAACGGCACTGGAGTAAGCCTTTACAACAGTAACGATTCTCTTGATCTCATATGGAGGAATACCTGCGCCGATTGCGCCGTATGCAGCCAATGTAGAGGAAGAAGTAACCATTGGGTAAATACCGTGATCCGGATCCTTGAGAGAACCAAGCTGACCCTCCAAAAGAATCCCCTTGCCCTCCTTGATCGCCTGACGAAGATAAGCAGATACATCGCAGACATAAGGTGCAACCATGTCACGATACTCATGAAGTGTATTTAAAAGCTCGTCCGGATCTAACTCCGGCTTATGATAAAGATATTTCAGAGTAACATTTTTCTGCTCGCAGATCCGTGCGATCTTGTCCTTTAAGACATCATCATCGAACAGCTCGGATACCTGAATACCAATCTTTGCATATTTGTCTGAATAGAATGGTGCAATACCTGATTTGGTAGATCCGAAGGATTTCTTACCCAGACGTTCCTCCTCATACTGATCAAATAGAATATGATACGGCATCAGGATCTGTGCTCTGTCAGATACAAGGATCTTTGGCTTTGGCACACCCTGCTCTACCAGAGAATTTACCTCTTTAAACAGGTAAGGAATGTTAAGTGCAACACCGTTTCCGATCACACTTGTGGTATGATTGTAAAACACACCGGACGGAAGAAGATGAAGTGCAAATTTGCCATAGTCATTGATAATGGTATGACCTGCATTGCTTCCTCCCTGAAAACGTACGATGATATCAGACTTCTCACCTAACATATCGGTGATCTTTCCTTTTCCCTCATCGCCCCAGTTTGCTCCAACGATTGCTGTAACCATAATAGCCCCCATTTCTGCACCACCCTGACTACATTTTCCCCATGTCCGGCAGTGCTATGATGACATGGGGACGGATCAATGTTTCTGCCATTGTTCCGGCATACGAAACGCGGATCCTGTAAATTGATTCCTACACGTTTATTTCTGATTTCATTCCCAGAATCTCCTGATTCTCATCGAGAACCGGCTTTACGATATTCTGAATAAACTCTTCTACCTGTGAAGCAGAACGTCCTGTATATCGGGATGGCTCCATTAATGCCTGCAGCTCCGGCAGAGTCATTGGGAATTCATCATCTGCAGCGATAAGCTCCAGAAGATTATTCTCTTTGCCTTCCTGTTTTACATTCTTGCCTGCTTCCATGGAAAGCTGACGGATCTTTTCATGAAGCTCCTGTCTGTCTCCGCCTGCCTTGACTGCATCCATCATGATATTCTCTGTGGCCATAAATGGAAGCTCTGACATGAGACGTTTCTCAATGACCTTATCATAAACCACAAGACCATCTACGACATTAAGAACCAGATCCAGAATACCATCAGTAGCCAGGAAGCCCTCCGGAACGCTGATACGCTTATTCGCAGAATCATCCAGAGTCCGCTCAAACCACTGACACGCTGAGGTGAACATGGTATTGGTCACATCTGCCATCACATAACGGGCCAGTGATGCAATACGCTCACTTCTCATTGGATTTCTCTTGTATGCCATTGCGGAGGAACCGATCTGATTCTTCTCGAACGGCTCTTCAATCTCCTTCAGATGCTGAAGGAGACGGATATCATTGGAAAACTTGTGTGCACTTGCAGCGATACCGGCCAGAACATTTACCACTCTGGTATCCAGCTTACGGGAATAGGTCTGTCCGGATACCGGGAAGCACTCCTTAAAGCCCATTTTCTTGGCAATGATCTGATCCAGTTTCTTCACCTTCTCCTCATCTCCGTCAAAAAGCTCCATAAAGCTTGCCTGGGTACCTGTGGTTCCCTTAGAGCCCAAAAGCTTCATATGATCGATCACATGATCCAGATCCTCCAGATCCATCAAAAACTCCTGCAGCCACAGAGTGGCTCTCTTACCTACTGTGGTAGGCTGAGCCGGCTGGAAATGAGTAAACGCCAGTGTCGGCTGTGATTTATACTTCATCGCAAATCTGGAAAGCTCATCAATAACATTGATCAGCTTATTGCGGATCAGATGAAGTGCCTCTGTCATAATGATAACATCCGTATTATCTCCAACATAACAGGAGGTTGCTCCCAGATGGATAATTCCCTTTGCCTTCGGACACTGAACACCATACGCATATACGTGGGACATAACATCATGACGTACCTGCTTTTCTCTCTCCTTAGCAACATCATAATTGATATTATCAGCCTGGGATTTCAGCTCCTCAATCTGCTCCTTTGTTACAGCAGGATTGCCGTTTTCATCCAGAAGACCAAGTTCATTCTCTGCCTCAGCAAGCGCGATCCATAAACGTCTCCAGGTTTTGAATTTCTTGTCCGGAGAAAATATGTACTGCATTTCTCTGCTGGCGTATCTCTCAGACAGTGGACTTGTGTATCTGTCGTTGCTCATATCTAACCTCATTTCCGTGCCTTTCACACTAATTTCTATTTATCATAATCTCCACGGATATCCTCCTGTGGCGGATCCACAGGATAATTTCCGGAGAAACATGCATGACAGTATCCCTGATCTCCATCGATCAACTCACTGAGTCTGTTCAGATCGAGATATCCCAGGGAATCTGCACCGATCATTTCGGCGATCTGCTCTACTGTATGGCTGAATGCCGGTAACTGATCGCTGGACGGTACATCTGTTCCAAAATAACATGGATATTTAAATGGTGGTGAACTGATGCGTACATGCACCTCGCTTGCCCCTGCATCCTTCAACATCTTCACAATACGGGCACTCGTCGTTCCGCGGACAATGGAATCATCTACCATAACAACCCTCTTGCCACGGACAATCTCCCGAAGTACATTGAGCTTCACCATCACGCTGGACTCTCTGGCTGACTGCTTCGGCTTAATAAACGTCCTGCCCACATAACTGTTTTTGACAAATGCGGTACCATATGGAATTCCTGACTCCAATGCAAAACCCATAGCGGCTACATTTCCCGATTCCGGAACACCTACCACGATATCTGCATCCACCGGATGTGTCTGTGCCAGGATCTTTCCCGCAATGATACGGGAGCTGTGTACGCTGATTCCATCAATGTAGCTGTCCGGTCTTGCAAAATAAATATACTCAAAGATACATTTTGCATGATCACTGGTCATCAGAGACTTGTCCGACGAAATCCCCTCCGGCGTAATGGTGACGATCTCTCCCGGCTCTACGTCACGGACAAACTCCGCTCCAACGGTATCCAAAGCACAGGACTCACTGGAAAGCAAATAGGCTCCGTCTCTCCTGCCGATGCAAAGCGGGCGGAATCCAAAGGGATCTCTGGCTCCGATCAGCTTCCGTGGGCTTGCCACCACCAGGGAATAGGCTCCCTTAATCTTTTTCATGGCTTCCTTGACGGCTTCCTCTACCTTGCCCACCTTTAACCGCTCTCTGGCGATCAGATATGCGATCACTTCAGAGTCAATGGAGGTCTGAAAAATCGCTCCGCTCAACTCCAGTTCTCTCCGAAGCTCTGGTGCATTGACGAGATTGCCGTTATGTGCCAGAGAAAGTGTGCCTTTAATGTAATTGAGCACCAAAGGCTGTGTATTCTCTGCGATGCTGGCACCTGCCGTAGAATAACGGACGTGGCCGACTCCGATATCCCCCTTCATCTTTCCGAGGTTTTCCGCATTGAATACCTCATTGACAAGTCCCATTCCTTTCACGGAAGAGGAATTGCGTGGTGGACCGTCTGTACGGCTTACTGCAATACCACAGCTCTCCTGTCCTCTGTGCTGGAGGGAAAACAGTCCGTAATAGATCGTAGATGCTACATCTCTGCCTTCCATATCGTACATTCCAAATACTCCGCACTCTTCTCCAAGCTTTGGTTCTTCCGCCTGATGAAGCAGGCAGCCGGAACAATGGCATTTTTCACATGATGTCTGTTTGTTACATTTGGTATGCTCACTCATTTTTGTCTCCATTCTTATGCAATTGTCCTAATACCCCTATTAACACAAGATATATTATATCAATTCCACGAAAAATCTCAAGACTTGTTTATAACTTTTTGCGGTTATTCCTCCATTTTCTTCTGTGCCGTATCCTCCAGCGTCATAATCCCCTTCTGGAACTTTAACTTGAGAATTCTCTGCACCGTATCATTGAGCCGCTTTTCCGTGATCTTTCCGGACTTCACCTTACTCAGGATCGCATCATAAGCCTCCGGCAGATCTTCCGGCATCAATATAATATCCGCACCGGCATCAAGGGACTTCACTGCTGCTTCCGCAGACGAATACTTATCCGTAATGCATGCCATATCAAAGGCATCGGTTACGATCAATCCGCTGTAATCCAGCTCCTCCCGGAGAATCGTGGTCATGATCAGCTTTGATACACTGGCCGGTTCGCTTGTTTCTGTGACCCGGCTGACCGAGATATGGGAAACCATTACAAAATCGGTTCCTGCCTCAATACCGCTCACAAAGGGAACAAAATCAATTTTTCTGAGTTTTGATATACTGCTGTCAATGTCCACACTTCCCTGATGGGTATCGCCACTGGAGGAGCCCTGTCCCGGGAAATGTTTCAGCGTGGAACAGATATTTTCGCTCTCCAGACCTTTTACATATGCACTCACAAACTCTGCCACCTTCTTCGGGTCATCCCCGAAGGAGCGGTTGCCGATCTCACTGTTCATCTCCGAAGTCTTAACATCTGCCACCGGAGCAAAATCCACATTAAATCCCAGTTCCCTGATCTGACGGGCAATCGTAGATGCCATATAATACACATAGTCTGCATCCTGTGTCTTTCCAATCTCTTCCATCGTTGGAAACGTGTCCGTTTTCATTTTCGGATTATTTCCGATCCGGGCAACATCGCCGCCCTCCTCATCAACGCTGATAAACATTGGCAGTGCCGCATTTTTCTGTAATTTCCGGATCAGCTTTTTGGTCTGCTTACGGTTCCATATATTTCTGGAAAATAAGATCACACCTCCCACGGGATATTTCTGAAGGTTTTCTTTCATGGTTTTGGTAATTTTTTTATGCTCAAAATATTCTCCCTTTGTGGCATCCAGCTGTTCCAGATTTACCGTAAACAACTGTCCCACCTTTTCCTCATCTGTCATCAGATCCAGATACTCCAAAGAGGCATAAGTGGCATCCTCATCACTCATACCAATCTGCTCCGGTTCTTCTGTACTCGCTGCAGTTGTAGAAACCGGAGGTTCATAAACATCCCTTTGCTGTGATCTTCCCGGCAGTTCACATCCTGTCAGAATGGTAGACACAAGCAGACTGACACTAAGACCTGCTGCGCAAAATTTTTTACCATATTTTATTTTCTGATACCAAATGCCTTTTCTTTCGTGTTCCACTCTCATCTTGATCTTTCCATGCCTTTCTTTCGATTATTTTATGATGCCGGGATCCAATAGAAATTTAATCCCTGCATTATTTTGGAAACTGTCCAAGCTAGCCTGCATAGGTTAAAAATGTATATATATCCTGTCATATAAAATGACAGAACGGAGGTATTCAATGAGTGACTTAGCAGCAACCGATTGTGGATGTGGATGCAGTAACAATGGCAACGAAGGAGGATGCAGCTGGATCATTATCCTGCTTCTCCTGTGCTGCTGCTGCGGTAATGGCAACAGTGGTTTTGGCGGTTTCGGAAACGGATGTGGCGACAGCTGCTGCAGTTCCATTATCTGGATCTTACTTATCCTGTGCTGCTGTGGTAACGGCTTCTAAAAGCACATCATCCATCTGATCCGGACAGTTGATCCTTGTCCGGATGCCAACTTTCAGGCCACCCTTCGGGGTGGCCTTTTGCCTGTTTCAGTCAGCCGTTTCCCGACCAGGCATTTTTCCCTCACACTTCTACCATCGGCCCTTCATAATTCTCTGACGACATGCTTCACACTCCCGGTCGATCTCATAAATCGTATCCTCCTCGATAACAAGATCATCCTCTCTTTTGACATTTCTCCTATTTTCCATTCCATGTCCCGACGGCATGGATTCTTTTCCTTTTTCCACACCATAATAAAAGTATCTCATACTGCCTCCAATCTATCCCCGGGAATCATACCCAGCAGATCATTATGTAATGACAGCTTCATATAATATGTAAATCTCTTCGCCAATACTCCTGATTTATATTATAATATGCAGCCGGATCCATTTTGTCTCATTTCTCTGAAAAAATCCGGAAACTGTCCAAGCATAAAGACATAGTATGAAATTGTAAATATAATTCTCTGTCAATGAATCATGACAGAATGGAGGTTTTCATGAGCGATTTAACAGCAACCGGTTGTGGCGGCGGATGTTCTGACAATGGAGGATGCAGCTGGATCATCATCCTTCTTCTCCTTTGCTGCTGTTGTGGTAACGGCAACAATGGATTTGGTGGTTTTGGAAATGGTGACGGTTGTGGCTGTAATTCCATCCTTTGGATCCTGATCCTCTGCTGCTGTTGCGGGAACGGTTTCTAAAAAATACGTATTTGGGAAACAGGAATACTTCTAAGGCTGCAGACTCGCAGTCTTAGAAGTATTTTTAATTTTTCCAAAAATCCTGAATCCGGTCAAGCCTGGATGTCATCCCCAAAAGAATCATATCCAATACGCAGATAGCAGTCATCGCCTCCACAACCACAACGGCTCTTGGCACAATGATCGGATCATGACGGCCTTTAATGGAAATGCCAATCTCCTCCCCATCACGATTAACCGTCTGCTGCTGTCTGGCTATGGACGGGGTCGGTTTAATGGCAGCCCGGAGTATGATGTCACTGCCATCACTCATGCCTCCCAGAATACCACCGGCATGATTTGTTGCTTTCACAATCTTTCCATCCCTCCCTGTACAGAAGAAATCATTATTCTCCGAACCAAAAGACTGCGCTGCCGCAAAACCATCTCCGATCTCAATCCCCTTTACGGCTCCAATGGACATCACTGCCTTTGCCAGATTCGCATCCAGCTTTTCAAAAACCGGCTCTCCAATCCCGGCAGGCATTCCCTTTACAATACATTCGATCACACCGCCTGCAGAATCCTGTTCCTGCATTTTCTGTTCCAAAAGGATCTCTGCCTTTTCGGATGCTTCCAGGTCCGGCATATAAAGAGGACTTTTCATGATATTGTCCAGAGATGCTTTCCCATCATCGATAGAAATATCTCCGATGCTTTTCGTGTATGCCTGCACCTGTATCCCCATACTCTTTAACAGCTCCTCCGCAATCGCTCCCGCAGCTACTCTGCCGATCGTCTCCCGTCCGGAAGAACGGCCGCCACCCCGATAATCCCGGAAACCATACTTTTGGTCAAAAGTATAATCTGCATGCCCCGGACGGTAATAACCGGCAATCTCGGAATAATCTCCTGAACGCTGTGTCTTATTATAAACGACCAGAGAGATCGGGGTTCCCGTGGTTTTCCCTTCAAATACACCGGACTGGATCTCCACCAGATCCTCCTCTTTCCGGGGAGTGGAATATCTCGTCTGCCCCGGTTTTCTGCGGTTCAGATACTGCTGTATCTTCTGCTCATCTAACTCCAATCCTGCCGGACAGCCGTCCACGACCACACCAACACCCTTTCCGTGGGACTCTCCCCATGTGGTTACTTTAAATATCGTTCCAAATGTAGATCCTGCCATTGTAATACCGTACCTTTCGTTTACATTTTCAGATTTTTCTTTTATCATACCATATCTGCCCTTGAAATGTATACAGAACAGATAAACGCAGCAGAAATTCTACATAAGCACATTCCTGCTGCGTTATTTTCAATGGGTTTCCTTTCGGAAACATTTTATGCTATAAGCGGATTTTCTTCACACTCTGCTCCAGTCCATATGCAATATCTTTCAGCTGTGCTGCATTGTCTGAAATATCGATCACGATATTTCCAACCTCTGCAACCGAAGCAGATGTCTCCTGACTGCTTGCCGCATTCTCCTCCGCGATCGCAGACAGATTCTGAACTACATCAACCACCTTGCTTCTTGAATCATCCAGATTTTCTGTTCTGCCTGTAATATTGACGACACTGTCCATTGCATTGGAAACACCTTTGTCCACCTGCCGGAACATCTCGTCCGTCTGTGTCATTTTGTCGCTCTGCTCGTCCATAATAACACGAACCTGCTGCATGGTCTCCACTGCCGTGGTAGAATCCTTGATCAATGCAGAAGTGATCTCCGCGATCTGGCTTGCCGACTCATTGGACTGCTCTGCCAGCTTCTGGATCTGGGAAGCCACTACCGCAAAGCCTCTTCCCTGCTCTCCTGCTCTCGCCGCCTCAATTGATGCATTGAGGGATAACAGATTGGTCTCCTCTGCGATGGAAGCGATCAGAGCGGTTGCTTCTTTGATCTTCTGAGCCGACGCATTGGTAATATTCGTCTGTTCATAAATTTCCTCAATAGATGTCTTGGTCCGCTCATTGACAGACATCAGTTCACTTAAAATGGTCATCGCATGATCACTGGAGTTTTTCATGCTCTTGGAATTATTTTCCAGAAGCTCTGCTTCCCGGTTGGTTTCCTCGATCATGTTACCCATATGGATGACATGCTCTGTGGCATTCTGTGTCTCCTGTGCCTGATTTGTTGCTCCGGTGGCAATATCGCCCACCGCATTTTCCACCTGGGAAACCGTTTTGGCCGTTTCGGAAGCATCCTTATCCAGACGCTCCGATGCACTAAAAAGATCAGAACTCTTCTGCTGGATCTCCTCCACCATAGCAACCAGCTCCCGACGGAGATCTGCCACAGAACGGCCCATCACTCCCGTCTCATCCTTACGGCTGACTAACTTCTCAGAACCCGGAGTCGGAGTGAAGTCCATGCGTGACATTTTGCCCACGATCGCAGAAATTTTGCTGATCGGACGCAGACTGACAGAGATCAATACAAGAGATGCGAGCATCATAACGATGATCACTGCTACAGAGGCTCCGATGCTGATATATGTAACTTTATTCAATGGTGCCATGATCTCACTCTTATCCGCAGAAACCACCAATACAGAGGAGCATGCCTCATCTACATAGTATGCCGCATACTTCTGTACTCCGTTAAAATCATAGGACTCCACCTGTGCCTCCGGTCTCTTGCCCTGCGCCATCTGTGCAACGACACCCTTGATCACTGCATTCTCCACCGGCTTTCCGATCTTGTCTGCCGTTGGATGATACTGCATGGTACCATCGGCTGTTACAACATATGCATAGCTGGATTCAATACCATCCAGTCCCACATTCTGAAAAGAACTCTTTAATGCCTCAGGATCCTTAAGCTTGATCTGCTTTCTCATCATTTCCAATGTTGCGCCGTTGCTTACGGTCACATCATGCAGATAGCTTTTCGTCTGATCCAGAAGTGTACTTTTGGCCTCCGGAATCACTAATGCCAATATGATCACTGCTGCAATAATAACCGCACCCGCTGTCAGCAATGATATCCGAAACTTCAGAGAGTGTAAAAAAGTAACCTTGTCTTTTCGGACAATTTTTTCTTTTTCTGGTTTCTTATCACGTTTCATACCGGTTCAACCTCCTGCTCATCACATTATATTACTTTTATTTTACCACGCATTTGCATGGCTTTTCAATCCCCTTTCAATATGCCTTCAACTGTTTCCACATATAATTATAATACTCCTCCATATCCTTTCCAAGATAACGGAACATCTCACAATTTTTTACCACGTCCTCCGACTGGAAGATCACCGGATCGTCTGCCTTTTCCTCCGGATCGATCGCATCCAGAACTGCCGTATTTGGCGTAGAGTAATATACATACTCAAAATTCTTCCCGGCGATATCCTTCCGGCAGAGAAAATCCAGGAATTGTAATGCTCCCTCATAATTCTCTCCGTCCTTCGGGATCACCCAGCTGTCCATCCAGACATCGGAACCTTCCTTTGGCACCACAAACTCCAGATCCTCATTGTAATCTCTGGCAAGTCCCGCCTCTCCGGAATAGATCACTGCCATGGCTGCCTGCTCGTTCGCCATATCATCCCGCACTTCATCCACCAGATAGGACTGTACCAGATCCTTCTGCTCCAGCAAAAGCTTCTGAGCCTCCTTTAACTGCTTTTTATCTGTGGTATTGATCGAATAACCAAGCTGACGCAGTGCCGGCACAAAACTGTCCCTGACACTGTCCTGCATGATGACATTATCTTTGTAATCCTTTCTCCACAGATCCTTCCAGCTGTCCGGTGTAAAATCAAGCAGCTTCGGATTATATAAGATACCTACCGTCCCCCAGAAATACGGAACACTGTAAGAATTATCCGGATCAAAATTCCGGGATAATTTCCAATAGGTTTCCCCGATATTTCCGGCATATTTCAGCTGATCCATATTAATTTTGCGTACATCCTTTTCCTGAATCATTTTATCCAGCATATAATCGGAACAGCAGATCAGGTCGTAATGGATCGTGCCGTTTTTGTATTTGGTATACATGGCTTCCGGTGTCAGAAACTCCTCATATGCCACCGAAATCCCTGTCTCTTTCTCAAATTCCTTTAATACATCCCTGTCAATGTAATCTCCGTAGTTAAATACTACGATCCGTTTCTCCGCTTTTTGTCCGGAAGTACCGCATGCGGTAAGCAGTCCGGAGGCCGCTAAAAGCACTGACATCCCCGCCGCCGTACATTTCTTCCACATCCTATTATGCCTTTTCACGCTGTCTGCCTCCCTTCCTGCCTCGAACACTATCCACCTTTTTCCATGCTTTCCGGTTCATCAGAAAAAGCGCCAGCAATACTAACCCAAAAACAATCGTTGATAATGCATAAAGCTCTGTCTGAATGCCCTTACGGTATTCCGCATTGATCATCGTAGACATGGTATGGATTCCCGGTGCTTTTGTAAAATATGTCACCGAAAAATCATCCAGAGACATGGTAAAGGAAAGCATAAACCCTGCCACAATACCCGGCACCAGCTCCGGAAGCACTACCTTCCAGAATGCATACGCCGGAGATGCTCCCAGATCCAGAGCGGCTTCATACATACTGGTATTCATATGCATCACCTTTGGCTGCACACAAAGCACCACATAAGGTATGATCAGCGTAATATGAGCGATCAGCATGGTCCAGAAGCTCAGATCCACAAATCGGGAAAACAAAAGCATCAACGCCACGCCGGTGACAATATCCGCATTTAGCATCGGGATATTGGTCAGTCCCATAAACCAGGTTCTGGAACGCTTCTTCATGCCAAGCATACCAATACACGCCATGGTCCCAAGCACCGTAGAGACAAGTGCCGCTCCTGCCGCCAGAAGAAGCGTTGTTCCTAATGCCTGCATGATCACATCATTATGGAGAAGCTTTCCATATCCCTCCAGGGAAAATCCTCCCCAGACCGCTTTATTCCGTGGCGATGCATTAAAGGATGATATGATCAATATAAGGATCGGCAGATACAGCAGGATCAATGCAAAAACCAGATAAATCCTTGAAGCCGTATCAATCGCTTTCTGTTTTACCATAAACTGTTCTCCCCCTCCTCTCCGTCAAAGAACCGGTAGATCACCATGCTGATCACGATGAGTACCATAAGGCTTAAAGACAGACCAGATCCGGCATGAATATCCGCATAGCCCGAATTAAATGCCTGCTCAATGACATTTCCGATCAAATACACCTTTCCTCCTCCCAGCATGGATGCAATGACAAACTCACTGATGGACGGCACCATTACCATGGTGATACCACTGACCACACCCGGAATACTCAACGGGATAATGATCCGCCGAAGGATTGTCCACCGGCCGGCACCCAGATCCTGTGCCGCATGGATCACATCATTGTCAATCTTGACCAGTGCATTATAGATTGGAAGCACCATAAACGGCAGATAATCATATACCGTCCCCAGAATGACAGCCCAGATCGTATTCATCAGATGAACTTTTCCGAAGCCAAGTGTCGTTAAAATCTGATTTAATATACCGTTGTTTAATAAGATCAGTCGCCATGCTAACGTTCTCAACATGAAATTCATCCACATAGGAAGGATAAATATCATTACAATAAAGCTGTTTTTATTGCTGGAACATTTCCGCAGGATCAATGCCAGCGGAAAGGAAAGCACCAGACAGATCACCGTTACCAGTAAAGACATCCCAATACTGCGAAGAAACGGTTTCCCATTGACCGGATCAAGGATTGCCGCCACGTTGGAAAATGTAAAGGAGCCGTCCGTTCCCGTAAATGCATTGTAAACCAGCAGAACCAGCGGAACTACAGTAAAAAGCAGCATCCACATCAGATAGGGCCCTGCCAGAAGTCTTTTTCCGAATCTCTTCATGTCTATTCCTCCATCTTTGCTCCTCTGCTTAATCCTCGTAATGCTCCTGCTCCTCGTCCTCCGATTCCGGCTTGTGCATGATCTGAATATTAAACGGATCTACCCAGATCCCCACTTCGCTGCCGGGCTCCTTTAAAACGGTGCTGTGCACCAGCCATTCAAAGCCTGCTGCCTGCACCTCCATCTCATAGTGGACTCCCTTAAAGATTGCTGAGGTCACCCGTCCCTTGATAATCCCCTTTGATGGCTCTGTCAATACAATATCCTCCGGACGGATCACCACATCCACCGGCTGGTTATTACCAAAGCCCTCATCCACACAGACAAATCTGGTACCGAGAATGTCCACAAGACGGTCTTCTACCATCGTAGAACCGATAATATTACTCTCTCCGATAAAATCTGCCACAAATGCATTCTGCGGCTCATTATAAATATCCTCCGGTGTACCGATCTGCTGGATATAGCCCTGATTCATAACTACAATGGTATCCGACATGGTCAATGCCTCTTCCTGATCATGAGTGACATATACAAAGGTAATACCCAGCTCATTCTTTAACCGGATCAGCTCATACTGCATATCCTGGCGCAGCTTCAGATCCAGAGCACCAAGAGGTTCATCCAGAAGCAGAACCCTCGGTTCATTCACAATAGCTCTGGCAATGGCAATACGCTGCTGCTGTCCGCCACTGAGAGAATCCGGCATCCGCTTTTCATAACCATCCAGATTCACCAGCTTTAACGCATATTTTACTTTGTCTCTGATATAGCTTTTTGATTTATTTTTAATTTTCAGTCCAAAGGCAATATTTTCCTCAATATTCATATGAGTAAAAAGTGCATACTTCTGAAACACCGTATTGACCTGTCTCTCATTCGGCGGAAGCATGGTAATATCTTTGCCTTCAAAGATCACTTTTCCTTTATCCGGTGTCTCAAAGCCTCCCAGAATACGAAGGGTCGTCGTCTTTCCACATCCACTGGGACCCAGAATCGTTAAAAATCTGTTTTCGTTTAAATATAGATTTAAGTCATCCAGTATTACTTTATCTCCATAGCTTTTAGAAATTCCAATCAAGTCAATTAATTTATTTGCCATTTGTGCCTCTTTTCTCTGTTGTTTTCAGCGAAAGCTGCCCTTGCGTAACATTATAATTATACAATCTCTGCAATGGTTGTCAATCATATTTCCCCGCCTTTTGCATATTCATATAACAGCACAAAAAACAGACAGAAAGGAGTCGATCGTATGACCACAGAAGAAAGAGAACGGCGTATGGCAATGCTCCGCGCCGCCCAGCCCTACACGTCAGGACAGCAGCGATATGCTCTGGATCTGCTGCTACAGGCAAATAGTCTGATCAACACCGCCAGAGGCGGCATGGCCGGTGATCTGGAAGCCTGCGAAACAGCTGCCCAGCCGGAGGAGATGCTTCTGCATATGCAGGAATACTGCACTCCAAGAGAATCCGATCTGGTTCAGATGATCCTTAATTTTATAAAAGCAAGCCATCTTTTCCGGAATTACCGGGAGTTTATGGCTGCCCAGAGTCCCTCTGATGCCCCCGGTGACCTCCAGGCTGCCGGACTTGGTATGCCCTCCGCCAATCCACTACAAATGCTGTTACAGCTTTTGGGAGGCTTTGGAGGCAGTATGGGAAACTCCGGCGGGAACAATTATCTTATGGAATTTTTGATCTCACAGCTTTCCCCGGAACAACAGCAGCTTTTTGAACAATTTCAAAGTTTCACAAACGAAACGAGAAACGATGAAGAACAGTAATAATTCAACAGAACTATCAACCGGCTGATCACAGAAAGGAATGGTAATCATTATGGAATCTTGGCAGCAAAACGAAGCTTTTCGTTCTATGGATCCCAAAAAACAAAAAATGATCGAACAACTTGCCGCTTCCCTGCAGGGAAAGAAACTTACCGAAGCTCTCCCTCTGCTGACCCGTTGGAAACAGACCATGCAGCAGGAAAACATTCAGTTTACTCCGGAAGAAAATCAGATCTTAACTGCAATTTTTTCAGCACAGCTGACACCACAGCAGAAAAAACAATTTGAATTTATCAAGAATGCAAATCGAAAGCGGAATTGATTTTCTACTTTCCATCCGGAAGCGAAGGTGTGACCATTATGTTTACCATCTGGCGCACTTCGTCCTCCGGCATTTTCAAGTCTGGAACACAGATTACCGGAATTCCGGCTGCCACTGCGGCACGGATTCCATTTTCAGAATCCTCCAGCACCACTGCCTGCTCCGGCTTCAAGCCACACAACTGTGCCGCTTTCCAAAAAATATCCGGCTCCGGTTTTGACTTTTCTACCATTTCTCCCCCTACGATCACAGAAAAATAATCCCGGATTCCGGCTCCTTCCAAATAACGTTCTACAATATCGGATCTGGTGGAAGAGGCAACTGCTGCCTTCAACCCCTGACGACGGATCCACTGAAGCAGTGTCACAATGTCGGGCTTTAACTCCAACCCTACGGTTGCTGCAATGGCATCCACATGCTCTCTCGCCTGGCGTCCCAGCTCTGCAAAGGGATAGTCTGCGCCATACTCTGTGAGCATCAGCTTCTCCAGTGCTTTTCCGGTCAGGCCAAGGCTTCTACAATACACTTCTCTGCTGAGGCGGTACCCCTTTTGTGCCATTACAACCGCCAGCTGCTCCATAAAAAGCCGCTCCGTATCAAAAATAAGTCCATCCATATCAAAAATAAATCCCCAGGCGGATCCAAAGCTCCGGGCTGCTTCCAATAAATTGTGGCATTCTCTCATAGCACTGCTTTCCTCCTAATAATTTCCTGTGCTTCGGTATTCTCTCGGCGTACATCCGATCGTCTGCAAAAACACTTTATTAAAATAACTGATATTATTAAAGCCTGACAGATTGGCAATCTCCCCGATCTTCTTATCCGTATCCTGAAGCAGACGACAGCTTTGCAGAATACGATATCTCATGAGATACTGCATCGGGGACATTTTCATGGTCTGCTTAAAGACACGGCAAAACTGCCCCTCACTCATAGGCAGCATTCCTGCCAGCTCCGATAATGTAACCTCATATGCATAATTTTCTTTCATATATTTCACAACAGGTTCCAGCCGCCCGGTCTCTCCCGGTTCATCCCTTTTGGACACACGTATACTCTGCCTGTTTAAGCGATCCCAGATTCCGATAATATGGCTGCGAAGCATCAGTTCATACGGCTCTGTGTCATGCTCCGGACAGACATACAGCTCCCGGAGCAGTCGAAGGACCTGACTCTGCCAGCCACCGTCATCCCACAAAGCCTCCATCTCCGGTTGCACGGACATACGCCGGCGATTTGCCGGATCCTCAAATTCCGGACGATATGGAATCTCCGGACACCTTACGGATATAAACTCCGGAAAAACAATCTTGCCATCCAATACCGGTTTCAGATATTTTCTTCCAAACCGGCTGTGAATGTCCTCATGAAGAAACTGATAATGAAAATCTATGGCAAAAAAACTACATGGCTTTCTCTCTACTGCTCTGGCAGAATGAAGAAGATTGGAATTGATAAATACACCATCCCCTTCCCTGAGAAGATATCGGCGATCCTCAATCTCGAAATTTATCTCCCCCTCTGTGACCATCAGAATCTCAAATTCCTGATGCCAATGAAGATAGAAGATCACATCTGTTCCTGCCGGATAGCTCATTTTATGCAGTCCTACCGGAAGCTCTGCCGTGCCATGCTGCTGCTTTTCTTCGTATTGCTTTTTCCTTGCCATCCGAACCACCTCCTCTTACATTCTCTATGATCGTATCTGCTTTTTCCCTTGCATTATATTATATTAGATAATCCTTCAAAACTCAATGTAACATTTACAACCCACAGTACAAATGCTATACTGTGGATGCAGTATTTGCAGAATCTACTATAGAAACGAGGCATTCATAATATGATCGAACACAAAGAACATTTTCACGGAAGTGACCTTGAAAAAATAGAAGCCATTTATGGCATTAAAAAAGAGGACATTACCAGCTTTTCTGCCAATGTAAATCCTCTGGGTATCTCCTATAAGCTTCGCGAGGGTCTGATGAAGCATATCGATGCCATCACCACCTATCCCGACCGGGAATATACCAGTCTCCGCAAATGTATTGCAGAATACACCGGCACGGATTACCGCAATATTCTTGTTGGCAACGGCTCCACGGAGCTGATCTCTCTGGTGATCCAGTTACAGCATCCCCGGAAGGCACTGATCGTAGGCCCAACCTATTCCGAGTACGAGCATGAGCTCAGTCTGGAGGGTGGACGTTCCCATTATTTCCGGTTAAAGGAAAGTGACGATTTCCAGTTAAATATCGATGAATTAAAACAGGCTCTGGACCGGGATATTGATCTCCTTGTCTTGTGTAATCCAAACAATCCTACCTCTTCCCAGATTGACCGCCAGAGTATGCGCATCATTCTGGACACTTGTAAGGAAAAAGGCATTTTTGTCATGGTGGATGAGACATATGTAGAATTTTCAGAAAAAGCGGACCAGATCACATCGATCCCTCTGACCAACTACTACAATAATATCATTATCCTCCGTGGTATTTCAAAATTCTTTGCAGCTCCGGGCCTGCGTCTCGGTTATGCTATCTGCGGTAACCATCAGCTTCTGCAGGAAATTGACAGTAAAAAGAACCCGTGGACCATCAATTCCCTTGCTGCCGTTGCCGGAGAGATCATGTTCCAGGATAAAGAATATATTGAAGATACAAAAAATCTGATCTCATCGGAACGTGAGCGGATCTGCCGGATCCTGGACACCTGTCCTTCCATCAAATATTACCCGCCTCATGGAAACTTTATTCTTGTGCGTATCCTGCGGGACGATGTTACATCCATGGATCTCTTTGAAGCAGCGATCCGGAAAGGTCTGATGATCCGCGACTGCTCTACCTTCCCATTCCTGGATAATAAATACATCCGTTTCTGTTTTATGAATCCATCCGACAACGATGCACTGTTGAAGGTGCTTTTGGAACAACTTAATAAGTAAAAATGGGCAAAACCATTTTCCTATATCCCCAAAAAATCCCACAGGCTCAACGGCTTGTGGGATTTGATCGTTTCAACAATTATTTTTTCTTGGCAAATAAAGTTCCTACCGGCTGATCCTCAAAAAGATCATAGAGCTTGTGGGGATTTTTACCATTCATAAGCACCACATCTATATCCGCCGCATGAGCAATCTCCACAGCCTTGATCTTCGTTGCCATGCCACCGGTACCAAGCGCAGAACCTGCTCCCCCTGCAAGGCTTCGGATATCATCTGTGATCTCTTCCACCTCCTGGATCAGATTGGCATTTTCATGAACATGGGGATCCTTGTCATACAGACCATCAATATCGGACATGATCACCAGCAGATCTGCATTGGCGATGGTCGCCACATTGGCTGCCAGAGAATCATTCTCGCCAACCTCCAGCTCCAACTCATCGATCGCCACCGTATCATTTTCATTGACAATAGGGATCACACCCTGGGATAACAGTCTCTCCATGGAATTAACTACATGCTGTCTGCGGTCCTCCAGCAGAACATACTTTGTTAGAAGCACCTGTGCCACCACAATACTATAGTCTGCAAAAAATTTATCATACATATACATCAGCTCACACTGTCCCACGGCTGCGCATGCCTGTTTGCCCGGTGTATCAGACGGTCTTTTGGTCATACCAAGCTTTCCCATCCCAAGTGCGATCGCACCGCTGGATACCAGCACGATCTCATGACCTGCATTCTGCAGATCCGCCAGTGTCTTGACCAGATTTTCCACACGACGGATATTCAGACGTCCTGTGCGGTGGGTCAGTGTTGATGTTCCTACCTTTACAACGACTCGTTTTCTCTCACTTATCTTTCTCACAATGATTCTCCTCTTCTATCCGGATATCCGCAAACCGGGATCTATCCTCTCCCGGTTTGCATCACCTGTCTATCTTACCTCTAGTTCTTATCCTCCGTCAATAGAAAATCCCGTCTCTTTTCTATTCTCATGAATAATATTTTTCTATTTTGCGTGTTGAAAGAATCAACGATACCAGCGAAATCACAAGCTGAACCACAACACTGGTCAAACACCAGTGTTCCAAAAGAAAATCCGGCAATGGTCCAAGCAGACAAAGGAGTTTCTGAAATCTATCCCCATATCCCATCTGATCTGTCAGCAGAGATGCTATTGCAACCAATGGATTACAAAGCAGGATCAGCACTACCCATCCAAATCTGCTTCTTCCCTCCATATACCTGCCTCCACGATAAGCATGGAGAATAAAATATATTACTCCCACAACCAACGGTGTTCCCAGAGAGATTCCCAAAGAGGCCATGTAAGCTCTGATCCCTGCCACATTTGTTTTCCTTAAAAATGCGGACAGACACACGCCCATACTGCCTATAAAAACAGACTCAACCAGGATCAGAAAAAGAAACTCCGCCAGATGTTTCTGCTGAATCCCCCCAATAATAAAGGCCACCGCCAGAAATGGCACTCCGGCGATCACTAAAAGAAGCACCAGACAGATCGAGGAAAGAACTTTTCCCACGACAATCTGTGATGCATCCACCGAAGTTGTCAGTAAAAGCTCCATGGTCTGATTCTCCCATTCTGTTGCAATGCTTCCGGCAGCAAATGAAGGGACCACCAAAAGCACCGTCCCCCCCAGAATGCCTGCCAAAATAAAATATAAATATGCAACTCCCGAATAATCCATGATATGATTCCATCCTGTCCGAAATACGATTTTGTAACCGACTCCCGTCACCACCGCCAAAAACACCTCATACACCATCATCCATCTATAAAGCCTGCGAGAGCCCGCATAATGTTTCATTTCCCGATATAAAAACGGATTCCACTGTATTTTCATACGAATCTAACATTCCTTTCTACTTAGCCCACAAACCTTGGACCTCAGACGCAAAATTTCCGTGTACTTTTTCATTCTGTCAGTCTCCAAAAAGCGGATTCCAGATCACTTTTTCCTCTCTGAAAGGAAATAACAGGCACTCCTTCCTGCAACAGACACCTTAAGATCCTCACCTGATCCTCCTGCGTTCCTTCAAATCCTGCGAATATTTTATTTCCGTCTATAGATATACGTGTAATTGTTTTTTCCGCTTTCAGTACCTCCACCGCTTTTGCATATTCCTCTGCTATAACAAGCTCCAGAGGATTCGAACGGTTCACCTGCTCCGAAATCTCTTCCAGAGTTCCCTGTACCACAATATTTCCCTGCTGCAGAATTCCCAGACAATCCTCTTCCCCGGTCAAAGATGACATTCCGGGGGAACTGATCAGAATTGCCTTTCCCATATCCCGTATCTGCAGCAGCAACGCTTCCACTTCTTTTCGTTCTCTTACGTCCGGATCCGCCAAAAAATCATCCAGAACCAATACATCCGGATCCATCAAAAGACATCGGACCAGTGCAAGTTTTTTCTTAATTTCCGGCTTCTGCATATCCACCTGCTCCTGTCTTTTTCCAAAAAGACCTGCCATTTCCAGAAGTTCTCTTATTCTCTTCCCTGTTACCTCCTCATATTGTCCATATAATCGTCCAAAATATTCCAGATATTCCTCCATTGTCATGTCCCGATATCTGCCAAACTGTTTTGGAACATACCCCAAGTTTTTCCGGGCTTCTTCCGGATCACGGGAAAGTGCTTTTCCGTCAATATATATCTCTCCCTTGTCCATTGGGATCAAGCCTGCAATCATACGGCATAATGTTGTTTTCCCCTCCCCTGCGGCGCCCGTCAGACCATATATCCTGCCGTTTTCCACCTCCAGACTCAGATCACGGAGAACCACCTTTTGCTTATAGCTTTTCCCTACCTTCTGCAATTTCAGCATCATCCATCACCTCCACGAAGTATACGATGGGCCTCTCCTGTTGTCTTCTCCGAACGGATATCCCCCGACAGCTTCATCATTACCCCGGTTTCACCTGATCTGACACCGGAAATCTGCTCTATCCCTCCAAGCATATTCTGCTGTTTCGCTTTTTGCGTATCATACCAGCCTGTTATTTCCTTCCCTTTTGGAAGGAATCCATAAAAAACGGTATCCGAATTATCTGTACTTTTGATACATGCCTCCAAAAGAGACCAGCGTCTCCGAATCCTCTCCGGAGTCATTTTATGTTTTGACATTCTTCCAAACAGCTTGTTGGCAAACTTTTCATAAGTATTCTCCCCATCCACATACTCTCCTGTCACCCGGTTAATTTCTTCTATCGTGCGAACCTCTTTTCCCGATATATCTCCCAGATAGTACAAAACTCCTCTGTGATAAACAGCACAATCTTCTAAAGGGTATGCGAATTTGTTTTTTACACTTCCTAAAAGCTGCATATCAACAATGGATATCTTCACTTCCACGTTTCCTTCCAATCTCACTGTGGTTTTACTTTGCAAATTAATCCCCTGAAAACATGGTACTTTTCCCAAACAAAACGTAGTTTTTCCTTCCCCCTGCCGCATTGTCATCTCCTGCCGGATCTGCTTTTCTGTATTCTCTGTAATGTTATCGTAATCTAATAACGGTCCACCATCCATCGCAAGGTCATACTGTCCCGCCTGATCATTCATCACCCGAAAATGACTTGTCAGCAATCCAACCCCTTTTTCATCCATTTCGATCTGATTCAAATAATTAATACATTGTCCCTCCAAACGGGTACTGGTTCCGGTCAGATAGATCAACAAAGAAAATACCAGGGCACTCACGGGTACAATTCCCCATATCATCATCCGACGACGTTTGGACTTTCTTATAAAATGAGCAGCCACGGGACCGATCAACAGAATGTATATGCCAAGATAAACCATATACAGCTTTAAATTCGGTAATTTATTCCAGTCCGTAACACGAAGGCCACTATTAATAATGCCTGCCTCTGTTTTCTCTTTCTGCACATTTTCCGCTGCAGTCTTTCGATCGGCACGATGAACTAAGACCGTCGTTTTCACACAATTTCCCTGAACATCCCAGTATTGAGACGGAAGCTGCAGAGACACTCCACTGACAATAAGCTTCCCCAGGCCAATCGCCTTTTCCTGAAAAATCGGTTTCTTTCCTTTTGTCTCCAATATCACCGAACTTCCCTCGATGTCCAGTTCCTGAAGCTCCCGATGTATTTTTTTTATGGAAATTTTCTGTAGAACTGCATACCGTTCCATTTTCGTTAAATGAAGAGATAAAAAGTCCTTCAGCATTGTACTACTGAACTGACTGCTTAAATATTGATAAACTTCGCCATCCTGTCGAATGCAGTCGGAAGATTCATCCAAGCGGTTAATTTCTTTTTTCCATTTTTCATAGAGTTCATCGGACAGGTTATTCCTCAGAAAATCTTTTACTTCCTGCCTCTTCGATGCTTCCGCCTCCTTGAGAACCATTTTTCTGACACGCCCCACGTCCCTCCGGTTCACTCCCAGGTTCGTATATATGTCGGTGATTTCCGTTTTTCTCCATTCAAACAATTTTCCACGAAACGGAGAAATCTCTCTTGCCTCTCCGGAATCCGCCAGCACCAGGGTTCCTCCACTGCGAACCCAGTTGATCAAAGACCGGATCTGTTCTTCCTTCAGAGTCTGCAGATCGGTATTGGTTGCAATAAAAATATCAAGCCAGTCCAGCCCCCGGACATCCACCGGTAATTCTTCCCTGTTAAGATAGGTTACATCGGTATTGGTTCCCTCCAGATACTTCATCTGATCCTCATTATCGCAACAAACACCAATATATGTCCGGTCCTCATCCTGATCATGATCCAGACGGATCTCCCCGGAATACAACGTCTGGCTCCGCCCCTGCAGTAATGTTATATCCAAAGTAGAATCCTCTGTTCCAACAGGAATATACATACGGATCGTCTGGCTTTTTTTTCCTTCCACCTCAATTATTTTTTCATAAGTTTTCTCCTGATCTGATGAAGAGATCACTGCCCTGAATACACCCGAAAAATCGCCACCGGTGTTTCTGACTTCCGCTGTCAGCTGCATATTTCTTCCATGGCGGACCTTTTCCTGATAGCCTGTTTCTATATTTACGTGAATATTTCCTCTGGTAAAAGCTGCATTCCGGCTCAAATAAGTGTCCTTTCCGGCCAGCTCCGTCTGACGGCTGCCATTTTCCAGACGGTACAACAGTGCCATACAGGTAATGACCACCAGGAACCAAAATACACTTTTTGTTACATATCTCCAATACCTTTTCACACTCACGCATCCTCCGTTATTTTCTCCAGTGGAATTTCCACCGAAAAAACAGTCCCCTGCAGGCTGCTCTCCACCGCAATCGTTCCACCATGAAGCATTATAATTTCTTTAGCAATATTTAACCCCAGTCCCGTGCCTCCGGTTCCCGGTGATCTTGCCCCCTCGACCCGGTAAAATCGTTCAAAGATCATATCCAGGCTTTCCTCCGGTATGATCAATCCATAGTTTGTGACAGAAAACATAACATTCTGTTCCTGTTCCAGCCGGATAATGATCTGCTTACCATCCCTGCCGTACTTCACCGCATTACTGAGCAGATTTTGCACAGCCCGCGCCATCAGATCCGGATCCACCTCTATTTCCAGTTCCCTGCAGTTTGTCTGAAAATGGCAGGTCAGCTTGTTTTCTTCCAATAGTGGATAAAATTCTTCTATCATTTGTTCTATCAGCTTTACAAAATCAATCCGATGGCGGTGCAATGTAATCTCTCCACTCATTAATTTGGTATAATCAAAAAGATCCTGGATCAGTCCCTCCAACCGATCAACTTTCTGCGCCGCTACCTCTGCGAAATGCTGCCTCTGTTCCATATTGTATCTTTCCGTATCCATCGCAAGATTCAAATAACCACTCAGAGAAGTCAAAGGTGTTCTCAGATCATGCGCCAGACAGGCAATCATCTCTTTATTGGACTGCAATGCCTCTCTCTCCGACTCCATCAGTCTTGATAGTTCCTCTGTCATATGATGAACGGAACGGGCAATTCCTCCAATCTCATCCTGCCGTTCTACCGGCAGACTTCCCGCTTCTCTATCCCTGGTCATGGAACTGATGCTGTCAGCAATATCTGACAGATCTCCGGTAACCTTTCTTGTTAAAAGCAGAAAATACAGTATAAACAGTAACAGCCCCACTGCCAGTCCCACCACTACAATCGTGTATAAGGTATCATTTCCTATATTTTCTAAATTGCGAAGAAGAGATCCCTTCACACCGGAAATGCCTTCTGCCAGATATTCATCTGTATGACCCGATGTTTTGGAAGAATAATCATACACGGAATTTTGTCTGGACACCCCCAATACCGTGGACATCAGATACAACAGCATTGCCAGGATCCCCTCGGTCGCCCCGGCAAGTAACAGACTGGCAGTTCCGTATAACACCAGTTTCATCCGCAGACTTTTCCATATATTATGCTTCAATTTTATAACCTACTCCCCAGACCGTCTTAATGATCTGTGCCTTTCTCTGCCGCCCCTCCAGTTTTTCCCGCAGACGCCGGATATGTACCATCACCGTATTACTCATATCAAAGCTTTTTTCTTTCCAGACTTTTTCAAAAATTTCATCCGTGCTGAACACCTTGCCCGGATGGGATGCCAGCAGACAAAGGATTTCAAATTCCAAATGGGTTAATCGGACGGAATTGCCAAAAACCTCCACCGAATGAGTATTTTTATCTATATAAAGATTTTCCAGCCGGATCTCGTCATTTTTTTCAGCCGGATCCTGTGTTCCAAACCTTTGATAGCGACGCAGCTGTGACTTTACTCTCGCTGCCAGTTCCCCCTTCTGAAATGGCTTTGTCACATAATCGTCTGCACCGATCTCCAGGCCGGCCACCTTGTCTGCCTCAGAATCTCTGGCACTCAGCATGATCACTGGAATTGTGCTGAACTCCCGGATTCTTTTACAAACCTGAATTCCATCCACTCCCGGCATCATAATGTCTAAAATCGCAAGATCAATTTTCTCCCGGCCAAATACCTTTAATGCCTCGGCTCCATCATACGCTTTAAATACACGAAATCCCTCTCCTGCCAGATGGATCTCCACCAGCTCCGCAATATCGGGATCATCCTCCGCCACCAGGATCGTTGCTGCATTCTCCCTCATTCTTATTCCCCCTTCCCACGAAAACACCCATGGAACATGTCTCTTTATAGCATAACATATCCCATGGGTATCATAAATTACAAATTTATTAAAATTTCAATCCTCTTTTATCGAGGATACTATTCTGCCGGTGTCTCTCCCCACAATTTACGCAAAAGAGCGATCTCCCGGCGATAACCGTCATCATCGTTCGGGGTCTCCAGAATAAACGGCAGATCTCTCAGCACCGGATGATTGATGATACGGGTGATCGCTTCAATCCCCAGATGCCCCTCGCCAATCTTCTCATGACGATCCTTGTGTGCCTCCAGAGGATTCATACTGTCGTTGAGATGAACCGCCTTTAACCGGTCCAGACCGATCACATGATCAAACTCCTGAAGCACCTCGTCCAGATGCTCCACAATATTATAGCCGCCATCCCAGATATGACAGGTATCCAGACAAACACCCAGCTTGTCATCAAGCTCCACCCGGTCAATGATCTCACGGATCTCCTGAAAATTACGACCTACCTCGCTGCCCTTTCCTGCCATGGTCTCCAGCAGCACCGTTGTCTGCTGCTCCGGGAAAAGTGAAGCATTTAATGCTTCGGCAATGAGTTCAATGCCCTTTTCGGCTCCCTGTCCTACATGAGAACCCGGATGAAAATTATAATAATTCCCGGGCACATACTCCATTCTCTTCATGTCGTCCTGAAACATCTCAATAGAAAAGCTCCGGACATTTTCCTTCGCTGCACAGAGATTCATGGTGTATGGCGCATGGGCTACCAGCTTGCCAAAATGATGCTCCTCCATCAACGCTAACAGCTTATCCACATCCGCCGGATCAATCTCCTTTGCCTTACCTCCCCGGGGATTCCTCGTAAAAAACGCAAAGGTATTGGCTCCCAATGATAACGCCTGCTTTCCCATGGCTTCAAAGCCCTTGGAAGCTGAAATATGAGCTCCTATATACATAATACTTTTCCTTTCCAGACCCGCAGGCTTCCGACTACAGGCACACGATTTTATTAACAGCTTTCATTCTTCATGGAAATCTTTAAGGTTTCCCTCTCTTTGTTACCCAGCTTTGGCGTACTACGGTCTGCAAGACTCTCATAAGACTTTGGCACCATAATACTCTGATATGCCGGACGGATGATCTTGTCTACATTGATCAGTTCCTCCATACGGTGAGCACTCCAGCCGACGATACGTGCCATCGCAAAGATCGGAGTAAACAGCTCGGTCGGAATCCCCAGCATAGTATATACGAAACCGCTGTAGAAGTCCACGTTAGCACTGACACCCTTGTAGATCGCACATTCCTCACCGATGACTTCCGGTGCGATACGCTCGATCATAGAATATAATGCAAAGTCTTTATTTTCATGCTTCTCTGAAGCAAGTCTCTCCACAAATCCACGGAATGCCACAGCTCTCGGATCAGAAATGGAATAAACGGCATGACCCATACCATAGATCAGACCACGATGATCAAATGCCTCCTTATGAAGGATCTTCTTGAGATATGCTCTTACCTCATCCTCATCTGAGGTATCCTTTACATGCTCCTTAATATCCCGCATCATCTCCACAACCTTGATATTGGCACCGCCATGCTTTGGTCCCTTCAGGGAGGAAAGTGCTGCCGCAATAACAGAATACGTATCGGAGCCTGCCGATGTAACCACACGGGTCGTAAAGGTGGAATTGTTGCCGCCGCCATGCTCCATATGAAGTACCAGAGCCATATCAAGCACCTTCGCCTCCAGATCCGTATATTTCTTATCCGGGCGGAGCATTCTCAGAATATTCTCTGCCGCAGAAAGATTGTCATCCGGACGATGAATATAAAAGCTCTCGTCCCTCTCATAATGATTATATGCATGATAACCGTATACCGAAAGCATCGGGAATACGCTGATCAGCATCAGACACTGGGACAATACATTCTCCAGACTGATATCGGACACCTTATCATCATAAGAAGACAAGGTCAGTACACTCTTGGTCAGGGAATTCATAATATCCTGGCTCGGTGCCTTCATGATAACGTCACGGACAAAGTTCGTTGGAAGTCTGCGGTTCTTTGCCAAAATCTCACTGAACTCCTTTAACTCACTCTTCGTCGGAAGATTGCCAAACAACAGAAGATATGTGATCTCCTCAAATCCAAACCGCTTATCCTTTCTCATACCGTTTGTGAGATCATAAATATTGTATCCGCGGTAAAAAAGCTGTCCGTCACAAGGCTTTACTTTTCCGTCTACAATGTCACTCGCCTTGATCAGGGAAATATTGGTAATGCCGGAAAGGACTCCTTTTCCGTTTTTGTCTCTGAGACCGCGCTTTACCCCATACTCTGCAAAAAGACTGCTGTCAATAGAATTGTTCTCAATACAGACATCCTTATACTTGTGTGTAAAATCGCTCATCATCTTTTCAAAATTATCCTGCACAATATCACCTTTCCTTTCAAAAAACACCTTCGGGTTGCAAAACTGTCTTCACATATGCCGATGCATTTCCCCACTTACTGCATCGCCTCCGATATATTCTGGTGAATCTTCTGGGCTACCTTCTGCACAATCTGTAACTCTTCCTCACTGATCCCCCGGAAAACCGATTGAAACATATCCCGCTGACACTGCCTCGCCATCTCCAGCACATCTGCTGCCTCCGGCTGCACTGTCAAATGAATATACCGTCTGTCCTGATCATCATACTGCTTCTTTAAATATCCCCGGAGCAGCAGACTGTCAATGGCCTTTGAGACATTGGACTTAGTATAATGAAAGATCCTCACCAGATCCTTCGCCGTATTATTGCTTCCATGATTATCAAAGAAAAGTAATACACGTACTTCCATAAGCGTCATATTAAATTTTTCAGTAATTTCGGAATACATTGCTTCCTGATACTTTTTGAAATACTGACCGCTTAATAATTGTTCCACTCTGTCATCCATGATGCTCTCCCCATTGCCTGACCGCAGCCGGACATAATGATTTCCCTGTTTCAGACAGTTCACTTTAGAACTATTATATCAAATTTTGCTTTTCCCGTCAATCCGACAGCACCGGATCAATTCTAAAGCTTTTCTAAACAAAAACTACGCCGGCAAATGATCACACGACGCAGTTTGATTCATTAAATTCATTATGTTAAATATACCGGTACGAAATCCACAGTTCCATGCTCAATATTCATTACCAGATAAGAGGGCTGGTGCCCCGGCTGACGTGGCTGCGATATGCTCCCCGGATTGACCACCCAGACATCTCCCCGCTTCTCCACATGGGGAATGTGGGTGTGGCCGCAGACGACGATCTGCACATCATTGGCATGCGCCATCTCACTCATGCTTCCAATGCTGTCAAAACCCGCATACTGATGACCGTGAGTCAGCAGTATGCGATATCCGCCAATTTCCACAATCTTTGATAACGGTACTCCACTAAGACTGCTGTCACAATTTCCACGCACCATATCCACCGGCACCCCAGCCAGATCATAAATCTCCTGCGGGGCACACTGGAAATCTCCGGCATGCAGCATCCGGCAATGGGTTCCCCTCATATTGGCAACTGCCTTTCTCAGATTATCATTGCGTCCGTGGGAATCACTGACGATCAGCACCTTGATCTGTTCCTGCTCTGTTTCTCCCATATCTCCACTCCTGTTCTTATACAATCCCATACTCTTTCATCTTGTCATACATGGCAGTCAGCGCACGGCCTCTGTGGCTGATCTTATTTTTCTCCTCCGGTGGAAGCTCTGCTGTCGTACAGCCAAGCTCCGGCACATAAAAGATCGGATCATAGCCAAAACCGTTTTCTCCCTTTTCGCTGTAACCGATCTGTCCCTCTACCACACCACGGCAGGTAAAGCTTCTGCCATCCGGAAATACACAGGCGATCACACAGACGAAACGGGCACTGCGGTCCTCTCCCTCCACATCCTTCAAAAGCTCAATGATATGATTATTTTTTACTGTATATGGGGTATCCTCTCCCATGTAACGAGCCGAATAAATTCCCGGTGCTTTATCCAGTGCATCCACCTCCAGCCCGGAATCATCTGCCAGCACGATCTGTCCTGTGATCTCGGAAATCTTGCGTGCCTTGATCAGTGCATTCTCCTCAAAGGTACTGCCATCCTCGACGATCTCTACATTCTGTAAGCCCTCATCCTTCAGGGAAGAAAATACAATATCCTCTCCCTGCAGGATCTGGCGGAATTCTTTCATCTTTCCTTCATTTCCGGTTGCCACGATAATCTTTTTCATGATCTTAATTCCTCTCTTTTCTCTTCAGACTTTTGCACAGTCCATTATAAATTCCCTGTGCAATCTCCCGCTGGTTTTTCTGCTTCTTCAAATACCTCATATCGGAGCGGTTCGTCATATATCCCACTTCCACGATCGTGACCGGCACATCTGCATGATGCATCAGATACAACCGATCTCTCCGGATCACCTTACGCCGCTGTCTGCCTGTGGCTTCACAAACTCCCTCCAGAATATCCTTTGCCAGCTGTCTGCTGGTCAGATCTCCTGCTGTAGTTTCCTTTCTGCTGGAATATAATGTTTCCACACCCTTCGCCGTGGTGTCATGGGCATCCGATGCATTGCAGTGGACACTGATCAGCGCATCGGCTCCGGCATCCTTTGCCAGTCTGACCCTGTCCTTTTTGGAAATATCCCTGTCGTCCAGTCTGGTATAATATGCCTTGATATCGGTGCCATCCAGAATCTGTTTCAGACATCCCACAATTTTCAGGGCAGAATCCTTTTCCCGGTACTTCCAGTCCACCGAACCGGTTCCCTCGTCATCCCCGCCATGCCCGGCATCGATCACCACTACATGAGAATACACCTCTTTCGGACGGCGAAGCACGATGTAACAGACATCCTCTGATTCTAAAAGCTCCGGCTCATAGATCCGGTTCATATGAAAGATGAAACGAACCATCTCATGGGTCTGGGATATTTTCTGTTTTTGAATCACGTTATCTGTCTGAGATGTCTTATCTCCCTTATGATATGTCACCGAAGACTTTCCATAGCCTTTGACCGATGTTCCTTTCATGGTCAGGGTCATGGTCCGTTCCATATAATCATTGTCCAGCCGCACAGAAACGGCCTGGCCTGTCACTGTTTTGCTGATCTCTATATAATGTTCCCCAAGCCGGCTGAGTTCATCCTGCTTCATAACATGTGCTTCCACATGCTCAATATTGGACAGCTTCTGTGTCTGTGCCGTCTGGCTCCTGCCACTCTCCTTTTGCCAGAAACCCTTCTGGGATGAAAAGCCCCCGGCAATCGTGACCAGCAGGACAACCGCCAGCAGACCCACGCTGCGAAACGCCAGCCTGCGCCATTCCTGCATCTCCATCTATGTAATACCTCTCTTGAATTTAAGAATCGGTAAATATCCGATTTTCCCTTTGGGAACATTGTACCATAGATTACATAAAACCACAAATTACGACACTTTTCTTTGTCTTTTTGGTTGAAAGAGATCCCTGCACCCTGTATAATAAAGTAGTTACGTTTTGCAGTTTTCCCTGCAATATTACGGATCATTTTATAACAGGAGAGAAAATTATGACAAAGACTATGAATTTACAGGGTGTCTGGGATTTCCAGCTTGACACAGGCTGTACCGGCATCCGCGATGCATTTTATACAAAAAATTTCGATGATACGATTTCTCTGCCGGGTACCACCTCTATGGCACAGAAGGGAACATTTTCTGACAAAAAGGAAACGGGAACTCTGACGGATCCTTATCTGTATGAGGGATATGCGTGGTATTCCAAAGAGATTCATCTGGAGCCGGAGGATATGGGCAGGGAGATCCTGCTCTATCTGGAGCGTACCCGTGTGACCATGGTATGGGTCAACGATACACAGATCGGTACTTATGACAGTCTGAATACACCACATATTTACAACCTTACAAAGGCCGTAACCGGACAGGACTTCCGTCTGACCATCCTGGTTGCCAATCTTCAGAAGCCGGAGGAGGGGGAAGCCGATCCACTGGCTTATCCCACAAAGGGCGGTCATCTGACCTCCCCGGATACACAGACCAACTGGAACGGTATTATCGGTGAGATTTCTCTTCGCATTCACGAAGCCTGCTATATCTCCCATATCAAGACACTTCCGGATACAAAGACCGGCACTGTGACACTGGAAATGACTACCGTAAACGCTTCCGGTTCGGATGCTTCCCACACCATTGAGATCCGTTCACAGCTTCGTGACCGTGACGGACTCAAAGACCAGGTTACTCCTGTCCAGTCCTTTGAAGTTCCATTTCCGACAGGGGAAGCAGTATATTCTGTGACATATGACCTGGGAGACCACCCGGTACTCTGGAGTGAATATGCGCCGGTGATCTATGAACTGACCGTTTCCTTCGCGGACAGTGCAGAAACCATCACTACCACCTTTGGACTCCGTGATTTTACTACCGAGGGACATGATTTTCTGATCAACGGCCGCAAAACATTTCTGCGGGGCAAGCATGATGGTCTGATCTTCCCATTGACCGGTGCGGTTCCTGCCACCGTCGGGGAATGGATCAAGGTATTGTCCATCTCCAAAAGCTACGGCATCAACCATTACCGTTTCCATACCTGCTGTCCTCCGGATGCCGCATTTACTGCTGCTGATCTGGTGGGTATCTATATGGAGCCACAGCTTCCATTCTGGGGTACGATGACAGCTCCGGGAGAGGAAGGCCACAACGAAACCGAACAGTCCTATCTCATTGAAGAGGGCTACCGTATGATGAAATATTTCGGAAACCACGCCTCCTATTGTATGATGTCTCTGGGCAACGAGCTCTGGGGCAGCAAGGAACGGATCTCTGAGATCCTCGCCGCATACAAGGCTGCGGATACCCGTCACTTATATACACAGGGTTCCAACAATTTCCAGCACACACCGGTCATTCTGCCGGAAGAGGACTTCTTCGTTGGAGTGCGTCTGAGCAAGAACCGTCTGTTCCGCGGCTCCTACGGTATGTGCGACGCACCGCTGGGACATATTCAGTCTGCCGAGCCTGCGACCCGCAAAAACTATGACGAAGCGATCCTGCCATCCAAGGCTGACGCTGACAGCGGAGATGAGGCTGCAGAGATTGAAATCCAGTACGGCACCGGTGTCAAGAAGGTAAAAGCTGCCGAGAATACCGAGGTGCTGATGCCGGAGATTCCTGTGGTATCTCATGAGATCGGTCAGTACTGTGTATTTCCAAACTTCCATGAGATTGATAAATATACCGGTGTATTAAAAGCCAGAAACTTTGAGGTATTCCGGGATCGTTTGGAAGAAAAGGGCATGCTTGATCAGGCAGATGACTTTTTCTACAACAGTGGTAAGCTTGCCGTTCAGTGCTACAAAGAAGAGCTGGAGGCTGCTGCCCGTACAAAAAATCTTGCCGGTTATCAGATTCTGGATATCCAGGATTTCTCCGGACAGGGAACTGCTCTCGTGGGTATCCTGGACGCTTTTATGGACAGCAAGGGTCTTGTGACCACAAAGGAATGGGCGGGCTATTGCTCCGATGCGATCCTGATGGCAGAATTTGACAGCTATGTCCTGACAGCAGGCTCTGTATTTGAGTTCTCCACTGCATTCCGTTATTACCGTCCGGAGAGCCTCGCAGGAAAGTCTGTCACATACCGCTTCACCCTGCAGGATGGCACAAAGGCAGCCGAGGGAACGATCTCCCTGCCGTCTGACATTCTCGGACTGGTGGAGCTGGAGGATATCTCCATTCCTGTTCCTGCCATCAATGATGCCACAACAGCGGTACTTTCTCTCTTTATTGAGGGAACCGGCATTTCCAACGAATATGAGCTGTATCTCTATCCTGCCGACAATGATCATCTGGATCTTGCCAACGTGGCATCGGTGGGCGAAGGCGCTGAGAAAACATATATTACAAACGACTTTGACCAGGCGGAGGCAATGCTTACCGAGGGCAAACGTGTCCTTTATCTGCCAAAGGAGACAGCCGAGAGCCTCAAGGGATTCTACTGTACGGAGTTCTGGTGCTATCCGATGTTCCGCGATATCTGTGAGTGGATGAAAAAGCCGGTAGCCGTGGGTACCATGGGTCTGCTGATCCAGAATGAGCATCCGGCGTTAAAGCTGTTCCCATCCCACACCTACGCAACACCACAGTGGTATCAGCTGGTATCCCACTGTGACTGTGCAATTCTAGATGACACGACAGACAAGAGCTACCGCCCGATCGTACAGATGATGGATAACTTTGATCGTAACCATAAGCTTGGTATCCTCTTTGAGGGACAGGTTGGAACAGGCTCTTTGATGGTCTGCACAATTCGTCTCAGCGAGCTTGTCAACCTTACAGAACCAACCAGAGATGATGCCATTACTGCCGTAGGCGAGATCATCAGCCACCGGGATGTTACACATCTTCCGGAGGTAGATCAGTTTATCAAGTCTCTGATCTCTTATGTAAGCTCGGATGCATTCCGGCCGGAGCAGACGCTGGATATGAAGAAGCTGCGGAAAACATTTGTAGGGGAATGATGAAAAAGTAAATAGAATAAATGAATGATAGGCTGCGGCATTTTGCCGCAGCCTATTTTAATACTGCTCTTTTCATATTTCTTTAATATCAATAATTTTTTATTTTCTATGACATTTTGTGTCAAAGTCCTTTTACATCTGCTGTGAGAACGCCTTCCTGCTATACATATAATAGATCACAAACAACACGCCTCCGGTAAATATCCACGAAGCCACATACACATTCATCAGCATTTCAAAGGTTGGAACCATCTTAAATATCGTTACCAGCCAGATCATTCGAAAGACCACCGTTCCAAGAATAGTCACAACAGATGGCTCCAGAGATCTGCCCATGCCTCTCATAGCAGCACTTTCCACCTCGTAGGTTGCGGTCAGTCCCTCCAGGGCACAGACACGCTCCATCCGGATAATGCCGTAAGCGGCAACTGCCTGGCTTGTGGTATAGATGCTGACAAAGAATCCCTTCCACAAAATAAATACTACACTCAATATCTCCGTAAAACCGATTCCAAACAACATACACAACCAAAAGATCCTGCGGCACCGCTTGAAATTCCCGGCACCATAATTCTGACTGGTAAAGGTTACTGCCGCCTGTGCAAATGCATTGGCAATATCGTATGTAAAATATTCAAAATTTAATGCCAGAGAGGAGCCGGCAATGGCATCCTCTCCAAAGGAATTGATGCCGCTCTGGATAAACACATTAGAGATAGAAAAAATGGCTCCCTGAATTCCCGCCGGGATGCCAATGATCAGCACCTTTTTCAAATCTGCCCATTTGATCCTCATATCGTGAAAACGAAATTGAAACTCGTCTCTCCTGTGATGAAGACAGTGGATCACGAGAGATGCGCTCAATATATTGGAGATCACGGTAGCGATCGCCACGCCGGATACTCCCAGCCGGAAACATATCACAAGGAGCAGATTCAGGATCACATTGACGATCCCGGATGCCAGAAGATAATACATTGGGCGTCTGGTATCCCCGAAGCTGCGAAGTGCCGCCGAGCCAAAATTGTAGATCAGCATAAAGGGAATGCTCAAAAAATAGATCCGGATATACAATAAAGCCTCTGCCATGACGCTTTCCGGTGTGCCGGATGCTTCCAAAACAAGCCGGGCCGTCAGCATACCAAAAAGCATCAGAGATACCCCCAAAGCTGCTCCGAAGGTTAAAACCGTATGAAGCATGCCCGGAATCCGTTCCCGTTTCTTCTGACCGATCAGACTTGCTAACACGGCATTTGGTCCCACCGAAAGTCCTACGATCAGATTAACAAAGATACCTACCAGTGCCACGCAGCTTCCCACAGCCGCCAGTGCCTGATCTCCCGCGAATCTTCCCACTACAGCAACATCCGCAGAATTAAAAAGCTGCTGTAAAATACTGCTAAACGCTAACGGAAGGGAAAACAGAATTAATTTTCCTGCAATCCCTCCGTTTAACATATCCATCTCTTTCTCTATTGTTATCATGATGTTTTGCCTCCACATTCCCTAACACTGTATCACAATTTATATCAAATAGAAAGTGTGGATATCATCAAAAATTGTATATTAGACCCATACCAATTTCTTTTTCATATACTGTGGCATTACAGTTCCCGGATCACTTCCTCCCGTACCGGATCCATATGCTCATCAATAAGACCAAAATCCATCTCTTTATAACTCCATGCCGCCCTTCCAATACCATACTTTTCAAAAACAGCATGAATACTCTGATACCATTTCAGAGTGTCTTCCGGAGATGCCAGATTGATCACTCCATATTCCCCACAATATAATGGTACATTTCTCTCCTCAGCAACTGTAATAGCCTCTGCAAACAGCTTTTCAAAGAATTCACTGTCCAGAGCATGGGCAATGTCCTTTGCCGGATCCAGCATGATCACATTGTCTGGAAGGTATTCCTTTGTATTGTCCCAAAAAACGGACATATCATTATCAAAGGACATCCGGTAATCCGCAGGCATGGTATCAACCCAGCCTGCTCCCTGATGGGTAAAGATCAGAGGTTCATAGCAATGAAAATTATAAACAATGTTCTCATCTGCCGGCAGATCAAGATCCTTCACTGCTGCCACACTGTTATTCCAATAGCCACCAATCATAATCTTTGTTTTCGGAGCAATAACACGGATCCTGTGGATACATTCTGCTGAAATCTGCTTCCATGCATCCATGCTCTTCTCGTCCGTCACTTCGTTGAGAAGCTCAAAAGCAACCTGATCTCCATATCCGGCAAATCTCCGGGCAATCTCCTCCCACAGGGTATAGAAATACTCCTGATAACTTTCCTCCGCAAAAAAACCATGCTCCTGCTCATTTTTATCAAAGGAATAACCTGCGGTTTTATGAAGATCCAAAATGACATTCAGCCCATATTTCCGGCACCACTCCACAGCACGCTTCACATAACCAAACCCATCCTCCTTAAATGCTCCGTTTTCCTCCCGCAGGACATTGTAATCCATTGGCAGACGAAGATGGTCCAACCCCCAGGTACTGAGACGTCTGATATCTTCCTCCTCAATAAAATGCTCCAGCCTTTCCTTGCTGTAATCACACTGGGATAACCAGCCGCCAAGATTGACACCCTTTTCATATCCGATCCATTTTCTCATCGTGATCACCTTTCCTTTCTTTTTCTTGTATTTATATAAGCATTGTCTGTTTTCTTTTTACAACTTCATCATAGTATTATTTAGCCGGATATGATACAATGAAACAGATAAACATATCATAATACCGATATAATATGATGCCAGGGTCAAAAGCAGAGAATTGCAATGGAGCAATCCGTGGCATCTGTTGGGGCAAACTCCCTTTTGATCCCAGTATCCATAAAATCAATTTTCATAAAAAGGAGGGCACCCTTCCCATGAACGTCAAAAAGGAACTCCAAAATCTCCTCGCCAAGCAGCAGGAGGAAGAATATTTTCACATTTCCATGGAGGAGGAATTTGCCTTCTACCGGGATATTGCCTCCGGCAATCCGGATATTTTGCAGGGAGATATCACCAGTCAGAACTGGGAGCATATGGGGATTCTGTCAGCCAATCCTTTGCAGAATATGAAGTATCACCATGTCATTCTGATTGCTATGATCACCCGTTTCTGCATTGAAGGAGGACTGGAACCGGAGCAGTCCTTTACCCTCAGCGATCTTCTGATCCGAAAGGTGGATCAGTGTACCAGTCAGGAAGATCTTACCGGGATCAAGGTGGAGGCCGTCACTGCTTTTACCAACGCCATGCATGAGCTACGTCAGGGGAAAGCCCTTTCCTATCATGTCCAGCATGGCGTGGATTACATTGTCAGACATATGTCCCACCCTCTCTCCAGCCGGGAGGTTGCTGCTGCACTGGGACTTCACCCGGAATACCTATCAAAGCTTTTCAAAAAAGAAACAGGATATACTCTGCAACAGTATATCCTGCATAAAAAATGTGAGACCTCCTGCTATATGCTGAAAAACAGTACCATTAGCTGTACTGATATCAGTTCCTTTCTGGGCTTTGCCTCCTGCAGCCATTATATCCGCTGCTTCCACCGGGAATATGGTGTCACACCGGGACAGTACCGGCGAAACGAGGATCTCACAGACTATACTAGACACTAAAACTTTCACGAATTTCCCAGTATCCTATATCAAAAAACCGGTCTCCCACTGATATTCTATCAATCAAGACCGATTTTGTATTATTTCTTATCTGCTATTTTTATTCCGTCACTGCATATGTACTATCATACATACGGCGAAGATTTTCCTTACTGTTGTACTGCTCCCCGATACAAAACTCCTTGGACCAGGTCATATAATACGCCCATGGTGTATGAGACTCTGCCAGCATGTCCACATCCGGCATATAACCCACCTCAGCCAGAGCCGCCACCTTATTGGTACTGGTTGCCCGGATCAGCTCCCCGTATTCCTTCGCATAGTCTGTGGGCGCATATTCCGGCAGGTAAATATCTACAGAAACAATATCCACAAACGCATCCCCCGGATATCCCTCCGGCAGTCTGCAGTTCCATACCCAGAGCAGATTGTCCAGATGACATTCATTCACATAATAATCATACATCAGCAGATACAGATCTCTGGCAACCTCCGGTCCCTTGGATCCCCACCAGAACCATGTTCCGTCTGACTCATGAAACGGTCTCCAGAGAATCGGGATTCCTGCCTCTTTAAACTCCTCAAGATAACCTGCGATCACCTTCATATCGTGATAAAACGCCTCCCGCTCTGGAGTTCCTTCGACCAGTACCCTTGCCGGATCAAAATCAGTATGCTCCGCATAAAAGCTTTTGTCCCTGCCTCCTAAAGGAGAAAACCAGTGAAAGGAAAATGTTACGATCCCGTCAGATTCCTTTGCCCATTTCATGGCCGTTTTTAATGTATCCCTGTTTTCGTACACCTCGGTAAGACATGCCTCTCCGGCATCTGCCTCATTAATATTGGGAGAATATGCCAAAAGTTCGAAACCTCTCAGCTTTGGCTGTTTTCCGGTGATCTCCCGGATATATGTAATCTCCTCCATAGGATTTGTCTGGGTATGCTGTCCCGTAATAATCCCATGTCCTGCCGTCTGTTCCAGATAACTTAAAAGAGCTGCTGCCTCCGGGGTAGCATTTTGATTGACCGGTTTCTGCATTTTGGGATACCTCCTTATCACATTGTGTCCGCATTTTCGGACACATCGTCCTTTAAGATAAATTTGTGGATCACCTTTGCCACACCATCCTCATCATTGGAGGCTGTCACATAATCTGCTGCATCCTTTACCACCGGCTGGGCATTCTCCATGGCCACTCCAAGACCGGCATATTTGATCATAGACAGATCATTAAAGCCATCTCCGCAGGCGATCATATCTTTCCTTTTATTTCCTGTCATTTTACAGAAACGTTCCAGAGAAGCCGCCTTGTCAATGCCCTTTGGGGTGATCTCCACAAAAAACGGCTCACTTCGGCTGATACAGAGCTTGTCCCCAAACTTTTCGTCATAGATCTTCTCTGCTTCCGCTGCCATCTCCGGCTCGGCTGTTCCCAGACATTTATTCAATGGAAAATCCACATAATCCTCGACCTTTTCCATCTGTTTCACCGGCAGATGATTGATATTCTTCTCCACATCAATATACTCATCATAATGCATTCCTGTGATGATATTATTATCCTCATCATAAGAAAGCAGACCAATATCCAGCTTTCTTGCCAGAGAGAACAGTTCCGGCACAAGCTCCGGCGGCAGTGTTTTCTGGTAGATCACCTCATCACTGCTGCAGTCCGTAATCTTTCCGCCATTAAAGGATAAAATATATCCTCCATGCTCCTTTAATTTTAACTCCTTTGCTAAAGGCGTGATCCCTGCTGTGGGACGCCCGGATGCAAGGACCACGGTATGTCCCTTCTCCTGCATCTCCATCAGTGCCGCCTTTGTCTCCGGAGTGATCTTCTTTTCTGAATTGGTCAATGTGCCATCTAAATCCAGCACCAATACTTTTTTATCCATTTCTATTCCCGGTTCCTTTCTCACCCTACGCAAACTGACTGTTATACAAGTTTGCATAGAATCCGTTCTGTGCAAGCAGACTTTCATGGCTTCCCTGCTCAATAATGTTACCATCCTTCATCACCAGAATAATATCGGCATTTTTGATCGTTGACAAACGATGTGCCACAATAAAACTCGTTCTTCCCTTCATAAGCTTTTCGAAGGCTCTCTGGATCCGTATCTCCGTACGGGTATCGATGGAAGAGGTTGCCTCATCCAGTATCAGCATCGGAGGCTGGCAAAGCATAACTCTTGTAATACATAATAACTGCTTCTGTCCCTGGGAAAGATTATCTCCATCCTCACGAACCACCGTATCGTAGCCCTGTGGCAGACGTTTAATAAAGCTGTGGGCATGGGTTGCCTTTGCTGCTGCAATGATCTCCTCCCCGGTCGCATCCGGTTTTCCCATGATAATGTTATCCCGGATCGTCCCATCCTTAAGCCATGTCTCCTGAAGCACCATACCGATATTGCTTCGCAGGCTGGCTCTTGTCATATTGCGGATATCTGTGCCGTCCACTGCGATCACACCCTTATTTACATCATAGAAACGCATCAGCAGATTGATGACTGTAGTTTTTCCACATCCGGTTGGGCCGACGATCGCCACTCGCTGTCCCGGCTTTACGGTAAGGTTAAAATCCCGGATCAGCTTCTGTTCCGGCACATAGGAGAAGGAAACATTTTTCAGTTCCACCGCACCCTTCACCTGTGTCAGCTCGATCGCATCCGGCTTGTCCGGCTCCTGCGGCTCTGCCTCCATCAGTTCAAACACTCTGGCAGCACAGGCGATCGCATTCTGCAGCTCGGTAATGACACCGGAGATCTCATTAAACGGCTTTGTATACTGGTTTGCATAACTTAAGAAGCTGGTGAGTCGTCCCACAGACAGCATTCCGTGAATGGCAAAAAATGCACCCACAATACCAACTCCCGCATACACCAGATTGTTGACAAAACGTGTGGCCGGGTTGGTAATAGATGAAAAGAAGGTGGCTCTCAGAGAATACTTCTCCAGTCTGCCGTTGATCTCATCAAACTGCTCCAGAGAGCGTTTCTCATGACCATATGCCTGTACCACTCTCTGATTGCCGATCATCTCGTCGATCAAAGCCGTCTGGGCTCCTCTTTCCTTTGACTGCATCTGAAACATGGTGTAGGACTTTTTAGCAATAAAGCCTGCCACAAAAAAGGACAATGGAGTCACCAGAATCACCACAAGCGTGATCCATACATTGATCCGCAGCATAAACACCAGAGTTCCAACGATCGTCATCACACCGGTAAATGCCTGGGTAAATCCCATCAAAAGACCATCGGCAAACTGATCCACATCTGCGATCACACGGCTTACAATATCTCCTGCCGCATGGCCATCCAGATACTTCAGAGGCACGATCTGAATCCGGTCCATGGCATCCTTCCGGATATCCTGAACCACATGATAAGTAATATAGTTATTGCAGATATTCATGATCCATTGTGCCACACCGGTAATGGTCAGCACGATCAGCATCGTTTTCACGATCGGCTTTAAGCCGGCAAAATCAACCTTCCCCTTCTCTACCATAAGATCCACGGCATTACCTGTAAGGATTGGAAGATAAAGTGTTGTGATCACCGTCACCGCCGCAAAGATCAGCGACATCACCACACGAACCCGGTATTTTTTAATATACTTCATTACTTTTCCCAGAGTCTTTTTCTGGTCATCTCTGGTCATTTTTTCTTTTCCTGCCACCGTTTATCTCACCTCTTCCTTCTGCGTCTTTGTTTCTCCCGGTTTCTTAAACTGGGAATCATAAATTTCCTTATATACACTGCAGTTTTCAAGCAGTTCTTCGTGTTTTCCCATCCCCACAAGCTGTCCGTCATCCAGCACCAGAATTTTGTCCGCCTGCTGGATGGAAGAGGTTCTCTGCGATACGATAAATATCGTTGATGTATTTTTCAATGTACCAAGGGCTTTTCGAAGCTTTGCATCTGTTGCAAAGTCAAGTGCCGAAGCACTGTCGTCCAGGATCAGAATGGAAGGCTTTCGCACCAGCGCTCTGGCAATAGTAAATCTCTGTCTCTGTCCTCCGGAAAGATTTCTTCCTCCCTGCTCGATCTCGTAATCCAGTCCTTCCGGTTTACCGGCAACCACTTCGGCTGCCTGTGCGAGCTCCAATGCCTCATTGATCTGTTTATCGTCTGCATCCGGATTACCCCAGCGGATATTTTCACGGATGGAGCCATGGAACAGCACCGCCTTCTGCATTACGATACCAATGTTCTGCCGCAGTTCCTCCAGTCTGTACGATTTTACGTCCTGTCCGTTAATTCGTACACTTCCCTCTGTGGCATCATAAAATCTTGGGATCATATGCACCAGAGAAGTCTTTCCGGAACCGGTACCACCAATAATACCGATGGTCTGACCCGGCTCTGCCGTAAAGGTGATATCCTCCAGAGACGCTTCTCCCGCACCTTTATATGCCAGTGCCACATGGTCAAACTCCACAAGTGCCGGTTTCTTATCCTGCCCCGGTTCAAAGGATACATTCCCGTCCTCCAGACTGCTGTTTACCTCCAGCAGGGACTGGATTCGATTGCCGCATGCCACACATTTCGTCGTCATGATGATAGTATTGGCAAGCTTGACTAACTCCACCAGGATCTGTGACATATAATTGATCAGCGCCACGATCTGTCCCTGTGTCAGAGTTCCCATATTGATACGGACCGCTCCTGTCCAGATCAGTGCCACCAATGCTCCGTTGATCATAATATAAGTGACCGGATTCATCAGTGCGGAAATACGTCCCACAAAAAGCTGCATTCTGGTGAGAAGATCATTTTCCTGACGAAAGCTTTCTCTCTCTGCCTGCTCCTTGTTAAATGCACGGATCACACGTACACCACTCAGATTCTGTCTTGTCACCCCCAGCAGACGATCCAGATGCCCCTGCACCTTCTGGTACATTGGCATCGTCATCAGCATAATGCCAAACACAACAATAGCAAGCAGTGGAATGACTACCGCAAAAATAAGTGCCGCCTTGACATCAATGGTAAATGCCATGATCGCCGCACCAAATACAATAAACGGAGATCGGAGGAAAAGACGAAGTGCCAGGTTGGTTCCTGACTGAACCTGATTGATATCACTTGTCATTCTCGTGATCATCATGGAGGTTCCCGCCTCATCCATCTCGGTAAAGGACAACGATTCAATATGCTCAAACACCGCATGACGAAGCTTTGTTGCAAATCCCACCGCCGCCTTTGCCGCAAAATACTGTGCCGTGATGGAGCAGGTCAGACCGATCGCCGCCAGCACCAGCAAAAGACCACCCATCTTCCAGATATATGGCACATTGTTTTGGGAAATACCTCTGTCGATCAGCCATGCCATAACCATGGGAACGGTCAGATCAAAGCATGCCTCCAGCAATTTAAACAAAGGTCCGAGGATACATTCCTTCTGATACTCCGTAATATACTTCAATAGTTTTTTCATCAGATGCCTCCTAAAAGTAATATGCCCAAAAGACACAACTTTTATTGTATCGTGTATCTGACGTTTGGTCAATATGCTATCCGTTCTTTATCCATACCAAAAAAGACATTAGTGAGCCATTTAGACAAAAAGATAGAAAAGAAGATAATCGCCAGAAGCTCCCACAATAATTTTTTTATCAGCAGGCTTTCCCAGGTCAGCTCAATATTATTTTTATGAATCCGGCGCAACATAGAAAAGGCACTCTGCTGTGTGTTCCAGTTACTCTTCCAACCGGAAAAATCAGACCATTGCCCCGGTAAAAGCTCCTGAAACATCCTTGTTCCATGGGTCAGATCAAACCGCAGCCACGTTCCTGCCAGTCCCCTCTGATCCAAAAATGCCTGTGCTCTGATCCGGGTCAGAACCTGCGGCCGGTGAGAAAATGTGATCCTGTTTAGATGCATTTTGGACATCCTTTCCCCTGCTTCCACCACAAAGGCATCGGAAATATTGGGGATCACACCCCGCACCAGCCAGCACTGTCCCCCCTGCTCTACCTTCTCTCCTGCAATATCAGTCCCTCCAAAAAGCTGCTCTGCCGTTTTCTTTCCCAGCAGACATCCCCGGTTATCGGACGGAGAAAGAATTGCCGCTCCCGGCAGTACCCACTCAGAGGAACCACAAAGCACAAGCATTTCTGCCTCTGTTTCCCGGCCGGTTTCCGTCTGGGATAAAGTAATATGCTCCTTTGCTCCCCAGATCGTCACACATTTTTGCTTCCCCGCCAGTGTCTTTTGGGCCTCCGCTGCCGTTACCGGCTGTGACAGATCCGCTGTCAGATAATACTCCGTACTGTCCGCTTCCGTTCCTGCTTTCAGACTCCATATGCCAGACAAAACTGCTGCCGCCAGACAGGCCGCCATCCACAGGAAACCACCCCGGCGCATCATCCCTCCTGCAGGCGGACTCTGTCCCCTGCACGAATGATCCGGGTAGCTTCTGTGATCACCTGATCCTCCTGGGACAGATTATCTTCACTGATTGCCGCAAAGCTTCCGTTTCTTTTTAAAACAGTCACATCCACTCTGGATGCTGTTTTTTGTTTTCCAAGCACCGTTTTCACCGAACGGATCACATAGACATAGTTTTTTCCCTGCTCTGTATGAAGTGCTGTCAACGGGATCGTCACATCATAGGGACCTGACTCCTTTCGTACCGTCATTTCCGCTACCTGACCGATTCTGCACTTTCCCTGAGGAACCTGCACAGTCACCTTTCTTTTTTCCGTGCCATCAGATTGTAGCTGTTCCTCTATGGACGATATTGTTAATCCCTTTATTTTTTTCTCTGCTGTCTTTAATGTCACTTCATCCCCCACAGAAAGCTTCTTTGCTTCTCTCTTTTCCATCAATGATGTAAACTGAAGCTTTTCCCCGTTTCCCGCATACAGAAGCACAGCGGATTCATTTGTCGCATCTCCCGACTTCACATGAACTGCCGTAACCACGCCATCCTGATCTGCCCGGACCGCTCCCCCTGCTCCGGCAAGTTCCTGTAGCTGACGCAGCATTTTCTGTTTCTCTCTGATCTGAAGATCATTCTGCTCTTTGGTATAATTGATTTCCGTTTTTATTTCCCCTTCTATTCCCTTTTCCGGATGACACTCTGCCAGCTTATTCCTTGCTTTCTTTAAAGAAGCTTTCGCCTTCTTTACCTTCCGGCGGTTCTCTGACACGGTACGGCGGTAATCATCTCTGGCACGTTTTAATGTCTCCTTTTGATCTGCCCGCTTTTGCTGCAGCGTCTGCTCCTGTGTCTGAAGCTGTAGCTGAAGCGAAGCAATCTCATCCTCCAATGCACTGATATCATCCTCTATATTTTCCCCTTCACTGCCCTTTTGCTTCTGCTCCTTTAACCGGTCCAGCTTCTTCTGCTTCTGGGCAAGCTCCAGTCTGCCCGCCGCCAGTGTTCCATCAACCTCCACCGGTTTTGCGGCATCCTCCACAGCTCTTGCCGCCTGCAGTTTCTCTGTCTGTGCAGTTTCCTTTGCATTGTCATACTCCGTGGAAGCAGTCTCCACCGCTGCTGTAAGCTCCTGTTTCTTCTGCTGATACTGCTCTCTGTTCTGTTTTTTCTGGGACTTTATTGTCTCTCTTTTTTCCTGTCTGTTCCGGCGAATGGTATCCTGTGCCTCCTCACTCTGCAGCTCTAAGCCCCGGATCTCTTTCTGCAGAGTCTGTATCTTTTCCTCCAGACTCTTTGCCTGCACTTTTGCCAGCACATCCCCCTTGCGAAGCTTCTGCCCCTTTTGTACATATACCTTTTCCAACACAAGACCGGCCAGAGTCCAGAGCCCGTTTTCTGTTTGCTGCTCCACGGTTCCCTCTCCTGTCACGATCGTCTCCAGACTCCGGGTACCCGGATGGATCGCCGCTACCTGTGCTACAGTCATAGAGGCTGCCCCTCTGGAGATTACAGTCATTGCAAACATAAACACCATAAAACCAGCCAATATTTTTGCACATTTATTCTTTGTAAGCTTTGATAACATATTCTCACTCCTTTACCGCAGCCTCTGTAATTCCCTGCTCCATATACCTCTGCCCCATGCCAAAGATCAGCAATGCCGGGATCATTGTCACAAAACAGCTGCAAAGGGTAAACCCCAAGTGGTCCTTCTGCAGCTGCGGCAGATATAAAGACAACGGCTGCAGCTTTTTCTCCTTCAGAAATACCATAGGCTGCTCGATCATACTAAAGCATTCCAGACATTGCAGCACCAGTGCTGACAAAATTCCGGAGGTTCCCATGGGAATCCCGATCTTTATGAATATTTTCCATTCTCCCGCCCCATCAATCCGTGCCGCCTCCAGCATTTCCTCCGGAATACTGCAAAAGAAACGATACATCAAAAACACCGGAAAGGTGGAAAATGCTCCCGGCAGGATCACAGCCCAAAGAGTATCCAGCAGATGAAAGCGGTCCAGCACCAGATATTCTGACAGCATTGTCACCTGAAAGGGCAGAAGCATCAGCAAAATATAAAGCAGATAAACAGCCCTTTTGCCCGGAAAGGAATATCTTGCCAGCCCCCAGGCACCGGGAATCCCAACAATGATCTGTCCTGCCAGCACTCCCACTGTGATCTTCATGGTATTCCAGAACATCTGAAAATACTCCGGTGAATCCAGACAAAGCTGTACATAATGGCGCAGTGTGGGATAAAGCGGAAGCCAGTGCCATGCCGCATATCCATCACTGTCGGAAAACGCCGGAGCCAGTAATTCTGCTAATTCCTGATCTCCCATCAGGCTTCCCCCCAGCAGAAAAAGCACCGGTGCCACCGTGATCAGCCCTGCCACGGCAAGCAGCAGAAATTTTCCAATTGTTACTACTTTTTTCATTCTCTCATTCCTTTCTCAACCCGCAAACTTTGAATCGTAAGACTTTTCCCAGCTTCTCTGTAACAGCATCGTCAATGCTCCTGCGACTACCACAAGGATTCCGGCACCTGCCGCCATCTTGTCCACCGACAGATCCATAAACCAGTTATTAAACAGATGCTGCAGCAGGTAAATATTCTCCTGTGGATAATTGCCCGCCACCAGATACGCCTCCCGGAATACCTTAAAAGAGTTTAGAAAGGACAGGATGACAATGGTAAATATCACAGGGCGTATCATAGGTAATGTAATCCGAAACAGTATTGTCCGTTCTCCGGCTCCATCAATCTGTGCCGCTTCATAAATTCCCTGAGGAATCGTCATCAATCCCGCCATCCAAAGCACAATACTGTAGCCAAGGTTTTTCCATACATAACTAAACACCAATACCCAGAACGCATACCCCGTATTCATCCAATCCACACCGGACAGACCAAACAGGTGCAGAACACCATTAAAAAATCCTTTTCTGGCAAAAACGATTTCCCATAGTGCAACAATACTTGCCGCCGGAATCGCATAGGGGATCAGATAGATTCCCTTCCATATCCCCATCCAATCTGCAGCCCGCTCTTCATCCCCTGCAAGCCACCGGCTTTTCCGGAGATGACGCCACATTCCCGTCAATATCACGGCAAAAACAAAAGATATTACCAGTAACAGCGGCAGGCAGACTGCCACAAACCGGATTGTATTGCAGGCTGCCAGCCGGAATGCCTGATTTTCAAGAACAACTTTGTAATTGTCCAGACCGCAGAAACGATTTCCGGACATTTGAAAAAAGGAACGACGCATCACATCCAGAAAGGGAATGAGGTAAAAAAGCATCACTCCCAAAAAGCCCGGCAGTACAAAAAGCATTCCCTTCCATTGTCTTCTGCGGATATGCGCCGGCTTACTCCGAAACATACAGATTCACCTTCCTTGTGATCTCATCCACGGCAGCGTCCAGAGAAGTGTTTCCTTTCAGATACTTTTTCCCCTGTTCCATCACAAGCTCCCGAACCACCCGGTCGGTGATCGTCGGTGTTGTTAAACCTTCTAACATTTGTGTGAGCTGTTTTTGCTGGGAGGAAGATAATTTTGCTGCATGATAACTGATCTCGGAACCATTCTCCCCTGTCATCCACATATAATAGGACTCCAGTCCCGTAATCTTTTTTTCATATGCCTTTTTATTCACCGGAAATGCCGCATTCATCGCCTCCTGCGCCTGTGCGGTATATGCCGTGCGGATAAATTCTTTTGCATTGTCATTCTCCTTCCCTTTCGTCATCAGGCCAAGTCCAACATATGGGACAAAGGATGGATGATCACTGCCTAACAATCCATAGCTTCCCCCTGCCTTTTTCTCAATCCCGTATATATTCTGTACGTCCTGCAGAGATACCAGTGTCTGGATACTGCAGAGATTTTCTCCGGAAATTCTCCCGACATTTTCGTTTCCTCCTGTACTGTAAAGCTCTCCGTCTGATTTTACCGAATCCAGAGCCTCCTCCATTTGAGCGCGGTATTTTTGATTTTCCTTTCTGTCATTGTCCATATCATAGAGCTTTTTGGCGGTCTCCAGATATTTTTTTACTCCCGCCTTCATTTTCTCCACCGAGGTTCCCCAGGTACTGCTGTCGGCATCAAACAAAGTCTCTAACAGATCAGAGGATGCCAGAACCGGCCATACCGTTGTCTTCTTTTCCTTTTTTAGTTTCTCCGCAGCCTCCGCCATGTTCTGAATGTTTCCCACAGCCTTTACAAAATCCTTCGGTCCCTCTGCCACTGCACAGTAAAACTGCAGCGGAAGCTGATATACCTTGCCATCCTTCTGATATGCCTGCAGGATATTCTCAAACATCTCTCCCTGCGTCCCGGAAATCTCCGCACTCATATCCGTAAGAATCCCCTTCTCGATGTAACGCTCCACCGGAAGGCCATCGGTCACCAGCACATCCGGTCCTTTCCCGGCCATGATATCCGTATTCAATGCCTTAATGGCATCATCCGCTGTCACACTGTTATTGCCGGACAGACCAATGAGTTTTTTCACATAAACATCCGGATTTTTTTTCTGAAAATAAGAAATCGTCTGCTGTAGTACATGACTGTCCTCTAAAGCGTACACTGTGATCTGCTTTGTTGGTACTGCGGAAGCATTCTTATCATAATGATAATACAGGCATTTATCATTCCCCAGGGAATCTACGGCAAATACCATATAATTTCTGGCATCAAGCTGGATGACAGACTTAAAATACATACTTCCATCACTGAGGCTTACTATATCGCCATTCAGAATCTGCTCCACGGCACCGCCTGCCGTTTTGACAAAAAAGATTCCCTTATGACAGACGATCACAGTCTTATTCTTCTCATTGGCAGAAAAGCTTACCGGAAACGAATTGTCCTGATTTCCTCCGTCCAAATTCTCAAAAATCCTCTGCAGCTTTTTATTTTCCTCCCGTATGGTGCCGGTTTCCGGATCAGCAAATACAACAGTGGAATCGGTTCTCACGATTGCCACATCCTGTCCTGCCGCAAAAACTCTTCTGACATTTCCATCCTCATCACTGCAAAAGCTTTGCAGCTTTCCGTTTCGGGGATCCAGCTCATAAATTTTGTTATTTATTTCCACGAGAAAGATTTTATCTCCTACAAATGCAATATTATTGGTAAAATTTTCTTCCTTCCTCCACTTTGGCAGATTCAGTGGCACTTCTTTGATCCGACCGGCCTTCGAGATCAAACGCAGTCCCACCTTGTTGCTGTCAGCCCGAAACATGCCTGCCACAGCGATCGTACCGTCCTTCGCAATGGTCACGCCATCATAACTGTATACCGGAAAACTTTTTATCTTCCGGGCTTTCCATTTTTTTCCTGCATTTTTTGTGGTCAGAATATATTGTTCTCCTGTCTCATCGTTATAGCCAAACGCCTCCACAATGCCATCAGTGCGCTTCACGGCCGACAATAAGATCGTCACCTCTTTCGGTAATTTCCGTTCCTGTTCCAGAAAACGCCCTTTCGCCTGAGTTTCTGATTTTTTGTCCTTGGTATGACCGCCGGAATTCTTTTTGTCACCGCAGCCTCCCATGACCAGACAGAGAGTAAATACCAGCACCACTGCCAGCACTCTCGACATAATCCCATTTCTCTGACTCATATAAGCAAACCTACCTTTCCCTGTGTCCGCAGGATCAATCTCCTGGACACATATTTATTTTTCATTTGTTTTTCTTATCATACCAGAGGAACTTTTAAATTTTCTTGAAAAACATCTGGAAATAAAAAATTTTTTTAAAGATTTCTTAAAGACTTTTTTGATATACTGAATACATATCTTAATTTTATATTTGCGCCTGCAGTCCGGATCTTGACGGACTGTACCAGAAAGGATTGTACCATTATTATGAGAATATTACTGATTGAAGATGATAAAAATCTCTGTGAACTTCTGCGATTCCAGTTGGAAAAGGAGCATCATGAGGTGGAAGTATGCCATGACGGGCTGGACGGACTTGACCTGTTTCTACAAAACGCCCACGATCTGGTGCTTTTAGACCGGATGCTTCCCACCATGAACGGTCTTCTTGTCCTGCAAAAAGCAAGACAAAAGGGCATTGATACCCCTGTGATCCTGATCACCGCTTTGGGAGAGTTATATGACCGGGTCGAAGGACTGGATTGTGGTGCCGATGATTATCTGGTAAAACCCTTTGCCTTTGAAGAGCTTTCTGCCCGAATCCGTTCCATAGGCCGCCGGAATAAAACCTATGACGATGCCCATCGCTTATCCTATGGAGATATCACATATGATACACAGCTCCGGGAGCTGAATGGTCCCACCGGCAGTCTGCAGCTTTCCGGCCGGGAAGGACGTCTTCTGGAGGTATTGCTGCAAAGTCCGGATACCGTGATCCACCGTCCCATTCTTTTTTCTAAAGTCTGGGGAACCGATGCTCCGGTGGAAGAAAGCAATCTGGATACCTATGTTCATTTTGTCCGGAAACGACTAAAACAGACCGGAAGTACGCTTTCCCTTCTGACGATCCGTGGAAGCGGATACAAGCTGTCCCAATAACAAGACAGTAACTACAGGTAATGATCACTTGCCGTCAGACCTCTGTCCGCAAACGACACGGCATTGTTTATTCTTTACGAAAGGTTATTTTTTATGTTTGATAAACTTCATCGCCAGCTCACCATATTCTGTACTGCCACGATCGGTACGATCCTTGTGGTCCTGAGTCTTCTGTGTCTTTTTTATGCCAGACAATCCATAATCCAGACGGACCGCAGCTCCTTTCAAAAACAGTTAAATACTATCCTGACCAGCCTGCAGAGCCAGGAGTACATTTCCCACCAATGGTTAAACCAGATGCAGAATGAATACCGTTTTTCCATTTATCTGTACGATAACGGAGACCCCCTTTACTATGAGCAGTTACATGAAGATACCTCCAATAAACGTCAGGTCTCCCTGCGGGAAAAAGCAATCCGCAGATCCCAGGTCGATATTTTTTATGATAATTCCGGCGAGAGTGCTTATCATGAAGAATTTTCCCTGCATGACAATAACCACAGCTACTATGCTTCCGTGGGATATCTGCCCCAGAATACGGACAGGTTAAGCTTTGTTATTTTTTATGATCTGTCACATCTGCAGCATAATCTGTACTCCCTCTATGCACTGATCCTTGCTGCGGACGTGATCACCCTGATCATTCTTTCTGTTTTTTCATGGTATTTTACCAGACGGGTTCTGCTTCCTGTGGAAACCAGCCGTCAAAAGCAGCAGGAATTTATCGCTGCCGCTTCCCATGAACTGCGTTCTCCTCTTACCGTAATATTATCCGGTATGGAAACCCTGGATAAAACACAGTCACCGGAGCAGCGTCACCACTTCTGCTGCCTGATGCAGGAGGAGGGCAGGCGTATGCAGCACCTGATTTCCGATATGCTGCTCCTTGCCAATGCCGATGCCCATGGAATGAAGCTTCATCTGCAGGAAACATCACTGGACGAGCTGCTTTTGGGCAGCTTCGAAAAATATGAATCCATTGCTCTTTCCCAGAAGCTGTCCCTCCGTATTTCCCTGCCGGAGGAGGATATCCCGTTCTGCCGGACAGACCCGGAACGTATCCGTCAGTTACTGTCCATTTTATTGGACAATGCCGTTTCTTATACTCCGGAAAACGGTACGATTCTCCTTTTTCTGATGCCAGCCCGCTCTCACCGGATCACCTTTGGCGTTGCCAATACAGGTCCTTCCATTCCTGATGGGGAAAAGGAACGTATTTTTGACCGGTTTTACCGCGCAGAAAAGTCCCACACCGATCATGAACATTTCGGTCTGGGACTTTGTATGGCAAAAGAAATTATTCTCGCCCATCACGGCAGCATCCGGGTTACAGAGCCGGAGGTGCTGGCTTCGGATGTTGCAGAGCTGCAAAAATTTCCTGTGGAAACCGGCACTTTATTTCTTATGGAGCTTCCATTATAATTTCCATTCTACGGATGCCTTCTGAAGCTTTACAAGTCTTGCATAAAGCCCATCCTGCTTCATTAACTGATCGTGGGTTCCTTTTTCTGCAACTACGCCAAAGACATCACGGAACATCTGGATCAGTTCATTTAAAACGAGGATATTCTACTAGCGTCAAGTGTTCCATTATCAACGGTTAATGCAGCAAAGAAGGAATCTTATATGTTATATTTAGTTCCCGATTCTTCAAGTAATATTGGAGCTTGAGTCCTTAAAACTTTACTTGACAAACCCTAAAAATAAAGAGAACGGACTGCAGAATATACAGTTCGTTCTCTCTTTTATTCCTTCTAATCCAAATGGAACTGTGCCACGAACTCCTTAATAACATCCACAGACCGGTTGCACTCCTGCAGCTTTTCATACCCGTCCTCAACAAGATTCTGGGTACTTCCAGATTTTTCTGCGATGCCGCTGATCCCATCGGAAGACTGTTCTACCATGGTATTGATATCTGCTACGGTACTGCCAATCTGACCGATATGTTTTTCCAGCTCTTCCACGGCGTTTTTGGTTTCCTGCATAATATTCCGGAAGGTATCCGCATCCATGTGATACTGCTGCCCCATTTTGGCAAAATTGTCATAGTCTCCAAGAACCGTCTGCTCCAAATCATCATACATAGAAAAGTCTGTCGGTGTCAGACACTCCAGATTCTGATCCAGAGACGGGCGCTGTGCAAAAACTCCGGATGTGGGATTGGAATACTTCGGATTATAACGAAGATACGCCGTAACTGCCCCATTGGTGTGATTTGCAAAGTCTAACACCGACTTCTGCACACTCTTGGTATATGTATCCGCATACGCCTTATCCTTCACAAAAGCATCGTAGTCAAAGCTGCTCATGGCAACCTCACTCAGCGTATCCACGGACTGCTGGATCTTCTGAATGACAGAATTAATTTCCTGTGCCTTTTTTTGCTCCGTCAGCTGCAGTTTTGTAACAGCGTCCTTTCCTGCTGTATTCATGGAATTGGAAATTGCCAGAACACCGATCAAAACAGCAGTAAACAGGGAACATACCAAAATTGCCGCAATAAGTTTTTTCTTGATTGATTTTATCCTAAGACCTCCTACCTTTTTTCCTTCGCATATAGTAGAAGTCTATCACACACCCGCTTCATTTTGGTAAAAGGTTTGTAAAATCTCTGCATTTTCCAAGACATAGTCTTCAAAAAGAGGCAGGGTAAAATACACATATCCTCTCATTTCGCCGGAAAGAATTCCTTTTTTGATCAATCGCTTCCGATATGGATTGAACTGATTCGTTTCCATCCCCAGATGCTCCCGGATATCTTTTATTTTTCCGCTGTCTGTTTCGGCAATGCCCCTGGCAACAACACGATCCTTCGGAGAAAGCTCTGACCATATTTTGTCATATACAAACTCGCTTAAATACTGCTCATACTCCTCCAGCACCTCCCGGTAATTGCCGTGATTATTCCATGTCAGATAACCAAGCACCTGAAATGCAAAGGGATACCCTTTTGTCAGCTCTGCCATCTGAGCCGCCTGTTCCCGTTCTATCTGAAAGATATTCATATATTTTTTAATGATTGCCTGCTGATTTAACGGCTTCATCTGGATCTTTGGGGCACGATACAAAAAGGTCAGATTTTTTTCATTCTGCAGTTCATCAATATTTTCATATAGGCCCGTTGCCAATAAAAATATCGGAAGATCCTGCCTTACAAAAATCTGAAAGGAACCGGCAAATACATGCATAAATTCATTATTGGTCACTTCGTCAATGGTTACCAGCAATTTCTTTCCGTTCTTTTTCATCTTCTCTAAAATGGCAATGATCGCCGTCTCTGCGTCAGTAATGGGCGCTGCACCTTCTATGGAAACACCAAATCCCCAAAAGGAAAGATCAATTTTTGCAGATTTAATAATCCCTGCACAGACCGGATTGCTGTTTAACTTTGACAACATTCCCTGCAGCAGATCAACAGACGGATTCAGTTCAATCACAACCCATTCCTCTCTGGTCCGCAGCTTCCGGGATATTTCTGTCATCATAACTGTCTTGCCGGAGCCACGTACACCCGTTATTAAAAACATCTGCTGATTTACCGGTTCTGCCGTAAATGTATCAATTATTTCATTGGTCTGCACCGGACGTTCCACCGGTTCCAATGGACTTTTCCCAAATGTCAGAGTAAATGGATTCTGCATATCGTTCGCCGTTCCTTTCCCATTGTTTTACTGTCTTTTACTGTTTAAAATACTTTTTACTGTTCTTTACTCTCTTTTACTGTTTTTATATTATTTTACTGTTCTTTACTGTTTTTGTCAATAAAGTGATTCCCATTTTAAGAATACTGAGAATACCCGAAACCGCACTTTCTCCCATTTGACATCCCCTGACCGCCGTGTTATGCTTGCAACAAAAGTCAAATACCTCACTCCGGAGGGCGGTTTTACTTCGCCCCTTTGTGATAAACGATCAGAAATGGAGATCACTATGGAAAATGAAAATAAACAGCAGACACCACACAAACGCCGTGTCCGCTATAAAGGAAAATATCCAAAACGCTTTGAAGAGAAATATAAAGAATTAAATCCGGAAAAATATCAGGATACGATCGAGCATGTGATCCGCAAGGGGAATACGCCTGCCGGCATGCACATTTCTATTATGGTGCCGGAAATCCTTGATTTTCTGCAGATACAGCCCGGTCAGACCGGCTTTGATGCCACACTGGGATATGGCGGCCATACCAGAGCCATGCTTACAAAGCTCAATGGCCATGGACATATGTATGCAACAGACGTGGACCCGGAGGAGTCTGCCAAAACCAAAAAGCGGCTGGCTGATCTCGGCTTTGGTGAGGACATCCTGACCATCAGGCTGCAAAACTTCTGCACCATTGATGAGATTGCCCGTGAAGCCGGAGGCTTTGATTTCCTGCTGGCGGATCTCGGGGTATCCTCCATGCAGATCGATAATCCAAAGCGTGGCTTTTCCTTCAAGATTGACGGACCGTTAGATCTGAGACTAAATCAGGAAAAGGGCATCAGCGCATCTCAGAGACTGGAAACCATCAGCCGGGATGAGCTGGCGGGCATGTTTTATGAAAACTCCGATGAACCCTACAGTGATGAGATTGCCAAAGCCATCACAGACTATATCCGCCGTGGCAATCATGTGGACACCACCACAAAGCTTCGCCAAATCATCGAGGATACCTTATCCTTCCTTCCGGAAAAGGAGCGAAAGGACACGGTCAAAAAGACATGCCAGCGTGTTTTTCAGGCACTCCGGATCGATGTCAACAATGAATTCGAGGTGCTCTATGAATTTATGGAAAAACTGCCGGACGCCTTAAAACCCGGCGGCAGAGCCGCCATCCTGACTTTCCACTCCGGAGAGGACAAGCTGGTAAAAAAGGCGCTCAAGGCCGGTTATAAGGCAGGTATCTACAGTGAATACTCCAAGGATGTGGTACGCCCTTCTGCGCAGGAATGTGCACAGAACCCACGGGCACGCTCCACCAAAATGCGCTGGGCGGTAAAGGCCTGACCGATCACCGTTCTTTTAAAAATATTGATCTCTGGAAACAGAGAAATGTCACAGCAAAATAAACCAAATAGATTCCCATAAACAGCAGGGTTCCCTCTACAAAATAGGTAGACACACGGCTTGACACGCCTGTCCCACGGACAAAATTTCCACTGATATACAAAACCATTTTTCCACTGATCACCAATGCCAGTAGTGCCGGGCACAAATAGTAACCTGCCATCTGCCGTAGCAGGAGTGATCTGACCTGTTTTTTGGACAGACCGATTTTTTCCAACACATCATACCGGAATTTATATTTCGACGAATCGCTAAGCTGCTGCACGGACAATACCGTTAATGCCACACAGACAAAGACAAGACCCATATAAAACAACGGAACGATCATGGACGCAAGAAGCATCTTTAACTCCGGTATCAGATTATCCCGTACCAGATTGGTGGCAGTATAAACCAGTACCGTATCGGAACCGCTGCAGCTATTTCCGGATAAGGATGATACGGTATGTCCGGAAAAATCACGGTCATCGGAATCTGCCAGGGCATCCAGCTTCTGCTCCAGCCCTTGTGGCGTCTCTCCCTCCAGATCCACCGCAAGTTCAGAATAATACGGCTTCATTCTCTGAAGCACCTTGTCTCCCACCACGACGATATAATCTCCTCCGTTATGACCATCCTGCGAGAAAGGCTCTGTCTGAACTCCCGCAAAGGTCAGCTCTGTTTTTTCATCTGCCGCAGTTAAATGAAGATCTTTTCCTATAGAAGCCACGTCCTTTTGTAAGCGTTTCTTTGTCTGAACGATATATTGGTCAGATTCAAAATGTACCGGCTCATATCCCAGCATTTTCCTTAGACGGTTATAATCAGTCTGTCCCATATAAGTATCATACCGGCAATAGGTTCCATCATGTTCTAACATTTTTGTAACCCGTTTCCGGTCAGGTTTCCCATTTTTATTCTGATACATTGTCCCATACTGCTCCAGATGCGTCAGCATCCAGGTATTTACCTGATCCTTCTGATCCGTATATATATGATACCGGAGCATTTCTTTTACATCCGCTTCCTGCTGCAGTACCTCCTTTTCATCCTGAAAATCATCCTGAACCTGATCACTGTAGATCAGCACATCAAACGGAAACTTCGCCTTTAATGCCGTATTTTCAAAATCACAGAACATAAATGCCACACTCGCCCCCAAAAGTGCCAGAGTAAACAATGATGTTAAAGTTCCAAGAGTAAACTGCATAGTCCTGATCTTTGATGCAAACTGGCGCAGCAAAAATAATCGCTGTCCCTGATAAATCCCCTTTCCATGCCTTCTCACATAGCAGATGATCCAGGCTGACACTCCTGTATAAAACAGATAGATCGTCAGAACCAGGCCGATTAGAAACAGCATAATCTCCCCCGTCGAGTTCAAATGGGTAAACATCCCCCAGAACAGGATCAGAAATATCACTGCCAAGGGCAGTAAGATCCGTTTCCATTCTTCATGCTTTTCCACGATCTCCTCATTTTTCCGGTCCTGTTTCATCAGATCATTAATGTTCATTTTACGGAAGGAAAAACCACATCGGAAAAATGCCAGCAGATAACAGCCCGCATAACATCCAAAGGTCATAAGCCAGGTACGATAGTCCCACGAAAGACGGAAGGAATAAGGAATCCGCACCATAGAATCAATCACAGAGCGTAAGATCTGCTGAAAAAACACCCCCAGAACAGATCCCACAAGAAATGCGATACCTCCCAGCATCAGATTCTCCCGGATATAAACACGGGCAACCTGTCCTTTTTTCATTCCTAACAGCAGATAAATTCCAAACTCCCTGCTGCGTCTTTCCATCATAAAATGAATAATATAGTAAATCAACCACGCCGTAATGATCACAACAAAGCCTGTAGCAAGCCCCACCATAATCATCATCATCTGATTCATCTGGTCAAACCTTCCCAGCTCCTTATCCCAGAATAGGCTGTCAAATGCATACAGAAGCGCTGCCACAACCACTAGCGTGATCATATAGATCTGATAATCTCCGGCAAAACGCTTCATATTACGATAAGCGAGTCTTCGTATCATGAGACGATTCACCTCCCATCAACGACAATACATCCAGAATCTCCTGAAGAAATGCTCTGCGGTCCCTTTCTCCGCGGATCAGCTCATGAAAAATCTTCCCATCCCGCAAGAAAAGGATCCTGCTGCAATAGCTTGCAGAAAATGCATCGTGAGTTACCATCAGGATCGTTGCCTTCTGCATTTCATTTAAACGGCAAAAGGTCTCTAAAAGTACCTGGGAAGCATGGGAATCCAACGCTCCGGTAGGCTCATCGGCAAGAAGAAGAGACGGTTCATTTGCCATGGCTCTGGCACAGGCACATCTCTGCTTCTGGCCACCGGATACCTGATACGGAAATTGATCCTTTACATCCTCAATCTCCAGAAGTTTCATCATATCCTGACAGATTTTTTGAATCTCTTTTCTCCGTTTTCCCTGCACCGTCAAGGCAAGGATAATGTTTTCCTCCAATGTCAGTGTGTCCAATAAATTGTACTCCTGAAAAACAAAACCAAGGTTTTCCTTGCGAAATTCCGACAACTGATCTGCAGACATTTCTGTAATGTCCAGATCATCATAATAAATATGCCCCGATGTCACATGATCGATCGCCGCCATCATATTTAATAAGGTGGTCTTTCCGGAGCCGGATGCTCCCATAATCCCCACAAATTCACCCTTTTCCACCTGAAAGCTTACCCGGTCCACAGCCTTTGTAATATTCTGGCCATTGCCGTAATATTTTTCCACATCACATACTCTGATACAATCCTTCAAATTTCTCACCATCCTTTTCCTGTTGTTTTTTTATATAACGATAAACAAAATACATTCCGGTAAGGAGATATCCTCCGGCTAATATCCATTGTAATATATCATCATATTTCCAGACAGAGTAGTCCCACCCAAGGATTTCATTCATGAAGAAGTTCGAAAAATTACACAATCCATGTACCAGAATCGGAAATACCAAACGGTTTGTCTGCAAATAAAGCGCTGATAAAAATACTCCCATACACACTGCGGATATTACCTGTTTTGTGGTACTCCAAAAATCCTGTCCTGCCAGCAGATTCATGTAATGACAAAGTCCAAAGCAAAGAGAAGTGATCAATACCGCAAAATAAATTCCGTTTTTCCTGTCTTTCCATGCGGATAAAAAGCCATTTAAGATGATTCCTCTCCAGACAAATTCCTCCAGCAGTCCAATGCTTAAACTCGCGATACAGCAGATCACAAAGGATGCAAAAAAACCAATTCCTTCCCATATTGCATAAACCAGAACAGCATACCCTACAGGAATCAAAAAATTACTTATAAGACTATTTTTTCTTTCCATGTTTTATCAACCTGCCTTTCCAATTGTATCTCTTTTCTTTCCAGAAGTATACTTCATTCCCACCGGTGTTCATATAAAAAAAGCTTAAAGAAATCTTACGATTTCGAAAGATTTCTCTAAGACTTTAACGTACCTCTGAAATATAATTATTTTGTGGAAATTGTAAAATGATTCTGGTATAGCTGTCCGCCTCTGACTGTGCATATATTTCCAGCCCAAGCTGGTCACAAAGCTTTTTGCACAGATACAGACCAATGCCCGTAGATTTCTTTTGGTTTCTCCCATTTTCCCCGGTAAATCCCTTTTCAAAAATGCGGGGAAGATCCTTTTCCTGTATCCCGATTCCATTATCCTCAATGATCAGGCAGGTATGATCTGTTGTCTTTTGCGCCAAAAAGGAAATACAGGGTGAGCTCTGTCTTTTATATTTGACACTGTTTAATACGATCTGATTGACAATAAAACCCAGCCATTTCTTATCGGTAAAAACATCCTCATCACAATTCACCTCTGCCCGGATCCCATTCCGGATCAACAGAAAGCGGTCCCGCTCTAAAACGTCGTACACCATCTCCTGCAAATGGCAGCTTTGAATCAGATAATCCTTATAGACATGCTCCGACCTCGCATAATAAAGCACCATATCCACATAATTTTCAAGCTTTGCATTCTCCATGCTGATCTGCCGGAATCTCTCCGGGGCACCGGTCTCCTCTTTCCTGCCATTTTCACATAGCAGACTGATCCCTGTAATTGGTGCTTTGATCTCATGTACCCAGCTTTCTATATACTCTTTATATTCCTGTTGTTCCGCCTCCAGCTTTCTTATTTTCTCAATGACGGATTTGTTGGATCGGCGGATCATATCCTGATAGATCCTGTCCTCCAGACGCCATGACGGCGGCATCAGTTCTCCCAGCAGATACCTCTGATCCATTTTCTCCAAAATTTCTGCTGTCTTTTTGAAATATTTCCTGCGTTCCATATATTCCCGGCACATCCAAAACAGCAAAAGTAATGTCCAAAACAACAGTAATAGGATAACATTGCCCTTTTCATAACCGGTAAGCCTCAGAAAAATGCAGGTGACCGCCATACAACAGCCCACAAAGATCAGAAAAAGCGCCTTATCTTTCCAATAATCTCTCCATCTCATATGCGATACCCCATCCCTCGTTTCGTCTGTATAAAATTATCACGACCAAGCTCCCGAAGCTTTTCCCGTATCCGGGTCACATGAACACTGAGGGTATTATCATCAATAAAGATCTGATTCTCCCATAAATATTCGATCAGGTCCTGTCTTGCCACATAATTTCCGGCATGCATAAAAAGAAGATGCAATATCTTCATTTCATTTTTGGTCAGTTCCATCTCCTTCTCTTCACAGGAGATCGTACATTTTAAGAGATCCAGCCGTACATCTTCATGAAAATAACTTGTCTTTTCTGTATTGCCCCGTGTCCTCTTTAATACCGCAGCAATCCTTGCCAGAAGAATTGGTGCCTGATACGGCTTTGTAATATAATCATCGCCCCCCCGGAGCATTCCGTTTAGTTCATCCATGGAATCAGTCCTGCTGGTCAGAAAAATTACCGGACAGGTATTTTCCCTTTGCCGGAGCATTGTACAGATATCAAACCCGGACATTCCCGGAAGGTTCACATCCAGCAGGATCAAATCAGGTGACGCCTCTGTAATCTGATCCGGTATATTTTCAAAATTCTCCGGTGCCGTAACCTGATACATTGCATTTTCCAATAATATGGTCAATTCTCTGCGAATCGTTTTCTCATCCTCCGCCACAAAAATATGCATCCTGCAACCTCTTTTCTACTATTGTAGTTTTTACTCTTCCTTTTCTTGAAAATCATTGTGCTAAACCCCATTATATGATAAGATATCACCGAAATCCAGTATTTACTCAATAAAGGAGATTATTATGGCTGACTATGAACTGATCGCCCCATGTCATTTTGGAATGGAGGCGGTATTAAAACGCGAAATACAAAAACTTGGATATGATATTCTGAAAGTCGAGGACGGAAAGGTTACCTTCGCCGGAGACGAGGCTGCCATTGTCCGTGCCAATATTTTTCTACGCACCACAGAGCGTATCCTGATCAAGATCGGAAGCTTTCAGGCAACAACCTTTGACGAGCTTTTTGAAGGAACGAAAGCACTCCCATGGGAGCAGTTTATTCCGGAGGATGGTAAATTCTGGGTAGCAAAGGCAACCTCTATCAAAAGTAAGCTTTTCAGCCCGTCAGATATCCAGTCTATTATGAAAAAGGCAATGGTAGACCGTCTGAAAAAGAAATATAACGTAAACTGGTTTCCGGAGGATGGTGCCAGCTTTCCTCTCCGCGTCACCATCATGAAGGATGTGGTGACGGTGGGACTGGACACCTCCGGAGACTCCCTGCACAAGCGGGGATACCGTCAGGCCACAGTAAAAGCACCGATCACCGAAACCCTCGCTGCAGCCCTGATCATGCTGACTCCTTGGAAATGGGACCGTATTCTGGTAGATCCTTTCTGCGGAAGCGGTACTTTTCCGATCGAGGCTGCCATGATCGGAGCCAATATCGCTCCCGGTATGAATCGTTCCTTTTCTGCCGAAGACTGGATGCATCTGATTCCCAAAAAAGCATGGTATGACGCCGCAAACGAGGCAGAAGACCAGATCCGCCGGGACATTGAAATGGACATTCAGGGCTATGACATTGATCCTGGAGCCATTAAGGCTGCTATGGAAAATGCAAGACTCGCCGAGGTTGATCATCTGATCCATTTTCAGCAAAGACCGGTATCGCAGCTCAGCCATCGTAAAAAATATGGCTTTGTCATTACAAATCCTCCTTACGGTAAACGTCTTGAGGAGGAGGAAGATATGCCGGCACTTTACCGTGAAATTGGGGAAGCATTCTCCCATCTGGACAGCTGGTCCTTCTACCTGATCACGGCATTTGACCAGGCAGAGCGTTATCTTGGACGCAAGGCAGACAAAAACCGCAAGATCTATAATGGTATGATGAAAACATATTTTTATCAGTATATGGGACCGAAACCACCCCGCAGAAATAAAAACGAAACTACAAATAATAAACCTGCATAAATTTAATTGAACAGAAACGGAGATTAATATGGCTTTTTTTCCCGAATATTCCACGCAAAAACGCAGTTCCAATATAAAGGCACCTGATTTTTTCATTCTGATCAAGGGCTTACTTATGATTGCCGCCGGCACTGTCGGTATTTCCGTCATCACCTGTCCGGTACCTTCTGCCGTCCGAATGACCGGCCTGGCAGTGGGACTGATTCTTCTGCTGCTCGGAGGAAAAAAATCCATGGATTATGCCATCCAAAAGAAACGATTTGAAGAATATATCCCTGTCTGGGAGGAAAAACGTGGTATGTATGATCAGTTTGCACTGGATCTGAATCATTGGTATGACGGCGGGGAGCTTCCTAAATACTGTGACGGAGATATGGCATATTTTCTGAAGCTGCAGCAAAAGCGACTGAATAGCAGACACCTTACAATGATCAATCACACGATCCCTGCAAAGGGCTGCGATATGGGAACAGTCACGACACCTCTTCGATCACTCTGGTACACTACAGATATGACGTTTGAGCAGGTGACACATCACCTTTCTTTTCAACGAGAGGAAAATTTGTTATATGAGCATACTGCGGATGAGGTAATGTATACCAATATCATTCACACACCAAACGAAAAAGAATACAACCATATGATGATAACCTGTCCGGACTGTGGTGCTGTTAGTTCTGTTACGGAATTAACAAACGGATGCCGCTATTGTGGCACACAATTCCAGATCAGGGATTTGTTTCCGCGAGTTACAAACCAATTCTTTGTAAGACAAAATTCCATTTCCAAAAATGGCACTCTGACGCACTGGTGCTTCTTTTTCTGTATGGCCTTATTTTTTTGTCTAACGACTATTTTTGCTGTGTTACATAATGACACTTATCTTCCACTGATGCTTTTATATATTTACTTTTCAACATTCCTGATGGGCGGTTTTTCCGGACTGATTGTGGCAGATATTGCCCTTATCTGCGCTTCTTTGAAACGGTACGGCAGAAAACGGATTCCTATGTTTCGTGCCATTTTCTCCAAGAAAAAAATTATCCGGCTGCTTCGTTCTTATGACCGTTTTTTTTCTTATGAAAAATTTGAAAGTCAGATTATTGCCCTGATCCGCATGACCGTATTTGCAGAGGATCCATCTTCCCTAACCTCTTACCGGGGAACAAAGCCGGACCCCCGTTTTCGTGATATTGTTGAAATGACGCACTCCACTTCTCTGGTTCTTCAAAACGTATCCAAAGAAGGAAATTTCTTGTCTCTGACGCTGCGTACCTGGTGGTTAAATTACAGCGAAACAAATGGTAACATCAAAAAAACCGGCGACTGCATTGACGTCACATTACGTCGTGATATGAGTCATCCGGAAATGCCTGGTTTTTCTATTACATCTGTCCATTGTCCAAGCTGCGGCGGAAGTTTTGATGCAGTCCGCCAGCACACCTGTCCGTATTGTGGGACAGATTACCATATGGAAAATGAAAGCTGGACCATAGAAAATTTAAAGCTGATCCGTTAACGGGATCAGCTTTTATTAGTGTATAGGAAAATGCTCGTAACGTAGAGTGAATCCAACGAGAATTGCGAAGCAATTCTTGGAGGGCAAAACGCTGGTTTTGCCCTTTTTTATACATCTGCCATGCTATACAAAAAATCAATGATCTGTCGTATATTTGCTGTGGTATCTCTCTGATAGATCACTTCCTGTTCCAGCTCATGGGAAACATTATTGATCTGAAATGCCGTTTTCAGCACTTTATCCAGAATCTTTTCAATCTCTTCAAAGGAGTCCTCTCTCTCCCTGGCATCACCATTTTTCATCAGAGAGGCATATTCTCTCGCCTTACTGGTCAATGTCACCAAAGAGTCCGTGATATTAATCGCATCAAAGGACATCTGTTCCATCGAACTCATGGATGTTTCCATGCGTTCCACTACACTTTGTGTAGCATTCTCTGTTTCTTTCCATTCCATATTTTCCATTCTTCTCCTTATTTCGCCACCCTGCCTGGCAGCAACTGATATTTATACAGACCACCTTTTCCATAGTGGTTACAAAATCTCCAACAGCTCATAAACATTGGAAATTCCGATCAGTTTTAATCCCTTCAGATCCATCTGCTCCAGATCGAGCTGACGCCTGTTCACCTCCGGCAGAATACATCTCTCAAATCCCAGCTTAGCTGCCTCCTGTACTCTCGCCTCTGCCATACTGACTGCACGGACTTCTCCTACCAGACCGATCTCACCAAAACAGATCGTCCTGCCGTCGATCACCTGATTGCGGTAGCTGGATAAAATAGCCAGCACGATTCCCATATCGACTGCCGGTTCATTGAGGCGCATTCCACCCGCCACATTGATATAGGCATCCATATCATTCATCCGGACACCGAGACGCTTTTCCAACACGGCAAGCAGCAGATTGACCCGGTTAAAATCGATCCCTGCCGCCGTTCTTTTGGGATAATTAAAATTCGTCTGGCATACCAGTCCCTGTACCTCTACAAGGATTGGTCTGGTACCCTCCATAGAGCATGCAACCACAGAACCCGGTGCATCCTCCGGCTTTCCCTGCAGCATAAACTCTGACGGATTGGCTACCTCCACCAGACCGGAACCCCGCATTTCAAAAACACCAACCTCATTGGTGGAACCAAAACGGTTCTTAACCCCTCGCAGGAAACGGTACGAAGCTCCTCCGTCTCCCTCAAAATAGAGAACCGTGTCTACCATATGCTCCAGAACTCTCGGTCCCGCTACGACACCTTCCTTGGTGACATGACCCACAATGAAAATAGAGACCGACATGCCCTTTGCCAGACGCAGCAGCGTGCTTGTCGTCTCCCGGACCTGTCCCACACTGCCCGGTGCAGAACCAATCTCCTCCCGGTACATGGTCTGTATGGAATCAATGATCACCACATCCGGTACTGCTCTGGTAATCGTTTCTGCTACAATATCCAGATCTGTCTCACTCATCACCAGCAGATCTGACTGAAATACTCCCAGCCGCTCTGCCCTCATTTTGATCTGCTTTTCAGACTCCTCTCCGGATACATAGAGAACCTTCCGCCCCTGCTGCACCAGCTTCTGGCACATCTGCAATAGCAGGGTGGATTTGCCGATACCGGGATCCCCTCCCACTAACACAAGAGAGCCTACAACGATACCGCCTCCCAGCACCCGATCCAGCTCCTCAATGCCACTGACGATCCGTGTTTCCTCCGAAAACTGTACCTCTGACAATCTGGAGGGTTCCCGTATTTCCTTCCGCGCCACAGCTTTTCCTGTGGAGGTGCGTACCACAGGCTCCTCCACAAAGCTGTCCCACGCTTTGCAGCCCGGACATTGCCCCTGCCATTTTGATGACTCATATCCACATTCCTTACAAAAGAATGTGGTCTTACTTTTTGCTTTTGCCATAAATTATAACTTTTTCACCTTGATCTGTGAGGTCTGTCCCGGATTCAGCTCTACGCTGACATTGAGCTTTCCACCCAGATTTGTTTTCATTCTGCCAACATCAATTCCATCTACAAATACCTTGTACTCTGTCTCCGGCTCTAACTCCAGAGTAATAGAAGAATCCTCCCATCCTTCTACGTTGAACTCAATCTGATCCTCTGTACTCTTCATATTGGTTACCACAGTTCCTGGTACAGATTCGTAGACAAACATTCCGTTTCTCTCCAGCTTTGTAATCTCTTTAAAGGTCTTGATCTTGTACAGGTCTCCCTCGTACTCAAAATCTGACTTCTTCTGCTTGGTGTCGAAATCAAAATTACCAAAACTGAGTGTGCCGTCTGCCTCCTTGCGGATCAATTCTGTAATCACTGCCATTTCATTATCCTCCCGTATTTTTGTGGTTTTATCGTATGTTTAGCATACCATAAACCATTTATTTTTTCTACTATTAAAGCTTTGAAAATGTGATCTTTTCGTCTTTACAATCTACCTTGATATGATCGCCTGCCGCAATGATACCTTCTAACAGTTCATCTGCCAGCTTGTCCTCCAGTTGTGTCTGGATCGCACGGCGTACCGGACGTGCTCCATAGTTTTTGTCAAAGCCGCTTTTGGCCAGATGTGCGACGGCTTCCTCTGTCACTTCCAGAGAAAGATTCATCTGTGCCTTCGTCCTTTTGTTCAGGGTATTCAGCATGATCTTCACGATCTGCCGGATATTTTCCTGTGTCAGTGTATGGAACACCAGGATCTCATCAATACGATTGATAAACTCCGGCTTGAAGATCTTTTTGACCTCCTCCATCACACCATCCTTCATCTTATGGTAATCTGCCTCCGCATCCTCCTGCACTCCAAATCCCAGATGCTTTGGCTCAATGATCCTCTGCGCACCGGCATTGGATGTCATAATGATGATGGTATTTTTGAAGCTGACCTTACGTCCCTGTGCATCGGTAACGTGGCCATCCTCCAGAATCTGCAGGAGAATATTAAACACGTCGGTATGTGCCTTTTCAATCTCGTCAAACAGGATCACAGAATACGGATGACGGCGTACCTTTTCACTTAACTGTCCTCCATCCTCGTATCCTACATATCCGGGCGGTGACCCGATCATCTTGGACACGCTGTGCTTCTCCATATATTCAGACATATCAACGCGGATAATGTCGTCCTCCTTGCCAAACACAGCTTCTGCCAGTGCCTTGGAAAGCTCCGTCTTTCCCACACCGGTCGGTCCCAGGAATAAAAAGGAACCGATTGGACGCTTCGGATCCTTCAGCCCCACGCGTCCCCGCCGGACTGCTTTAGAAACCGCCGTCACTGCTTCCTCCTGCCCAACGACTCTCTCATGAAGGATATCCTCCAGATGTCTCAGACGTTCCATTTCCTCTTCCTGCAGTTTTTGCACCGGAATCTTCGTCCAGTCCGCGATCACTGCCGCAATCTCATTTTCTGTTACACAAAGCTCCTGTGCATCCTTATGCTTTTCCTGATCCTTGCGGATCTTTGCAATCTTCTTTTCTAATGCTTCCTGCTGTCTCTTGATCTCTCCCGCATGAGCATAATCCTTATCCCGGATTGCCTGCTCTTTGTCCTTCTCAAGCTGCACCTGCTCCTCTTCCAGACCACGAAGCTCCGGTGAGATCATATATCGCTTCAGTCCTGCTCTGGCACATGCCTCGTCAATGGCATCGATTGCCTTATCCGGCAGGAAACGGTCATTCACATATCTGGCAGCCAGCCGGACTGCTCCTGTAATGGCGCTCTCCGTCAACTTCACATGATGATGTTCCTCGTATCTTGGTGCCAGTCCCCGCAGGATCTCAATGGATTCCTCCTCTGTAGGCTCTTCCACAACAACTGACTGGAAACGCCGTTCCAAAGCGGCATCCTTCTCAATGTATTTACGGTATTCTTCTCTGGTGGTAGCTCCGATCAACTGAATCTCACCTCTGGCCAGAGACGGCTTTAAAATATTGGCCGCATCAATGGCGCCCTCGGCTCCACCTGCACCAATGATCGTATGGATCTCATCAATAAACAGAAGGATATTACCGCTCTGCATAACCTCCTTCAGAGATCGCTTGATGCGTTCCTCAAACTCACCACGGTACTTGGAACCGGCCACCATCCCTGACAGATCCAGCGTAAGCACCCGCTTGTCCTCCAGAATATCCGGAATATCCTCGGATACGATCTTCTGGGCAAGTCCTTCTACAACAGCAGTTTTACCCACACCAGGCTCTCCGATCAGACACGGATTGTTTTTGGTCCGGCGGCTGAGGATCTGAATGATCCGCTCAATCTCCCGTTCTCTTCCAATGACCGGATCCAGCTTTGCCTCTCTTGCCAGTGCAGTCAAATCCCGGCTGTACTGATCCAGTACCGGGGTCGCCGATTTATTTTTACGGTTTTTCTGCTTCATATATTCATTCTTGGCAGCGTTCATATCCTGACCGGATGCAGTCAACGCATCCACATATAACTTCTGCACATTAATTCCCTTTGTATTGAGCAGACGTACTGCAATGCAGTCTGCCTCCTTCAACAATGCGATCAGAAGATGCTCTGTTCCTGCCTCTGATATTCCCAGCCGTTCCGCCTCTTCTTGGGCCGCTGCCATAATCTTCTGTGCCCGCGGAGTAAAACGTCCCTCATCCGCTACCAAAACACCGGAATCCGTCGAGATCGTTTCATCGATCAGATCTAATATTTTCTGCTCCTCCACCCCATTGGCCCGCAATACCTCTGATGCCACACCGGAGTTTCGAATCAAAGCAACCAGTAAATGTTCTGTGCCCACATAATTATGTCCCAGTTCTTTGGCTATTTCCTGTGCATCACTCAGCACTTTCCGGGCCTTTTTTGTATAACGATTTTGCATCCTTCCAAATCCTCCATTTACTCTTTTCTCAACCAGCGGCGTTTTTCTTCCAACCGCTTTTCTATTTCATTCAACCTCTTCTCCCGACTGTCAGGATCCACATTCTCCCATTCCTCCGGATCGATATCTTTTTTCGGTTTCTCCGGATCTGCCATCCATTCCGTCTCCTCGATATCCTCCCCTGTCTGTTCTTCTTTTAATGCATTGGCAAGCAGAATCGCAACCATTACAAATCCCACCACTGCAAGACAAAGGATCACAATACAGATTTCCTTCGTCAGGCCACCTGACTCCTTTGTTTTTTCTACTATTGCTGACGTTGCAGCCGTGGTCTGTATGGTCTTATCTACGGCAGCATCCCCACTGTCTGTCTGATGGGACGTCTGATCCGTCGGTTCTTCCGGCTTCATGGAAATTTCCGGTGCCCCCGTTGTTTCCTCCTTCAACTCTTCCTCTGTCTGCGGGAGCATCTGCTGTTTTTCGTATTTTTTTATTTTACGCTGATACTCTTTCGTGGAAATCACCTGTACTTCCAAAGAAGCCGACCCCACAGATAATTTTGTATCTTCCTGTGCTTTTTTTATCTGGCGGTATCTCTTCAATGCCACAGAACTTGTCCCTGCTTTTCTCGCTCGAAACTGCAGGGAATACTTTAGCCTCTGTGTCCCTGTATCCCTGTTGATATCTTTAATGTGTATCTCATCATCATTTCCACTGGCGATGCTTCCTCCCGTAATAAATTGCATTACATTCTGGTTATAAGAAAAATATCCCTCAAAACCACTGATCTCTTCATCTGAGGTCACAGTGACAATGATGTAAAATATATCCCCCTTGACAATATCCTGCTGAGATTTCTGAATCGTAACCTGAGCAACAGCTGCCTGCGTCCTGACTTTCATCTGGAAACATCCTGCAAATACCAGAAATCCTATGATAAACCATCTTCTGAATCTGCCTTTCATTACTGCGCTCCTTATCATTTTCTGCTTCTATATACAAATTTATTTTGTACGTTTAACCTTTATTTTGTACTTTCTGACAGCCCCGCTTTCCGCCTTAACCTTCACAACATATGTCTTAGACTTCACCTTAGCTGCCATTTTCTTTTTGCCCCTGCCGGATACCTTTGCCGTCGAACTGACCGGACTGGCATTGATCCGAATCGATCTGACTTTCTTGTTCACCTTAAGGCTGTATATCTCATGACCATCATCCCCAGATTTAAACGGCGATTGAAAGGAATATCCCTTTACCGATAAAGACTTGAGATAGTTATTCGTGCTAACGGTCTGCACCGTCTGCTGTGCCTCTCCGGACGGAATCGGACATACAACAGATGGCATACCGGAATATACCGGTATAGAAAATACAATGTTCATCTGTGCCTTATCTGTACCATATGCCTCTGCCGTCTTTAATGCTTCACTCCACGGAGCCTCAATATTTGACATATACTGATGATTATACGTATTATTGGACGTTACATTAAACTTCTGCAGATATAATGTATTCTGTCCAATATTGATATAATTACTGCCCAGATACTGTGCACCACCAACAATTGCCTTATACTGCGTATTCCATGGACGCAGATAAGTGGTATCCTTATTGGCCCATGCAAGACCATTCGCTACTGCACCTCCCGCTTTTGTACTGTTGTTGGCACCGATATTATAGAAATTGTAAATTCCCTCGTATCCCTTCACGGTACCCGATACCGAAGAACTCATGCTGGTTGATCCTGTTACAACCTCCTGTTTTACACGGGATGCCAGATGATATGGACTCACACCGGAAAGAGCCGCCGCATCCATAAACGTCTTAGAATATGTCGTTGTTACTGACTTTCCGGAGTCATCCGTATATTGATAAGAACTCTTATACATCGGAGTGTTCTTTAATACATTTTCCACACCACTCTGATTTTGTGCGTCTTTCTGGTATTCCAGACTCTCAAACTGGAAAATGCCGCTTTCATTCAGGAAATTTCTTGGATCCATATAATAACGAACTGCCTTTTCGGAAGCGGTTACCCAGGTGGAACCATCAAAAGGTATGTATGTTCCGGTGGAAGCATTATATGCTCCCTCCTCCTGAGATTTCCAGTCACTGGATTTGCTGTTGGAAATCAAGTTAAGTCCTACCTTACCTTCATTATCTACTGCTGTAGACCAGTCAATTCCTGTCTGATATGCCTTAAACGTCCACTTTGGATACTTTTCATGCAGCGCCTGAAGTGCAGTGATATAACTGCTCGGGAATCCCTGCTTGATCATTTCCTGTTTAAACTGCTTGTCAGTAAGAACTGCAGTACTTCCAGTACTATTGTCCGTCTCGCCGGAAGACGGCGCTGCGGTACTTTTTGGTTCCGGAGTTTTGGTTGGCGCCGGAGTCGTCTTTTCTACAAAAAGATTTTCCTGCTCACCGTTTACCACTTCTTCCACCTGAACCGTTTTGAAACGAACCAGATTGGCAGTGACATATCCCCGATATACTTTTTTGTTATATGTAACATCCACACAAATATACTTCACACCGGAAACAATCTTCTCTGAAAGCATCAGAACTTCTGTACCGTTTTTCATAATGATCGGATTTCCATCTGCCTTCACAATTTCTGTTGCACCTGCTTTTTTCTTTAACGTTACCTGTCTGGAAGTCGAAATCACTCCGGGCATTGCCGACTTATAATCCGCCTTGATAGAATCAGCCGGCACATATCCTTCTCTTTTTTCACCATTATAGGTAAAAGATACTTTATAATATTTCACACCATACATGGCAGATTCCGAAAGAATACGAACTTTTTTATTTTTGAAAAGCCGCACAGCTGCACCGTCCACCTTCATAAGGCTTCCACTGCGGACCGCTCTGCTACGAACCAATACAGCAGAAGGATATGCTGTTCCATATACCTCCGAATTCATATCACCGCTCATAACAGCAAGATTCTTCATGGGAACGTATCCCACAAGCCTTTTGGATTTTTTCTTCAGGCGTATTTTGTACCATTTTTTATTTTGCGCCAAAATTGTAACCTGCTCTTCATTTTTAAGACTTACTTTCGTACTGCCGTTTTTCAGACAGGCATATTTTGTTCCCGGTCCTTTCCGGACATTAAGGATTTTCCCTGTACGCACAGTACCTACAGCAGTAGCATATGTAATGCCTCCTCTCTGCTGTACTTTGCATAATCCAACAACACCCAGCAAAAATACACCGGCTATGATCAAGCCTCTATACCTTCTGTCCATTTTCTCCCTCATTTCTTATTTCAGCATCTGCTTTAAATCCTCTGTATCAAATAAATAGTGGGAACCACAGAAATCACAGTTTACCTCTACAGGTTCTCCTGCATCGACCATCTCCTGAAGATCCTTTCTGCCGATACTTGCAATGGCACGGGATACACGTTCTCTGGAGCAGTTACAGTGATACTGCGTCGGTATCGTATCCAGAAAATCAATGTCCATCCCTTCCATCAGATATCGGATGATATCCTCCGGTGTCATTCCCTGCTCCAAAAGCTTTGTTACCGAATCCACCTCTCCAAGACGCTTTTCCAGACGATCGATCACTGTATCATCTGCATTTGGCATAACCTGAATGATAAATCCACCTGCCTGTTTTACATGATTGTCCTTTTCCATCAGAACACCAAGCCCCACAGACGAAGGCACCTGCTCACTTGCCGCATAATAATATGTGAGATCCTCCGCAATCTCTCCGGATACCAGATGTGTCTGGCCATTGTACGGCTCTTTCAGCCCGATATCACGGATCACATTCAGGAATCCAGGTCCAACCGCCCCGGAAACATCCAGCTTCCCCTTGCTGTTCGGCGGAAGCATAACCTGTGGATTCTTAACATAGCCTTTGACATTTGCCGCAGAATCCGCCGTTACCGTAATGCCTCCAATCGGACCGCCACACTCGATCTGAAGTGTCAGCACATCCTTATCTCCCTTCATCATACAGCCCATCATACTTCCTGCTGTCAGAAGTCTTCCCAGTGCCGCCGCTGCCACAGGACTCAGATCATGGATCTCACGGGCCTTTTCCACAAGTCCTCCTGTGGTACATGCAAACACGCGAAGCTGCTGCTCTGCCGCGGTTGCCCTTACAATATAATCTTTATTCTCTGCCATTGTTCCTCTCTCCTGTCACTCTCTGCAAAATGCAGAAATATTATTATGTCTTATCAATAACTCCGGGTTCCCCGGGTTATTTATTTTTTGCTACAAAATATATCCGTTCACTATCCGAAGCTGCAGGCTGCCTTGTAAATGCCTCATAGACTGCACAACAATCCATCCCGCTTTCTTTGATCCACTGCTGCACCTGCTCCGGATCATATGCCTTCTGATAATGCAGCTCATCGCATCTGGAAAACAGATCTCTTTCCCCGTCCTCCAGTTGATATACTGTCAAAAGATACTCATTGATCCCGGTATCCTCGTGGTATTCATTTTCCCACAGGAAGCTGGCATCGTCGCGGTTCTCAGCGATCATACGGTTTCCCAGCACATCCTGATAAAAGTGACTGGTTTTCATGTCAAATACAAAAACACCACCGGCTTTCAGAAAATGCTTTACTCTCGCAAACACCTTCTGCAGGTCCTGTGGTTTCAATAAGTAATTCATCCCGTCACACACGCAGTAAACCGCATCCACCGGATATGGCAGATCCAGTTCTCTCATATCCTGCTGTACCAGCAGTACATCCGGGATATTCTTGTCTCCGGCCACCATAAGCATATCCTCAGAACAATCCAGTCCAATGATACTGTCATAGCCCTTTGATATCATACGCTCTGTCATGGTTCCCGTACCACATCCCAGCTCCAGCAGTGTGCCACCGGTAATTCCATATTCCTGAAAAAGTCCATAAAGATACTCTGCCCACATGTCATACGGAATGTTATCCATAAAAAGATCGTAACAATAAGCAAATTCGTTATAGGCATTTTCGTTGTATGACTTTTCACTCATGTTCTTCGTCTCCACTCACTGTTGCTGTTACACCTGAAATTCCAGATAGTTAATTTGATTTTAGCATACCAGAGCGGATCCCGCAACCTACAATTCATCCAAAGTCTTATAATAGTGAGGAAGAAATTCCCTGCAGAATATATCTGCTTCCGGACATTCCAGAGATGCCACCGCCTTCTGCAGCGTCTCCTTCGCCTTCAGGAACTCCTGATTGCCTGCTTTCTGCTCCTCGATGCATTTGATGAGGGCAGAAAGCTTATCGGCAGCCTTTACCAGCCGCCGCTCCTCCTCATTCATCTCCGTTTCCAGAAGATACGGTTCATAGGACTCTCTCAGATCCTCCGGCAGCCGCTGCAGGAGACGTCTGGCTGCCCCGGCCTCAATCTCCTTATACGCCTTCTGTATCTTGTCATTTTTGTACTTGATCGGAGTCGGCATATCTCCCGTAATGATCTCTGTGCAGTCGTGATACAGACCGATCATCGCGATCTTTTCTGCCGGATAGTGTCTGCCCAGACGTTTATTGCCAATGATCGCCAGCGCATGGGCGATCATCGCCACCTCCATGGAATGCTCACTGATATTCTCCTCGTACGAGTTACGCATTAAAGCCCAGCGGTTGATAAATTTCATCCTTGCCATCATGGCAAAAAACGTATTTTCTGATTCCATCCGTATCCTCCTTCACGATCCAGCCGGACCGTACATTATAAGCCGTCTCAGTTGTATTTTCGTTATTTCTTCCGATCCTTATCGATCATCTTCTGAATATAGAATCCCGTATAGGACTGCGGCATCTCTGCCACTTCCTCCGGCGTGCCCTGGGCGATCACGGTGCCTCCCCGGTCTCCGCCCTCAGGACCGATATCGATAATATAATCTGCGGTCTTGATCACATCCAGATTGTGCTCAATGACAATGACGGTATTGCCTCCCTCCGCCAGACGGTGAAGGATATCGATCAGCTTGTGGACATCCGCGAAATGAAGCCCTGTCGTTGGCTCGTCCAGCACATAGACGGTCTTGCCGGTGCTTCTGCGGCTCAGCTCTGTAGCAAGCTTGATACGCTGTGCCTCACCTCCGGACAGCGTCGTAGACGGCTGTCCCAGCTTCACATAGGAAAGTCCCACATCATATAATGTCTTGATCTTGCGGTAGATGGACGGGATCGGCTCAAAAAATCCCATTGCCTCCTCCACGGTCATATCAAGCACCTCGAATATATTCTTGCCCTTATACTTTACATCCAATGTCTCCCGGTTATATCTCTTGCCATCACAGACCTCACACGGCACATAGATATCCGGCAGGAAATTCATCTCGATCTTGATGATACCGTCTCCCTGACAGGCCTCACAACGTCCGCCCCTGACGTTGAAGCTGAAACGACCTTTCTTGTAGCCTCTCGCCTTTGCCTCCTGTGTGGATGCGAAGAGATCACGGATCATATCAAATACTCCGGTATACGTGGCAGGATTGGATCTCGGTGTCCTGCCGATCGGTGACTGGTCAATATTGATCACCTTATCCAGCTGCTCCAGCCCCTCGATGCAGTCGTGCTTTCCCGGAATAAAACGGGCACGGTTCAACCTTCTCGCAAGCTCCTTATACAGGATCTCATTGACCAGGGAACTCTTTCCGGAACCGGATACACCTGTTACACATGTCATAACACCCAACGGGAACGAAACATCAATGTTTTTAAGATTGTTTTCTCTGGCTCCCCGGACCGTGATCCAGCCCGTCGGCTCCCGCCGCTCAGACGGCACCGGAATCCGGATCCTGCCACTTAAATACGCTCCGGTCACAGAATCCTTGCACTTCATGATGTCCTTAACGCTGCCGGCAGCAACCACTTCACCACCATGAGTTCCCGCTCCCGGACCAATATCCACAATATAGTCCGCTGCATACATGGTATCCTCATCATGCTCCACCACGATCAGTGTGTTTCCCAGATCCTTGAGCTTTTTCAAAGTCTGGATCAGCTTGTCATTGTCTCTCTGGTGAAGACCGATACTTGGTTCATCCAGTATATACGCTACACCAACCAGACCGGAACCGATCTGTGTCGCAAGACGGATACGCTGTGCCTCTCCACCGGACAGGGATCCTGTAGCTCTCGCCAGCGTCAGATACTCCAGACCTACATCCAGCAGAAACTGCAGTCGTGCCTTGATCTCCCGCAGTACCAGCTTTCCAATGGCAAGCTGGTGTGATGTCAGCTCCAGTCCCTGCATAAACTCCATCAGCTTACTGATGGAAAGCTCTGTCACCTCAGCGATATTTTTGTCTCCGACCGTCACTGCCAGAGCCTCCGGCTTCAGACGTTTGCCGCCACATTCCGCACATGGTGTGATCCGCATAAAGCTCTCATATTCCTTCTTCATGCGCTCAGAGCCGCATTCTCTGTAACGTCTCTGGACATTTTTGATGACACCCTCAAAAGCCACATCATATACTCCGACACCTCTCTGTCCCCGGTACTTCACCTTGACCACTCTGCCATCGGTGCCGTGCATCAGCATATGACGTATCTCCTTGGGAAGCTCCTCGTATGGAGTATTGATATCAAAACCATAGGAATCTGCCAGAGCATCCAGAATACATCTGCAGTAACTGCTGGTATCCTTTGCGGACTGCCAGCCATTCACCACCAGAGCACCGTCTGCCAGACTCAGGGACGGATCCGGGATCATCAGTGCCTCATCAAACTCCATCTTGACACCGATACCATGACAGACCGGACACGCTCCAAAGGGATTATTGAAGGAAAAGGTTCTCGGCTCCAGCTCGTCAATGCTGATCCCGCAGTCCGGACAGGAAAAGCTCTGGCTGAAGCTCAACGGCTCCCCTCCCGGAATGTCAACGATCATCAGACCATCGGACAGCTTGAGTACATTCTCGATGGAATCTACAAGACGCTTCCGGATCCCCTCTCTCACTACAAGACGATCCACCATCACCTCTATGTTATGTTTTTTGTTTTTTTCAAGGGAGATCTCCTCCGATAATTCGTATAAGTGACCATCCACAACAACACGTACATAACCGCTCTTGCGGGCAGATTCAAACACCTTGACATGCTGACCCTTCCGCCCCCGCACAACAGGTGCAAGAAGCTGGATCCTGGTACCCTCCGGCAGCTCCATGATCTCGTCTGCCATCTGATCCACGGTCTGTGCATAAATCTCCTTGCCACACTTCGGGCAATGCGGTATACCGATCCGCGCATACAACAAACGATAATAATCGTAAATCTCTGTCACCGTACCCACGGTAGATCTGGGATTGCGGTTCGTGGACTTCTGGTCAATGGAGATCGCCGGCGGCAGTCCCTCAATGGAATCCACATTCGGCTTCTCCATCTGTCCCAGAAACTGGCGTGCATAAGAGGACAGCGACTCCATGTAACGCCGCTGTCCCTCTGCATAGATCGTATCAAACGCCAGAGAGGACTTTCCGGAACCACTGAGTCCTGTAAACACAACAAACTCGTCTCTGGGTACATCCAGATCGATCTCCTTAAGATTGTGCTCTGCCGCCTTACGGATCCTGATATATTTCTTTAACTCTTCATGCTTTGCCATAATAAACCATGCCTTTCTGCCGGATGCCCCATGCATCCGGATACCAGTCATAAACATTTCCATTTGTTTCTGATTACGATATCATAGCATGTTTTATTTCGTTTTTCAAGTACATATGTTCGAATATGGTGAATCCCCCCGGTCCGTAACGATCCGGTAACCAATGGATTCCATTCGGCGGTTCAGGCAGCCACGACATTCTGCCGCCTCCTCCCCGGTACAGATCTTGTGGTCATACAGGGCATACTTCTTTCTTACTGCCACCGGGGACAGATTCGGCATCACAACATTGGCTCCCGCCTGTATCCCCATTTCACGCCCCAGAGGATGAATGGTTCCCAGTGCTGTGGTTGCCGGAAGTAGCACCTGTTTCTCCTGAAGCCGCAGTAAGCTCAGCAGAAACAAAGTAAGCTCCAGACTTCCCTGTGCCTTCCCTGCAAAGGGTGTCCCCGCTGCCGGCACAAAAGGGCCGATCCCTACCATATGGGGCTTCAGCTCATGAATAAATTCCATATCCTGAGCAAGCTGCTCCGGCTCCTGTCCCGGAGAACCCACCATAAAACCACAGCCCACCTGATAACCGATCTCTTTCAGAGCATAAAGACATTCCTTCCGGTGAACCGGTGACATTACCGCCGGATGCATCGTGCGGTAATGGGCATCATCTGCCGTCTCGTGACGCAGAAGATAGCGGTCAGCCCCCGCCTCATACCACCTGCGGTACGTTTTCCTGCTTCTCTCGCCCACCGATAACGTGATGGCACATGCCGGATATTTCTCTTTGATCTCACAGATCAGCTCCTCATACCATTCGTCCCGGTAGAAGCCATCCTCTCCGCCCTGCAGCACAAAAGTGCGAAAGCCCAGCTCCCAGCCCTCCTCACAGCATGCCAGAATATCCTCCTTCGACAACCGGTAACGGTCTGCCTCCGGATTGCTGCGGCGGATTCCACAATAATAGCAGTCATTTTTGCAGTAATTACTAAACTCGATCAGACCACGGACATAGATATCCGTTCCGAAAACTGCCTGTGCCGCATTTCTTGCTTTCTGTGCCGCATAATTTCGTAACTCCTCATCCCCGTACGCAGAAAGGAGCGTGATCCACTCCTCACGCTCCAGGCATTCCTCTTTCTCCAGCTTATCAATCAAACCAAACATATTGGATAACCTCCGTTGTCCCTTTACTTTGCTGCCAGCTCCAACATCTTCTCCAATGGCTTGCAGGATTTTTCTGCAATCTCCGGATCCACGATCATTTCCGGCTGCAGTGTTTCCAAAGCGTTTTTCACCTTTTCCAATGTGATCTTTTTCATGTTTGGACAAAACTGACGATGTCCTACGGAATAGAACTTCTTGTCCGGATTCTTCTGTGCCAGCTCATAAAAAACACCCATCTCCGTACAGATGATAAACTCCTTCGCATCACTCTCTGTTGCATAGTCGATGATCTGCGAGGTACTTCCAATGAAGTCCGAAAGCTCCAGCACATCTCCGGTACATTCCGGATGGGTCAGTACCTTAGCCTCCGGATGTGCCTCCCTTGCCCTTAACAGCTCATCTGCATGAATGCTTTTATGTACATGGCAGAATCCATCATTGAAAATGAAATGCTTCTCCGGAAGCTGCTTTGCCACATAACGTCCCAGATTTTCATCCGGAATGAAATAGATATTTTTTTCTTTGAGATTACGTACCACCTTGATGGCATTGGAAGATGTCACGCAGACATCGGAATGTGCTTTCAGCTCAGAGGTAGAATTTACATAGCAGACAACCGCCACATCATCCCACTCTTTACGCACTTCCTCAATCTTTGCCACCTCTGCCATATGTGCCATCGGACAGTCCGCAAATTCATCCGCCATAATTACCTTTTTGCCGGGATTGAGTACCTTGGCACTCTCTCCCATGAAAGACACGCCGCAGAATATAATTGTCTGCTCCTTCAATTCAATGGCAAGCTTACTCAGGAAATAAGAATCTCCCACATAATCTGCGATTGCCTGCACCTCACCGTCTACATAATAATGAGCAAGAATTACCGCATTCCGCTTTTCCTTTAACTCCAGTATCTCTTTTTTTAACTGTTCTACATTTGTCTCCTGCATTTTCTCCTCTTTTCCGACGAAATCTATACTTTTCGTCTCCGGTCCTGCTTCTGCCGCAGGCTTCTCTATCAACATATGCCCTGTATAAATTTATATTTCAATCGTTATTGATTTCCCTAAATTGCATGAAGATTTTTCAGTGAAATATCCATGATCGGAGCGGAATGGGTCAGTGCACCGCTGGACACATAGTCCACACCTACGTCGATCATATTCTGAATATTCTCTCTGGTGACATTACCGGAGCACTCTGTCAGTGCCCGTCCATTGATCAGCTTCACCGCCTCTTTCATTTTATCCGGCGTCATATTATCCAGCATGATAATATCAGCACCTGCCTCTACTGCTTCCTTTACCTGATCTAACGTCTCCACCTCAACCTCGATCTTATGTACAAAGGATGCGTATGCCTTCGCCATCTGAACAGCCTTTGTGATGCTTCCTGCCGCACCAATATGGTTGTCCTTGAGCATCACACCGTCTGACAGGTTATAACGATGGTTGCTGCCACCGCCCACCTTTACGGCATACTTTTCAAACAGACGCATATTCGGCGTCGTCTTTCTGGTATCCAGAAGTGTCGTACTGCTGCCCTCCAGAAGCACTGCGATCTCATGAGTATACGTAGCAATCCCACTCATTCTCTGAAGATAATTCAACGCTGTTCTCTCTCCCGACAAAAGCGTGCGGATATCTCCCGTGACAACTGCCATCAGATCTCCCGCATGAACAAAGTCCCCCTCCTTCACCTTCATATCAAAAGCAACCGTATCATCCAGAAGCTCAAATACTCTCTGAAAAACCCACAGACCACAGATCACTCCGTCCTGCTTGCAGATCAGATCCACCTGTCCCTTCTGGTACTCCGGCATCACACAATTGGTGGAAATATCCTCGCTTGTAATATCCTCTTCCAATGCCAGACGGATATAACGATCCGCATTCATCTTCATAAATGTTGTATCACTCATGTCTCTTTTTCTCCTTTTCTATTTCATCTAATACTAACTGTTTATAATCTGTCTTTAACTTCTCCAGATCCTCGTAGGCTGACAGATCTGCCATTCCGGCAATATCCTTTGGTTCCGGCAGCTTTTTCTCTGTAATCTCCTTTGCACAGCGATCCGCAAACACCATAGATTCCAGAAGGGAATTGCTTGCCAGACGGTTTGCTCCATGAACTCCGTTACAGGAGGTCTCACCCACCGCATAAAGACGTTCCATGGAAGTCATGCTGGACAGATTCACTTTAATACCACCCATAAAATAATGCTGTGCGGGAACAACCGGTACCGGCTCCTTTGTCACATCATAACCTTCCTCCAGACAGCGCTGACAGATATTTGGAAAATGACTGCGGATCTCCTCCTCCGGAATCCGTTCCAAAGAAAGCCGCACATACGGCATATCATCCTCTGCCATCTGCTTGTGGATCGCCGCCGTCACCACATCTCTCGGCAAAAGCTCATCCACAAAACGCTCTCCCTTTTTATTGAGGAGGATGGCTCCCTCTCCCCGGACTGACTCGGAAATCAGAAAACGCCGTCCCGGCTTCTCCGAATAAAGCGTCGTCGGATGGATCTGGATATAGTCTATATGCTCCATTTCAATTCCATGACGAAGTGCAACTGCCAAGGCATCTCCGGTAATATGACGAAAATTGGTAGAATGCTTATAAAGACCACCCAGGCCGCCGCAGGCAAATACCGTATATCCTGCCTGTACCGTTCCCAGAGTCCCGTCTGCCTCCCGGATCACCAGACCCTCGCAGCCATCCTCACCACAGATAATGTCTAACATCATGGTATGATCCAGAATGGTAATATTGGCTCTCTCCTGCGCTCTTTCCAGAAGCTTGCTGGTGATCTCCTTTCCGGTAATATCCTCATGAAAAAGAATCCTCGGTCTGGAGTGGCCGCCTTCCCTGGTAAACGCCAGTTTATCCCCATCTCTTTCAAAATCCACACCATAACCGATCAGATCCTGTGCGATCTGATTGGAGGAGCGGATCATGACATCCACGGATGCTTTATTATTCTCATAATGCCCTGCTTTCATCGTATCTTCGAAATAACTGTCATAGTCTTCCTCTCCCCGCAGCATACACATTCCACCCTGTGCCAGGAAAGAATCACTCTGATCCACCTCGTCCTTTGTGATCATCAGTACCTTATATTGTGCCGGAAGCTTCAGCGCGCAAAAAAGTCCTGCTGCCCCTGTGCCTACGATCACAACATCTGTCTGTCTGTTCATAATTATCTCCATTTCTGATTCTGATCTTATTTTATATTATGATGTCAGGGTCAAAAGCTATTTTTCCCCAACTTTTATCTAAAAACTACCATGGAATGAAGTCCTGCATGAAAATTCAGGCTTTTTACCAATACACGGATTTCTGCCGTACCAGTGTCCTTTTCCTGCATCTCCACATCAAGCGGTCCCGGCCACTCATTGGAGGTCTCAGCCCGCAGTTCCCCATTCACATAAACGCTGCACTGTCCCCAGACACTTTCAAAATGAAGCACCGGCAGTCTGCCATTGATCTTGTCCGGAATGTGTGTCCTGATACGATATATGCCATACTTTCCTTCCTGGTTTTCAAAGATTACCGGTGTTCCTGACTTCTCATCCACCTGCACATCCATCCAGGTATTCATATCGAATTCATCCACATGCATATTGACATCCGGCTTCTCCTCGTAAAGCTCCGAGGTCATCTTCCAGCCAGTCAGATACTGCTGGCGAATGCTCTCCACAAAAGGCTCTGCCTTCCTTGTGGAAAGAGGAATCATCAGGCTGCCAAATTCCACCTCCGGAGCTACTGCCGAGATCACCATCTGACCGGCGCCCTCCTCCGCTTGAACAACTGCCTGACATCTGCCGTTAAACAAACTCCTGTGACCTGAACCAAAGTCCTCATGACAGGTAGGATCTCCATTGCAGGTTCCAAGGATCACTCCACCCTCTACATTAATATCAATCTCAAAGGAAGCGTCCGGCACACCCCGTCCTTTTTCATCCACAGCATAAATATTTACCGGCATGGCATCTCTGCCATCATTATACATTCCACGATGCCATGGCACAATCTTTAACCGAACCGGCTCTCCCGTGGTAATCTTCACATCATGAGCCGCCTTGACCCCGTCCCGGTATCCGATCAGCTCAATATATCCCGGCTGATACGGCACCTGCCATTCTGCCTGCTCATAAAGGTCAATCTTCTTCCTCCCGTAGGACTTCCTGTTGACGATCAGCTCTGCTTCCTCACAGTTGGTATGAGACATCACGCGGATCATCTGTCCTTCCTTTCCACGATGATTCCAGTGTGGCAGCACATGACACACCGGCTTTTTGGAAAAGATCGCCTTCGCCATATAAAAAGCATCCTTTGCATAACCGCAGGTATCCATCATGCCAAAATAAGAGGAAACAGACGGCCAGGTATACGGGGTCGGTTCTCCGAGATAATCAAACCCCGTCCACATAAAGGCTCCCGCCATAAAATCCCGCGCCATAATGTCTTTCCAGGTCTGTCGGACCGTTCTGCCCCATTCCGCCGCATGCTCATCATAACTGCTGATCATATGAGTTTCTTCATTGTCCTCATAGCAGCTTCTCACAGAAAACGAAGATGTAGACTCACTGGCAAAGACCGGCATATCCGGATGCTTCTTATGAAAGCTGTCGTACTGCTCTGTCTGATAATTGATACCGCATACATCCAGAGAATCCACCGCACTCTCCTCCAGGTCAATACCTCCATGCATGGCTCCTGTCACAAATCTTGTATCATCCAGTGCCCGTATCTCCTCCCGCATGGTATGCGCCATCCGCCTGCCTTCCTCAGTTCCCTGCAGCGGCTCCTCATTAAAGATCGAATACATAATGACCGAAGGATGGTTTCTATCCCGAAGCACCATAGTACGAAGCTGCTCCAGCCCCTCCTCCGAGGTCTCAAAATTGCGATTTTCATCTATCACAAGCATACCCATTTTATCACAGGCGTCAAGAAACTCCTTGTGAGGCAGTCCATGGGCGCATCGGTAAGCATTAGATCCCATTGCCTTTAACCGCTCGATCCGATACTCATGCAGCGCGTCCGGCACCGCCACTCCTATTCCGCCAAAGTCCTGATGATTGCAGGTTCCAAACAGCTTTACCGGTCTTCCGTTCAAGATAAATCCCTTCTCCGGATCCATGGCAATAGTCCGAAAACCGCAAACAGTCTTGTCCGAATCTACCAGCTCATCCTCTACAAAAACCTTGGTGATCACCTCATATATATTGGGTTCCTCAATATCCCATACCTTTGGATCCTCTATGGTAAACTCTGTCTCAACCAGGGATTCCTCCCCTGCCTCACAGACCACACCCTCATTATTGATATTGACCTCCAGCTCCTGATCCGGATCTACTAAGGTGGTAGAGATCCTTACCTCCGTATCCTTGTCTGTCTGATTACAGATATTGGTAAATAAATTGACCTTCCAGGTATTCTCCGAAGTCTCCTCCATACGTATGGAAAGCCCATACTGCGGAATATGGATCGGATTCTTGATATCAAGCCAGACATGACGGTATATTCCTGCTCCTTCATACCACCAGCCCTCCCAGACATCTGCATCTACAAACACTGCCAACACATTGGGTCTGGAGCCAAAATGCGCCCGGTCTGAAATATCGATTTGAAATGGTGTATAAGCAGAAAAATTCCTATGGATCACGGAACCGTTAAAATATACAACAGCATGGGTGGCAACGCCTTCAAACTCTATGGTAAGCTCCTTATCCCGGTACTTTTCCGGAATAGCAAACACCTTCCGATACCATGCTTTTCCACCGGATTTATATCCCCAGTTTGCTGCCGACTCCTCTGAAAAAGGCTGTCTGACAGCCCAGTCATGAGGCAGATTGACCTTCTCCCATTCTCTTGCGTCAAAGTCCTCCTGTGGTACTCCGGGACAGGCTCCGGCTTTTGAAGTATTATATATATAACTATGAGTCATTTCGATCGGCTCTTCTATGTCTCCCAGATGGAAACTCCAATCCTTGTCCATAGACAAAGAAACTCTTGTACTCATATGCCAAACACCTCCGCATCTTCTTCTAATCATTAAAACATACCACCATCATAACGTCAAGAAAAACAGCAGATCATTCCCTCGAAATAATTGCATTTATGCTTCTTTTGTAGTAAAATATAGTAAATGATCAAAATTATCATTGAACGCCTGATCGGACGAATAAATAAAAAAGGAGAATACCTATGGAATTAAAAGATTTTATGGACTTAAGTAAATTGCAGAAAATTCAGGATGCCTTTTCCGATGCGACAGGACTTGCCGCAATTGCGGTTGGCAAAAACGGCGAGTACATAACCGAGGGAAGCAATTTCACGGATTTCTGCATGAAATATACACGTAATTCCACCGAAGGAAACCGTCGCTGTGTAAAGTGTGATAATGAATGCACCGGTACCTATTTTTGTCATGCCGGTCTGATGGATTTTGCCATCGACATTATGCTGAACGGCGAAAAAGTCGGAGCCATTATCGGTGGACAGGTTCTGCCACAGGAGCCGGATGATGAGAAGTTTCGTCAGACTGCCCGGGAGCTTGGTATCGATGAGGATGCCTATGTGCAGGCTGTTCATCAGGTACCTGTCAGTTCCGAGAAACGGATCCGTGCTGCAGCAGATCTATTGGGAGATATCGTGAATCAGCTCGTAAATCTGGAGTATTTCCGTTACACGAACGGCGATCGCTTTACCCAGCTTCACAATGAAGTAATGCATACTACCGATATCATTCAGGATATCAATGCCAATACCCATTCCCTGAAGTCTATCGCCAACAAGCAGAAAATGCTTTCTCTGAACGCTTCCATCGAGGCAGCCAGAAGCGGTGAGGCAGGCGTCGGATTTGCTGTTGTTGCAAAGAGCATGGGCGAGCTTTCTTCCCAGTCAGCTACCATTTATGGTGACATCGAGAAATCTGTTGCTGAGGTTACAACGGCTGTCAACGATATTGCCTCATTATTTGAGCAGTAGATATTTTGAACAGATAACATTCGTAATCACTTACGGGGATATCCAATATGGATATCCCCATTTTTTGTATCATACAAAAAACTCCACACACAGCATACGCCATGTGTGGAGTTTGATTTTTATTATAATGCCGATGCCCGGAATTGCAATCTGCTTTTGCCCCTTGCATCATATTAAATTACATAACAAGACGAACCTCTGTAACAGGAGTCAGCTTGTCAGCCGGGATATAATTATCCTCGAACTTCTCGCCATTCACATAGAACTCCTTGCAGCCGCTCTCTGCGCCGTTTGGATTCTCAACTGTGATCTTAAGCTTGCTTCCACGGAAATTCTTCTCCATGGTAAACTCTTTCCAGTCACTTGGAATAGAAGGAGCGATACGGATACCATCCAGATCCGGACGGATACCACAGATACCCTCTACGCAGCCTACCATACATGTAGATGCAGTACCTGTCAGCCAGTGTACATGAGAACGTCCATGGAATGGGCTCTCATCACCCTCTGTATACTGTCCGTGTACATATGGCTCCAGCTTACGGATCTCTGCCTTGTCATTCTGTGAAGAAGGTGAGCTCTCCTCAAAATACTGGAATGCCTTGTTTCCATGTCCCATCAGTGACTCTGCAAGAATGATCCATCCCTGTGTCTGTGAGAAGATACCACCATTCTCCTTTGTTGATGGAGGGAACAGACCAGCCAGTGCGCCATCAAAGTAATGATCTACATAGGAAGGAGCCATTACCTTTGCACCATAGGCGGTATTCAGCTCGCGGTCTACAGACTCCAGGGCCTTCTCTGCCTGATCCTTGGTAGCCAGGCCGGAAATAACAGCCCATGACTGTGGGTTCAGCCACATACTCGCCTCCGGATCCTTCTTGGAACCGATAAGCTCTCCGGTATCCTTGAAGCCACGGTTGAAACGGTCATCCTCCCACCAGAGCTTGTTGATCTTGTCACCGATCTCTTTCTGGGTCTTGTCCAGATAAGCAATATAATCGGTATCATTCTTCTTCTGTGCGAAAAGACGCATGATAGAGAATGCATAATATAACTGCATTGCCACAAAGGAAGACTCGCCCTGTGCACCCAGACGCAGACAGTCATTCCAGTCAGCATGAAGACCAGCCGGAAGACCATGTGGTCCCAGATGATTCATGGAGAAGTCGATCGCTCTCTGCAGATGCTCATAAACAGTTGCTTTCTTATCTACGTTAGACCAGGTGATCTCCTCATCCATAAATGCCAGATTACCTGTCTCTGAAACATACTTAAATACAGTAGGGAACAGCCACAGTGCATCATCTGCACGATATGCAGGATGTCCTGTCTCTCTTACATAATCCGGATCATCCGGTGTACCCTCATGACCGGCACGCTCATCATGATCGAAACGAACCAGTGGAAGTCCGCCACCATTGTCTACCTGAGCAGACAGCATGAAACGGATCTTGTCCAGTGCAGCCTCAGGATCTGTATGGATAACACCCTGAATATCCTGAACCGTATCTCTGTATCCATATCCGTTACGCTCACCACAGTAGATAAAGGATGCAGCTCTTGACCAGGTAAAGGTCAGGAAGCACTGATATGCATTCCATGTATTTACCATGCTGTTGAAAGCAGGGCTTGGTGTATCAATCTTGAAATTATCCAGCTTAGAATGCCAGTAATTCTTTAACTCGTCAATCTCTTTGTCACAGACAGAAACATCCTCGTAGCATGCAAGGATCTTGTCTGCATCAGAAGCCTTATAACGGCCCAGTACAAATGCAAGCTCCTTTGACTCGCCCGGAGCAAGCTCCAATGCAGTATGAAGTGCACCACAGCTGTTCTCATTGTAGTTGAGAACGCCATCACACTCACCACGCTCTACCGCAACCGGGTTGCCATAATCGTGATACATACCAATAAATGCTTCCTTATCACCATTGTAAGAAGTAACCTTCTGGCCTGCCATACCGAAGAAACGCTCTTTGCCGTTGCTTCCATCCGGACCCTTATACCAGTTCAGGTTGATCTGCTGCAGGATCTTGTTGCCAAGGAATAATGTGTTGGTTGTACACAGAGAGTACTGCAGGTTTACCTGATCCTGATTGTAATTATCATCATTGGAAAGCTCCGCATAACCAAATACAGAAATCTTACGTGGCTTGTCTGTGGTATTTGTCACCTTACATCTCCAAACCTCATAAACCTTTCCAAGAGGTACATAATAATCTGCCTGGGTCTTGATGCCTGCATACTCAGAAAACATTGTTGTATATGCAGTACCGTGATGAACCTCACTCTTGTACTCATTCAGATCCTTGCCAACCGGCTGCCATGAAGCAGACCAGAAATCAGCAGTCTCATCATCTCTGATGTAAATGTAACGTCCCGGTGTATCATCGCTGTTGAAATGATAACGCAGGATACGGCCGTTCGCACCGCTCTTTACAAAGCTGTAACCACCCGCATTGTTAGAAATGATCGCACCATACTCCGGAGAACCAAGGTAGTTACACCATGGAGCCGGTGTATCCGGTCTGGTGATCACATACTCGCGGTTCTTCTCGTCAAAGTAACCATAATTCATGAAAATATCCTCCTCTTTCTTGTAACGGCTTTCACCATTTTCTCATATCCCCATTATACGACACCCTTAAAAAAGGTGTCAACAACATAAACGTCATTTTCTAACAGTATTTTGATATCTTGTCACAATTCGCATATGATAACAGCCGGGGAAATTGCCGTTACAAACTTGTTTGTATAAGGTAATCTTCCCGGCTGTTGTCAAGGCGACTAGCCTGGCTTTCCCACATGACTAAGCTTTAAGCCGCTGCTTTTGCGGCGCTTTTCGCCTGATCTTGGCGAAAATGCTTAGGAATGCGGGAAAGTCATATGCGAATTTTTCACAATCAGCCGTGCAGGCTGTTACCACCCACACCCGCAGACAGAGGACACCTGACTTTGGCGGACTCTAGCCGCTGTTTTTGCGGCGGTCTGGGGGCTGGGGTGGGAACTCCGTGAATAGTGCTGTCTGACGGAAAGTCATATGCGAATTTTTCACAATCAGCCGTGCAGGCTGTTACCACCCACACCCGCAGACAGAGGACGCCTGATTTTGGCGGACTCTAGCCGCTGTTTTTGCGGCGGTCTGGGGGCTGGGGTGGGAACTCCGTGAATAGTGCACATTCACGATTGTGAATCCTCCCTTTCCGTGATAATATGGTCATAACAAAGGATATTTACGGAGGAATTTTATGAAATTAGATGTCTTAGGATTATTCGCCGCCTGCTCCTACGCACTGGACTGTGTCGAGGCCGAATTAGTTCACGTAACCAATAAACACGCCAAACGTGTTGCATATATGAGTGTCTGTACGGCAGAACAGATGGGCATTTTCGGAAAGCCGCTGCAGGATCTGGCCGCCTGTGCCCTTCTCCATGACAATGCGCTGACGCAGTATATTCAGGAGGAGCTCCACAGTGACATTGCCCAGGCCGCCGTTTCACAGCAGTTTCCAAATTTAGGCCTGCACTGCTCCTTTGGAGAAGATAATGTCATTAAGCTCCCATTCCACACGGACGTTACTAATGTCATTCTTTACCACCACGAAAACGCCAACGGCACAGGTCCTTTTCATAAAAAATGGGACGAAATCCCTCTTTTTGCCCGGATCATACATTTATGTGATCTTCTGGATGTTATGTGCCGTGCCAAAAACTTTACCACCGATACCTGGCAGCGGGCAAATGATCTTCTCCTCAAAATAAACGGTTCGATTGCTGATGAGGAATGCGTTCATGCCTTTATTCAGGCATTTCCCGAAGATCACTTTCTAACCCTTGGAGATGAGGAGCTTGACGCAAGGCTCTGGGAGAAGATCCCACGCATCAAACAGGAGCTTGATTTTGTACAAATAAAAGCTCTGGCTGATTTTTTTGCCCAGATCGTCGATTACAAATCCCCATTCACCAGCACCCACTCCATCGGTGTGGCAGAGCATGCCAGAAAATTATCTCTTTTTATGGGATTTGATCAGGAAACCTCCGAAAAAATGTATCTTGCCGGAGCACTCCACGATATCGGCAAAGTCGCTGTGGGCAATGAGATTCTTGAAAAGCCCGGCCGGCTTACCGATGAAGAATTTACGATCATGAAGCATCACGCCGCTTATACTTATTATATATTATCTGAAATTGATGATTTTGAAGAGCTGCGGGACTGGGCTGCTTTTCATCATGAAAGACTGGACGGAACCGGTTATCCCTTTGGCCGCTCTGCTGATGAATTAAGTGTCCCGGAACGTATGATGGCATGTGTAGACATTTATCAAGCTTTGACAGAAAGCCGCCCTTACAAGCAGGGCATGTCCCACGAAAAAACATGCAGCATTCTGCTGGATATGGCAGACAAGGGCTGGCTTGATCCGGATATCGTCACACAGGTTGATCTCTGCTTTCAAAAAGAATAATAAAACAAAGAAATACCATTTTATTGAAATTTATTTTCACTTTTTATTGACGTTTTTTTTCAACTATGCTACAATCGGAACTACGTCACGAGGGAGTAATCGGTACATGATACTTCGGATCGATGCGTTGATCCGTTTTTGAAATGTATAATATTATCGACATACTGGTGCCTTGGTCACCCGGTAATATTTTAAATGATGAGACTTATGGCAGTGTTTTTTTGCACTGCCATAGGTCTTTTTTAATATATCGGAAAATGCTCGTAACGTAGTGTGATACCAACGAGAATTGCGAAGCAATTCTTGGAGGGCAAAACGCTGGTTTTGCCCTTTTTATTCTGGAAAGGAGATTTCTCATGCTTTTATTTTTACAGATCATGTTCACAGAATTTATCGCCGAAATGGGGGACAAGACCCAGCTTATGCTGGTGGCACTTACTTCCCGATTTAAACTGCGGGATATCGTTATCGGTACGGCTGCCGCAATCCTGGTTCTCAATGGACTTGCCGTCCTGTTGGGCGGGCTTGTCAGCGAGGTAATACCAACCTGGCTGATCCGTCTGGTTGCCGCAGCTGCTTTTCTGTTTTTTGCTATCACGTCACTCAAGGGGGATGACGACGAGAAAGAGGAGGCAAAAGAAGAAAATGTATCCCGTTTTGCTCCTCTCACCGTTTTCTGCACCTTTTTTGTGGCAGAGCTTGGAGACAAAACACAGCTTACTGCCATCACCTTCGGTGCCAACGAGGGCATGAGTGCCGCTGTCACTGTCTGGCTTGCCTGCTCCATCGGTCTTTTTGCCGCCGATATCCTTGGTATGCTGATCGGCTATCTTCTGAAAAGCAAAACTCCGGACGGCCTGTTAAACACACTGGCATTTTTCATATTTGCTATCTTTGGAAATATCACCATGCATGAAGGTCTTGGTCTTTTACTAGGCAAGAATCATCCGGCAGTATTCCCTGTCACTATGATCATTGCCATACTTTTCATTTTGGCAAGTGTTGTGGTTTTTATGAAACGGGTACACAAAGATCAGAACACCCCAAAAGAAACGAAGTAATCGCAAAATTGTCTTGTCACTTACGGATTTCAAAAGTCTATATGCTCTATATTTAAAAATTCCATTTTTTGTACCCCACGGCAATTTAATACCAGCAGTATGCCGGTCACGATCAAAAAATAAACAAAGGAGCACCATACCGGCAATTCCATGACATCACGAATCGTATCATAGTGAAGCCAGATAATTGTATTTGCCATGGGAAACAACCACATAACCGCAGTTTTCAAGGAGCAGGTCACAACCCCCGCCGCAATTGCAAAAATGGCAGCAAGCAGTCCAAACGACTGTATATGACGCAATTTGAAAAAATATATGATCATGCAGATCAAAAACAAATAAGCAGACATCATGATCAGGGTCTGGAAAACCGCTGTTCGCAGCGGAATCTGATTATACAGGTTTGACGGCAGGAGCTTCGCCGTGAAGCTGTCTGCTTCCTGCGGAAAATGTGCATTATACTTTGTCACCACATCACTCCATATCCCGCTAAAATTTCCATCTGTCATAAAGAGACTCCCCAGAAACACCGTTCCCAGGTAGGTAATGATCGCCATGATCAGAAAAACAAGCTGCCCCGCAAACCAGTGAAATTTCCCGGTTCTTTGCAAAAAGAATAATGTATTCCCCGTCACTTTGGGATAATCACTGATCAACACCATAAAAACACATGGCATAAGCATCACCAGCATTCCTGAATTCCCGATTGCCGCAAAGGGCTCCATCCGCTCCAGAACCCCGCCAAATTTCTCTGCCCGCTCCAATAACGGCTCCACGGCAAGCGTCTGCATAAAGATCAGCAGTATTGGTACAATGATCACCCTTGGGTTTGTAATCCATTTGATATATTCACATCTGGCAACCGCCCATACACACTTTACATTTTTATTCACCGCGATCCACCCTCCTTTTTTGCAAGAAAATGTATACAATGTAGGAAAGAAACATTACCGAAAAACTGTAAAATAACACCTGCATCATATATTTTCTGTCTCCTGACAATTCTGCCAGAGCGTCCGGATATACGATCATATTGATCTGTTGAAACAACGGACGAACCTTTTCCGGATTTTCTAACACCTGTGATGTCATCCGGATCTCTGTCTGATTTATTGTATATTTCAGAAAAAACGGCAGACACAGGATCAGATATTTATTATGGATCACTCCTGTCAGCAGCATGGCAGGTGCCGCCCAGAACGCACCATATAAAAACATTTCCCCAATTTTCTTCACGATCTCTGCCACATAAAATTTCCCGGAAATATTGATATCCATTGCCGCCAATACAGCCCGGTAATCCTTCTGAAGCTCCCCGCTGTAAGAACCAATAAACGGAAACAAAAGGTGAACAATTACTACAAAAATAATAAATCCTGTCATAACGGCAAGACCACCACAAAGGCACCCCGAAAAAAATCTGGAGGTATCATAACAAAATTTATTGGAGCGAAGTACCTCAAACCGCACAGAGCCTGATTCATGTTCATCACACACCAATGGTACAAATGCAAAGGCAGCAATGATCGGAATAAATAGAAACAACCAGTTCCCTGCACTGTTCCGGATCACCTCAAAGGAACAGAATGTTGTATCCTCCAGCATAAATTTTCGGTCAAAAGAAAGAAACGAACGCAATACGGAATATTTATTTCCATTCATGACATCCTCATAAATGTATGCACTAAAACATAATAAACCGGTAAACAAAACGCACAAATAAAAACCATAGCCACTGAGAATTTTCATAAATTCCATTTTCATATTTCGAAATATCATAGCCGATCATCCTCCCACCATTTTGTCGGAGTCGTACAATATCTGAAATTTCCGCCATCCACGGCATCAATATAACAAATATAGGAAAGCTCATCATTGGTATTTTCCAATGTCAGCTTCCATGCCGGTTTCATCCGGGCCGACCTGTTCTCGATATCCACATAACCTTCTTTTGTTTTTTTATCCTTCTGACTATAGACAAGTTCTATTTTTCGGACAGTGAATGTTACATGTTTTGTCATTTTTTTACTGATATGCCGGATTGCACTTTCCAAAGAAAAAATTTCAGAATATTTCCGGATATTCCTCATATCCTCTTTCACATAATATCCGTTAATTATGTCTGCATCATCACTCTCGACCATAAATGCGCTTCCCCCCGTGCCGGAATAGTCATCATACCCCAGCCGTCCGTCATAACTGCCTTCCCGGATATGATCAAAGGGAATCCCCTGACATTCCTTGGTCGTCATCATATTATACCCGTATGTATTTTTATTGACGCGGTATACATCCACACTGACCACAATCGTTTTCACATTTTTTTCCTGCGGACACGGCAGATGATTGATATAATTTTCAAAAAATTTCACGGCATCGCAAACAGCCATTTCCCGATCTGCTAGTTTATATTTCTGCTTACTGTCAGGGGCATAGGAATCCAAATATTCCAGATAATAGGTGGGATCATACTGTATATCCTTCTCCACCTTACTGCCATTTAAGGCAATGGTTTTCCCTTTATTGATAAACGTATAACCATATCCGATAGGATTGCCTAACTCCAGATAAACCGCCGGTTTCTGTTTTGTAATACTCTGATGTCTCGCTTCATCATAAAAATAATATACCTGTCCTTCTTCCCCGGAAAGGATCTGCTGCTTCCAGTCTTTCCATTTATAGTAATCACGGACTAATTCTCCCGTATTGTCATCATACTCTGCATCGGAATGTCCCCCGCAATAAAACAAATAATCCTCATCCAGAGGATGATCCGGAAACAGATACTCATACATCTCCCGAAATTCCCTGTCATATTCCTTCATGGAAGCATCCAGAGAATAATTTGCCGTATATTCCACAAGCTCCGTGAGCTTCGACGGTACTTCCACTGACAGTTCCTCCGGCATTTTAAGATTCGGACATGATTTTATAATCCCGGCAAGCTTATCCCTGCCAGGATGCATTTTGGATACGGATGTCATTTTTCTATTATTCTGATCTTTTTTGCTGTTGTGACTGCTGCATCCGGTAATACAGCAAATGAAAAAAACGGTCAGTGCCACATATATTGTTCCCTTTTTCATAGACCTTCCCCCTGACATTTTATTCGTGTTTTAATCATATCAGGAGATTCTTAATTTAATCGAATGAAATATTTAAGATTTTATGAAGTTGCTTAATCCCTCCTAACTTCTGCTTGACCACCTTTAGATATATAAAAAGATACTATAATTTGTTTGGTACAATTCTGCCCCAAGTTGAGGCATAATTATCGAATATGACAAATCAGCCCCAAGTTGGGGCAGAAATATATGCTATTCCCTGGGGACACATTAAATTAATCGTTGACAAGTGCAAAGACAACCCAGAAAAAGCCTTATTTTTTGTAGATGAAGTAATTAAGGAGTTCAAATCCCGTGATATTGGTCAGATTGGTACATATATAAATATTGTTGACGATATTGTCAAAATGGATTCATCCGTCGACGAAGAGTAGTCATTAATTACTATTTGATTTCCCATACAGTCACAACACAATACAGGGACAACCCCAGCAGCCACATATACTGCTCCACATTATACAGCTTGGCTCTTCTGTGGTCATCCCTGCACAAAAATTTCATAGCCTGATACAAACGGCTCATATATCAATTATTCCGCCGTCCTGCCATTTACAGTGCTTTTACAAACCGCATAAACGCTTCCTGTCCCTCGGCCGTATTTTTGTATACGCCGGCATGCTCCAGCACCTTCTTAAATACAATACCGATCTCCTTCTGAAGGATTTCTTCCACATTGTCCCCGGTCACCGAAGCATAATTTGGCAAAAATGTTTCTACCCAGTCTGCATGCTTCTCAATCGTCTCATTACTGCGGATATCCTTGCCCTGCACGATATATTCTCCCAGCACTGCCATCTCATTTTTCAGACGTGCCGGCAGAACCGCAAGTCCCATAACCTCGATCAGACCAATATTTTCCTTCTTGATGTGATGAAGCTCCTGATGCGGATGATATACCCCCAGAGGATACTCGTCCGTCGTAATATTATTTCGCAGTACCAGATCCATTTCGTATTTCCCGTCTCTCATCCGGGCAATCGGCGTGATAGTATTGTGAGGCTCGCCCTCGGTCTCCGCAAAGATAAATGCCGCCTCATCGGTATAGCCTCTCCATGTGTCCAAAATATGGGACGCCAATGTAACAAGTCTGTCACTCTCCTCATGACGGATACGGATCACAGACATTGGCCAGTTTACAATACCAGCTTCCACATCCTCATATCCCGGTATCGTAAGAGGTGTTTTGATCTGTGCTCTCTCCATGGCAAATTCATAGTGACCGCCCTGAAAATGCTCATGTGCCAGAATCGAACCACCTACGATCGGCAGATCCGCATTGGAACCCAGAAAATAATGAGGGAACTGCTTCACAAAGGCTAACAGCTTCCGGAATGCAGCTTCGTCAATCTTCATCGGTGTATGCTTCTGGTTAAAGACAATACAGTGCTCATTGTAATATACATATGGAGAATACTGAAATCCCCACTTCTCTCCCTCGATCGTGAGAGGCATGATACGGTGAGATTGTCTTGCCGGATGATTCAGTCTTCCGGCGTAGCCTTCATTTTCCCGGCACAGCAGACATTTCGGATAGGCGGACTGCTTTGCGTTCTTAGCAGCGGCGATCGCCTTTGGATCCTTCTCCGGCTTGGACAGATTGATGGTCACATCGAGAGTTCCGTACTCTGTTTCCGCTGTCCATTTCATATCCTTTGCAATACGGTAACGTCGGATATAGTCGGTATCCCGGCTGAATTTGTAATAGAAATCCGTGGCCCTGCGCGGAGACTGGCGATACAGCTCACCAAACTTTGCGATCACGGTGCTTGGAGCCGGCACCAGTGCCCCCATCAGCTTTGTATCAAACAGATCACGGTATCCCACAGTATTTTCCTCCAGAACACCATTTTCATATGCCCAGTCCATAATACTACGGAGAGTGCTTTCCAGGTCCGGTACCGGACAAGCATTTTCCGGCTCCTTGTACTCATCCAGCTTCAATATTTCCAACAGTCGGTTGATGGTGTACACCTCATCCTCCGGCACAACTAATCCGGTATGTAATCCATAATTGACAAGTTCCCTGATTTTTTTATTGATGTCGCTCATAATGTTCTCCTTGTATATATTTATTTTGCCTGCCAGTCTTCTCAAAAATTCTGCCTTGCTTTATGATCCCTTTTATCCGTTTATATCCATTCTATCATAAGAAGTTTTATTTCACAACGGACAATCCGGACACTTCGCTATCCCGCACCCTTGTATCCCATTTCCTCGATTTCATCAAAATATTGTTATAAATGAGTGATTTTCTTACAGTTTTTCCTGATCACATGTGATAATATTGTTATAACAAAACAGTGCCATCCCACTTTTTCAGGTGGAAAAGAGAAGTAAAAACAGGAGGTTTTTATGAGTATACGTAATGATTTCCGGCATACCATTGCCGCCAGCTACATCGGATATATCACCCAGGCGATCGTCAACAATTTCGCCCCTTTATTATTTGTTACCTTTCACCGCACCTATGACATCTCCCTGTCGCGGATCGGGCTTCTGGTCACGGTTAATTTTGTCACCCAGATTCTGGTGGATCTGTTTTCAGCCAAATTTACAGACCGGATCGGTTATCGGCTCAATGCCGTACTGGCTCATATTTTTGCCGCCGTGGGTCTGATCCTTCTTGGCATTTTACCGGAACTGACTCCCGATCCCTATATCGGTATCAGTATCGCCGTTGTCATTTATGCCGTTGGCGGAGGTTTGACCGAGGTCATCATCAGTCCCATCGTGGAAGCCTGCCCTACCGACAAAAAGGGAGCTGCCATGAGTCTGCTGCACTCCTTTTATTGCTGGGGTTCTGTGCTGGTGGTTCTGGTATCCACGCTGCTTTTCCGCCTGCTGGGACTGGATTCCTGGAAGATCATTTCCGCCATGTGGGCAGTCATTCCGGCCTGTAATGCCATTTACTTTTGTTTTGTACCGATCAATTCTCTGGCTGACGAAGGGCGGGGCATGTCCATCACCAGTCTGTTAAAGGAAAAGGTGTTCTGGGTTCTTGCTTTACTGATGCTGTGCAGTGGTGCCTCAGAGCTTGCCATGAGCCAGTGGGCATCTGCCCTTGCAGAAACCGGCCTGCACGTTTCCAAGACCGTGGGAGATCTTGCAGGTCCATGCTTTTTTGCAATCCTGATGGGCTCCGGCAGAGTTCTTCACGCCCATGTTGCGGAGCGTTTCTCACTGACCGGATATCTGGGAGCCTGTGCCTGTCTCTGTATCGTCAGCTATCTGGTCGTGACGTTCTCTCCGCTTCCGGCACTTTCTCTGGCTGCCTGCGGTGTCTGTGGCCTGTCCGTGGCTGCCATGTGGCCGGGAACCTTTAGTATCAGTTCAAAGGTATGTCCTCAGGGTGGTACCACTATTTTCGCCCTGCTGGCTCTTGCCGGAGACATTGGATGCTCTGCCGGCCCTACAACGGTAGGCTTTGTCTCCTCTGCATTGAGGGATAACTTAAAACTCGGACTTCTGTCTGCAATTATTTTCCCGGTACTGATGCTGGTCGGACTTGCCATGTGCCGGAAGTATGAGAAATAATTTTTATCTGTATGGATAAATTTTAACAAAAAATTTCAATGTGCAAAAAATGGACTGTACAAAAATTCGTACAGTCCATTTTTATATTACCATTTATGGATCTATGGATCCTTTATAAATACAGTCGCATAGATGATAAGCTGAAACTATTTACTCTCCATATAACGGTTCACTGCATTGACCAGTGCGTCAATCGAAGACTTGATGATATCATCATCGGTACCGGCACCCCAGTACAGCTTCTCCTGACCAGCAGGCTTGATACCCACATAGGAGATTGCCTGTGCATCGGAACGCTTGGAAAGAGAATGCTCCTCATATACATCCAATGCATAATCCAGATCGAAGTATTTCTTGATGGCATGGTTTACTGCATTCAGGCGGCCGTTTCCGTGGGAATCCACAACGGTCTCCTTACCGTCTGCGACGATGGTTACCTCAGCTCCGATACCATCCTTCTGTTTGAAATGACACTCGGATACATCAAACTTCTTATCAACATCCACATAAGTTTCCTTGAATACATCTCTCATATCCTCCGGAGACAGCTCTGCATGGCGGTGATCGGATACATTCTTCATAAGATATCCAACCTCTTCCTTCATCTTATCCGGCAGGATCAGACCGAAGCTGTTCTTTAATACGTAGCTGACACCGCCACGGCCGGACTGACTGTTGATACGGATAACGTCAGAATCATAGGTACGTCCCACATCCTTCGGATCGATCGGCAGATAAGGCACAGTCCAGTACTCACAGTTCTTCTCCTCACGATATGCCATCCCCTTGGAGATCGCATCCTGATGAGAACCGGAGAATGCAGTAAATACAAGCTCTCCTGCATACGGCTGACGCATAGATACCTGCATGTTGGTCAGACGCTCATATGTATCGGCTATTTCCTGCATATTGGAGAAATCCAGCTTCGGATCGACTCCATGAGAGAACATGTTCATTGCCATGGTAACAATATCCATGTTACCGGTACGCTCACCATTTCCGAAAAGTGTTCCCTCGATACGGTCAGCTCCGGCCAGAACACCAAGCTCCGCCGTTGCCACACCGCAGCCACGGTCATTGTGCGGATGCAGGGAAAGAACAACATTGTCTCTGTATTTCAAATGCTTGCTGACATACTCGATCTGTGTTGCAAATACATGAGGCATCGCATTTTCCACAGTAGACGGAATATTGATGATCGCCTTGGCATCTGCCTGTGGCTGCCATACATCCAGAACGGCATTGCAGACCTCAACCGCATACTCTACCTCGGTGCCATGGAAACTCTCCGGGCTGTACTCAAAACGGATATTTCCCTTTACTTCTGCAGCCAGCTCCTTGAGAAGCTTTGCACCGTCCACAGCAATCTTTTTGATCTCCTCTTTGGACTTGCGGAATACCTGCTCTCTCTGGGCAACAGATGTGGAATTATATACATGAACAACGGCATTTGGTGCACCGTCTACCGCCTCAAAGGTCTTGCGGATAATATGCTCTCTTGCCTGTGTCAGCACCTGCACCGTCACATCATCCGGAATCAGCTTCCGGTCGATCAAAGTACGCAGAAAGTTGTATTCCGTCTCGGATGCAGCCGGAAATCCAACCTCGATCTCCTTGAAACCAATCTTAACCAGCATCTTGAAGAATGCAACCTTTTCCTCAAGACTCATCGGCTCGATCAACGCCTGATTACCATCTCGAAGATCCACACTGCACCATACCGGCGGCTCTGTGATGCTGTCCTTTTTTACCCAGTCATAAGTTGCCTCTGACGGCATAAAATACGTTTTCTGATACTTTTCAAATCCCTTCATGATTCTAACCCTCCATTTTAAATCTTTTTGTTCCATTTCTTATCACGGAGTTTTATCTGCTGCCATCCTGTCAGGGTTTACAGCAAATAAAAACCCGCCTCTATATTAGAGACGGGAGAATATTCTCACGCGGTACCACTCTTATTCATGAATCATTCATGCTCTCACAGGTACAAGAAATACGAATCCAATACCTTTCCCCTGTAACGGTGGGAATCCGTCCTGATCTACTATGGTTCAACCGGCAGCTCCAAGGCGAGTTCACTATCTGACATTCAACTGTTTCGCATCAACCAACAGCTTTCTGTATGAAGTTTGGACAGCTACTATTCCTTTTCCTCGCTTTTGATACCAATTACTATAACACAAACCGTTCTTATTGGGAACCCCCAAATTTGATTTTTTGTAAAAATTACTGTATCATATATCCACGCACGATTTCTGTGCATGACGGAGTTTCGAAAAAACTCCTAATATATCGGACAAATAATGAGGTGGCACATATGTTTCTTGGATTATCCTGGTATTTCATACTGATGGACTTTTATTTATACAGCTTTTTCGGATGGATCTATGAGAGCTCCTTCTGTTCTATCAAAGCACATAAGCTGACAAACCGTGGCTTCCTGATCGGTCCGCTGCTGCCTCTCTACGGCTTTGGCGGAACCATCGTCTATGTATTTCTGCGGCCGCTGGCTCCCCATCCGTCTCTGCTATATCTGGGAGGCATGCTTTTAGCCACTGCGATTGAATATTTCACCTCCTGGGGGATGGAAAAGCTGTTCCATGCACAGTGGTGGGATTACAGCAATGATCCATATAACTACGAAGGACGTATCGCTCTGGTACCATCCATGTTCTGGGGATTTTTGTCACTGCTTGCCTTTGACTTTCTGCAGCCGGCATTAAGCTCCATTATCCACAGCATTCCCCGGCAGACGGGTCTGATCCTGCTGACCGTGGTAACAGTAGTAGTTGCAGCCGATCTTATTTATACCTTGATCACAACGATAAACTTCCGCAATCAGCTGGAAGCACTGTACCGTATCCGTAACGAGCTGGCTGCCCAGCTGGATGAGGAACGCTTCTCTTCCCTGCGCCAGATCATATTCTCCAGGATCCATACACAGAACGAACGTGCCGAGGGCTTCTTAAAACGCCTGGAGGAATTAAAGGAGACCTGCTCCGGCGAGGATTCCAAGCTGGCAGAGATCGAACAGCGTTTCCGGGAATACAAGGAACGTCATGCATCCTTCCAGAAAAAGAATCCTTTCTTTGGAAACAAACGTATTATGCAGGCATTCCCTACTTTGAAATTTATTCCTGAGTCTGTACGAAAAACGGGACGCAGGCCGGTGAAGATCCTGCTGAAGGATTTCCTGCTGCAGATCACAGAGAAGGAACATTCTGAGAAATAATAATTTTTATTATATTTTATAAATGAAGCACTCTTTCCTTGATCTCCTGGGTTCTTCCCTGATTCCAGAACTGCGTGCCGATATATCCACAGGTACGTCTCGCCACGTTCATTTTATTCTGGTCGGTATTGCCGCAGTTTGGACACTTCCAGATCAGCTTGCCGTCGTCATCGGTTACGATCTGGATCTCCCCGTTATAGCCACATTCCTGACAGTAATCACTCTTTGTATTGAGCTCTGCGTACATGATATGCTCATAAATATACTGCATCACACTTAATACTGCATCAATATTATCTGTCATGTTTGGCACTTCCACATAACTGATGGCACCTCCCGGAGAAAGCTCCTGGAACTGCGCCTCAAATTTTAACTTCTCGAAGGCATCGATCGGCTCTGTCACATGAACATGATAGCTGTTGGTAATATAATTCTTATCTGTCACACCCTTGATCACACCAAACCGCTTCTGGAGGCATTTCGCAAACTTATAAGTCGTGGACTCCAGAGGAGTTCCGTAAAGACTGAAATCAATATTCTCCTCCTCTTTCCACCTGGCACATGCTGCATTGAGCTTTTTCATGACCTCCAGGGCAAACGGAGTGGCACTTGGATCAGTGTGGGATTTACCGGTCATATACCGGGTACATTCGCATAGTCCCGCATATCCCAGGGAGATCGTAGAATATCCACCGTATAACAACTTGTCGATAGTCTCACCCTTTTTCAGGCGGGCAAGAGCTCCGTACTGCCAAAGGATCGGAGCCACATCGGACGGCGTCCCTTTCAAACGGTCATGGCGGCACATCAATGCTTTTTTGCAGAGTGCCATTCTCTCGTCAAAGATCTCCCAGAACTTGTCCATATCCCCGCCGGAAGAGCATGCGATGTCCACAAGATTCACGGTAACGACACCCTGATTAAAACGGCCGTAATATTTGGGCTTGTTATTTTCATCCACATAAGGAGTCAGGAACGAACGGCAGCCCATGCATGGATAACAGTGTCCTTCTCCATTTTTATCAATCTTAAGCTCCAGCATTTTCTTTTCGGAAATATAGTCCGGCACCATTCTCTTGGCGGTGCATTCTGCTGCCAGCTTTGTGAGATACCAGTACTTGCTTCCCTCGGTCACATTGTCCTCCTCCAGAACATAGATCAGCTTCGGGAATGCCGGAGTAATGTAAACACCCTTTTCATTTTTGACGCCAAGGATCCTCTGACGCAGGATTTCCTCTGTCACAAGTGCGAGATCATCCCGCACCTGTCCCTCCGGCACCTCGTCCAGATACATAAAAACAGTGACAAACGGTGCCTGACCATTGGTGGTCATCAATGTGATCACCTGATACTGGATCATCTGAACACCTTTTTTGATCTCATCCAGCACACGAAGCTCTGCCACCTTATTGATCTGCTCCTCCGTGGCATCTACGCCGGACTCCTCAAACTCCCCCCGGACAATGCGGCGGAATTTTTTACGGCTGACATCCACGAAAGGTGCCAGATGTGCCAGACTAATACTCTGCCCACCGTACTGGGAGCTGGCAATCTGTGCAATACTCTGCGTGGCGATATTGCATGCCGTGGAAAAGCTCTTGGGTGTCTCGATAGCAGTCTCACTGATCACAGTGCCGTTCTGCAGCATATCCTCCAGATTGACCAGACAGCAGTTGTGCATATGCTGTGCAAAATAATCGGAATCGTGAAAATGGATAATGCCCTGCTCATGAGCATGAACAATGTCCTCCGGCAGCAGAAAACGCTTTGTGATATCCTTGCTGACCTCTCCTGCCATGTAGTCGCGCTGTACGCTGTTTACCGTTGGATTTTTGTTGGAATTTTCCTGCTTCACTTCCTCATTATTACACTCCAGAAGACTTAAGATCTGATCATCTGTAGAATTTGATTTACGCACAAGAGCTCTCGTATAACGATACGTGATATACTTTCTCGCCAATGCAAAGGCACGGTTATTCATGATCTGGTTTTCTACCATATCCTGAATCTCCTCCACATTAGGAGACCGCTTCATATCCAGACACATCTGCTCCACATTATCGGAAATCTCCTGAATCTGCTGCAGAGAAAGACGCTCACTGGCGGGCACCTCCCTGTTTGCCTTCATAATAGCTGCTGTGATCTTTGTAATATCAAAGACTGTCTCCGTACCGCTTCTTTTTATGATTTTCATTCTCCTCAACCTGCCTTACATTAAGATAATTCATGACAAAACAAGCGTTTTGCCGCTTTGACACCCCATATTATATAAAATGATGTTTATACAATAAACCGTGGTTCCTCATGTGTGAGCCACGGTTACAATGTTAGCATATATAAAAATCTGTGTCAATAGAAATTCGACAATATATTGTATTCTACACTTGTCTAACCACAATATATAGTGTATGTAACTTTTTTCATCTAAGACACTTCGTTCTGTATTTATTCCCGGCTGTCCAGATCCCTTTGCAGTGCCTCCAGATAATGAATAAACACCTCTCCCTGCACCCGGATCCGGTAATCCTGATCTAACTCCTCCCGCCGGAAGCTCTTCCGTCCTCCCCCGCAGGCTCGGTCCCAAAAACGTATCATATCCCGATAAGGCACATAATAGCAGAGATTACATCCACTAAAATAAATGATCAAAAAGGATATACCCTCCTGCTCCTCAAACTCTGTCATAAATGCTACCTGATGTTCATGGATGTTCTGCAGCGGAAATGTGTCTGTGGCACACTCCTTGGCATCAAAACAGATGGGAATCCCCTGCACATTTCCCAGATAATCCACCGTACTTTTCTGTTCAAAATAAGCAAGGGTAATATGATGATGCTCCTTGTCAAACTCCATGGGCGTAATAGGAGTTGGAATCTTCTGCACCAGTGCCAGCTTTTCCCGGCGGTATTTTTCATTTGTCATATTAAGAGACTCCTCCAGCATGGAACCTCGAAGTCCTCTGGAATTCCATGATGCCATGGGAAACTCCTCCTTTTTAGCAATAATAAAATCGGTATAAATGATCAGACATCTAATATATCCAGATCAAAACCTATCCCTTCCAATACCTGTGCAAATTTACGGGGCAGATCCGCAATAAATATTTTATTCCAATAAAGGGATGGCAGATACTCCTCTTTTGAAAACTCTAACTGCCACGCATGGAGAAGCTGGCTTCGCAGATGGAACTGCTGCTCTGCCTTTCCTTTTCTGCCATATTTGTTATCTCCCACCGCCGGATAACCAATGCTTGCCAGATGGGCTCTGATCTGATGGGACTTTCCGGTGATCAGATGGATCTTAAGCAGGGTATATGGCTCTCCCTCCCAGTAAGCCACCTGTAACGGCTGATACTGTGTTTCGATCTCCACTGTCCCATTTTCCGGACTTCTGACCACAGTCACCATATTTTTCCCGGGATCCTTTTTCAGATAACCATGGAGCTTTTTCTCTCCTTTGACGGCACCATGCACCAGACAAAGATAATACTTTTTGAGGGTTCTTTCCCGGAACAGACGATTCATCCACTGAAGACCGTGAATACTCTTGCCCGCCACCACCAGACCACTGGTATTACGGTCAAGACGGTTACAGACCCCCGGACGGAATGTCTGCATCAAATCCATGCTCAAATAATCCTCCAGCCATTCCACCAGAGAGTAATCATTTCTGTCCGCTTTTTGGGACAATACTCCTACAGGTTTATTTAACACCAGAATATCCTGATCCTCATAAACCACCGGAATCTTTCTGGATTTTGTCCGGGTGCTTTTCGTTTGCTGATCCTGCTCTGACGCCTGCTTACGAAAGCTATCAATGGTTTCGTCCGCCAGATAAAGCGTAATCTCATCTCCCTCTGCCACCTTTTCGGAGCCATCCGCTTTTTTTCCATTTAATTTGATATTCTTTTTGCGAAGCATTTTATAAAAAAAGCTCCGGGGTGCTAACTGCATATATTTTGCCAGCATCCGGTCCAGTCTCTGACCTTCCTCCTGAGCACTTACCTTTAAAACACGCATATAATAACCATGCCCTTCCCAAAACAAAACTCTTAAGCCGCAGATACCATAACCGCAAAGTAAATTTCATTGATATCACTCTGCTGACATAACTCAACCTGCACATTTACTTTTACACGATCAGTGAGCGGATATAGGAATCCACATTTTCCGCTTCCTCTGCCGTCACCTCATGCTCCTGCATCCGCTCTACTTCCTTAAAAAACAGCTTTTCGCTGGTGACGATCTGTACCTGAAAGTCTCCCCACTGATGCACTCCATTGGTCAGATACTCCCGGATATAGGACACATCCTGACCGGATTTACCGATCAGTGCGATCACATGACCTGCCCCTACCACAGCAAAATCCAGGTTCATTACCTTATCCGGCGAAGTGATCACCAGATCTGTATACAGCTTTGCGCCCTGCGCTCCGCTGTTTTCCAGACATTTTTTTGCCTTGTCATAACGTTCCCTGCTGACACTGTGATACGGGAATAACACGATCAGTGCCACCAGCTGTTTGGCCCATGGAAGAACACAGAGGATCGCCAGCACGGTAAATATATTGGCTCTCGACATTTTATTAAGCAGCAGTCCGATCCCAAAAATGGCTGCTGCTATAGCAATGATCGCGATCACCATAATGACCTTTCTTTTTTTCTTTTTGTTGATATACTCAACGCTTCCTTTTTCTAACATAACAGTATCCATGCCTTTCTAAACACCTGCAGACTCCATACCACAGGCATAATATTTCCACTGAAATGATACAGTGGTTAAATAATTATTGATATCTTACAAATTCCGAATATCACGCCTTACTGCATACGCCATCCGGGATAATATTTATTCTTCATGGTGCCGGAGCCATTGCCCTTGCACCAGCCCAGTGGATAGCCATCCACACAGAAAAGGATATATCCCTTATATGGCTTGTCCACCACAACCGTCTCACCTTTCAGATAACGGATCACGCGTTCATCCTCTGCCGGCAGATCGATCCTTTGCAAATAATCCTCTCCCCGGAGTGCCAGTGCCAGCTGCGGTGACGGCTCAAACCGCCCGTTTTTATCATTGCCAATGATCAGCCCCCCTGACACGATCCGAAGACCTTTCATCTGACCTGCTGCCAAAGTCTCCGCAACGTAGGTGTCCTTTTTTCGGGACAATGTCTTGAACTCAATTCCTGCCTCCGGCAGAAGCATTTGAAAAAAGTCTTCTATCCCTTCCTGGTTTTTCTGCTTCTTTTTATTTGACTTCATATCTGTCCCATTTATGTCCCACATCTCCGGATCATCACATGTATCTCCTGCTTTCCCATGCTTATGCAGAAGTACCGCAAAATGCCCCTCCCCCTCTGCCCGGTGCGGAAAGATCCGGACACATTTTTTCAGAGCAGGATCCCCATCCGGCACCCAGTCCGGTCTTCCTTCGGAATATCCAGGATATCGTGGCACCTCACAGATGGTCATATCCGGATGCTTCTTCAAAAAGGACTGTATCATTCCCTCATCCTCCAGAGGAGAAAAGGTACAGGTAGAATATACCATATCTCCCCCCGGTGCCAGCAGTTCATAGGCACTTTCCAGAATCTCCGTCTGAATCCCGGCATAATACTCCGGACCGTGGGCAAGCCAGCTTTTCACCATTCCCGGATCCCGCCGGAACATTCCTTCTCCGGAGCATGGAGCGTCGATCAGCACCTTCTGAAAAAAACCAGGCATCACCGCTGCCAGATTTTGCGGTGTTTCCGCTGTGACCACGGCATTTCTTGTCCCTGCAATCTGCAGATTTTTTGCCAGAGCCATCGCTCTGGACACGCTGATATCATTTGCCACCAAAAGACCTGTCCCATGAAGCTTTGCTGCAAGCTCTGTTGCCTTGCCTCCCGGAGCCGCACACAGATCCAGCACCCTGTCCCCCTCCTCTACCGGAAGCAGACTCGCCGGAATCATGGCACTCGGCTCCTGAATATAATAAAGCCCTGCATAATAATAGGGATGCTTCGACGGCATATCCTCATCCGCATTATAATAAAATCCCTTTTCATTCCATGGCACCGGTTCCGTCTGAAACGGGCAGATGTCCATGAACTGTTCCGGTGCTATTTTATTGGTATTTATCCGAAATGCCGTGCGGGTATCCTCTTTCATGCTGTTAAGATAATCCTGATATTCTGTCCCCAGCATTTTTTTCATACTCTCCAGAAACTGCTCCGGTAACTCCTCTGTCCTCATTTCTTTCGGTCCTTTCCATGCTCTTATCCGTTCCGATTCTGTATTCCTTTCCTTCTGACGTTATGCATTCTGACATGATGTCTCCGCCCGTCTTTCCCGCCGTCAGTTCAGGCTCTGTGCCCGGTACGACTCAGACAACACATCCAGCTGGCGGTTAAACCGCTCTAAAAGCGCAATGTCATCCGCCTGATAAACCCGGAAAAACTCATCCTGTATCTTGCCCACTTCGCGCTTATTCATGGTGCGGTACAGATTCTCAATATTATTTAAGATATCGCTGACTATGCCCGCTTTTCTCCGGTTGGAATTCTGGGCATCCATGATCTCATCCCGGACAGAGGACATTTCCATATCCAGTGCATCCACCGCCTTTGCCGCACGCAGCAGACGTCCCCGGACCTCATCCGGCATGTTTTCTTTATATTTATACTGCAGGGAATGCTCAATGATCGCCCAGAAGTTCATTGCCAAAGTACGGATCTGAATCTCCACCTCCAGATTTTTCGGGCCGTTGATCGTCTGAACCGTATAATAAACAATCACATGATAGCTGCGATAACCACTTTCCTTGCTGTTTACAATATAATCCTTTTCCTTTTTGATGATCATATCACTTCTCTTGCGGATAATCTCCACAACCCGCTCAATATCCTCTACAAACTGGCAGATGATCCGTATTCCGGCAATATCTTCAATCTTTTCCTCCAGCTCCTCCAACGGTACATTTTTTCGCTGGCATTTTTCCAGAATACTCGATATCTTTTTGACCCGGCCACTGACCTGTACGATCGGACAGTAAATTCCTGCATTATGATGCTCCTGGATCATATGATCGAATTTTACGGTCAGCTCATCCACTGCCTGCCTATACGGATCTAATATCTCTCTCCATAATTGAATTTCCATAGTTTTATCCCCTTATCATTTTTGCTCATCATGTTCTAAATACCGTAACAGATCATATGGATTTACCGTACTCTCTTCTCCATCCTTGTCATAGTAAATCCCAAAGTGAAGATGCACCGGAAACTTTCCTCTCGTTCCCTCCGGTCCATATCCGGTATCTCCCATATACCCAAGCAGTGTTCCTGCCTGTACCCTGTCTCCTTGTTTTAGTCCCGGAGCATAGCTGTCCAGATGGGCATAATAAAAATATAATCCGGACTCTGTCCGAACCCCCACCCTGTAACCGCCAAGCTCCAGCCATCCTATCTGCTCCACCACACCGTCCGACACAGACTGAACCGATATCTGCTTCCTGTCATCAGAAACCGGCATAATGTCAATGCCTTCGTGGCTTCTGTTGCCCCCATAGCTCCGTCCCTCTCCATAACCGTCGTCAAAGCCCCAGGACTTTTTTTGTCCCTTTACTCTCCGGACCGGGAAACATTCTGCCTCCTTCAGGAAAGATGGAAGCAGCCTTTCTGCGTTCTGCTTCTGCAGCCCCTGCTGAACCTGACATACTCGTTCCATCTCCAGCCGCCAGTTTACAACGTATCCGGCACACCGAACATCCAGAAACAGCATCAGAAATAAACCGCCGAACCGAAGTGTCATCCGTAAATATCTGCCATCCCGCCATTGCTTTTTTGTCCTCATGGACAGGCTCCTTACCGGGCATCTACCCAAAAGGTCTCCTTTATAAATACGGCGTTCGGGCTGCGATTATTCCTCCGGTTTGCAATCGTTATCTCTCCGTCTTTTTGCCCAAACAGTGCAGATGTTCCAGCCCGTTTTACCTTTCTATAATCTACATATTACGGGATTTATCTGCACATGCCTTCATGCACTCCATCACACTGCTGCGAAATCCCTTTTCCTCCAGCTTACATACTCCTGCAATGGTCGTACCTGCCGGAGAACATACCATATCCTTAAGTTCTCCCGGATGCTTTCCTGTCTCCAGTACCATCTTGGCACTGCCAAGCACAGACTGTGCTGCAAACTGATATGCCTGCGCCCGCGGCATTCCCTCTGCCACGGCTGCATCCGCCATAGCTTCAATAAACATAAATACATAAGCCGGAGAGCTTCCGCTGACGGCAACGACCGCATCCATCAAATGCTCTCCTACAACCTCTGCTTTTCCAAAACCACGGAACAGGCGGCAGACCTCCTCCAGTTCTTCTGCACGGACAAGCTCTCCCGGACATAATGCCGTGACGGCCTCTCCTACCAGAGCCGGAGTATTTGGCATGGTCCGGATCAATTTCACCGGCTTGCCAAAGGTATCCGAAAGCCACTGTAAGGATCTGCCTGCAACGATCGTTACCACGATCTGATTTTCTCCGATCTGATCTCTGATCTCCCGGATAACTCCTTCGCAATAAATCGGTTTAATGGCAAGGATCACAATATCTGCCTTTGCCACCTCTTTATTGTCTAACGTCGTGGAGATGCCAAACTCTTTTGCCACCCGGTCTGCTGTTTTCTGTGTTGCGGAGGATGCAATAATATCCTCCTTCTGTAACAGTCCCTTCTGCAACATACCGCCGATCATAGCGGATGCCATATTTCCTGCTCCAATAAAACCTACTTTCATAGTCATTCTCCATTCTGCTGCTTCTGTATGCAGCTTTAATTCTTTAATTCCATGGAGTAAGCTCCATGGATGCTAAAAACTCCTGTTGAAAGGCTTCCTGCTGTGCCAGCTCCACATGTACCGCCTCTGTGCCAACCTTTTCGGTCTGCCGCAAAAATTCCTCAGATAACAGGGCTCTGGCTGCTCCTTCTCCCGCAGCATTTCCTGCGATCACAAGCTTTTCCTGGGCAATCTCCGGAAAAAGTCCTGTCAGTACCGCATTCTTCTTCGAGATATGACCGCCAAAAACACCGGCAATATAAAGCCGGTCCACCTGCTCCAGCGTAAGACCTTTTTGCTCCAGAAGCATACGTATCCCCGCCTGTACCGCGGCCTTTGCAAGCTGAAACTGCCGGATATCCTTCTGTGTCAGATATACATTTCTGCCCTGTGGATCCAAATACACCAAAAAACCTTTTTCTTTAATCCTTTCTCTGAGATAATCCGGGATCCCCTGCCTGTCCGCTTCCTTTGCGTCACAGATCAGATAACCGTCTTCCAGCAAAACACCACATTGTCTCAGAGATGCAATGCAGTCGATGAGGCCCGATCCACAGATTCCCTTTACCGGATAGATATTCCCTCTGTCATCCGGAATCACTTCCAATAATATATTACCACTTTGTCTCGCAATATGCATCCCCGCAATTGCACCCGCTTCTCCCCGCATTCCCTGCGAGATCTGTGCACCCTCAAAGGCGGGTCCCGCCGGCGCAGAGCAGGCAGAGATCTCTCCCCGTAAGCTCAGGGCAATCTCCGCATTGGTTCCAATGTCTACCGCCAGTACCGTCTCTTTTGTTTCATGAAGCTTAAGATCACAGATCACGGCAACCGCATCGGCACCCACATGAGCGTCAATCCCTGCCGGCACGATGACTTCCACAGACTTCATACGCTCCATTCCAAGATCGCTGCCCTTGCACCGATATATTCCCCGGTACGCCGGACGAAAGGGACTCCCCGCCAGACCGGACACATCCTGTCCCAGAAAAATATGACACATCGTCGTATTTCCCACGACGGTAAGTGTTCGAATCTGCTCCAATGTACAGAAGCCATCACAAAGCTTTTGAGCCATATCCTGAAGCTGCTCCCGGATCAACTGTTCCAGCTTCTCCTGGGAACCTCTCTGGCAGTGCATTAAACGCATCATCACGTCTGCCCCCAGAATCGTCTGGCTGTTTTTTTCCTGATAGCCGGAAATTCTTCTGCCTTCCACCAGATCATACAGTGCCATATCCACAGTGGTCGTTCCTATATCCACTGCAATACCATAAGAGTTTTCGGAAATCTTTGCTTCACCGCCTTCTCTCTGAAACTGTAACTGTATATTGTCCGTTCCTTTGATCGGATCGGATCCTGCCATCCGGATGATCTGCATATTTTCACCTCTGATCTACTCTGTAATATCCTATTTTTTAATTCCTCTTTGGAAATCGCTTCGCAATTCTCGTTGGCTTCGCTCTACATTACGAGCATTTTCCTATACCCTAAAAAAGGGCAAAACAAGCGTTTATCCCATGATTCACACTGCATTACAAGCATTTTCCTATACACTTAAAAAAACGCCACGGACGCAAATCCGTGACGATTTCTCTTACTAGATATTGTTGTGTCTACTTTGCATAATCGGTAACTCTGGATTCCCGGATCACATTTACCATAATCTGACCCGGATACTTTAATTCAGACTCTATCCGCTTGGAAATATCCCGCGCCATAAGTACCATATCATCGTCACTTACCTGACTCGGTACGACCATTACCCGTACCTCACGTCCAGCCTGAATGGCATATGATTTCTCTACGCCTTCATAGCTATTCGAAATATCCTCTAACTGTTTTAATCTGTTTGTGTAGGTCTCCAGCGTCTCACGGCGTGCACCCGGTCTGCCTGCAGAAATTGCATCGGCGGCCTGAACGATACATGCAATGATCGACTCCGGCTCTACATCACCATGGTGTGCTTCCACGGCATTGATAACAACCTTTGACTCTTTATATTTGCGACACAGGTCTGCACCGATCTGGATATGTGTTCCCTCAATCTCCTGATCAACCGCCTTACCTATATCATGTAATAAACCGGCTCTCTTAGCGATTCTCACATTCTCACCCAGCTCTGCTGCAAGCAGTCCGGACAAATGTGCTACCTCGATCGAATGCTTCAATGCATTCTGACCATAACTGGTTCTGAACTTCATTCTTCCCAGTAAACGGATCAGCTCCGGATCGATACCGTGAACACCAACCTCCAGTGTCGCAGCCTCACCTTCCTCGCGAATCATTGACTCAACTTCCTTCTGAGCCTTAATGACAGTTTCCTCGATCCGTGCCGGATGAATACGGCCATCAACAATAAGCTTCTCCAAAGCAACGCGGGCAACCTCACGTCTCACTCCATCAAATGCTGATATAATAACGGCCTCCGGTGTATCATCAATGATCAGATCAACACCAGTCAACTGTTCTAATGTACGGATATTACGCCCTTCACGACCGATGATCCTTCCCTTCATTTCATCGTTTGGCAACTGGACAACAGAGATCGTAGTTTCTGCCGCATGATCAGCCGCACACCGCTGAATTGCATTTACCACGTAATCCTTTGCTCTCTTATCCGCTTCTTCCTTTGCCTTACGATCCAGTTCTTTCACAAGAACTGCAGTTTCATGTTTTACGTCCTCTTCAACAGATTTTAAAAGATATTCTTTCGCTTGTTCAGAAGTTAAACCGGAAATCTCCTCAAGCTTATGCAGATTCTCTGCCTTGGCATTTTCCAACTCTTCCTTGAGGGCATCAAGACTTGCATCCTTCTTATTGAGGGCTGCCTCTTTTCTTTCCAGTTGTCCTGATTTTTTATCCAGAGATTCCTCTTTCGACAATACTCGTTCTTCATATCGCTGAAGTTCTGCACGGCGTTCCTTGGACTCGCGTTCAATTTCATTCTTTGTCTTGATCGCTTCCTCCTTCGCCTCAAGCAATGCTTCGCGCTTTGTGGTCTCTGCATTTTTCAGAGCATCGTCAATGATCTTCTTTGCTCTGTCCTGTGCTGATCCAAGCTGCTGTTCCTCCGACTTAATATAATTGTCTACAGCGACTTTCCTGGTCACAAACGCGGTAACGATAATCCCAACCAATAGAACAACAATAGCAATAATAATATATGCTACTGGTGACATCGAATAGGACACCTCCTTATATGATTTCGTTGTATATTTTAAGCACAATACAACGATTTAATTTTATACTGTTTATAACAATCTGTCAAGCGAATTACATGTAACTGCGAAGCTCCTCTGCTTTGTCTGTCTGCTCCCATGGAAGGTTGAGTTCATCTCTTCCAAAGTGTCCGTAAGCCGCTGTCTGCTTATAGATCGGACGGCGCAGATCAAGCATTTTGATAATGCCTGCCGGACGCAGATCAAATTTTTCACGGATAATTTCTACCAGCTTCCGGTCATCCAGTTTACCGGTTCCAAAGGTATCTACCATGATCGATGTCGGCTGTGCAACACCGATCGCATAAGAAAGCTGTATCTCACATTTCTTTGCCAGTCCTGCTGCGACGATGTTTTTGGCAACATATCTGGCTGCGTATGCTGCAGAACGGTCTACCTTCGTGCAGTCCTTTCCTGAAAATGCTCCACCACCGTGACGGGCATATCCACCATAAGTGTCAACAATAATCTTTCTGCCGGTCAGACCGCTGTCTCCATTTGGTCCGCCGATCACGAAACGTCCGGTCGGATTAATAAATACCTTTGTTGTCTCGCCAATCAGTTCTGCCGGAACGATCGGATCGATCACATATTTACGGATATCCTCATGGATCTGCTCCTGTGTCACACCCTCCGCATGCTGTGTGGAAATAACAACGGCATTGATATGAACCGGCTTGCCGTCCTCGTCATATTCTACTGTAACCTGGCTCTTTCCATCCGCCCGGAGATAAGAAAGTGTTCCATCTTTGCGAACCTTGGTGAGCTGTTTTGTCAGCTTATGTGCCAGTGAGATTGCATATGGCATCAACTCTGGTGTCTCGTCCGTTGCATAGCCGAACATCATTCCCTGATCTCCTGCACCGATCGCCTCTAACTGCTCGTCAGACATCTCATTCTCTCTGGCTTCCAGTGCCCTATCCACACCCATGGCAATATCCGGTGACTGGGAATCCAACAGTACCTTCACACGGCATGTGTCACAGTTAAAGCCCTTCTCGTCGGCATCATATCCAATCTCACGGATCGTCTCTCTGGCAATCTTCTCATAATCCACCTTTGCTTTCGTGGTGATCTCCCCCATGATCAATACATAATCGGTAGTGATCGCAGTCTCACATGCCACACGGCTCATTGGATCCTGCTCCATCAGAGCGTCTAAGATACCATCAGAAATATTGTCACATATTTTATCCGGATGTCCTTCGGTAACTGATTCAGACGTAAATAATCGTTTCTCCATTTTGTACCTCCTAAAAAAACATAACTATTATTATAAAACTGCTGTAAAAATTTTTACAAAGAAAAAAGACCATCAAAAAGATGGACTTGATCAACTCAACTCCTCTTATTGTTCGATTTCTCGCTCAGATTGGCACCTTCCTCTAATGGGGGTTGCCGTGGTTTCACAGAGCCTTCACTCTCCACCACTCTTAATAAGAGTTCGCAATATTCACTTTGTACGTATCTATCATACACGTATGTTGTCTATCCGTCAACCCATAATTTTTACCAAATGACAATCCATCCCTCCTGTAAACGGTAAAAGAGCTGCTTTCTGCTCACGCACAAAACAGCTCTTTACTGACATTTTATTCTCAGAGGGGGGAATAGTAATGCATGATATCGAAATATCACTAGGTCGCATTACTAATTATTAGTATACCCAAACTGAAATAAATTGCAACCCTAATTTACCAAAAATTTCATTTTATTTTTAAAAAGGGCTTCCCGATTCCTCGGAAAGCCCTTTAAAATCTAGTTTGATGTGAATCTGATCAAAGATTACTCGATGATTGTAGCAACCTTACCAGATCCTACTGTACGTCCACCCTCGCGGATAGCGAAGTTAAGACCCTGCTCCATAGCGATTGGGTGAATGAGCTCTACAGTAAGCTCTACGTTATCGCCTGGCATACACATCTCAACACCATCAGGAAGGTTACATACACCTGTTACGTCAGTTGTTCTGAAGTAGAACTGTGGACGATAGTTATTGATGAAAGGAGTATGACGACCACCCTCCTCTTTCTTCAGTACGTAAACCTGAGCTGTGAATTTCTTGTGGCAAGTAGTTGTACCAGGAGCTACAAGTACCTGACCTCTCTCGATATCCTCTCTCTTGATACCACGAAGAAGAGCACCGATGTTATCACCAGCCTGAGCCTCATCAAGAAGCTTACGGAACATCTCGATACCTGTTACAGTAGTCTTCTGAACCTCTTCCTTAACACCAACGATCTCAACTTCCTCGTTGAGGTGGAGAACACCACGCTCTACTCTACCAGTTGCAACAGTACCACGACCAGTAATTGTGAAGATATCCTCGATAGGCATCAGGAATGGCTTATCTGTAGCACGCTCTGGATCTGGGATGAACTCATCAACTGCATCCATGAGCTCCATGATCTTGTCGCCCCACTCGCCGTTTGGATCCTCAAGAGCCTTAAGAGCAGAACCCTTGATGATTGGGCAACCTTCGAAACCATACTCCTCAAGTGCCTCAGTTACTTCCATCTCAACGAGCTCGATCAGCTCATCATCATCAACCATATCACACTTGTTAAGGAATACTACGATATAAGGTACATTAACCTGACGGGACAGAAGGATATGCTCCTTTGTCTGAGCCATAACACCATCAGTAGCAGCTACTACAAGGATAGCACCATCCATCTGAGCAGCACCAGTGATCATGTTCTTTACATAATCGGCATGGCCCGGGCAGTCAACGTGTGCGTAATGTCTCTTCTCTGTCTGATACTCAACGTGAGCAGTAGAGATTGTGATACCACGCTCTCTCTCCTCTGGAGCCTTATCGATATCTTCAAAGTTCTCAGCTGCGTTACCTGGAACTCTTGCAGCAAGTACCTTTGTGATAGCAGCAGTAAGTGTTGTTTTACCATGATCTACGTGACCGATGGTACCAATGTTACAATGGGGTTTGGTTCTTTCAAACTTTTCTTTAGCCATTTTTAATTATCCTCCTTAAATTCATACGACTCATAGTCTGCCCATCACGGACAAATTTCACGCTATGGGCATTATTATATTGCACTTTAAAGGAATTTTCAAGTGCTTTTTATACTATGAGACACATTTTTACTAACATTTTCTAAAATTATTTTTCTTTAGAAGCAAGCACCTTGTCCTGAACATTCTTTGGACACTGCTGATACTTCTCAAAGAACATGGAATAGTTACCACGTCCCTGTGTGCTGGAACGAAGCTCTGTTGAGTAACCGAACATCTCAGCAAGCGGTACATACGCACGTACGATCTTTCCACCACCGATATCGTCCATACCCTCGATCTGACCACGTTTTGCGTTCAGACTTCCGATAACGTCGCCCATGTACTCCTCAGGCATAGTTACCTCAACCTTCATGATCGGCTCAAGGAGAACAGGATTACCCTGCTTCATAGCGTCCTTGAATGCCATAGAACCGGCAATGTGGAATGCCATCTCGGATGAATCGACCTCATGGTAAGAACCATCCCATACATTCGCATGTACACCAAGTACCGGATATCCACCAAGGATACCTGCCTGTGCAGCTTCCTCGATACCCTCGCCAACAGCCGGGATATACTCTTTAGGAATAGCACCACCGACAACGGTAGACTCGAACTTGAATGTCTCCTCACCGTTTGGATCCATTGGCTCAAATTTAACCTTACAATGTCCGTACTGACCACGTCCACCGGACTGCTTAGCATACTTGCTGTCGATATCAACAGCCTTTGTGATTGTCTCTTTGTATGCTACCTGTGGAGCACCGACATTTGCTTCTACCTTAAACTCACGAAGGAGACGGTCTACGATAACGTCCAGATGAAGCTCACCCATTCCGGCGATAATGGTCTGACCAGTCTCTGTATCTGTATGAGCACGGAATGTAGGATCCTCTTCTGCAAGCTTTGCAAGAGCCTCACCCATCTTACCCTGATCGTTCTTTGTCTTAGGCTCGATTGCAAGCTCGATAACAGGCTCAGGGAACTCCATAGACTCAAGAATTACCGGATGCTGCTCATCACAGATGGTATCACCTGTTGTGGTAGTCTTGAAACCTACGGCTGCAGCGATATCTCCGGAATAAACCTTATCAATCTCGCTACGGCTGTTTGCGTGCATCTGTACGATACGTCCGACACGCTCTTTCTTATCCTTTGTTGCATTCAGTACATAAGAACCGGAGTTCAGTGTACCGGAATAAACACGGAAGAATGCGAGCTTTCCTACGAACGGATCTGTCATGATCTTGAATGCAAGTGCTGCGAACGGTTCATCATCGGATGACTTACGGATAACCTCGTTACCCTCCTCGTCAACACCTGTAATATCAGGGATATCTGTTGGTGCAGGCATGAACTCGATAACACCATCGAGAAGCTTCTGAACACCTTTGTTCTTGTATGCAGAACCGCAGTATACCGGAACTGCCTCACAAGCGATCGTTCCCTTACGGAGAGCTTTCTTGAGCTCATCGATAGATGGCTCCTCACCCTCAAGATACTTCTCAAGGAGATCATCATCCAGCTCACAAACCTTCTCGATCAGGTTGTCATGCCATTCCTGTGCAAGATCCTTCAGATCATCAGGAATCTCTGTAATCTCGATGTCAGTACCCTCATCATTTTTATAATAGTATGCATCCATCTCGAAGAGGTCGATCAGACCGATAAAGTCATCTTCCTTTCCGATAGGGATCTGTACTGGGATTGCATTCTTGCCCAGACGATCAATGATTGTCTGAACAGACATGAAAAAGTCTGCACCCATCTTGTCCATCTTATTGATGAACGCCATACGTGGTACATTATATGTGTCTGCCTGACGCCATACATTCTCTGACTGTGGCTCAACACCGGCCTTTGCATCAAATACACCGACAGCACCATCCAGTACACGCAGAGAACGCTCTACCTCTACAGTAAAGTCTACGTGGCCCGGAGTATCGATGATGTTGATACGATGCTCTAAAGCACCAGCCTTTGGTTTATGATGATCCTCAAGTGTCCAGTGGCAAGTGGTAGCAGCGGAAGTGATTGTGATACCTCTCTCTTTCTCCTGCTCCATCCAGTCCATCGTAGACGCACCATCATGAGTCTCACCAATCTTATAGTTTACACCGGTATAATAAAGAATACGCTCTGTCAAAGTGGTCTTACCCGCATCGATATGAGCCATAATACCGATATTTCTTGTTCTGTCAAGTGGATATTCTCTTCCAGCCAAGGTCGTTTACCTCCTCTATGAATCTTACCAGCGATAATGTGCAAACGCCTTGTTTGCCTCTGCCATTTTGTGCATATCTTCTTTTCTCTTAACGGCAGCGCCAGTATTGTTTGATGCATCAAGAATCTCGTTAGCAAGTCTTTCCTTCATTGTCTTCTCGCCTCTCTTACGTGAGAACAGAGTCAGCCAGCGAAGAGCCAGTGCCTGTCTTCTGTCAGGTCTAACCTCGATCGGCACCTGATAGGTAGCACCACCAATACGTCTTGCCTTTACCTCAAGCTGTGGCATGATATTATTCATAGCCTCCTCGAATACTTCGAGAGCGTCCTTACCGGACTTATCAGCGATCTGCTCAAATGCACCATAAACGATCTTCTGAGCAACACCTTTCTTACCATCTAACATGATATTGTTGATCAGCTTTGTAACAACCTTGCTCTTGTAGACAGGATCTGCTAATACATCTCTTTTCTGTATATGTCCTTTACGTGGCACGTTACTTCCCTCCTTAATATTATTTGACAATACTACACAGCCGACACTGCATCAGCGTATTGTCATCATTAATTCATCGGTACTCACGAATTTCTGTGTCCGCACCAGGTTAATCAGTAAAAATTAATCCGGCACATCCCCAAATTAGTGAATGATTACTTCTTAGGTCTCTTTGCTCCATACTTAGAACGGCCCTGCTTTCTGTTTGCAACACCGGCTGTATCGAGTGTACCACGGATAATATGATATCTGGTACCTGGCAAATCCTTTACTCTTCCACCACGGATGAGTACAACGCTATGCTCCTGAAGGTTATGACCCTCACCCGGGATATAAGTTGTAACCTCGATACCGTTTGAGAGACGAACTCTGGCGGTCTTTCTAAGAGCTGAGTTAGGCTTCTTAGGTGTAGCAGTACGAACTGCAGTACAAACACCTCTCTTCTGTGGAGAGCTCTGAGCTACAGTCTTCTTATTTAAAGAATTGTAGGTGTACTGAAGTGCAGGAGAATTAGACTTCTTTGAAGAAACCTTTCTTCCCTTTCTTACTAACTGGTTAAATGTTGGCATTAATTTTCACCTCCTGTGATCATAATTAAAATACGCAAAAAAGTACGCAAAAACACGCACTTGATAAGTATATTATCACTGTGCGTGTTTGTCAAGCCTTTATTCTTCAATTTTTCAGTAATTTTTTAATTTTATTATTTCAATTTGATCTCCTGTATCGTTGTGTCATTAAAAAGATAGTACCGGTTCCTTTTGGAACCGCGGAAAAAGTAATCTACGCCCTCCTCCACTGTGGTGTGAAAACGAAGGACACCATTCAGACGAAAAATCCCACACTCCTTTGCCGACCGGAATAATATTTCATTTTCCGACAAAGCGATATCATTATAATCCTCCGCAAAGTCAAAGGATGAGATCCTTGTCCCCTTCAGGTTATAAATATCCATTCGATACGGTGTTTTTTTGCTTCCCGTTTCCAATACCATTCCGATATTGTCACTGCCATAAAAAACGCTCTTGATATTCTGACGGACCTTTTTCTGTATGATCTGCTTTGGTTGTTTCATCCCTTTCCAGACATAAAAACCCTGATTCGAAAAAAGAACCACCTGATCATCCGACAAAAAATGTACATCCGTCACCAATGCCTTTCGATAATTTTTGGCACCGACAATACAGTCAGAATTTTTGCCTACATCGGAAAAATTATAAAAAACAACCCGGCTCTCCACGTTACCATCCACAATACAGATATACGATGCTACCACACTGGTTCCATCGGGCGAGATCGCCATGCAAACGGTATAACCATCATCAACATTCGTAGGAATCTTCACTAACAGCTTTGAGGATACATCATAGGGATTATAAATATTGATCATATCCGAAGAGGTATCTTCTAATAAAAGAGCAACAAGTCCCTGACCGGACACATCTGCCTGCTTGATCTCATAATCCACAGACAGCTCTGTCGCCTCATGCTTCCCGTTATATATCACGGCATCCTTCCCGCCAATATCTGCCACAAGAATGTACTGCCCCTGTATTACCACAACGGGATTGCTCATCTCATAGCTTCCGGTCCACAAAGTTTTCCCATTGATATTTACTCCTGAAATACCGTCTTTGCTGTATTTAATAAAATCCCCATCATAGGTAAGATATTTTTCTGCACCGGCATCCTGTCTCTGACCTTCCTTTACAACCTCATAACCGGTATAGCGTTTATTAATATATCCGTTGACCAGCAGAATAAAAATTCCGACAGCAACAATCACACTTGCAATGCAGATTACAATAAAGATCCTATTATGCCAAATGGATCTTTTAACTTCTGATGCATTTAGTTCCTCCGACATATTTCTGCTCCAATCTAAAAAGTGATAGTCCATAGGACTACCACTTATTTTACATAACTTTTGTCGAATATACAACCTCCCCTTATTATTTTGATAGTGTAAACTGTTCTTCGGAAAAATATGAGCAGACCAGCTCCTAGATAGTTTTAAGAACTTCAACTACCTGCA